>NZ_CP031188.1:1905000-2505000 GCF_003344925.1 Flavobacterium arcticum | reverse complement strand
CATGGTGGGACTTTTAAAAGACGAAATAGTGCTTACCCCACTAGAACAAGCTGTAAAAGGCAAATCGCAAATAGAAAAAGAACTCATAAGAGTTTCAGATATAGTATCTATATAATCAAACAATAAAAACTAAAATCACAAAAATGGCAAAAGTAAAATTAGGAATAAACGGCTTTGGAAGAATTGGTCGTATTGTTTTCCGCGAAACTATAAACAGAGATAACGTAGAGGTAGTAGCAATTAATGACCTACTTGATGTAGATCACTTAGCTTACCTTTTAAAATATGATTCAGTACACGGTCGTTTTGCAGGTGAGGTTGAAGTAAAAGACGGTAATCTTTATGTAAACGGTAACCATATTAGAGTAACAGCAGAGAGAGACCCAGCATCACTTAAATGGGATGAAGCAGGAGTAGATGTAGTTGCAGAGTGTACAGGTATATTTACTACACTAGAAAAAGCACAACTTCACATAGATGGTGGTGCTAAAAAAGTAGTAATATCTGCACCATCTGCAGATGCACCAATGTTTGTAATGGGAGTAAACCATGACAAAGCTACTGCTAACGATACAATAGTATCTAACGCTTCATGTACTACTAACTGTCTTGCACCGCTTGCTAAGGTTATTAATGATAACTTTGGAATAGAAGAGGCGCTTATGACTACAATACACGCTACAACAGCTACTCAGCTTACAGTAGACGGACCATCTAAAAAAGATTTTCGTGGTGGTAGAGCAGCATTATTAAACATTATACCTGCAAGTACAGGTGCTGCTAAAGCAGTAGGTAAAGTTATACCAGAACTTAATGGTAAGCTTACAGGTATGGCTATGCGTGTTCCTACAGCAGATGTATCTGTAGTAGACCTTACTGTGAAAGTAAAGAAAGAGACTACGTATGAAGAAATAATGAGTGTACTTAAAAGAGAGTCAGAAACCAACATGAAAGGTGTTCTTGGTTTTACTACAGATGATGTAGTATCGCAAGATTTCGTGTCAGATTCAAGAACAAGTATAGTAGATGCTAAAGCAGGTATTGGACTAAACTCTACATTCTTTAAACTAGTATCTTGGTATGATAATGAGTATGGATACTCAAGCAAACTTATAGATCTTTCTGTGCATATCGCATCATTGTAATAAATTTTAGTAAATCCCGTCTTTTTTCATATAGAAAAGGCGGGATTTTATTTTTTTATACAACACCATATTAACTTAATGATAACCCCCACAAATATCAAACTTAATATACCGAACAAAACTTAACTAAAAACTAACTCTATTTATTATGAAATTATTAGTTGACAGTGGTGCTACTAAAGCCGACTGGATTGCGCTGAATGAAAACGGCGATAGGCTTTTTACAACTCAAACCTTAGGTCTTAGCCCCGAAGTTATAAACAAAGAAGAAGCTATAGAGCGTCTTGAAGCGCGCTTTGATATATACAATAACCGTAACGAAGTATCTAGTTTATTTTTTTACGGAGCAGGTTGTGGTACTGATAGAATGAAAAAATTTATGACTGAGGTTTTTCAGGAGTTTTTTCCTAATGCTGAGGTTTCTGTAAAAGAAGATACTTATGCAGCAGCTTATGCTACTAATCCTACCAATGAAAAAGCGATAATATGTATATTAGGTACAGGTTCTAATTGTAGCTATTTTGATGGCGAAGAACTACACCAAAAAGTACAATCTTTAGGCTATATTGCTATGGATGATTGTAGTGGTAACCGTTTTGGTAGAGACTTAATCAGGGCTTACTACTTTAATAAAATGCCACAGGAACTAGCTACAAAATTTGAAAAAGAGTATAAGCTAGATCCAGATGTTATAAAGCATAACTTGTATAAAGAACCTAACCCAAATGCTTATTTGGCTACTTTTGCAAAGTTCTTAATACAACATAAAGATAATACTTTTATAAAAGGATTGATAACAGATGCCATGCAGGTATTTGTAGATAACTATATTACACAATATGATAATGCTCACGAAGTACCAGTACACTTTGTAGGGTCTATAGCATTTTACTTAAAAGCTGAACTAGCAGAAGTATTAGGTAAAAACAATCTTAAATTAGGTAATGTATTGCGACGTCCTATAGATGGATTAATAGAGTACCACGAATTAAACTAATACTTGATATGGAAATTGCTATTATAGCTCATGATGGTATGAAAGCCGAAATGGTACAGTTTTTAAACAAGAATAAGGATATTCTCGCTAAAGAGGATATCAATCTTGTTGCAACAGGTACTACAGGTAGTAAGGCCGAGAAAGCAGGTTTTACAGTTACTAAAATGCTTTCGGGTCCTATGGGAGGCGATGCACAAATTGCCGCTCGCGTAGCGGAAGGTAAAACAAATATGGTGTTCTTTTTTAAGGACCCTTTGGCGAACCACCCGCATGAAGCAGATATTAATATGTTAATGCGTGTGTGTGATGTGCATAATGTACCCTTAGCAACTAATTCTGCTACAGCAGAATTATTGCTACAAGCTATTACAGTACAGCAATCATAGATATTTCAATATTTACATTTTTAGGCAAACAAGCCACTTGAACCGTTTCTCTTGCAGGAGCGGTTTTTTCGTTAAAATAAGTGCCATAAACACTGTTTATTTTTGCAAAGTCGCCCATGTTACTAATAAAAATAGTAGCCTTTATAACATTTTCAAAATTCATTCCAGCAGCTTCTAGTACCGCTTTCATGTTTTTCATAACCTGTTTAGTTTCTGTTTCAATGTCGCTTGTAATAAGTTCACCTGTCTCAGGGTGCAATGCAATTTGTCCAGATGTATAAAGTGTGTTACCTGTAAGTACAGCTTGGTTATAAGGACCTATAGGAGCAGGAGCCTTATCAGTAAAAATAATTTTTTTCATATCTTTTATACTATGTTAGTTTCCTAATACCCTGTCTGGCACTTGGCGTTTATCATATTTAATATCGCTAAGTACAGATGATTTAATTCCTATGAAAAAGCCCCAATAGGTATTGTCGCCAAAAGGAACCCAGTTAAAATCCATTCGCCAGCTAAGTAAATCTCTCTCAAAACGCAATTGGGTAAATGTAACCCCTTTTTGTACAAAATCGTAACCTGACGAGAAGCCCATTTTCCATCGTGGGGTTAAATCTACATTACCCGACATCATTATAGAGTTCCCTGTTATTTTTCGCTGTCTATTACTGTTAGAGTAAGTTAAGGAGTAGGCTAGACGCAAATCCCAAGGTATCTTGGCATTAAAAAAACCACCGTCCGTTTTATTACTTTTCTTAGTGTCTTCATCCTCATCTTCAAACATACTTTTACGTCTGTCGCTCATATCAGTAGCTGTGCCAAAAAGATCATCTTCACGTCCACCATTTCTAGATGTTTGGTCGTCGCTCTTACCTTTATCACCTTCACCATCTTTACTCGAAAAGGAATAGTTAACCGTTACATTGGCACTCGTCATTCTAAAAAGACTTCCGCCATTGTTTATATTATAAGTATCTATTCTGTCTCCTCCATTATCTATAGCGTAGGGGTCTAAGGTAGTACCAAAGTTAATGTTCATTTTTTGCTTAAAGAGGTTAGTACCTGCGGTAACTCTTAATGGTGACCATGCCAGCGAATCGGCAGCCATATTATAACTGGTGCTAAGATTTAGGTTATTAAGCAACGTTATTTTTTTAGGCTCTTCGTCTGGTTCATCATCATTTCTTACCTTAGCTTCAAATGTGTTGTTTACAGATAAGCCTATGTTATTAGATAGGTTTTTACCAGGAGAACCAAACAATCCGCCTTCAAATTTTGTGTAATCTTCATAAGCCGTTCCTGTTTCGTCAATTTGGTAGGTGTCATAATACTGTTCAAAACTTGGTGTGTAGGTATAAGATACCGATGGACGTATTACGTGACGAATGGCTTGTATTTTTTTATCTTCTCCAAAGTTAAAAGTACCATATATTGTAGTACCTATACTTGATGAGAAATTGTAAGTACGGTATGATTCAAAACCTTTTATGTCGCGTGTTTCTTCTTCGTTAGTATTAGTGTTATAATAACGATCTATGGTGTTCATTACCCATGTTTCCTGAAAGTTAGTTCCTGCCGAAACACTAAAGTGTTTAAATATTTTAAAGTTAGTGCTTAGCGGTATAGTGTGTTGTAAACCTGACTTTGCATCACGAAACATTTGAGGCTTAAAGAAAAGCGAGTCGGTAGTAGCAATTCTATTTTCGCCGCGAAGGTTGTATTGTAGGTTAACATTTTTTATAATCCCTTTTTTAGGTGCATCATCAGATGCAAATGGGAATATTCTGTCTACACTGGCTTGTAGTGTAGGTAATGTCATGTTTATCGTTTCGGTATTTGTGTTTTGGCTATGGGTAGCACTTAACGATATATTTACCTGCGGTACAGTTTGGAATGTTTTAGAATAGGATATAGATGATTGTAATGTGTTATTTAGTCTTGCACCTACATTACTAAGACTTTGTGACTGTCTATAGTACTGGCTTGAGCCTAAGTTTACACTCGCCGAAAATCTAGAATTAGGATTGGCTTTAGAGTCTTGATTGTGCGACCATTGTATGTTGTATTGTTTAGAACGAACATAATCTGGGAAACCTCTCTCACTTTGCACATTGTTTTCAAATCTAAGATTTAAATTACCTCTAAATTTATATCGCTTAGCATAAGATGATTGAAACCGTAGCCCATAGCTACCATTAGTATAATAGTCACCCAGTACAGCAAGATCATAATAGTCGCTAAGGGCAAAATAATATCCACCATTTTGTAAAAAATACCCTTGGCTGTTATTGTCTCCAAAAGTAGGTACTATAAAACCAGATTCGGCCTCATCCGTCATAGGGAAAAAGGCAAAAGGTATTGCAAGCGGTGTAGGCACATCGGCAATAACCATATTGGTAAAGCCTACAATTACTTTTTTACCAGGTACAAGTTTTATTTTTTTAGTATAAAAATAATATTCGGGGTTGTCTATATCTTTAGAGGTAGTAAAACGAGCACCTTTTATATAATAAACAGAGTCGTTTTCTTTTTTTGTTATTTCACCTTTAACTCTAAATTCGCCTTGGTCAGAGCGTGAGTTCCATATACGAGCTTTTTTACTTTCGGTATTAAAATGTATAGAGTCGGCTTCAACCACATTGTTTCCTTGTTTAAAATAAGGCATTTGTGTGTAGTTGCCTGTAGAATCTTTTATACGCCCAGCAAAAACTTCATTTGTTTCATAATTCATAACAATTATGCCACCTTTCAGCTCAAAATCTTTATAATAGAGTTCTGCTTTGTTGTATAATGTAAGTTTTTTGGTTTCTTGATCAAGCTCTTCATAGTCTTGGGCGAGGCGCTTTATAATACCATCAAGCCCCGATTTTTTTTTAACGGTATCATTTGGTTTTATTACTGCTTCCTTTATAGATTTTTTTACTGTATCAATTATTTGACTATCAGTAGTTTCAGGAAGAGTATCTTTGTCTTTTTCGGCTGGTACGGTTATTGATTTTATAGGTGTATCCTGTGCCGATGCTATTGAACTTCCCATTGTTAGGAAAATTGCTGATAAAACGATATGAAATAAGTTTGTACGCAACGGTTTTAATACTATTTTTGTAAAAATATGGCTTATTTTTTTGGAGTGTCAAACTTACAATATTTTTGCCAAATTTAATCACATATTACAATTTAACACTTAGACAAAATAATAACATATATTGCAATGACATTGAACCCGAATTTAAAACTTGCTTTCTTAATTTTTATTATATTTTGCAGTGCATCTTTCGGTCAGAGCAGCCAAAAGTTTAGGGTAGTACTAGATCCTGGGCATGGTGGCAAAGATTATGGAGCTAATTATTATGGATTTATAGAAAAGAACATTGCATTAAATGTATCTAATAAAGTAGGTAAAATACTAGAGAAAGAACGTGATATAGAAGTTATATATACTAGAAAAACAGATGTTTTTATAGAACTTAATGAGCGTGCTAATATAGCTAACAATGCTAATGCCAGTATATTTATATCTATTCACTGTAATGGTGCTGTAAATCACTCTGCTTATGGTACAGAAACTTTTGTGATGGGGCTTACCCGTAATGCTTCTAACCTTGAGGTTGCCAAAAAGGAGAATGCTGTAATGTATCTAGAGGAAGATTATAAAGTTAAATATAAAGGATATGATCCTGATAAACCTGAATCTATGATTGGGTTACAAATACAGCAAGAAGAGTATTTAGATCAAAGTATAGATCTAGCCAGTAAAGTACAAGATGGTTTTACTTACGGATTAAAAAGAAAGAGTAGGGGTGTAAAACAAGCAGGCTTTTTGGTGCTTAGAAACATATATATGCCTAGAATACTAATAGAGCTAGGGTTTTTATCACATAAACCCGAAGGACAATATCTTAACTCGGAAGCGGGACAAGATAAGTTAGCAAAATCTATTGCTGATGCTATATTAAATTATAAAAAAGAGTTTTATATACCTATAATTCAATCTACAGTAAAACCTGCCCCAGTAAAAGAGCAAAAAACTGAACCAGAAGTTACACCTGTAATTCCTGCTAAGGTTGAGGTTGTTAAAGAAGAGACTAAGGATACAAAAGAAAGCGTTGCTGATGGGGTTATTTTTAAAGTACAAATATCGGCAAGTGGAAGAAATTTAGAAACGACACCTTCTAACTTTAAAGGACTTACATCTATATCTAAAGATGAAAGTAATGCTAAGCTGATAAAGTATTTTTATGGAGAAACTAAAAGCTATGATGAAGCTAATAAATTAAAGCAACAAGCCAGAGATAAAGGGTTCGATTCTGCCTTTGTGGTTGCTTTCCGTAATGGGAAAAAGATTTCTATACAAGACGCTTTAAAAAAATAATATTGATACAATAATAATTTTATTGTCCTACATTTGTTAAATAAATAATCAGATTTTGAAAATAACAAGAGAAGCTAAAACAGCAATATTAGTAATAGGTTCCATATTAGTATTTATATGGGGATACAGTTTTTTAAAAGGTAGGGATTTGTTTAATTCCTATAAAACTTTTTATGTAATATATGAAAACGTAGAGGGGCTTTCGCCGTCTGCTCCAATAACCTATAGTGGTTTGGTAATAGGTAAAGTAAATTCTATTAAACCAGCAAAAGAAGGACACCTAGTGGTTGAACTACAAGTGAGTAATGATGAGGTTTTTATATCTAAAAAAAGCCATGCTGTTTTACATAAGCCAGATTTAGTAGGAGGTAAACAAATAGCTATTAAATCTGACTTTGAAAGTAGTGCGGCTGAAGATGGTAGTTATCTTACAGGTACAGAAGAGCCAGGAATGCTTTCTACTGTTGGGCAACAATTAACACCATTGCAAAATAAAGTAGAAGCTACAGTAGTATCGGCAGATAGTTTATTAAATAATTTGAATAATATTTTCGATAAGCAAACACAAGAGAATTTACGCACTACTATTGCCGATTTAAGCAAAACTATGAAAGAGTTTAGCAAGGCTACTAGTGCTGTTAATACAATGTTGACAGATAATAAAACTAAAATAGACGGTACATTTGATAATATGAATAAAACTACCGCTAACCTTGCTCAAATAACCGATTCTATAAATTCGGTTAATTTAGCAGAAACAGTACGTAAGTTAGAAAACACAATGACTAATGTAGATAATATATTAGGTGATTTAGAGTCTGGCAAGGGTACTATGGGTAAATTACTTAAAGACGAGGCTATGTATAATAATCTTACAGATGCATCTAAAGAATTGAAAGAATTATTGGCAGATATTAAAAATAATCCTAAAAGATATATACATTTTTCAGTTTTTGGCAAAAAGAATACGCCATATGTCGAAAAGGAATAATAAATTTGTAAGTAGTACAACCTACTATTTTGTATTTATATGAGTTATATTGATAATATTTTATTTGTTTTAGTCCTCGCAGCAGGCTTTGGGTATTTTGCATTAAATGTAAAAAAACTAGCACGCAACATTAAGTTGGGTAAAGGTGTAGATCGTAATGATAACCCTAGTGCACGCTGGAAAAATATGGCTATGATTGCTTTAGGGCAATCTAAAATGGTAAGAAGACCTGTGTCAGGTTTCCTACACATTATTGTTTATGTGGGGTTTGTAATTATTAATATCGAATTATTAGAAATTATAATCGATGGTATATTTGGTACACATAGAGTTTTTGCTTTTATGGGAGGCTTTTACAGCTTTCTTATAGGATTCTTTGAAGTTCTAGCTTTTTCGGTACTTGTTGCCGTAACAATATTCTGGATAAGAAGAAATGTAATAAAATTATGGCGTTTTGCACATGGCGATCTTAAAGGTTGGCCGCATAACGATGCTAACTATATATTATATTTTGAAGTAGTACTTATGTGTTTGTTTTTAACAATGAATGCTGCCGATCATCATTTGCAAATAGTAGGAGCGCACCATTATATACAAGCGGGAGCTTTCCCTATATCAGGGTTTATATCGCCTCTTTTTGAAGGTATGACAGAAGGTACAGTAATACTAATAGAACGAACAACATGGTGGTTACATATTATAGGTATTTTAATTTTTATGAATTACCTGTACTTCTCTAAACACCTACATATATTATTGGCTTTCCCTAACACCTATTTTGCTAACCTGAAACCTAAAGGACAGTTTGAAAACTTAGAGTCAGTAACTAACGAGGTTAAGTTAATGATGGATCCTAATGCCGACCCATTTGCAGCAGCACCTCCTGCGGAAGAAGGAGCAGTACCAGAGAAATTTGGAGCAAGCGATGTACAGGATTTAAACTGGGTACAGCTTATGAATGCTTATACTTGTACAGAGTGCGGAAGATGTACATCATCTTGTCCTGCTAACCTTACAGGTAAAAAATTATCGCCACGAAAAATTATGATGGATACCCGTGACAGGCTTGAAGAAGTGGGTAAAAATATAGATAAAAACAAAGGTGTATTTGTAGATGACGGTAAGTCGTTATTAAACGATTATATAACACCCGAAGAGCTATGGGCTTGTACCACGTGTAATGGTTGTGTAGAGGCATGTCCTGTTAACATCGACCCACTTTCTATTATTATGGACATGAGAAAGTATCTTGTAATGGAGCAGAGTGCTGCACCTACAGAACTTAACGGGATGATGACAAATATAGAGAATAATGGCGCACCATGGCAGTATAACCAAATGGATAGGTTAAACTGGAAAGATGAACAATAATGAAAGAGGAGCAAAAAGATAAAAACTTGTTACCACTTACCCATAATGGTGAGCATATAAGTCCTGCATTACCTGAAGGTATAAAAAATTACCTGATAGATATAGATGGTACTATTTGTGATGATATACCTAACGAAGAGCCAGAGCGTATGGCTACAGCAGAGGTATACCCTGATGCATTGGTAACGTTAAATAAGTGGTATGAAGAAGGACATATAATATATTTCTTTACATCGCGTACAGAAGCACATAGAGAAATTACCGAAGGGTGGCTCAATAAACATGGATTTAAATATCATGGTATGCTAATGGGTAAACCTCGTGGAGGCAATTACCACTGGGTAGATAACCACTTGGTAAAAGCAACACGATATAGAGGTAAATTTACAGATTTAATTGATAAAGAGGTTACCATTCAAGTTTTTGATGATGGTAAACACGAATGATTTATACGATATGACTCAGGAAGAATTAAAAGTCCCTACAATGGCCGAAATGATGGCACAAGGACAACAACCAGAAGTATTATTCTGGGTAGGTTGTTCTGGTAGCTTTGATGATAGAGCCAAGAGAATAACAAAAGCATTTGTACGAATATTAAACCGTGCTAATGTACCTTTTGCAGTATTAGGTACAGAAGAAGGTTGTACGGGTGACCCTGCTAAGCGAGCCGGAAATGAGTTCTTGTTCCAAATGCAAGCAATGATGAATATTCAGGTGCTTGATGGTTATGAAGTAAAAAAGATAGTAACGGCTTGCCCACACTGTTTTAATACTATAAAAAATGAGTACCCAGGTTTAGGCGGAAAATATGAAGTAGTACACCATACTGAGTTTTTAAAATCGTTGTTAGACGATGGTAGACTTAGTATAGAAGGCGGTCAGTTTAAAGGTAAAAAAATAACCTTTCATGATCCCTGCTACCTTGGGCGTGCTAATAACGTTTATGAAGCACCGCGTGATTTAATACAAAAGCTTGATGCCGAATTAGTAGAAATGAAGCGTTCGCGCCGAAATGGTCTTTGCTGTGGTGCTGGTGGTGCACAAATGTTTAAAGAGCCAGAAGCAGGAGATAAGGATGTAAATGTAGAAAGAACAGAAGAAGCGCTAGAAACACAACCTGAAATTATAGCAGCGGGATGTCCTTTTTGTAATACTATGCTAACCGATGGAGTAAAAGCTAAAGACAGAGAGGCGGATGTTAAAGTGCTAGATGTTGCGGAATTGATTGCTAATGCTCAGGATTTATAAAAAATAATTTATGTACGTTCCTTTTGATACATTACCCGAAGAATCTCGTATTTGGATATACCAATCTAATCGTAAATTCTCGGATACCGAAATAATAGATATTGAAAATGCCCTAAAAGAATTTGTAGAAAACTGGGCTGCTCATGGTACAGGACTTGAAGCATCTTTTGTTATTAAATACAATCGTTTTATTATTCTTGCTATAAATCAAGATACACAGCCAGCAACAGGCTGCTCTATAGATGCTTCAGTACACTTTATACAAGAGCTTGAAAACAAGTATGATGTCTCTTTGTTAGACAAAATGAACGTAACTTTTAAGTCTGGTGAATACATTGCTCATAAGTCATTGCTCGACTTTAAAAAGATGGCTAAAGATAAAGCCGTTAATGCTGATACTATTGTATTTAATAATCTTGTAAATACAGTAGGAGAATGGCAGGATTTTTGGGAAGTTCCTGCGGGAGAAAGTTGGCATAGCCGTTTCTTTTAAGCGAGCATTCTATTTACCATAAAAATTTAAAAATCATCATTAAGGCTCGGCAATAATGATGATTTACTATTTATAAAACAGATATATTCAATGCGATTATCCATACTATTTTTTCTTCTATGTTTTCAGTTTATTGCTGCACAGCCAGACCAAGTCTTTAATGATTATAAAACTCCTGAAGAAAAAAAATGGGTAGATAGTCTTTATAACGAACTATCTTTTGAAGAAAAAGTAGGGCAGTTGTTTATGGTAGCGGCATACTCTAATAAAGACGCTGCACATATAAAAACTATTGATAAGCTTATAGCTGAAAACAAAATAGGCGGACTTATTTTTTTTCAGGGAGGTCCTGTACGTCAAGCAAAACTAACTAACCGTTATCAGGCAGAATCTAAAATACCTTTATTTATAGGTATTGATGCCGAATGGGGGCTTAGTATGCGTCTTGATTCTACATATCGCTACCCATGGAATATGACACTTGGTGCAGTGCAAGATATGAGCCTTATAGAAACTATGGGGGAGCAAATGGGGATACAATCTAACCGTATGGGAATTCATTTTAATTTTGCTCCTGTATTAGATGTAAATACTAACCCGTTGAATCCTATTATTGGTAATCGCTCTTTTGGAGAAGACAAAATAAACGTTACCGAGCGTGCTTTGGCTATGATGCGCGGTGTGCAAAGTCAGGGAGTATATGCAACAGGTAAGCACTTTCCTGGTCATGGCGATACGGCTACCGATTCGCATTATGCCTTGCCTTATTTGTCTTTTACTAAAGATAGACTGGAGAGCATTGAGTTTTATCCTTATAGAAAACTATTTAACGAAGGGCTTGCGAGTATTATGGTGGCGCATCTGAATGTGCCGAGTATAGAACCAACACCTAATTACCCGACCTCATTATCCTATAATGTGGTTACTAATATTGTACAGAATGAGTTAGGCTTTAAAGGACTTATTTTTACCGATGCATTAAACATGAAAGCAGCTAGCAGTTTTATGCAGCCTGGAGATATAGATCTTGAAGCTTTTTTGGCAGGTAACGATGTGTTGCTGTTTACAGAGAATGTACCTGTAGCAGTAGAACGCTTACGAGAGGCGTATGATGAAAGCTGTATATTATCAGAAGAACGGCTGGCTTATTCTGTAAAAAAAATATTAGCATATAAGCATAGAGCAGGGCTTAATAACTATAAACCTATTAAGCTAGATAACCTGTATAATGACCTGAATGCACATGAGTTTGAAGACCTAAACTACAAACTCTATGAAAATGCAGTTACAGTACTTAAAAATAAACAGGAAATTATACCCATTGCTAACTTAGAGGATGAAAAAATAGCCTATGTGAAAATGGGTGATGATGATGGTTCAGATTACTTAACTACGCTTCAAAAATATACAGCCATTACCGAAGTAAATGAGGAGACTCTAGAATTACTAATGGAGGAGCTTAAGTCTTACAGTACTGTAATTATAGGTTTTCATAAAGCTGATGGCGCATGGAAAAATCATGATTTTACTCAAAAAGAGTTGACTTGGCTTGATGCTATAGCTAAACGAAAAAGAGTAATACTAACAGTATTTGCAAAACCTTATGCGCTTATGCCTATTAAAGATTTTAGTGCTATCGAAGGGCTTGTATTGGCATATCAAAATAATACTATTGCTCAAACAGTGGCAGCCGAAGTTGTTTTTGGTGCTCTGGGAGCTAAAGGAAAAATTCCCGTTTCTATAAATAATGCTTTTACTGTAAACGACGGTATAGCTACCGAAGAACTGGGCAGAATGGGCTTTACTACACCACATAATGTAGGGATGAGTGCTGCTATGCTTACTAATATTGACTTGATTGCTCAAAGAGCGATTAATGAAAAAATGACACCTGGACTTCAGGTATTGGTAGCGCGTAAAGGTAAAGTGTTTTATCAAAAATCGTTTGGCTATCATACCTACGAGGAAGATATGCCAGTAAAAAATACCGATATTTATGATGTAGCTTCGCTTACCAAGATACTCTCGACATTACCTAACCTGATGCAGCTTTATGATAAAGGAGAGATAAAGCAAGATACTAAGCTAGGCAAAATGCTCCGCGAATTTTCGCGTACAGATAAAAAGAATATTACTTTACATGATATGTTATTGCACCAAGCACGTTTTCAGCCTTGGATGCCTTTTTATAAAGCGACGTTGGATAGTACTAATCATCCTGATTCTTTATATTATAGAAAAACATATAGTACTGCATTTCCTTATCAAGTCGCCGAAAACTTATATATAAGAAAAGATTATCCCGATACTATAATTGCACGTATTGCCGAGAGTAAATTATTGCCTAAAAAAGAATATAAATACAGCGATTTTACTTTTATTTTATTAAAAAAATATCTTGAGAATAAAACAGGAAAATCATTAGATGTATTGAGTGAGGAAGCTTTTTACAAACCACTTGGAGCATCTTATACTACATACAACCCGCTACGTAAGTTTGATATGAGTATTATTCCGCCTACAGAGATAGATAATTATTTCCGTTATCAGGTGATACAAGGATATGTACACGATATGGGAGCCGCTATGGAAGATGGTGTTGGTGGACATGCGGGGATATTTTCTAACAGTATGGATGTCGCCAAAATAATGCAGCTATATCTTAATAAAGGTACGTATGGAGGAAAACGTTATTTTTCTGAAAAAACATTTAATACCTTTAATACTTGTTATGCTTGTAAAGACGGTAACAGGCGTGGGCTTGGTTTAGATAAGCCACAGAGAGATAAACCTGGACCAACGTGCGATTGTGTTTCTTACAGTAGTTTCGGACATACAGGTTTTACAGGTACTATGGCATGGGCAGATCCTGAATCGGGAATTGTATATATTTTTCTTTCTAACAGAACGTACCCCGAAGCAGGGGAGAATAGGCTCTCAAGAAACAATATAAGAGAAGATATACAAAAAATAATTCAAGAGTCTATATTAGAAGACGAGTTACCATCAGGTAATGTAAGCAATACAGCAACTTTAAATAAATAATTGTAAATGCAATCTACAGCCACTACACCAAAAGAATACATGGATTCTCTACCAGAAGACAGAAAGCCAGCTATGGAAAAACTGCGTAATGTTATTTTAGAGAACCTACCCGATGGATTTCAAGAATGTATGGCTTATGGTATGCTAGGCTATGTAGTGCCTCATTCATTATACCCTGCGGGTTATCATTGCGATCCAAAAATACCACTACCGTTTTTAAATGTAGCATCGCAAAAAAACTTTATAGCAGTATACCATATGGGTGTTTATGGGAGTAAAGAGTTATATGACTGGTTTGTAACCGAATTTCCTAAACATAGTAAGTATAAGCTAGATATGGGTAAAAGTTGTATCCGTTTTAAAAAGCCCGATGCTATCCCGTTTGAGTTGATAGGTGAACTGGTAGCTAAAATTACTCCAGAGCAATGGATTGCTACTTATGAATCGAATTTAAAACGATAGTACATACATACGTTAATTTCATGCAAAAAACAGGTATAGCCTGTTTTTTTTATTTAAATTCGTTATCTCATTTTTACAATTTATGAAAATCGCAATAGTATGTTACCCCACCTTTGGCGGTAGTGGCGTAGTCGCTACTGAATTAGGTTTAGAGTTGGCACGCAGGGGACACGAAATACACTTTATAACCTACAGCCAGCCTGTGCGTTTGGCATTATTAAGCCCTAATATATATTATCACGAAGTACACGTACCAGAATATCCTTTGTTTCATTATCAGCCCTATGAGCTTGCTTTATCGAGTAAGTTGGTAGATATGGTAAAACTACATGGTATAGAATTGCTACACGTGCATTATGCTATTCCGCATGCTTATGCGGGTTATATGGCTAAAAAAATGCTGAAAGAGCAAGGCATCAAAATACCAATGGTTACCACCTTGCACGGTACAGATATTACACTAGTGGGTAATCACCCAACCTATAAACCAGCGGTGAGTTTTAGTATAAATCATTCGGATGTAGTAACATCGGTATCTCAGGATTTAAAAGAAGAAACCTATAGACTTTTTGATATAAAGCGAGATATTACGGTAATTCCTAACTTTATTGAGCTTGATAAGAAAAAGATGGACACAACATCAGAGTGTCACCGTTCTATGATGGCTACAGATACACAAAAGATAGTAACACACATTAGTAACTTTAGAAAGGTAAAACGTATTCCAGATGTTATTAAGATATTTTATGGCATTCAAAAAACAATACCTGCCAAATTAATGATGGTGGGCGATGGTCCTGAAAAGGCAGCTGCCGAAGAGCTATGTGAAGAACTAGGTATAACCGATAAAGTAATATTTTTTGGGAACAGTAGCGAGATAGATAAAATACTTTGTTATACAGATTTATTTTTATTGCCATCAGAAACCGAGAGTTTTGGTCTTGCTGCGCTCGAAGCTATGGCGTGTGGTGTTCCTGTAATATCTACTAATAGTGGTGGGCTTCCTGAAGTAAACCGTGAGGGGTATTCGGGTTACCTTGGTAATGTAGGAGATGTAGAGTATATGGCAGAAAAAGCAATATCAATACTATCTGACGATAAAGTATTGTATGAATTTAAATCGAATGCATTAAAGGTGGCACAGGAATTTGATATAAAAAATGTGATGCCATTATATGAAAATCTTTATAAAAAAGCTTTAAAACAATTAGTATGAAAAAAATAATAACATTAAGTCTTTTAGTAATAATGGCGGTAAGTTGTAAATCTAAAAAAGCGGCAACAGTAGATGGAGGCGAAAATTTTACCATACTGAAAGAAAGTGCTTATGGCGGACGTGAAATAGATTCGCATGAGTTTATTACCAATAATAAAGACTATACAGCGTTAACAACTGAATTAGGTATAAAAGATGCTCAAAAAGTAGACTTTGATAAAAATAATGTGGTAGCTGTATTTATGGGACAAAAAAGAAGTGGAGGTTACAGTATAACTATCGAAAAAGTAGTACCTGTAGCAGGTACAGGAGATACCGCAACAATTTTGGTTAAGACTACTAAACCGAAAGCAGGAGAAGTAATTACTATGGCTTTAACAGCGCCTTATTGTTTAGCGGTTATTCCTAAAACAGAAAAGATAGATGTACAGTATATTAAATCTAGTTTTACTACGAGTAAGTTGCGTAGAGAATAGATGGCTATATAAATAAGTTATAAAAAAGAACAGGATGCCTATTGGCATCCTGTTCTTTTTTATATTAAGTTTTTTTCTATCTAAAACACCCTTGTGTTATAGTATGTAAGTGTAAAAAATAGATACTAATTATTGGTTGTTTTTTCTGTGTACTAATAGTTTTTCGATAATTTTATTTGACATCGGGTCAGAAAAACTTTCGTCACCAGTGACTAAAACACCTTTTATTCCTGATGTCGATTCAATGCCATATACAGTAGCTTCGTCTGCTGGGTCTGATTCTCCTTCATAGAAATAAATATCAGAAATCTCAAACTCATCATGATCATATTGATTTCCAAGATTACATATCAGTAGGTTGTCTTTAAGATTAAAATCTTTATCAAACCCTTTTTCTCTAAGTTCATTTATAGCTATAGATACAGTTGCGTAATGATAGGTAATGCTCATAATGTTGGATGTTTTTGATTACTATCAAATTTAAAGAAATATTTTTGATATTGACATTTAATAATTTTAAATAAAAAAACCGAGCCTAAGCTCGGTTTTTTTTCGCACTAATAAACTAAGTTAAAAGGTTTATCGTAGTCGGTCAACTGATTTTACGAGATCTTCATCTTTCTTGATAGCCTTATTGGCAAGGCTTATAAAAACGATAGAAACAATAGGAAGAATCATCCCAATACCCTTCTCTGAAACCACCTTCTCAGGATCTGTTTCTCCGGATAAATTTAGCAACCTGTATATAAATAATCCTAATAAAATTAAATTCAATATTATATTCAGCCTGCCCATTACAAACTGATTTTTTCTCTTTTTAAATGATATAATACTTAATAATGATAATGTTGTGCTTCCGCCAAATAGGGCTATAAAAGCAAGATTGTTTACAAAATAATATTCAATCCCATTTTCGTTGCTCCATAAAGGGAACACGAATGGCAACACTCCTGTTGCTATAAAAGCTATTAATAAGTATATTGTTTGTATTCTCTGTAACATTGTTGCATATTTGCTGCACAAAAATATGGTTTCTTTTTAAGAAATACTATTGTAACTAAAAATAAATTTTGTAATATTGCAGGACTTATTCATAACTACTTCATTCTGCGAAGTATTATATCTCCAAAAAAAGACATACCCTCCACATTTTGAAGTCACCACTCTAACATAACTAAAAATATAAATGTTCGATATTTCTGAATTAAAAGAAATGAAGCTTCCTGAGCTTCAAGAAATTGCTAAAAAAGCTAAGATTAGCAAGTATAGAGGTTTAAAAAAAGATGATTTAATTTACCAAATTTTAGACCGACAAGCTGCTGCACCAGAAGTTATAAAACCACTTTTTAGTGATGAAAATACTGATAGTAAGACAGCTACAGATGATACAGCATCTAAAAAAACTGTAAAAACAGCAAAGACTACAAAGCTTGCACCCACTACAGAAAAACAAACGGAAAAGAAAGTAGCAGCTATACAGCCTACTACAAATGAAAAAGAGAATGTTGATGTAAAATCAACTAATCAGGATAAACCAGTTTCACGCAGACCAAGAGTTACTAAAGATGCACCTAAGTCAGCCGAAATAACTACTTCTGATGAAGAAACTAAAGATGTAGCAAAAGATGCACCAGTACCTGTAAAAAAAGAAGTAATACAAGCTAAAGATAAAGAGCCTGTAAAAAAAGATAACAAACGAAAAGTAATTCCTGCCAGAGATAACAATCAGCAAAAAGCAGAATCTGTTGAGAGTAAAAAAGCAAGACTTACTGAAGAGGAGCGTTTAGCACAGATAGAAAGAGCTAATGCTAATAACCCTAATCATCCAAGTTATAAAAAACCACAAAATAATAATACTCAGAATAATCCACCTGCACAAAACAATCAGCAACAGCGAAAACAAAATTATCGCGAACCTGATTATGAGTTTGATGGTATTATAGAGAGTGAAGGTGTGCTAGAAATGATGCCTGATGGATATGGTTTTCTCCGCTCATCAGATTATAACTATTTGGCTTCGCCAGATGATATTTATCTTTCTAATTCACAAATACGTCTTTTCGGATTAAAAACGGGAGATACCGTTAAAGGAGTTGTACGCCCACCAAAAGAAGGTGAAAAATACTTTCCTCTAGTAAGAGTACTCAAAATAAATGGTCATGACCCACGTGTAGTGCGCGATAGAGTATCTTTTGAACACCTTACACCACTTTTCCCAGAAGAAAAATTTAACCTTGCCGATAGGCAAAGTACTATATCTACTCGTATTATCGATTTGTTCTCTCCAATAGGAAAAGGACAACGTGGTATGATAGTAGCACAACCCAAAACGGGTAAAACAATGTTACTGAAAGATATTGCTAACTCTATAGCAGCAAATCATCCTGAGGTATACCTTATTGTATTATTGATAGATGAACGCCCTGAAGAGGTTACCGATATGCAGCGAAGTGTGAGAGGAGAGGTTATAGCCTCTACTTTTGATGAACCTGCCGATCGTCATGTAAAAGTGGCAAATATAGTGCTCGAAAAAGCTAAGCGACTTGTAGAGTGTGGTCACGATGTAGTGATACTGCTAGACTCTATTACTCGCCTTGCACGAGCTTATAACACAGTACAGCCTGCATCTGGTAAAGTATTGAGTGGTGGTGTAGATGCTAATGCATTACAAAAACCAAAACGTTTCTTTGGTGCAGCGCGTAATATAGAAGGCGGAGGTTCGCTTAGTATAATTGCAACAGCACTTACAGATACGGGGTCTAAAATGGATGAAGTTATCTTTGAAGAGTTTAAAGGTACAGGTAATATGGAATTACAGTTGGATAGAAAAATTGCTAACCGACGTATTTTCCCTGCTATCGACCTTACATCATCAAGCACACGTAGAGATGATTTATTACTCGATGATAAAACAATACAGCGTATGTGGATAATGCGTAAATATCTTGCTGATATGAACCCTGTAGAAGCTATGGACTTTATTAATGATCGTTTTAGAAAAACGAAAAATAATGAAGAATTTCTATTATCTATGAATAACGGTTAGTAGAATAAATATATAAAAACAAAGCCCGCTTAATTTTAAGCGGGCTTTGTTTTTTAGTAATCATCATATCCTGCGCAAATATCATTGTAGTATTCTACTATATCTTTTAAGTTATTATAACCAAACTCATTCGTTTTTAGTTTTTTTACAATACCCGGACATTGGTCAAAATATTCTGCTATTTTTACTTTGTTTCTACCAATCGTAGTCAATTCTTTTTCACCTTTTCTTTTTAGCCATAGGGTTCTATCTATATCATTATATCCTCCCATAGGTTGATTATTCATATCAGTATAGAATGTCCAATTATTAGTATATTCATAGTATAAAGTTACTTCACCCTCGGTTATTATTTCAAAAAGATACTTTTCGACTGAATTTCGAGAAATAATTTCTACATATTGATAAGTTGCATCAATTCCAAAATCTTCAAACACAATTCGGTCTATCATAATACCGTCCCATACGTCAGGTTCATCATTTTTGGTTAACCTGAAAAGTATTTTGTTATTCAGACGTTCCCTATATACATTTTTGTCTTCTTTTATTTCGGCATATCCTGATAGCGAAACGCCGTCATGAAAATAAATTGTAGCTTCGTATTCTTGTGCAAAAAGTATACTTGTAGTAAGTAGTATAAATAAGGTAATTATAATTTTTGTACTCATAACAGCACAAATATATAATTATTCTTTAACAACTATAAATTTTGCATAAAACCCTGTTGCCAAATTCCATTCATTTCGGGCTAGCATTTTTTCTTCATTGTCTTTTACACCAAAATCAGCGGTATTAGGTCCACTTGTGCCTTGGTTTAAAGCCTCTATTTGTATATTGTTAAAACCTTCGGATAGTGTAATCATTATTGCAGCTCCTCTATTAGTAAGTGTAACGTTTGCAACAATTATTTTACTGTTTACAGTTACTTTTACTCGGTCTCCATCTT
The DNA here is from genome assembly GCF_003344925.1 of Flavobacterium arcticum. Classification (NCBI taxonomy): domain Bacteria; kingdom Pseudomonadati; phylum Bacteroidota; class Flavobacteriia; order Flavobacteriales; family Flavobacteriaceae; genus Flavobacterium; species Flavobacterium arcticum. The sequence goes on along the minus strand of NZ_CP031188.1, from coordinate 2,484,806 downwards.
CAGCGCCAAAATCGCGTGCCATTAATACAATGTAAGGAGATTTTGTTTTTATAACCCCAAAATCAATATTACCTCTATAGGGCTCGTTCGATTCGCTTTCACGCACTTTTACTTGTACACGATCCATATATTCGCTACTGCGACTCACAAATTCGTCTTTTTGGTACATACTAAAGTTACTATCGCTATTTGCTCCTACCTGATACGGATTAGATACCGTAGGCTTTGGTGGTGTAACTGTAAATGGGCTCGTAGTGCTTAACGATGGCGTATCGGTACTGGTAGTATTGCCTTTAGGTACAGATATACTGCCCGTATTACTATCAAACTGTGCTTGAGCAGTAACGGTTGTAAAAACGATAAATAAAAGAATAAATATCTTTCTCATAAAGCGTTGTATCATAGAAACAAAATAACAAAAAATACCTGACTTACAATATATAACGAATAACGTTTTTGTTTGGTATTTATTGATAATCAAAAATAGAGCCAATATTTTTGTGATATGGGCTTTTGAGTATGATATTAATAAATTAATTCCTCTACATTTTTCCTGATGTTATCGGCAATTTTGTCTAAAGGTAAGTCATTGGCATCTGTACCAAAGGGGTCTTCTATCTCTTCGGCAATAAGTTCTAGACTAGCAAGTACATAAAAAATAAATACTACTACAGGAATAACATAATAGCTTAACTGAAAGGAATAGCCTAAAGGTAAGGTCATTACATAAAAGAATATAAACTTTTTTATAAAAGCACTATAAGAATAGGGTATAGGCGTGTTTTTAATCCGTTCGCAAGCACCACAAATATCAGTAAGCGATTGTACTTCGGCATTGAGTATAATAAGCTGGTCGCCTGTAATTTTTTCTTCTTTATACAAGTCGTTAACCTTTGCCATAATAGTTTTGGCAATTTGGTTGGGCTTGTGGTTATAATGGTCTGGGGCAAGTGTAGCGTCATCAAATAATTCGTGACTAATATCCTCATTTTTTAAGTGCAGGCTCAGTACATGAGCATAAGCAGGAATTAGCCTTCGCATTATGGCTTTATCCTCTTTATCGTCGAGCATTACGGCAATTTTTAGTGCAAGGTTACGGCTATTGTTTACTAGTGCTCCCCATATTTTGCGCCCTTCCCACCAGCGATCGTAAGCCGTGTTGGTGCGAAAAACCAGTAATAACGATATTACAAACCCTAACATAGAGTGCATAATAGTTACATTACTTATATAATCTTTTTTTGATAGTTGCCAATACTCCATTTCGAGATAACCTACTAATGCCGAATATGCTGCTATACCTATCATTAAAGGGAAAAGCTTACGTACAGTATCGGCTTTATGAAAACGAAAAATAAATGAAAACCATTCTTTAGGGTTGTAGGATATCATGGAGTATATTAAAAGTTAATCGTACTAAATATAATGAGTTTTTAAATATGGATATAGCTATAAATAAGCAATAGTATCTAACTATCTAAACCCTTACCGTTAGCAACGTTTACCTGCATTTCACTTAGTTTTTCGCCGCCTTTAATACCAAAATCTAGTGTACGGATAGGGAATGGTATCATGATATCGTTAGCATCATAGGCTTTTTTAATGGCTATAATGGCTTCGCTACCTACTTTTTTATAAACCAGTTGGTCGGCAGTGTCTATCCACATACGTATGGTAAAGTTAATCGAGCTATCGCCAAAACCTTCATAAAAGAAAGTCGTTTCTTTATCTTTAGATATTTCTTCTATGCCTTTAACGGCATCAAGAGTTATTTGCCTTACGCGTTCTAAGTTTTCGCCATAGGATACACCAACCTCTAGGTCGAATCTTCTCTGACCCATATAAGAGTAATTTTCTATAGGGCTCTGGAAAACTTCTTTATTGGGTATTATAACGGTTTGCCCACCAAAGGTGTTAATAACAGTATCGCGCAAGTTTACATCTACAACTTTACCCATATAGTCTTTTATATTTACAATATCTCCTATTTTAATGGGTTTTCTAAAAGAAATGAAAATACCCGACATAAAGTTGGCAGCAATATCCTGAAAAGCAAAAGCTAATGCCAAACCTAATATACCTGCTCCTGCAAGCATAGAGGTTACTGTTTGGTCGAGATTTAGAATATTAAGTGCTGTAAAAAGCACAATACCTATAAATATAAAGTAGATTACAGATGTGAAAAGATTATTTAAAGTAACATTATGGGATACTCTATTTATAAATCGGAATGACCATTTTTTCACCCATTTTGCAATAAAAAAACCGATAGCAATTACTATTGCTGCTAAAACCAAATTAGGGAGTATACCTATAAGTCCCTCTACCCATTTTGTCAATTTTTCAGTCAATAAATCGGATATGTTGCTAATGTCAAAATTCATAATAATACTTGTGTTACTTTAGGTGCTAAAGTAGTAATTAATGCCGAAAAGTAAGCTATGCAGTACTTTTTAACCGTTACAATAACTGTTTAAAAGTTTGGGTTGAATGGGTCGCGTGAAGGATTATAAGAATCAGGGGTCATCATCATTCTATGATGTTCATGTCCTGATTTTAACATTCCTCCTGCGGCTGCGGCTGCAAAAGGTCTGAATATCGAAGCAGGTAAGCTCTTTGCTATTTTATCACGATAATCATCAGAGGGAGGGAATTTTGCTAATTCACTTGTTTCGTGTCTACCGGCTTGCCAGCCCGACATGATACCCGCAGGCTCTGAAAGGAGTGAATGCCCGCTGCTTTGCATTTGCTGATGGAGTGCTGCAATTTGCGGAGAGCCTTGTTTACCGAAAAAGCCCCTTGCCATACCAAAAATATCACTCACTTTTGGTGCTTCTCCTTCTTTTACAAATTGAATTGGAAGCGTATTTGACTGTTGTAATTTTCTTTGGATTGTAGTTTGAGGTCTGTTGTCTATTAAATGGAAGCTGTTTTCCCTGTTTTTACGCTGTATTGGGACATTTGCCACTGACTGAAGAGTCGTTGGTTTTTTGGCATTTGTGTATTGTTTCATTTTTAGTAAAATTGAAGTTGAATAAGAAGCAATTTAATGAAAAATATTATTTTTTAGGATATATAATTCCAAATACTTTTCTTTTTACTCATTTCTATAAATGCGTGTTTTAGAGCAGCATGTTCGGGTTTAGACAACGGGGCATCTTCTTTTAGTAATTTAATAGCATGATGGCGCGCTAGCGAGAGTATATCGCGGTCTTTAACCAAGTCAGCTATTTGAAGGTTGAGTACACCGCTTTGTTGTTTACCCATAATGTCGCCAGGACCACGTAGTTTAAGGTCGACTTCGGCAATTTCAAAACCATCATTAGTGCGCACCATAGTTTCCATACGAGTTTTACTATCGTTACTCAGTTTGTGGCTCGTCATCAATATACAATAGCTCTGTTCGGCACCACGCCCCACGCGTCCGCGCAATTGGTGTAGTTGGCTCAATCCAAAGCGTTCGGCACTTTCTATAACCATAACGCTAGCGTTAGGTACATTTACACCTACCTCTATTACGGTAGTAGCGACCATAATATTAGTTTTACCTGCTGCAAAACGTTCCATCTCGCTGTCTTTATCGGCGGGTTTCATACGCCCGTGCACAATGCTTACACTGTATTGCGGTAACGGAAAGTCGCGCGAAATACTTTCGTAACCATCCATCAGGTCTTTATAGTCCATTTTGTCGCTTTCCTCAATTAGCGGATATACAATATATACCTGCCTGCCTTTGGCAATTTCTTCTTTAAGGAAAGCCCATACTTTTAGGCGGTTGCTGTCAAACCTGTGTACGGTTTTTATAGGTTTACGCCCTGGTGGTAATTCATCGATAACCGACACGTCTAAATCGCCATATAAGCTCATAGCAAGCGTACGCGGAATGGGTGTTGCTGTCATGACCAGCACGTGTGGCGGAATTTCATTTTTACGCCATAGTTTACTGCGCTGTTCTACCCCAAAGCGGTGTTGTTCGTCAATAATAGCAAGCCCAAGGTTTTTAAACTGTACTTTGTCTTCTAATAAGGCATGTGTACCAATAATGATGTGCAGCGAACCATTTTCGAGTGCTTCATGTATTACTTTTCGTTCGGCAGTTTTAGTAGAGCCTGTAAGTATTTTCACATTGATACCCATAGGCTCGGCAAGTTCACTTAATCCTGCATAATGCTGATTGGCAAGTATCTCTGTAGGTGCCATGAGGCACGCTTGAAAACCGTTATCTAATGCCAACAGCATACTCATAAATGCCACAATGGTTTTACCTGACCCCACGTCGCCTTGCAACAGGCGGTTCATTTGGGCAGGATGCCCCATATCGTTCCTGATTTCTTTAATTACCCTTTTTTGCGCATTGGTTAGCTCAAATGGTAAATGATTTTGATAGAAATCATTAAAATAGTTACCTACGCTATTAAACGGATGTCCTTTTATTTTATGCTTACGAATGAGGTTTTTAGTAATGAGTTGCAGTTGTATAAAAAACAGTTCCTCAAACTTTAACCGAAACTGAGCCTTTGCCAATAAGTCATTACTCTTTGGGAAATGGATATTAAACAACGCTGCATTTTTCGGGATAAGCTGTAATTCCTGCAAAAGGGTAGGAGGTAACACCTCGCCAAACTTTGCCTGTGTTTCTACAAACAGTTGTTGTACCATTTTGTTCATTACCTTATTGGTAATGCCCCGTTGTGTCAGTTTTTCGGTACTGGGGTATATGGGTTGCATGGCACTACGCAGGCTTTGCTCATGCTCGGTTAGCAATTCCGTTTCGGGGTGTGCCATATTAAAAACTCCGTTAAACGAGGTACACTTCCCAAATATTACATAAGGTACATTAACTTTAAGGTTTTCGCGTATCCATTTCTGTCCCTGAAACCATACCAGCTCAATTTCGCCTGTATCATCTACAAACTTTGCTACCAGTCGTTTTCCCCGTTTTTGTTCTACCGTTTTTATATTGATTACCTTACCTACTACCTGTACTTCGGCATTACTATTTTGCAGTTCGTTAATTTTATAGTAACGGGTACGGTCTATGTATCGGTTAGGGAAAAGATGTAGTAAATCGGCATATTTATGAATGCCCAACTCTTTGCGCAGCAATTCGCCACGTGCAGGACCTACGCCTTTAAGGTATTCTATGGGAGTTTCAAGCGGGTTGTTCATTTTATTTAGGCTACCTAAAATAGATCAAGCTATATTAAAATATTTATTATAATTAGTAATTTTTAGTTAAAATATTTTTAAGCATTAGCCGTTGGTTTTCTAAATATTCAACTTGTTCTTTCCAGTTATTATATATGTCGGTTGCAGCTTTTACCTGTAGAGCTTTTTCATTTGGTGTACGTAAAAGTTTAAAATTTTTAGAATCCTGTAGTTGTTTTTCTGCTAGTTTAAAGTTTTCTCTAGCAGTTTCTAGTTTAGCTTCAACTTCTTTTAAACGTTCTTGTTGTTTCATATGTATTATTTCTATCTCATTTCTTTTAGTAGTTGTTGATAGATTATAAATATAAGCACCTAAGATAGCAATCATTATTACTACAATATAAATGTAACTTTTTTTCATTGTTTAATAAATTTTAGTTAAAAATTGAAATACAAATTAAGTAAATTTTAAATGTTTTTTCAAAATAAATGGTATATAGTAGAAATATTGCTTTTAATTATATCTACAGAAAGCATAATAACAATAATGAAACCTATATATATTTCTTTATATAAGGAGGTTTAAAAGATACTATATTTGTGTTTTACTTTACGTAAGAATCATTATTGACTTTCTATTCCAATGAAAAAAGCTCCACTTCTTATGCTGTTATTATTTGTTTGTAAAATTTCAGCACAAAACAAGCTAGTAACTGATAGTATTTCTTTTAAAAATATAATTAAAGAGATGCCTTCTTTTACCATTTATGGCGATAATTATCTTATAACAGGTAGTACACTAGGAAAAACACCAGACTCTGATAATAGCGATGCTAAATTTCAAATAGGTTTTAAACAACGCCTTACCAACTCGGCATTGCCATGGAATACTTATGCGTTTTTTACTTACAGACAAATAGCCTTTTGGGATATTTATAAGGAATCAGTCCCCTTTAGAGAAATTAATTATAATCCTGGTTTTGCTATTATGAAACCATTTTTTAAAAATTCAAGACTTAATGAAATTTTAATGTTTCAGTTTGAACACCAATCAAACGGTAGAGATTTAGAAAATTCCAGAAGCTGGAATTATGTATCGCTATCATACATGCGTTTTTTATCGGATAGATTAACGGGTAAAATAAAAGTATGGCTACCTGTAGGGAATTTAGATGGTAATAGTGATATTACTGACTATAGAGGTTTTCAACAGTTAGAACTAGATTATAAATTAAATAATTCCTTTATTTTTGAAAGTGAATTTAGAAAGGCATATAGTCTCGATTGGAAAGGAAGTATGCTATTGGGGCTAAATTTCCGAATTTCTAAAACAAGTAATCAGTATATTTATCTACAATATTTTTTAGGCTACTCAGAAGACTTAATAAACTACAATCAAGATACACAACGATTAAGGGTAGGTATAGCCTTTAAAGACTTATTTATAAAATTCAGGAAATAATTATAATAATTGTAGTCATTATACTTACTTTAAGGAAGGGTAGCTTTTACTTATATTTGCAGAAAGTATAAAAGTAATGAAACTCTATATATTTCTCCTTTCCCTCTTTATAACCTCTTTATCTTTTGCTCAACAAGTACAAAAGGTAGATTTTAAAACCTGCAATGCAGCTATTAGTTTTGATGTACCGCAGCAAAAAGTAATAGGTACGGTAACCTATACTTTTGAGGTATTGGACAAAAAAACAGATACTATATATATTGATGCCCGTAATATGCAGTTTACTAATGTTACCATTAACGGTAAAAAAGCAGGTTGGGTAAATTCAGCATCTGCATTAAAGCTGTATAAAGGTTATAAAAAAGGGAATAATACAGTAACATTCAGTTACTCGGTACAACCTAAAAAAGCACTCTATTTTGTAGTGTTAGATACAGATGCTTCGACTTCGCTTAGTATCACAGATGCCAGCGAGGAAAAAGATATACAAATATGGACACAGGGGCAGGGTAAATATACAAGTCATTGGTTACCTAGTTTTGATGATATGAACGAGAAGGTGATTTTTAATCTTTCTGTTGATTTTGATAAAAACTATACAGTATTAGCTAATGGGGAACATACTAGTACTATAGATAAAAATGATAGTAGCTTATATACTGTTAGTTATAGTATGCAACACCCTATGAGTAGCTATCTGGTAATGTTAGCTATAGGTAAGTTTGAAAAACAAACGAGTATTACCGCATCTGGAACACCACTCGAATTTTATTACCACCCAGAAGATAAAGATAAACGAGAACCTACGTATCGTTACAGTAAGCAGATATTTGATTTTTTTGAGTCAGCAATTGACGTTCCGTATGCTTGGGGCGTGTACCGACAAGTGCCTGTGCAAGACTTTTTATATGCCGGTATGGAAAATACTACTTCGACTATTTTTTCGCAGGATTTTGTAGTCGATTCCATAGGCTTTAATGATAAAACCTATATTAATGTCAATGCACATGAGCTTGCTCATCAATGGTTTGGCGATCTTATTACGGCAAAATCGGGTAAGCATCATTGGCTACAGGAGGGGTTTGCAACGTATTATGCCTTACTTGCCGAACAGGAGCTTTTTGGCGATGATCATTTTAATTATGAATTATATGAAATGGCAGAACGCCTGCAACGTTTTGCTAAAACTGACACGATACCAATACTGAACGAAAAGGCAAGTTCGCTTACGTTTTATCAAAAAGGAGCTTGGGCACTACACGTATTGCGCGAAGGAGTAGGGCATGAGGCTTTCCGAGCGGCAGTAAAAAATTATCTCGAAAAATATGCCTATAGTAATGTCACTACCGACGATTTTTTAGCCGAAATTAATAAAGTATCAGATTATGATACTACAGCTTTCAAAGAACGTTGGCTAGAAAAAGGAGGTTTTGAAGTGCAAGAAGCTATTGCACTACTTAATAAAAATGAGTTTATACAACTGTATTTTAAATTGGGCGAGTTACAAGACAAACGTTTTGGTGAGAAAAAGCCGACATTTAAACAAATATTACAATCGGATATGTACTATCCTGTAAAGGAAGAAGTATTACTGCAAATGGCTGATGTACCGTTTGATGATAAAGCAGAATTAATACAGCTCGCTATGGCAAGTGGCGATATTAAATTACGACAGGCAATAGCCCGAACGGTTACTACTTTTCCTGATACATTCTATGAAGAGTATAAATCGTTATTACAGGACAAGTCCTACATTACTCGCGAAATAGCGTTGAATGTTTTGTATAGCCGTTATCCTGAAAAACGCCCTGAGTTATTGGATTTATCGGATGGTTGGGTAGGTTTTAACGATAAAAACTTACGCATACTTTGGCTAACACTTGCTTATGCCACACCTGAGTATCGTGAAGCTGAAAAACCTGAAATTTATGCTGAATTACAAGGGTATGCTTCACCTCGATATGAGAGTACAGTACGCCAAAATGCACTTACGAATTTGTTATATATAAATAAACCTGACCCTGTGGTATGGGCTAACCTTGTTAATGCTACGCTGCACCACAAGTGGCAGTTTGCCAAGTTTGGTCGTGAAAGCATCCGTACATTATTAAAACGTGATGGCTACCGTGCCTTTTTTGAAGGGATTATGTCAGGATTACCACAGGCAGAACAGAAGAAGTTACAACAATTATTAGATGAGTAACTAGAGTAATTACTTTCTCTTAATTTTTATAGTTTTTATCAGTCGTAAAAATTCTTTACTGCAATCTTCACCCATAAGGTCGTCGGTCATGTTTATCTGAAAGTAGTAGTGTTTCCAAGGAATAACGTATATCCTGCTGCGTACTCTGTGTGTTTGCCCATTTTCGGTATGCATGGTAAACTTAGTCACGAAGTATATGCTCTTTATATGCGATATTTTTATATTCTTAGGTTCTTCTATAAACTCAAAATCGTCATATAGTCCGTCAAAACTCCTTGCACTCCTGATGATGTCAGATTTAAAAGCACCAAAATCATCATTATTCCTTTCACGAACGTTTATTTGTATAGCGGGTACAAGACCTTTATGCGTTTGCGGGTTATATTTATAAACAGATAATATGAGTACAGAGCCTTCGTGTTCTTTAATTATTTTTAAAAGCTTCTCTTCGTCAATATCTAGCTTATCCAAGTTGCGGGCAAGGTCATCTTCATTTCCCCATATCCACCCCATAGGTTCTTGCATGGAGAAACCGAATGTTTTATTTTCAAATCGCCTTTGTGCAAAAGATGTTACGATATTGAGTAGTAAAAATGTGAGAATAAGTTGTTTCATAACCTTGTTTGAGTTACAAACATAATCAAAAAAAGACACTTAATAATTAAGTATCTTTTCTATACCGTACTATAAAAGTAGTTTTGTTTTATAATGTTTACCACATTTCTCCCACCTCATTTTTTAGATAGGCAACAGCCACATTACTGGGGCTTTGCTTGTCAAAAAGGTCAGTAAGTATTACCTCACGTAGTTTATCGGCGGTATCAATAGTATCGTCTATATTCGATTTTCGTATTAGTTGTATTGTAGCATTTTTTGTAGTTGTAATAATGTCCCAACTCTCAGCCGAAACATATATTTGTTGTGTTAAGTTATGCTCATATTCTTGCTCAATCTGACTGATGAGGTAGTCTTCATAGTCTTTTTTATTAGACGATTGTGGGGCTACCCTGATAAGCAGGCTAGAAGGGTTGATGCGTTCTAAAAATAACACTAATCTCTCATAAGCTTGTAGGCGAATAGGCATCGCATTTTTTTGACCCTCTTTATGGATGAGGTAACGACGACGACCTTCCTCATTAGCCGTATGCATTTTAAAAAAGTAGTAGGCAACAAGACCTGTTATAATTGCAGGTAAAACTCCAGCAAGTACATAAAATAAAAGATCTAAAATTCTGTCAGTATCCATTAAGGTAGTGTTTAGGTTATTGTATGTTGTAACGAGGTTACTTTAATAAAAATTGTGAAGAGCTAAAATAGTAATAAACTTTAATGAATAAAGGCACACACAAAATAATTAACAATTATATTTGGCATACTTGCAGAGGTTATGAAAAATAAAAAAAGACTTATTTATATACTTGCTATAGTACTTACTATTGTTTCAGGATTATTTGTACGCAGTAAAAAAATGTGGTTTCCCGATGTGGTTAATTTATATGCAGGTGATGTATTGTATGCTTTTATGATGTATTACGTTGTTTGTTTTATATTCATAAAGAAGAACATAACGTTTAGAGCTATAACAGGGTTACTTATTTGTTATACTATTGAGCTAAGTCAACTATATCAAGCAGAATGGCTTAATATTATACGACAAACGCTACTGGGAAAACTAATTTTAGGTTCAGGTTTTTTATATAGCGATTTGTTGGCTTATTTTATAGGAATATTGGCTGCGGCAACTGTTGATTATTTGTTTATTTACAATCGCATATCACAAAGGGTTTCTCGCTTAAAATAGTTATTTTTGCTACTTTGCAATTACTATGGAAATCCAAAAATATATAAGTCAGTTAAACGAAGCACAACAAGCACCTACACTCCAAAAAGATGGTCCTATGATAGTGATAGCGGGTGCAGGATCGGGTAAAACCCGTGTACTTACTATGCGTATTGCCTACTTGATGAGTCAAGGGGTAGATGCTTTTAATATACTTTCGCTAACCTTTACCAACAAGGCAGCGCGCGAAATGAAAACACGTATTGCCGATATTGTAGGTTCATCTGAAGTGAAGAACCTTTGGATGGGAACATTTCACTCTATATTTGCAAAAATATTGCGTTTTGAAGGTGAAAAATTGGGCTTTCCTTCCAATTTTACGATATATGATACGCAAGATAGTGTAAGGCTTATAAGTTCTATTATAAAAGAAATGCAGCTTGATAGGGATGTTTATAAGCCCAAACAAGTACTTAGCCGTATATCGAGTTATAAAAATAGCTTAATTACCGTAAAAGCATATTATAACGACCCTGAACTTCAGGAAGCCGATGCAATGTCTAAAAAACCACGACTAGGCGAAATTTATGAACACTATGTAGAGCGTTGTTTTAAAGCAGGTGCAATGGATTTTGATGATTTATTGCTGCGTACCAATGAATTATTAAATCGTTTTCCAGAGGTATTGATGAAGTACCAAAACCGTTTTAAATACATATTGGTAGATGAGTATCAGGATACTAACCATTCACAGTACTTAATAGTACGTGCTTTGAGCGATCGGTTCCAGAATATATGTGTGGTAGGTGATGATGCACAGAGTATTTATGCTTTTAGGGGTGCAAATATTAATAACATTTTGAACTTCCAGAAGGATTATGATAATGTACAAATGTACCGACTGGAGCAAAACTACCGTTCTACAAAAAACATTGTAGAGGCAGCTAACTCTATTATAGATAAAAACCAAACCAAGCTTGACAAAGTAGTTTGGACAGCCAATGACGAAGGACCAAAAATAAAAGTGCACCGCAGCCTTACCGATGGCGAAGAGGGACGTTTTGTGGCAAGTACCATTTTTGAGCATAAAATGCGCGAGCAGTTAAAAAACGGAAGTTTTGCCATATTGTATCGAACCAATGCGCAATCGCGTGCTATGGAGGATGCTTTGCGTAAACGTGATATTCCGTACAGGATATATGGAGGATTGTCATTTTACCAACGTAAAGAGATTAAAGATGTACTTGCTTATTTAAGGCTGGTAATCAACCCGAAAGATGAAGAGGCGTTAATGCGGGTTATTAACTACCCGGCAAGGGGAATAGGGGGAACTACGCTTGAAAAACTTACCGTTGCAGCCAATCATTATGGACGCACGGTATTTGATGTAATGGAAAACCTCGACAGGATAGACCTTAAACTTAACTCGGGGACTAAAAATAAGCTGCAAGATTTTGTGACTATGATAAAAAGTTTCCAAGTGATTGATCAATCGTATGATGCTTTTTATTTAGCCGAACACATTACCAAAAAAACGGGACTTATACAGGAACTTAAAAAAGATGCTACCCCCGAAGGTATTGCTCGTATTGAAAATATAGAGGAGCTACTAAACGGTATTAAAGATTTTATTGAAGGGCAAAAAGAGGTAGATGGCGCACGTGGTGCATTATCAGAATTTTTGGAAGATGTAGCTCTTGCTACCGACCTAGATAAAGATACTGGCGATGATGACAGGGTAGCTTTAATGACTATTCACTTAGCAAAGGGACTGGAATTCCCATATGTGTTTATTGTAGGAATGGAGGAAGATTTATTTCCAAGTGGAATGAGTATGAGTACCCGTAGCGAACTGGAAGAAGAACGCCGTTTGTTTTATGTAGCACTTACCCGTGCCGAGCATCAGGCATACTTGACCTATGCACAGTCGCGCTACCGTTGGGGTAAACTGGTAGATAGTGAGCCTTCGCGATTTATTGAGGAGATAACCGATAGCTATTTGGAATACCTTACTCCTATAGAAACAGGTTATAAGTATAAACCGAGAATTAATACAGATATTTTTGGCGATGTAGATAAGTCGAAGTTACGACAGGTAAAACCAACAAGTGGTACACCACCCAAATGGATTACAGATAACGACCCTAAGCCCGATGCTAACATACGCAGACTAAAACCGGTATCGCGACCTACTACACAGAGTAGTAATACACCAGATACTAAACTTGCTATAGGTAATGTAGTAATGCACGAGCGTTTTGGTAAAGGGCAAGTACTTAACCTAGAAGGGGTAGGAGGCGATAAAAAAGCCGAGATAAAATTTGAAGTAGGCGGTATTAAAAAACTATTGCTTCGCTTTGCAAAACTAGATGTAATAGGATAATTACTATTCTGTTATTTATATATGAAAAGGAGGCTGTTTGTCATTTTGACAAAGGAAGAATCTCAATTAGATTCTTCAATACGCTTCGCTACTTTCAGAATGACAGAGCATAACTTTACAAAGTATTTCATTATAAACAGAATGTAATGTAGTGAAGAATCTGTTTAATCGTAAAATAGTTTTTTAAACTTTTCAGGATACCGCAAATAGAAAAAATATAGAATTGATATCATACCCAAAAGTGATGTAAATATAAATAAATAACCATTTTCGGTTTTTACCTCTTCAAATGAAAGCAGTGTTTTTCTATCAGTATCTATACCAAAAACTTCAGGGTTGTAATTTTTTACTTCGCTTTTCTTTATCCATATAGTTACAGAATCTGCTTGATTGAGACCTCGTGCTATTTCCCGATGTTTTTCGGAATATTTTTCATGATCAACAAGTTTAAACTCTTTTCTACTTTGGTTAATATAAAAAACTAAGTTTGATATATACTGTGTTTTACCTGTACGGCTGGTTCTTGCAGTCGTATTATAAATATCGGTATATCTAACTGTTCCTTTTATAGGTATAAGACTTGATTTTGGCGTAAATGAAACAATTAATTCACTAACTGCTATTATAATCATTAGAATGCCCACGAAAAGAAGTAAAAATTGGCGAACTAATGTGTTATATTCTAGTTTTGGTTTAAACATTTTATAGTAATTGTTTTCTATACGCAGAGTTGTATTTGTTTACAGTTGTATAGACTCTCCTTGCTTTTTTAGTTTGGCACTTAGCTCTGTATCATCGTCAAGATTTATGAACTTGAACTGAATATTGGCAAAAAAGTATTTATAAATCTCTTTTTTTAACTCATCTACTTTTATCATATCATCTTCAAAAAGCCCTATTGTAATAATAGGGTCATAAGTGTCAATATATATAGCAGTGATAGGTGCAGTGGTAAATGCCTTTTTATACTTTTCATATTTTTTAAAGCACTTAGTAAGTTCTTTTAAAGAAGATTTATCAATTGGTATAAAAGCAGTTGCTATATTTTTTATTATCACTTGACCTTGGTTAAAGTCTTCTTTAGTAATGTTATTATAAACATCTTCTGTAACATCAATACCTGTTTTATTATTTCTAATAGTTTTAGGTATATATAAAAGACCAAAAGGGAGTCCCCACCAACCCCATAAGAGCGTTATTATATTATATTTAATATGATGTTTTGTCTTTTCTCCTTTTTTAATAAAAAATATTTTAGATGCTCCTCGCCCTGGAGCTATAAGAGGTCGGGGTATTAGGTATTCATAAAACACAAATTTTCCTCCACTGTCTTTTTGTTGTATAATACTTTCAAAAGTTTCATTTTCGGGAACTTTAATTTTATGTATTGTTTCTCTCATTAGGTAATGGTTTATGAATTTGGTTTAAAAGGCGTAACTTTGTATTTCTAATATTACACACTTTTACTATGGCACAATTTATAAAAATATATCCTGAAAATCCTAATGAAAAGGAGATTGCCAAAGTAATAAAAATATTACGCGATGGCGGATTGATAATTTATCCTACTGATACGGTATATGGTTTGGGTTGCGATATAACGAACACTAAAGCCTTGGAGCGTATAGCACGTATTAAAGGTATTAAGCTCGATAAAGCTAATTTCTCATTTATATGTCATGACCTTAGTAATCTATCTGATTACGTAAAGCAGATAGATACGAGTACGTTTAAAATACTGAAACGCTCTTTGCCGGGACCTTATACGTTTATATTACCAGGTAATAATAGTTTGCCTAAAGAGTTTAAAAAGAAAACTACAGTAGGTATTCGTGTACCCGATAATAATATTGCACTCGAAATAGTTAGGCAGTTAGGCAACCCTATTGTATCTACTTCTATACATGATGATGATGAGGTACTGGAATATTCTACCGATCCTGAACTGATATTTGAGAAATGGCAAAACCTTGTAGATGCGGTTATAGATGGCGGATATGGTGATAACCAAGCCTCGACTATTATAGATCTTTCTGGCGATGAACCAGAAGTAATAAGAGAAGGTAAAGGCGACCCAGATATATTTTAGAAAAAAATATTAACTTAATAAAAAATGGCATCTTAAATAGATGCCATTTTTATATTATGCTTTTTCAGTCTTTAAAATACTTACTATCTGTTCGGCAAGTTCAAGTCCTATACGGTCTTGCGCTTCCAGCGTTGCTGCGCCAATGTGTGGTGTAAGCGATACCTTAGGGTTCATTAACACCTGTATGGCGGGCTTAGGTTCTTCCTCAAAAACATCAAGCCCTGCAAAGGCAACTTTACCCGAATCTAGTGCTTCAACAAGTGCAACTTCGTCAAGTACACCACCACGAGCGGCATTAACAATACCTACCCCATCTTTCATCATTTCAAATTCTTTAGTACTGATAAGGTAACCATCTTGCGAAGGGACGTGTAGTGATATAAAATCGGCATGTTTAAAAATCTCTTCAGTAGGCTCAGTAGTAATTTCTACATTTATAAACTGTCCGTTATAAAAGTCTATTCTAATTTCGGAAGTTCCTACAAATTTATCCGATGCTATAACACGCATACCTAGCCCAAGCGCTATTCGTGCTACAGCACGACCAATGCGCCCGAAACCAATAATACCAAGTGTTTTACCTCTTAGCTCGCTACCGTTAGCATAAGCTTTTTTTAGTTCATTAAAACTAGCTTCTCCTTCAAGAGGCATAAGGCGGTTAGCATCGTGCAAGAAACGCACTCCTGTAAACAAGTGAGCAAACACTAGTTCGGCAACCGAATCTGATGATGAAGCAGGGGTATTAATAACGTGAATACCTTTTTCGCGAGCATATTCTACATCTATATTATCCATACCTACACCACCACGACCTATTATTTTAAGTGTAGGACAATTGTCTATAATATCTTTACGTACTTTGGTGGCACTGCGTACCAGTAATACGGTTATTTCATTTTTATTTATATAATTGGCTACTTGTTCCTGAGCTACTTTTGTGGTTATTACTTCAAATCCGTTATCTTCAAGGGCTATAACACCACTTGGCGAAATACCGTCATTGGCTAATATTTTCATTCTTTATTCTTTAAAGATTATCTATTTTATTTATTGAATACTAAGAGGGGTTACTGTATAGTTTTCTCAAACTCTTGCATTACATCTACTAGTACTTGTACACTTTCTATAGACATAGCATTGTATATAGAAGCACGATACCCACCTACAGACCTATGTCCGTTTAATCCGCTTATGTTGGCAGCTTTCCACATTTTGTCAAACTGTTCTTTATGAGCTTCATTTACAAGAATGAAGGTAACATTCATTTTAGAACGATCTTCTAGCTTTGCTACGCCTTTAAATAGTAGGTTTCTTTCTATTTCGTTGTATAGCAATGCTGCTTTTTCATTGTTTTTCTTTTCCATTGCAGCTACACCACCATTGGCTTTAACCCATTGCAAAGTAAGCATAGAGGCATAAACCGCAAAAACAGGAGGCGTATTATACATACTATCTTTAGCTATATGTGCTGAATAATCGAGAATATCAGGAGTAACCCTATCTGTCTTACCTAATAGTTCTTCTTTAACAACTACAAGCGTTGTACCAGCAGGCCCCATATTTTTTTGTGCTCCAGCATATATAATCCCGAATTTAGAAAAGTCAATTTCTCTCGAAAAGATATCTGAACTCATATCGCATACAATGGGTACATCGGTTTCAGGGAAATCTTGCATTTGTGTACCAAATATAGTGTTGTTACTTGTACAATGAAAGTAACTGGCATCTGTAGGGATGCTATATTCTTTTGGGATATAACTATAATTGTCAGACTTGGATGATGCCACAACTATAGTTTCTCCAAATTTTTCAGCTTGTTTAATAGCGCCTGCCGCCCAAGTTCCCGTATCAAGGTAGGCAGCTTTGCCATTTTGTTTTAATAAGCTATAAGGTACACGTACAAACTCCATACTTGCGCCACCCGAAAGGAAAAGTGCTTGGTAGCCTTTACCTTCAAGTCCTAGCAGTTCTAAAGCCAATGTGCGAGCCTCTTCCATGATGGCAACAAAGTCTTTACTACGGTGGGATATTTCTAGTATAGAAAGCCCTGAATTGTTATAGTTAAGTACTGCCTGCGCTGCTTTATCCAATACTTCCTGTGGCAGGATAGAAGGTCCTGCGCTGAAATTATGCTTTTTCATTATAAGCGTGTTGAAGTGAATTACAAATTTCCTAATTATAAATCAAAAAGGCACAAAGAAACTTGCTAATTATTCGGCTATATTTCTAATAAAAATGAAATAGTATCTACATTATCGGCATAATCCCACAATGCAGGTTTTTGGGTTTGTCCAAACGGAATACTGTTTTCAATTAGCCCATTACTTACAATACATTGTAACTGTTCGTTTTCGGCTTCTAGTTTTTGTTGTAAACTATCTAAATCACTATAATATTCATAAAATACAGAGGAGATAGGCGAGGCATAGCTCGTGTCCTCTTTTAGTGTCATAAATTCATTATCGAGTAGCTTAAAGTTACTCATCAGGAACACGGCTTTGTTATAGTCGTAGTTATTGGCATATTTTTCATAATGAATAACATCGCCATAGGTAAATATCGCTTCAAAAAACTCTTTAAAGTCATACCCTTGCGGTACAAATAGCTTAGAAACGTTACGACACCCTAACCCAAAATATCGGAATATATCTTCGCCCAAAGCAATTAAATCGTCTTTGGTTTCATTACCTGTAAGTATGGCTGCCGAGTTTCTGTTTTTGCGAATTATAGCAGGCTTATCTTTAAAGTAATACTCAAAATAGCGTGCCGTGTTGTTACTACCTGTAGCGATAACAGCATCAAAGTTTTCTAGTTTACCTTCGGTAAGTTTTATTCTGTTGGCAAGTTTGGGCTCAATAGTAACAAGGTACTTCGCTAAAAAGGGTAGTAAGTGCTGGTCGTTAGACGATGCTTTAACTAATGTTTTGTTACCTGTAATTAATACCGATAAAAAATCGTGAAAACCAACCAACGGTATATTACCAGCAAGTACAAGCCCTACAGTTTTAGGCTCGGTATAGTTGATGATGTAATTACTTAACCATTTATCAAGGTTATCTTCGGTAAGTGCTTCTGCCCAAGATTGTGTGGCAAAATAGACCTGCTCTGGTGTAAACCATCCGTTATGCGATTGCGATAGTTGGATAAGATTTACAAAATCGTCAAAAAAGGTATCGTTATGCGGTACGCTTTCATTTTTTATAGTGTTGCCTTCAGAAAATTGACTAAGAAATTTTCCTAATGTTGCGAATGCTTTTTTTGTTTCTGTTAACGTCATTATGTTTGTTTATGAATGGATTTGGACGTAATTTTGTGCAAATTTACGTTATTAAAATAAAATAAGCTATGGCTATCATTATAACAGATGAATGTATAAACTGTGGTGCTTGTGAACCAGAATGCCCAAACACCGCAATATATGAGGGTGCAGATGATTGGAGATATAAAGATGGAACTAAATTAACGGGTAAAGTTGTTTTGCCATCGGGTGAGGAAGTAGATGCCGATACACCGCATACACCTATATCTGACGATCTTTATTATATAGTACCTGATAAATGTACCGAATGCAAAGGTTTTCATGACGAGCCACAATGTGCGGCAGTATGCCCAGTAGATTGTTGTGTGCCCGACGATAATCATGTAGAAAGTGATGAAACATTACTAAACAGACAGGCTTTTTTACATAATGAGTAAAAAGAAGAATATTAGATTTAGTTTAATAGTATTAGGGGCTTTATTAGTCCCTTTTTTGATTTCTAAAAGAGTCGAATTACGAGAATATGACTATTATAAAGGGAAAATTACAACAATAGATGTTGTTCGTGTAAAGGTAGGAGGAGCAGGCAGGTATAGAGGAGGATATGATTATATTTATCAACCAACAGTGCAATATATTAGGGATAATGACACTATTTCTTTTACTGAGCATAGAAAAAACTTATTTGGCATCTTACATGAGGTAGGAGATAAAGTAGAGGTTGCCGAAGAAAAATATAATAGAGAGAATGCTCGTATTTATTCTTTTTGGTATTTTTTAGAAACCTATCAAATATTTCTCATTTTGCTTCCATGGGCATTAATATCCTCGATACATAGGTTTATTTATATCCTACGCGATAGTAAAAAATAAAACTTATTTTATAATACAATGCTTTATACAATTAAGCAGACCCTTTTTTTAAATTCAAAAACTTATATTTGCACCCTTAAAATACAGTAGTAATGAAAGCAGGAATAGTAGGATTGCCAAACGTAGGTAAATCGACCCTTTTTAATTGTTTGTCTAATGCTAAGGCACAAAGCGCAAACTTTCCCTTTTGTACCATAGAACCTAATATAGGTGTAGTAAACGTACCCGACCCAAGACTAGAAAAGCTCGAAGAGCTTGTAAACCCAGAGCGTGTACAGCCTGCTACAGTAGATATTGTAGATATTGCAGGTCTTGTAAAAGGAGCAAGTAAAGGCGAGGGGCTGGGTAACCAGTTTTTAGGAAACATTAGGGAGTGTAATGCTATTATACACGTACTACGATGTTTTGATAATGATAATATAGTACACGTAGATGGTAATGTAAACCCTATTCGTGATAAAGAAACTATAGATATAGAGCTACAGCTAAAAGACCTTGAAACGGTTGAAAAACGCCTAGAAAAGGTAAAAAGAGCAGCCAAAACAGGTAATAAAGAAGCACAGGCCGAAGAAGCTCTTTTAGACAGAATAAGAGAAGTATTACTACAAGGTAAATCGGCTAGGGTAGTAGAGGCTAAAAATCAGGATGAAGAAGAATTGCTAGAAGAATTTCAGTTAATTACTACAAAACCTGTACTGTATGTATGTAATGTAGATGAAGGTGCTGCTGCAACAGGTAACGACTATGTAGAAAAAGTACGCGAACTAGTTAAAGATGAAAGCGCCGAAGTTATTGTACTTGCCGTAGGTACTGAGGCAGATATTACAGAGCTTGAAACGTATGAAGAACGCCAAATGTTTCTTGAAGACTTAGGACTTAAAGAACCAGGTGCTTCGGCATTAATACGTTCGGCATATAAATTATTAAACTTACAAACCTACTTTACCGCAGGGGTAAAAGAAGTACGCGCTTGGACAATACAAGTAGGCGACACCGCACCACAGGCTGCGGGTGTTATCCATACCGATTTTGAAAAAGGGTTTATCCGTGCTGAGGTTATAGCTTATGACGATTATGTTTTGTTTGGTAGTGAAGCCAAAGTAAAAGAAGCGGGTAAACTACGTGTAGAAGGTAAAGAATACATCGTGAAAGATGGCGATGTAATGCACTTCCGCTTTAATGTTTAAGTAGTAAGATAAATAGCATTAAGTATAAAGATAAATCCCGCTAACTAGCGGGATTCATCTTTATACTAATTCGAAATCACAAGATAATGCCATCAAGTATTCTAGCTCGTTATTCATTTTCATATTTCGTTCATATTTTCGACGTAAGATGCCGTAGCAAGCTTTTGAAGATAAAAATAATTTATCGGGAATATCTTCACTTTGAATAATATCGAAGATATTACCAATTGTAGGCTCATTAGAAGAGGAAGATGTATTTAAATATAAATTATGGTTTATTTTCGTGACATCATCCAATAAGTATAAATCAGAGTTTATATTATTCTGTGTTTTTTTTAGATTTGATGAGATTTTGATATCATTTTTACTTGAATCATATTCTTTAATTCTTTTTCCTATCCAATTAACGACTGGTACAGCCCATGAGTTGCCAATAGCCTGATATCTATTGGTATCACTATTGCCTTCAATTAAAGTATAATTATCAGGAATTCCCATTAGACGTTCGCATTCCAATGGAGTTAATCTTCTAATTTTATCATTTTGTGCAACATATAGTGAACCATTATATGCAGCGGCATTACCATTCCATTTTGTTCCATATGCTGAATATAAGCAATCGGTATATTCTCTAAAGAATTGAAATTTATTATTATTTTTTTTATAAATTAATTTTGCGATAACAGGATCAGTTTCTTTGAAGTCAAATAAAGTAGGTATAGTTTTTAAAGTGCTTTTCTTGAATTTTATACTTCTTAAGACATTTATTGAGTTCAATTCGAAAAGTATTTTTTCAGGCTTGATGTCTTTGCCACCAGCAATTACATATAATCGTTTTCTTTGTTGAGGTAAACCGAAGTATTTTGCATCTAAAACCCTCCATGCAACGTTTCTAGATTTTCCATAAAGG
Organism: Flavobacterium arcticum; assembly: GCF_003344925.1. Classification (NCBI taxonomy): domain Bacteria; kingdom Pseudomonadati; phylum Bacteroidota; class Flavobacteriia; order Flavobacteriales; family Flavobacteriaceae; genus Flavobacterium; species Flavobacterium arcticum. The sequence continues at coordinate 2,463,512 of NZ_CP031188.1, read as the reverse complement.
ATACCAGATTTTGACCATTTTTTAACTTTTATTTCTTGATCAAAGCCTGCTAATCCAGCTATAAAATTTCCAAAAGCATTTGTTTTATCATTTAAAACTCCTTCCACATTTTCCCATAGAATTATTGATGGCTTTTTTTTAAGACTGGTTCTAACTTTATCAATAGCATCAGCTATTTCTATAAATTTCATTGTAAGTAACCCTCTTTCGTCAGTGAGACCATTTTTCCATCCTGCTAAAGAAAAAGCCTGGCATGGCGTACCACCGCAAAAAATATCAGGACTATCAATTTTTTGTTGAATTATATATTCAGTAATACTATTCATATCCCCAATGTTCGGTACATATGGATAATGATGTTCTAAAACTTTTGAAGGGAAAGTAGCAATTTCAGAACTCCATATTTGTTTGAAATTTAAAGGGTTAAACGCAAGTTGTGCTGCTTCTATTCCAGAGCAAACGCTACCGAATGTGAATGAATCGTTCATACAATTATATTATAATTTACAAAAATAACAAATGATTCTTATATATTATAACTTATAGACTTAATCATTTAAAGTGAGGATTAATCTGCTTTTCCAAACCTTTAAATCATACCAAGGACAACCGATACATCCATTTTCATCATTAGGTGTTTTTCCTTCCCAATTTTCATTTCCTTCATAATACCAATTAATTCCCATAAAATTCCCTCTGATATTTGTTTTAACACAAGTATCACAGTATCTTGATTTCCACATATTTGTTTGATTGGAAAGTAATTGAAATTTTTCTTTAATTTCTTCATCACTCATAGAGTTTTTATTATCTCCCTCTGGGGTATTCCACCTTTGAGATGGAAATTTATGGTCAATCAATAATTCTACATCACTTCTTACGACATTAAAACATATTTCTTTATGTCCTAAGAGGTTTTTAATTCTTTTTTTTAATATTTCAGGAATAGGTTTTCTTAATTCATTACCATCGTTAAATCTAGATTCAATGTTTGGTAGCATTATTAATATATCGTGCATTGTTTTTTTATTGCAAGTGCTACAAATCTTTCGTTTTGACCCAATAATATATCCTCTTTTTTTCAAAGCGCTTAAACGTGCAGCAGGTTGTGGGTTTACTTTTGGAACGGGACCACAGACTCTACATTCCCAATTTCCGCTATTTAGAGCAGCTAACACTTTATATGTTGCAGAACTTTTATTACTCCAAGATGCATCACTTTCAGTTATCCATTGTACTGTGTTGGTTGGATCCAGCAATTGATAATTTTCAAGTATCAAATCTTCGAATTCCTTGTCATTTAAATCTAAACCTTGTTTTTCCAAAAATTTTGGTAGAGCTCCATTCCATTTTTTTGTCTCATAAATAAATTCTACTTCTTTAAAAACATCTGCAGTTTTTTCAGCAATGAAATATTCATCATTGACGAATATATTCTTATCAATCTTTCTCATTAAATTTTTTTTTATAAAGAGGTCTGTAATTTCGATTTTTAGAGCTGTAGAAATTTTTTCGAGATTTATTACAGTAATATTTTTCTCGGCTCTCTCAATCATTCCTATATAGGTTCTATGGAGATTACTACGGTAAGCTAATTCTTCTTGAGAAATACCTTGTAGCATTCTATGGCGTCTAATATTATTTCCAATAAGAATAAGTAAACTCATTTTTGTATTCATATCTATGGATATCAATTCTTCACAAAGCTAACTATAGTATGTAGTGTTTTCAACATACTATAGTTAGCGCATTAAATACTGTATTTTTCATAACTTTATCCAACAACCAAAAAATCAAAAAAATGAAAATAGTAGCCTTAGGAGGAAGTAGCAGTAGTACATCAATAAACAAACGTTTAGCAACCTATGCGGCTGGTCTTTTTGAGAACGGACATGTAGAAGTGCTCGACCTTAATGATTATGAACTTCCGTTGTTTAGCGTAGATAAAGAAAAAGAACTGGGTCAACCTGCTATAGCGCGCGCCTTTTTAGATAAAATAGGCTCAGCCGATATACTAGTGCTTTCCGTTGCCGAACACAATGCAGGACTTACTGTAGCGTTTAAAAATATTTACGACTGGGCTTCACGCCAGCATAAAAAGGTATGGCAGGATATCCCCATGTTACTGTTGAGCACTTCACCTGGTAAACGTGGAGGTATGAGTGCGCTAGAAGCAGCAAAAATAAGTTTACCACATTATGGCGGAAATATCCGTGCTACATTTTCACTACCTTTATTTAATGAAAATTTTGATATAGAAGCGGGCAAAATATCCAATAAAGAGCATGATGATGCGTTAAAAGATATTATACGCAATTTCGACTATGGCAAATAAAATTCTTAATATAGGTATCGCATTACTTTTTTCATTTACTATTTATGCACAAGATTATAAAAAAGTAGACGCTACAGTAAAAGCATATCCGCATTCGTTTAGGACGCTTGATAAGCTCGCAAGCCGTATTGATAAAGACTTTACCCGAGAGGACGAAAAAGCCCGTGCTATATTCACTTGGATAGCCACTAATATAAGTTATGATTTAAATGCTTTGGGTACTACAAAAAAGCGTTCGGGTTTTTCGTATAGTTCAGAATCCGAATTAATTGCCAAGCAAAAACAGTTTCAAGAAGATATGGCATATATAACCTTGCGTTCTAAAAAAGGAGTGTGTCAGGGCTATGCTACATTATATGCTGTTATTGCCGAGAAAGTAGGCTTAGAAACCGAAGTTGTTCCAGGTACAGCAAAATCATATCCTGCTCACATTGGCAGATACCCTAATATTAGCGACCATGCATGGAATGTTGTTAAAATAAACGGCGAATGGAAGTTGTTAGACGTAACATGGGGAGCAGGCAGTGTAATAGGGAGCACAAAAAAGTTCGAGTTTGATTTTAATGATAGTTATTTTTTTAGCAGCCCTAAAGAATTTTTCCTGAAGCACTATCCTGAAGATGAAAAATGGTTGTTGTTAAAAGCTACTAAAGAGGAGTTTGCAGCATTACCATTATATTATAGAAATTATTTTAGAGAAGGATACGAGGTTGTAGCTCCAACTAAAGGTATACTTACTACAGGGCAAGGTGTAATAAGCTTTATAATGAAACATTTAAAGGTGACTGATAGAATTGGTTATGTATTAGCTAAAGATAATTCCTTTAACGAAATAAAGCCTGTATTTAACAATGATATTGCCAAATTTCAAATACCGTTAGACAGAAATTCAGTAGGTGTTTTAACTATTTATGTTAACGGAGAATCTATTGTGTCTTATAGGATTGACAAGGGATAGACGTATAGTAAAGTTATGAACTATATTTTAGTATATCTTAATAAGTTTCTTTAATCGCACTTTTATTTTTTGTGTTAAAATAGTACATTAGCACAAAATCCGTAAAATTTTATGCTGGAGCAGAATCAGTACACTGAAGACAACATCCGTTCACTCGACTGGAAGGAGCACATCCGTATGCGTCCTGGTATGTACATCGGTAAGCTAGGTGACGGTTCTTCGCCCGATGACGGTATTTACATCCTTTTAAAAGAGGTGCTCGACAACTCTATCGATGAGTTTGTTATGGGTAGCGGTAAAACCATAGAAGTTACCGTAAAAGATAAAGTCGTTACCGTGCGCGACTATGGTCGTGGCATACCGCTAGGTAAGGTAGTCGATGTAGTATCTAAAATGAACACGGGTGGTAAGTATGACTCTAAAGCCTTCAAAAAATCGGTAGGATTAAACGGTGTAGGTACTAAGGCAGTTAACGCACTGTCTAACTACTTTCGTGTAGAATCGGTTAGAGATAATCAGCAAAAAGCTGCCGAATTCTCGGCTGGAGAAATTACCCTCGAAGAGGATGTTATAGAAACCACTAAGCGCAAAGGAACTAAAGTTAGCTTTATTGCAGATGAAGCTATATTTAAAAAATATAAATACCGTAACGAGTATATTGTAAAAATGCTCAAAAATTATTGTTACCTGAATACAGGACTAACTATAATTTTTAATGGCGAAAAATACTTTTCAGAAAACGGGCTTAAAGACTTACTTGGCGAAACAATAAATGAAGACGATAGAATATATCCAATAATCCACTTAAAGGATGAGGATATTGAGATAGCCATAACCCACAGTAAAACCCAATATAGTGAAGAGTATTATTCGTTTGTAAACGGACAAAATACTACACAAGGAGGTACACATCTTGGAGCTTTTAGAGAGGCACTAGTAAGGACTATAAAAGAATTTTACGGGAAAAATTTTGAAGCTGCCGATATTCGTAAATCGATAGTGAGTGCGATTAGTGTTAAGGTAGAAGAACCTGTATTTGAGTCGCAAACCAAAACCAAGCTAGGTTCTACCGATATGGGACCAGACCAGCCTACGGTACGTACGTTTGTAAACGACTTTGTTAAAACAAAACTCGACAATTTTTTGCACCGTAATCCCGAAGTTGCCGAAGCATTATTAAAGAAAATATTACAGGCAGAGCGCGAGCGTAAAGAGCTTTCGGGTATTCGTAAGTTGGCACGAGATAGAGCTAAAAAAGCAAGCCTGCACAATAAAAAACTCCGCGATTGCCGTGTGCATCTTACGGATGCTAAAAATCCGCGTAGTTTAGAGAGTACACTATTTATCACCGAGGGAGATTCGGCTTCGGGTTCTATTACTAAGTCTAGAGATGTAAACACGCAAGCAGTATTTAGCCTTCGTGGTAAGCCTTTAAACTCCTATGGCATGAGCAAAAAAATTGTTTATGAAAATGAGGAATTTAACCTTTTACAGGCAGCACTGAATATTGAGGAGGAAATGGAAAACCTTCGTTATAATAACATTGTTATTGCTACGGATGCCGATGTTGATGGTATGCACATACGCTTGTTGTTAATAACGTTTTTTCTGCAATTTTTTCCAGAGTTGATAAAAGAAGGACATTTGTATATTTTGCAGACACCGTTATTTAGGGTTCGAAATAAAAAAGAAACAATATATTGTTATAGTGAAGAGGAACGTAAAGCAGCAATGACAAAGTTGGCAGGAAAACCTGAGATAACCCGATTTAAAGGACTAGGGGAGATTTCGCCCGATGAGTTTAAGTATTTTATTGGCGATGATATTAGGTTAGACCCTGTAATGCTTGATAATGCTACTTCGATACAAACATTGCTTGAGTTTTATATGGGTAAAAATACCCCTGATAGACAAGAGTTTATTATAAATAACCTGAAAGTAGAACTGGATGTTTTGGAAGAGTAATTGTTTAATATTTACCTGTTTATTTATCTTGTCAGGTTGTGTTAAACGTATTCCTAAAGAAAGTATTTATCCATTTTCTCAAGCAGATAAAATAGAGGTAATATCTTATCCTGACAGAATGAGCTGGGATAAAGAGCCAGGCAGTAAGATTTTTGTGAATGAGGCATTAAGATTTGATGAAAAGAACATAAAAGAAAGAGTGATTCTTAATGAAGAACTTGTTGAAAAGTTATATAGTTTTCTATTCATTGAAGAATGCTCTTTATTAAGTGAAACAACAAGATGCTATATGCCAAGGCATGCAATATTGTTTTATGATTTAGATGGTGATTTATATAATTATATAGAAGTTTGCTTGGAATGTGCAAAATCTGAAGCTAACTTTCAACATAATAAAATATGTCCTGAAAAGGCTAAAAACTTGAAAAAAATATTTAAAGAAGCCGGTATAAAATATTTTAGTGAATAAGAATAATACATGAGCGAAGATAATTTAGAACCTTTAGAAGAAGGACATTTTTACGATAAACAGGAGCATCCTGATCAGAAAGATACTATTACTAAGGTAACAGGTATGTATAAAGACTGGTTTCTGGATTATGCTTCCTATGTTATATTGGAGCGTGCCGTGCCTGCCATTGAAGATGGTTTTAAGCCGGTGCAACGTCGTATAATGCATTCATTAAAGGAACTTGATGACGGTCGTTATAACAAAGTTGCCAATGTAGTAGGGCATACTATGCAGTATCACCCGCACGGCGATGCCAGTATTGGCGATGCTATGGTGCAAATAGGGCAGAAAGAATTGCTTATAGACACACAGGGTAACTGGGGTAACATCCTTACGGGAGATGGTGCTGCGGCTTCACGTTATATAGAGGCACGGTTATCTAAATTTGGATTAGAGGTATTATATAGCCCTAAAATCACACCTTGGCAAGCGTCTTACGACGGTAGGCGTAACGAACCGATAAATCTTCCTGTAAAGTTTCCGTTATTGTTAGCACAAGGAGCAGAGGGTATTGCGGTAGGTTTATCTACTAAAGTACTTCCGCATAACTTTAACGAGCTTATCGATGCTTCGATAAAAATATTAAAAAACAAGCCTTTTACTTTATATCCTGATTTCCCTACAGCGGGTATTGCCGATGTTTCTAATTATAACGAAGGTATGCGCGGTGGGCGTGTACGTGTGCGTGCAAGGATATCGCAAGTAGATAAAAGTACGCTTGCTATTACCCAAATACCTTTTAGTACCAACACTACTACGCTTATAGATAGTATTCTAAAAGCAAACGACAAGGGTAAGATTAAGATAAAAAAGATAGAGGATAACACCGCTGCTGAGGTAGAGATATTAATACATTTGCCAGCAGGCGTATCGCCAGATAAATCTATAGATGCATTGTATGCCTTTACAGCTTGCGAAACATCTGTGGCGCCTTTAGGTTGTGTTATTGAAGATAACAAACCTTTGTTTATAGGGGTTAGGGATATGCTAAAAATATCTACCGATCGTACGGTTGACCTTTTAAAACGGGAGCTTGAAATTCAGCTTAATGAATTAGAAGAGCAATGGCACTTTCAGTCGTTAGAGCGTATTTTTATTGAGAATAGAATTTACCGTCTTATTGAGGAAGAAGAAACGTGGCAAGGGGTTATTAAAGCTATTGATGAGGGGCTAAAACCTTTTACCCAACACTTAAAACGTGCAGTAACCGAAGAGGATATTGTGAGACTAACCGAAATACGCATTAAACGTATTTCTAAATTTGATATCGATAAGGCACAAGAAAAGATTGAAGCCCTTGAAGGTGATATAGAGCAAGTAAAACATGACTTAGAACATCTTACAGATTTTGCTATTGCTTATTTCCAGAACTTAAAAGAGAAATATGGTAAAGGCAGGGAGCGAAAAACGGAATTAAAAAGTTTTGATACTATAGAGGCTACCAAGGTAGTACTGCGTAATACTAAGCTATATGTAAACCGTGCAGAAGGCTTTATAGGAACAGGGTTAAAGAAAGACGAGTATGTAGCTGATTGTAGTGATATTGACGATGTTATTGTTTTTCTTCGTGATGGTAGTATGATGGTAACAAAAGTAGACGTTAAAACTTTTGTAGGGAAAGACATTATTTATATTGCCATTTTTGACAAGAGTGATAAACGTACTATATATAACATGATTTACCGCGATGGTAGGTCAGGACCATCTTATGTAAAACGATTTAATGTTACTGCCGTAACTCGTGATAAACCTTATGATTTAACTACAGGTACAAAAGGGTCGCAGGTACTTTATTTTTCTGGTAACCCTAATGGAGAAGCAGAGGTAGTAACTATATTATTACGCCAAGTGGGGAGTATTAAAAAACTAAAGTTCGAGATTGATTTTGCCACAATAGGTATTAAGGGGCGTGCTTCACGTGGAAATACCGTTACAAAATATCCTATCAGGAAAATAGAATTAAAAGAAAAAGGAATATCTACCTTAAAACCAAGACGTATTTGGTTTGATGAAACTGTTCAGCGTCTTAATGTTGAGGGTAGAGGAGAGCTTTTAGGAGAGTTTCGTGCTAACGATAGATTACTTATTGTTAATCAGTTGGGTAAAGTAAAGACTATTATTCCTGAGTTGACAACACATTTTGAAGAAGGTATGATAGTACTGGAAAAATGGGTGCCTAAAAAACCAATATCGGCTATATATTATGATGGTGAAAAAGAGCGCTATTATGTAAAACGTTTTCTAGTTGAACACGAGAACAAAGAAGAAATTTTTATTACAGAGCATTCTAATTCACAACTCGAAATAGTATCTACAGACTATAGACCTGTTGCCGAAATTATATTCTCTAAAATAAAAGGAGTTCAAAAAGAGACTCTTACCGTTGATTTTGAAGATTTCATTGCTGTAAAAGGTATTAAGGCATTGGGTAATCAGCTTACTACTGATAAAGTTAGGCAAGTGAATCTTTTAGAATCATTACCATTTGAAGTTCCTGAAGAGGAAATACCTGAAGAAATGGAAGTAAAAGATGAAGATACTTTATCTGACACGGATGATAAAAGCTCACTTGATGATGATGGACAGATAACATTGAGTTTAGACTAACTGTTATCATTGATAGAGTATAATAAAAAAGAGGAACTAATAGTTCCTCTTTTTTTATCAGTTAATTTGATAATTATTTTTTCTTTCTCATTTTCATGTTTATGAACTCTACTGCGAGAGAGAAAGCAATAGCAAAGTATAGGTAGCCTTTTGGTACAGCTCCTACATGTTGTCCTGCAAGTTGTGCGCCTGATAAGTGCATACTCTCTGTAGTAAGCATGAAGCCTATTAGTATAAGGAAAGCAAGCCCCAGTATCTGTATAGATGGATTTGCATTTACAAAGTTGCCAACGGGTACAGCGAAAAGCATCATAACGCCTACTGATATTACTACTGCCGCAATCATAATGTAAAGCGCTCCAGATAATCCGTTGGTCATACCCACGGCTGTAAGAATAGAATCTACTGAGAAAATAAGGTCTATAAGTAGTATTTGTACAATTACATTACTAAATGATTTTTTAGCAGCACTACCTAATGATTTTTCTTCTTCACCTTTATGATCTACTTTTTCATGAATCTCTTTTGTGCTTTTATATATTAAAAATATACCTCCTGCTAAGAGTATGATAGCTTGCCCTGTAAAACTGGCACTAAACCAACCCCAGTCGACATTAAACCAAGGCTCTTTCATAGCGATAAGTAAGGTAATACCAAACAATAATCCTATTCGCATAAACATAGCGAGGAATAACCCTATTTGAGTAGCACGTTTTCTATTTTTTTCAGGCAACTTCCCTGTTACAATAGAAATAAAAATAATATTATCTATACCCAGTACAATTTCTAAAAAAGTTAGGGTTAACAGTGCTATCCAGGTATCTGGAGCGGATAAAAATTCCATAGTCATAACTTAGTTTATTTTAGTAACGGTTCCTTTTTGTTTGTTGCTATCACCTACAATAGAAAACTCGAAGGTATAAGAATCTTCTTTTGTAGTTAAAATTTTCATGTGTACAGCTTTCTGCTCCTGCATATTTTTAGGATTTATTTTTTCGAGTATATACTCACAGTCATTTATCCAGCGAATGGATGCAGTATCTGTTTTTCCCTCATAGGTTTCAATTTCTATCTTGTCATCGCGCTCAAAATAAGTGACTTTCTTTTCACCATCAATTTCGTGTTCAAATTTAAACTTTCCCGTTTTAAAATCAGCACAGTTACGTTCCTGATTATAACACGCGGTTAAAAGAAATACACTAAAAAATAGTATATAATTAATTTTATTTTTCATTTTCAAAAAGACTTTTTATTATTGTTTTTAATCCCATAACGACCATTACAATAGCTAATAAACAAAAAATAATACCCAACCCTAATACAGGAATGTATAGTGGATGACTTTGATTTTTAAAAGAACTATGTATTATGGTAGGACCTATAAAAAATAGCGGTAGTGCCCACCCCATATACTTAAGTCCCTTTACTAATATTGTTTTATTTGTAGCCATAATGTTCTATTGCGGTTCTTACATTTTTATGTTCGTTTAGTAGGGTAGTAGCCTCTTTTTCAGAAATGTTTAATTCATCGATTAACATCTTTATGCCTCTATTTACTAACTTGTGGTTACTAAGTTGCATATCTACCATTTTATTACCTTTTACTCTGCCAAGCTGTATCATAGCGGTGGTAGATATCATATTAAGTACCAGTTTTTGGGCTGTGCCTGCTTTCATACGCGAACTGCCTGTTACAAACTCTGCACCTGTTACTACTGCTACAGGGTATTGAGCTACTTGTTCTAGTGGGCTACCACTATTGCACGTAATGCATCCTGTCGTGATATTATTTTCATTACAAGCTTTCAGCCCACTAATGACATAAGGTGTTGTACCCGATGCTGCTATGCCTATTACTACATCATTACTATTGATATTATATTCGCTTAGATCTTTCCATGCTTGATTTTTATCATCTTCGGCAAACTCTACTGCTTTGCGTATAGCAGTATCGCCACCAGCAATGATACCAACTACAAGATCAAATGGTACTCCAAAAGTAGGAGGACACTCCGAGGCATCTACAACACCCAAGCGTCCGCTTGTACCCGCGCCAATATAAAAAAGCCTACCACCCAGTTTTAGCTGTGCCGTTACTTTCTCTGTCAGCTTTTCTATTTGCGGTAATGCTTTTTCTACGGCAAGCGGTACTGTTTTATCTTCGTTATTAATGTTGTGCAATAACTCGGCTACCGACATTTTTTCTAAATGTTCATATTTTGAGCTTTGCTCTGTAGTTCTTGTAAAAGACATGATAAATTGCTTTTAGCGTAAAATTATAGAAAATATGCCATAATAACCCCCAATATGATAGCTAAAAGCTTTGCCATATTAAATTTATGCCCTTCGCTGCTCTCAAAAATAATGGTAGATGAGATATGGAATAATATTCCTACTACGATAGCAGAAATCTCAGTATAATAATTTCCTATAAATGCTAATTGCCCCGATAGTAATGTGCCTAAAGGTGTCATTACTGCAAATGCCATTATAAATAGTAATATAGCTGTTTTATTTAGTCCTGAATTTACAAAGAATGCTGTAAGTATAATAGCAATAGGGAAGTGGTGTATGGCTATGCCCCATGCCAAATCGTGGTGGTGGCTTACAGGCATCCCCTCTAGCAATGCATGGATACATAAACTAATAAACAGTAGCCAAGGCATACTATTACTATGTTCATGACCCTGCCCGTGTACATGCCCGTGTTCTGCACCTTTAGAAAAATATTCTAGTATAATTTGGAATATTATACCTGCCATGATATACAGCCCTATAGGGTTGTTTGTGTGTTCGTGTACATGACCTTCATGCCCGTGCATACTACTTTCATAGACTTCAGGAAGCAGGTGCATTACTGTGAGCGATAGCAAAAAAGAACCACTAAATGCAAGTAGTAACTTAATACTCTTTTTGTTTGTGGGTTTTAAAATCAACGCTGCTATATAACCCAAAACGACAGATAATAGCGGAAGTATATATATCATCATTATTTAAAAATCATAATTAAACGTTCTGATTCTTTTTTAGAGAATTTATGAAGTTTATAATCGCCAAAAATATCAAGTAAATAAATTCCTGCTTTTTCCATCATAGCTTCAAAATCTTCGAGTCTTAATGCTTTTACTTTTTCGGTATAATGATAGGCTTTGCCTTTATCTTCAAAGTTTATCTCTTTAATGATATGACCGTCTTTCAAATGTTTTTTAATATGAAATTCGATACCTTCTACTACTTTAACTTGTTCTGCTACAAGGTTTTTAAGTACATACTCTACATTCATAAAATCAATTACTGCAAAACCATACTCGCTAAGGCTATCGCGTATTGCTTTTAGTGTAGTAAAGTTATCTTCGTCATTTTCAAAATACCCAAAACTAGTAAACAAGTTAAATATAGCGTCAAACTTTTCATCAAAAGGTTCACGCATATCGTGTACTTTAAAATGTAATTTTTCATTACTATATTTTGATGCAGCTTCAATACTGTTTTCAGATAAATCTGCTCCTGTAACATCATACCCTAACTCGTTTAAGTATATAGAATGTCTGCCTTTACCGCAGGCTAAGTCAAGTATTTTTGCTTCTTCGGGTAGGTTAAGATAATTAGTAAGATTATCCATAAAAGCTCGTGCTTCGGTATAATCACGGTCTTTATATAAAATATGGTAGTAAGGTGTATCGAACCACGATGCAAACCAGTTACATTTTTCTTCTTGCATAGAAATTATTTGTGGCTGCAAATTTATTAATAATTATCGTATACAAGGCATACTATTTTAATAAATGCAACATTGTTGCGATAATGTGGTTTTATTTTTTTATTAGCTTCCTGATTTTGATATTGAAAGCAGCAAAAATAAGCGTCATTATAGGACTAATTATATTAAAGAAGGCATAAGGTAGATAGTCAAAAGTACTTACGCCTAATACGCCCGACTGGTATGCCCCACAAGTGTTCCAAGGAACAAGTACCGATGTTACAGTACCCGAATCTTCGAGCGTGCGGCTTAGATTTTCGGGAGCAAGACCTTTTTCTTTATAGGCATCGGCAAACATTTTACCAGGTACTACAATAGCAAGATATTGGTCAGATGCTGTTATATTTAACGCTAAGCAACTCGCTACGGTACTCGCAAAAAGCCCAAATACACCTTTTGCCACTTTTAGCAATGCATTACTAATGGTACGTAGCGCACCTATAGCCTCCATAACACCACCAAATACCATGGCGCAAAGAATGAGCCATATAGTACCCATCATTTTTTGCATACCACCCGATGTAAATAAATCTTGCAACATTTCATTTTCTGTTGCTATAGAGGTTTCTACTGTTATGGCATTCATAACACCTTTATAGCCCGATGCAAATGTTAATGTATCAGCTCCGCCAATTTTAGCTACAAGTTCTGGCTGAAATATAAGGGCAAACAATCCGCCCAAAAGCGTACCCAGCATTAGAGCAATGAGTGGTTCGGTTTTCTTTACAATAAGTGCAATAACAATAACAGGGACAAGAAAGAGCCATCCGTTTATATTAAAACTTTCTTTAATTGCCACTAGTGTTTCTGTCGCATCAGCAGTACCCGATATAGTTTGTGTAAGCCCCAGTATTATAAAAAGTATTAATGTTATTATAAGGGTAGGTACGGTAGTAAATGCCATATAGCGTATATGGGTAAACAAGTCTGTACCCGCCATAGCAGGGGCAAGGTTGGTAGTGTCAGACAATGGCGACATTTTATCGCCAAAATAAGCGCCAGATATTACTGCACCCGCTACCATACCAGAGTTCATACCCATAGCATTGCCAATGCCTATTAATGCGATACCTACAGTTGCCGAGGTTGTCCATGAACTTCCTGTAGCGATAGATATTATGGCGCATATTACCACACAGGCAGGCAAGAAAACAGCGGGGTTTAATATTTGTAATCCATAATATATCATTGCTGGTATAATACCACTTAATAGCCATGTACCCGATAATGCGCCCACGAGTAGTAATATTAATATAGCACCCGCAGTCGATTTTATATTTTTAGATACTTTTTCGAGCATTTTATGATATGGCACTTTGTTAGCAAAACCCACTATAGCAGCAATGGCTCCCCCTATAAGCAGTACAAACTGGTTAGAGCCACTAAGGGCGTCATCTCCGTAGATATATACATTATAGGCTAAAATGATAACAAGTAAAACAACGGGTATAAGTGCCTGAAAAAGGCTTATTGGTTTTTTAGTATCGGGAGTACTGGGAGTATTGTCCATGTAAAATTTGCAGTATTAAAGGATGCAATTTAGTAAAATTATGCTAATGCTAATTTAATATGCCGATTTAATAGTAATAATGAAATGTAGTTGTTAAAACTTTTCAAACACACCCAACCCAAATAAAGCAAAATCATATTTTACAGGATCGGTAGCATCCATAAGGCGCAGTTGTGTGTCTAACTCCGCTAAGGCTTTGGCATCGTTTTGCTTACGGGTTAATATTCCTAGTTTCCGCGCTACATTACCGCTGTGTACATCGAGCGGGCAGGAGAGGGCTGAGGGCGAAATGCTTTTCCATATCCCTAAATCTACTCCTGTAGTATCATCGCGTACCATCCAGCGCAAGAACATATTAATACGTTTTGCTGCTGAACCATTCAAAGGGTCAGATACGTGTTTTTGCGTACGAGGCTGGTGTGCTACTTCAAAAAAAACTTTTTTAAACTCGTGGATGCTTTTTTGCATACTATTGTTTTTGATGTTTTTAGCGAACACCCCTTCTAGCCCGTTGTGTTTAATATAGATGTTTTGCAAAGCCTTTATAAATGTGGTAAAATCTGTACTATTAAAGGTACGATGTACAAAGCCTTCAAGCGAGTCCAAATGATGTTCTTTATGGCTCATCACAAAATCGTAGGGACTATTACCCATCAATTCCATCATTTTGTGGGCATTATTAATAATCATTTTTCTATTACCCCAAGCAATAGTAGCTGCTAAGAATCCTGCTATTTCTATATCTTCTTTTTGCATAAAAAGATGTGGTATTTGTATAGGGTCAGACTCTATAAAATCGGGTTTATTGTATAGTACTACCTTTTCGTCAAGAAAATCTTTTAGTTCGTTTTGAGTCATTATCAAGGTTTATTCTCTGTTTTTTTAGCATAAAAGCCATCTTTAAGGCTCTTTCCTCTCATTTGTGGTATAACTCCGTATCTTTTTTTAAAGCTATAGATATGGTCTTTGTTTGCACAGGGCACAGGACCATTACCTGAAACCCAAAAGAATTCGTTGTTTAACGGCGACCAAAAAGTAAAGTTGTCTATAGTAACCTTTTCAAACTTAGTGTCAAGCTTACTATTGCTGTGCGGTATTATAATTTCTTGTGGTTTAAAGCTACTGTTTGCTGTAGCAAATTTGTTTTCTGCAAATTTATTCAGGTCTATAGGTATAAACAACACATAAGCAACTGCCACTATACTGAGTGTAAAAAGTATTTTTAAACTTTTTTGACTTGTAAATAGTAGTGTTGCAAAGAAAAAAGAGAACAGCAATACTGTATTTATAAAAAAACGATACTGTGGTGATGATAAAAATAAAAGTACCATTTGCACAAGCATATAAAGGTACAGTATCCACCATTTTTTTTCATTCTTAAACTTGTAAATGCCTATAGGGGTAATAAGTATAAGACCCATACCTATAAGGTTAAATACCCCATGTAGTTTTGGGAGTGTTAGCCATCTAACGAAAAGCTGTTTATAGTTCATGGTATTGTAAACAGATTTCTGTAACAGGTATCCATATACTTTAGTTTCGTCATAATAGCGCTGGGCTATTTCTTTAGGAATTATCCAGTCGCAGTCATAAGCAATATTTATTATCGGAAAAAGCGGATAACCGCTGACAATTGTATTTTTTACAACAAAAGCAGCCAATGTTAACACGCCTGTAATACCTATAGGCACAAAAGTGCTAAATGCTTTTTTAGTATTACTAAAAAACATTATTAGCGGAAGTAGCAATAGTGCTACGGCTGTGGTTTTTATAAAAATCAGATATATAATAAATATACTAATAAGTTTAAAATCATTCGTGTATGTTTCGGTGGTACTGCTAAGGAAATAGCTAAATATAATAAAGCTTAGGATATAAATTGGTATATCGGGTGATGGGGCACTTATAAACTGAAATAGAAACACATTAGCCAACGGTAACATCCCTATAACTAGGTTATGGAATTTCTTGTCTGTAAAGTATTGGTTTAGCTTTAGGATACAAAAGATGTTACCAAGCAATAAGCAATACCCGCTTATATCATTAAAATTAGGGTATAAAAATGAAAAACTGAATGCACTTTGGGTTATATGCCAACCACTGGTTTGTGCCAAAAAGAAGTGGACATTACCTACACCTTTTACAAGTCCGTATTCATTTAGCCATTTTATAGTCTGTATGTAGTATGACTCATTATCTATTACATAAGGTACAGTAGCACATTGTGCTACAATTAATAAGCAGTTTAAGAGCAACGAAATTTTAAAAAATGGAGCAATTTTTTTTATGCGCGATAGACTGGTGTATACTACCTCTTTGATATCTTTTCTTAAAAAATAGGAGCATACCAGTGTTATAAATAGTAGACAAATATGAAATTCAAGACCAATGTTTTTAAAAATAGCCCAAAATGATGCTAATAGGGTAGTGGCAAATAACCCTAGTAGTGCCGTGACCGAGAAATCTTTATTTTTTATACTTAACAGTTTAGCAAATAAACACCCTAAATTAATAGAGATGAAACTTATATAAAGCCAACTGATGAGTATTAAAAGCATAATTTACCTTATTATATTACCATCGCTCATTACCAGTTTTCTATCTGCCATATTAGCAAGTTCTTCGTTGTGGGTAACAATTACAAAAGTTTGTCCCATCTCGTCGCGTAGTTTAAAAAACAGCTTGTGCAGGTTCTCGGCAGAAGCAGTATCTAAGTTTCCCGAAGGTTCATCGGCAAAAATTACGGCTGGGTTGTTAATTAAAGCCCTTGCTACCGCTACACGTTGCTGCTCGCCACCCGAAAGTTCTCCCGGTTTGTGATCTATGCGGTGTGATAACCCTAAGTAGTCTAATAATCTTTTTGCTTCGGCCTCAATCTCTTTTTTAGGTCTATTGGCTATAAATCCAGGAATACAAACATTTTCGAGAGCCGAAAATTCAGGTAGTAACTGGTGAAACTGGAATATAAAACCGAGTTGCAGGTTACGGAATTTAGATAAGGCTTTATCTTTCATGTTTAGTACATCTTCATTATTTATAAGTAATGAAGTTCCATTTTCTTTACTCGGTTTATCGAGCGTACCTAACAGTTGTAGTAGCGTGGTTTTTCCGGCACCCGATGCTCCTACTATCGAAACTATTTCACTTTTTTTAATGTGTAAGCTAACTCCTTTTAATACATGAAGATCGCCATAGTATTTGTGTATATTTTTTGCCTGTATCATTCGTGCAGTTTTCACAAAGAAACAAACAATTTAAAAAAGAATAAATCTTTTTTGGCACAATATTTAGTATGTAATAATTGTAAAGTTTCGTTAAGCAGACTTTAATCGAGAATACTAATCATTAATTTTGTAAAACTTATGAATAAAGTAATGCTAATACTAGTAGCTATGGTTTCATTTTCGTGCCAGTCGAAAGGGAAGACCCCAACTGTAAATGATGAAAACCTAAGCGAAATAAAAGAAAATACAAATAACATGGATAGCACAAAAACAGAAATAGCCATTTTTGCAGGGGGATGCTTTTGGTGTACCGAAGCTTTTTTTACTGATCTTAAAGGGGTAGATAAAGTGGTATCAGGCTACATAGGAGGGAAAACCGAAAACCCAACTTATAAAGAGGTATGTAGTGGTTATAGTGGTCATGCCGAAGCTATTAAAATAACTTTTGATCCTGACGATGTGGCGTATGAAGATTTATTAGAAATATTTTTCTCTACACACGACCCAACTACGCTAAATAGACAAGGGGCAGATGTGGGCACACAATACAGAAGTGAGATATTTTATACTACCGAAACACAGAAAGCATCTGCGGAAAATTTTATTAAGTTGCTTACTGAGCAAGATATATTTGGTAAAAAAATAGTTACTAAAGTGTCTAAGGCAAGTACTTTTTATCCTGCCGAAGATAATCATCAAGATTATTATGCACAAAACCAAAACCAGCCTTATTGCCAAGCTGTAATTGCACCCAAGCTAGATAAGTTGAAAAAGAATTATAAGTCGAAACTTAAAGAATAATGATTGAAGCCCTGCAATGCGGGGCTTTTTTGTTAATAATATAGTTAATAAAAAAATCAAACACAATTAAGAAAATTTTCTTAACTGTATTTATATTTACTTCTAAATATATAAAGTATAACGTATGATGTTTAGGAGAGTCAAAAATCAAATTAGGAATAAAAAATATCTGAAATATCTATTAGATGAAAAGAATGTGGAATTATGGAACAGATTAATTAATACGGAAAATATATCTATATCAATTGGAAATTATTCTTCATATGGAGTTTATTCCAAGAATAATAAGCACATTATTTACGTACAATTTGATAACTTAAAGAGCTCCTCATTTACTCATGAATTATTGCATATATATTTAATGCAAGTAGGAGTATATATTGGAGGTTGTTTAAAGATAAACTCACTTTCAGATGTAAAATTACATAAAATATTTTCTCAAGATTTATTAGATAATATATCTAATAATCTAAATCATATTAAAATGCTTCCTCTTTTTCTTGAATTAGGATATGATGTTGAAGATTTTCAAGATGATTATTATTTAGATAAAGGAAAAAATGAAGATTTTCACTTACTACAAAAAGGTTTTTGTTTTGATTCTTATAAAGGGTTAGTATATTTGGATAAAGCTATAGACTGCTATATAGGTATATATTTTTCTGCTAAAGCTTGTCCGAATAAATCCTTCGATTACAGTAAGTTTTATGCTGATTTAAAAAATATTGATATGCATCTCTTCGTAATATTAGAAAACTATTTTGAAGATTGGCTTAAATATGATTATACTGATAAATTTGGTAGTTATCAAGATATAACATATAATTTTATGAGTATATTAAAATCTTGGTGCGAGGATAAAATTATAATATCTGTTGGGGAAGTTTAAAATAAAGTACTAATATCTTTTATAACTGTCTTTTTTATTCTTTAAATAAAAAACCTAAGCCAACCATTTTTAGCATTCGCTTTTCGAATTTCCAAAAGAAGCGGAATTGTCCTGAAATAAACCCGAAAAATACAAGCAGTACTTGGTATATAGGGAATATTAGTATGAGGTATAGCGGTATATAAAAATATAAGGGAAGAGTCTCTTTAGTAACCCCCATCCATGTTAAGACAGGTTTAGAAAGATAGGCAGATGTTGAGCCTGTAACAGCAAACACAATAAATATTACTACAAGCTGAAAGTTACTTGTTATTTCCCAACGTTTTTTTAATTTTTTCATAATAAAAGCCTGTAGGCAAATATACCTTTTTTAGTATTGTGGTACAATACCTCCCAGCTTTTGTTGGTTAGTTTGTTGGAAATATACAAGGTAGTTGTACAGTAAGTAGTTTACTTCATAGCCATAGTCAATTTGTGGTCTGTAATCTATTTGCATTTGATACATATTGCCATAACGTTGCGGGTTCATGGCTCTTATATTCCATTCAGTAACCCATTGTCGATTTTTTACTTCAAGATAAGGCTGACCATAATAGCCTCTTTGACGTGCTCGTGATGCTAACCAAGCGTTAAACCCTGGTTCTATTATTATAACTTCATATTCCAGTTTATCATTAGCTATTCGTACGGTATCGTTAACTATTGTGCTAGTTTCGTTTTTAACAACCGCAGCTTTATCTTTTTGTATTTTATCTTGCGACTTACAGCTATATATAAGCGTTAATACAACTACTATTATAATACTATATTTTCTCATGATTTTATATTTTGTATAAAGTTAAAAAAAGAAGCCTTTTCTATATAGAAAAGGCTTCTTTAAATTGCGTTATTATATTTTCTGCCTATTAAGCTTATGCGTCAATTGTTTTTTGGTTTTTTTCGGCTATATCTTCGCCTTTTTTCACTACCTCATCGAATTTTCTCTTAGCAGATTCTTTTACATTTTTAAAACGATCTTTAAGGTCGTGGCTTAAATCATCTACTTTTTCTGATAACCCATCAAGATGTCCTTTTCTTTTTAATAATAAACCTACTACTGCTAAGGCTGCAACACCTGCTGCAACACCTACAACTACTTTTTTATTGCTCATGTTTTTTAATTTTTTGATTATTAAATTGGTCTGTAAAAACAGTAATTCAATACTATTTCCTTTTGTATATTACTAAGTTAGCCATTGCAATAAGCTTACTGTATTAAGGTTCTCTTAAAGTTTATAAACACAGGCTTTATTTAACTTTCTGTTAGCTATTATTCTAAAAAAATAAGGGTGAATGTTAAAACAATAAAGCTCCAATAATTAATTGGAGCTTTATGCATTCATGTTTAAAAAACGATTGTATCCCTACAGGTATTTATTCTTTAGAATATGGACTATTAGAATAGTTTTTGTTATATATAACCTGATCAATTGTAGATAAAGAAAGGTTATTAAACTCAGTACTGATAATTTTTTTAGCATCATTGCTTTTCATTTTTAGTTGTTTTAGTTGGTGATAACGTTCTAAAATTTTTTTGTTTCTCTGTTTTAATAAATCACTTACTGTCATAAATTATATTATTTGCAATAAATTTCTTTATATTTATAAAGATTAAACTACGAAATTAAATTGTTAAAACAATTATTTCTCTACAAATATATTATTAATTTTGAGATGAAGAATTTTATTGGATTAAATATCAAATATTTGTGCGAAAATAATTTTTTGTCGCAGGACGAGTTTGGTGCTAAGTTTGGGCTTAAAAAAAGTGTTGTAGGTACTTATATTAGAGGGATTTCTTATCCTAAGATAGAAGTAATACAAAAAATTTGCGAAGAATTTAACCTTACTATTGATGAGTTTATAAACGAAGATTTATATATAAAATATAAAGGGTATACCGCAGGAGGTAGTTTGTTAAAGAAAGTGAATGAGCCTGAAGCTCCTGTATATGAAACGGAAAAAGAAGCTTTATTGAAAGCTATAGAAGCACAGCAACAAACCATAGCTGCTATGAAAGTAACGATAGACACATTGTTACATAAATAGCATACATAAACATAGGTGTAGTAATTTTACTACGGATAAAAAAAATAAGAGAAACTACTTTGTATCTAAAAAAATTCTACATTTGTTAGGAAGAATATGAGTGTGGAATTATAGTGTAAAAAACTATTTATTGATGGTGTATACTTAAAGATGAGAATTTTTAATATACTCTCTTTAGCCATGAAAAAATACCTATTCTTTATTAAAAGATAAAAGGCATGAAATTATTTTCGCTATTATTATCAATACTGGTTTTCTTTATTTCGCTATATTTCTTTATAGAAAAAGTGTCTGATATAGATACCTTTAATGATGTGATTTATATTTCCCTACTTATAACATTAATGGCAATATGTATAACAGGTGTAATTATTAATTGGGATTTCTTCTCCAATAAAAAAAAATAAAGAGATACTTTTTGTATTTACTAATTTCTTTAATAAAACAAGAAAACTCCGATAGTTCGGAGTTTTCTTGTTTTTATATCTTTTTATGTTTTATTTTCCATCTTTATCTACTACTGGGCGATTCTCGCGGTTAGCAAGCTCCCAAGCTGTAACAAAAGCAAGTTGTGCACGTTTTGCTAAAAGATCGTACTCTATTTTATCAGGAGTATCTGTAGGTTGATGATAATCGGCATGAACACCATTAAAATAAAAAATAATAGGAATACCTTTTTTAGCAAAATTATAATGGTCTGACCTGAAATAGAACTGATTAGGGTCATTTCTGTCGTTATAGGTATAATCAAGCTCTAGTTGAGTATATTTTTTATTAGCAGCTTCATTTATATTATGTAGATCAGTACTCAATCTATCTGAACCAATTACATATACATAATTGCCATTATCTGTATGATCATTATCCCTGCGTCCAATCATATCGATATTTAGATCGGCAATAGTATTCGCAATTGGGAATAACGGATGCTCACTATAATAACGAGAACCATGTAACCCGTGCTCTTCACCAGTAACATGAAGAAATAATATAGAACGTTTAGGACCATACCCATCTTTTTTAGCTTCCATAAAAGCTTGAGCTATTTCTAATAAAGATACAGTACCCGACCCATCATCATCGGCACCGTTATATACCTGCCCATTTTTCATCCCTATATGGTCATAGTGTGCAGATATTACTAGTATTTCATCAGGTTTCTCTGTTCCTTTTATAAATGCCCAAATATTCTCTGAGTCATTTAGTTTCGGGCTAAAAGCTCTTGCCATAAACTCCGAAGGAACTTTTTGATAAAAATTGTCTGCTCCGGTGGGGTAGGATATACCATTCGCCTCATATTGACTAATTAAGTATTTACCTGCATTTTTTTGTCCTTGTTCACCTGTATTACGCCCCTCCATTTCATCAGAAGCTACTATGTATAAATGCTTCTCAAGGTCAGCAGGAGTAATGGTGTTCATATATTTAACCACATTAGCCTTAGCATAATCTTTTTGTTGTGCGCGGTGTGCAGTACTACAGGATAATACTAATAAAGATAGGGGAAGTAAGAGAAACGATTTTTTCATAAAATAATTTATTTGAGTAAATATATTATTTAATCTCAACTTCTCAAAAAAAATAAAATAGCCAGAGCTAAGGCTCTGGCTATAATTCTAGTGTCCACGCATTTTTTTAAAATCTTTAGGTAAGCCAAATTTTTCAGGATATTCTTCCATGGTATTCATAGCTTCATCAGTTATTATTTCGACGCCATGCTTGCGCATTGCTACTATCATAAAATTATAATATTCTTGATTTTCCTGTATGCTCTCCATTTGTAATTTGTTTATGATACCCCATTCAAACTCAGCTTGAGTAAAACTTAGAAAATCAGTTTGCTCCATATTATCCTTTACCCAATTAATGATATCATCAGGATTTTTTATTGGCGTTTTATCTTTTCGATTCATTTTTTTCATGAATGACATCATCAATTTTGAAGATTCAATATGGGTTTCCGAAATAAGTTGTTTTAGGTGTAGTGTTTTAAGTTTTTCATAATCGGCACTATAAGCACTATCTTTTAGAGTTTCTTGACTATAAGAATTTTGCGCTATAAAATATATAAATACGGTAAAAAGTAAGGAAATGATTTTCATAATTGTTTAGTTGGATTTTATATAAGATTATTCGTTAAACGTTTCATCTAAAAATAGTAGAAAGTGTTGCCAACTACGTCTATTAGCTATATCATTATAAGCCGCACCTTTACTGTTATCTGTTCCTGCCTCTTCTTCTGTAAAAGCGTGTACTGCATTGCCGTAGTATATCATCTGCCAGTCGGCATTACCATCTTTCATTTCCTGTTGTAATAATTCAACATGTTCTTGAGGAACATAAGGATCATCAGCACCATGTAAAATCAATACTTTACATTTTATTTTCTTATTATCTCGTTCAGGGTTTTTCCATAACCCACCATGAAAAGATACTACACCTCTTACAGCCATTTGCGCCCTCATAACCTCAAGAGCACCTGTACCGCCAAAACAATAACCTATAACTATAATATTTTCAGGACTTGCTCCATATTTTATAAGCTCATCCATAGCAAGGCTTATTCTTTTTTGATATTTTTCGGGGTTATTTTTATAATACCCTGAGCGTTCTCCTGCCTCTTTAGTATTTTTTGGGTAGTTACCTTCACCATATATATCGGCTATAAAAGCAAAGTAACCCAAATCGGCAAGTTCTTGAGCTACTCTTTTTGAATGATCATTAATACCTTTCCATGCCGGAAGTATAAGTATGCCTGGAGTTTCGGGTGTCTGTATTTCGGGAGCAATGGCAAAACCGTTAAGTTTTTGGTTACCATCGTTATATTCTACAGATCGTAATTGTGCATTGGTTTGTAGTGCCATAATTATAAGTGTAATACATAATAATGATTTCAGTTTCATGATAATTGGTTTTATGTGTTAAATATAATCAAGAAAGCTCTTATACACAATGTATAAGAGCTTTCTTGATGTAAATTAACTTTTGAGTTATGCTTGTTGCAATTCGTGTTTCCCTTCTTTAATTTCCTCTACCATTTTACTGTTAAAGGCATCTAGGTCTTCTGGGCTACGACTAGTAACAAATCCGTTATCTACTACTACTTCTTTATCTACCCATTTTGCTCCTGCATTTTCAAGATCTTTTCTTATAGATGGGAACGATGTAAGTATTCTTCCTTCTACAACTTCGGCGTTAATTAGTAATTGCGGTGCATGGCATATAGCAGCAACTGGTTTTTTCTGTTCGAAAAAGTCCTTTACAAAACTAATAGCTTTTTCTTCTCTTCTTAGTAGGTCGGGGTTAGCCACTCCGCCAGGTAATACAAGTGCATGATAATCTGAAGCCGAAACTTCATCTAATGTTTTATCTACATTGTAAGAATCTCCCCAGTTTTCACCAGACCACGACTTTATACTCCCTGCTTTAAGGCTTATAATGTCTGCTGTCCAACCTTCTTTTTCTAGACGATCTTTAGGTGATTTCAATTCACTTTCTTCAAATCCATTTGTTGCTAGTATAGCTACTTTCTTGCTCATAATTTTAAATATTTTATGGTTAGTAAATTATTACATTCACAAAATTATGAACCATAATCGCTAATATGTTTTAATACAGTGCTAAAATTGTATTAATGTTTGTTAATTATATTTCTTTTTAAAGAAGGGGAAAAATATATTTGTATACTAAAAAAAGCACTGCAATAGCAGTGCTTTCCTTTCTCATTTTGAATATATAATTATTAACCTCTGGAATTTCTTGAACTAAATGATGAGCTTGTTCTTGTTGGTGAAGAAGAAGAATTAGTACTATTTCTTGATGGAGCAGTGCTTCTTGTACTTGAACCTGAGCTTGATCTTGTAGTGCTAGTGGGCGTGCTAGTTCTTGTACTAGTAGGCGTTGTAACTCTTGTAGAAGAAGAACTTCTTGTACTTTGTCCTGAGGATCTAGACGAATTATTATTGCTCCTTGATGTTGAACTTGACCTAGCTGGTGAAGAGGAACTTCTTGAGCTATTGGTATTCGTATTTCTTACGCTGCTTCTATTTATGTTAGAGCTTCTTACAGCATTACTTGTAGTAGAGCGAGAAGTAGATGTAGGTCTAGATGAATTAGTATAAGTACCTCTAGAGGATGCATTGGTACTGTTTCGTGTGCTATAAGTACTTCTGCTTTGTTCTAGCGCATACCTATTGTTTAAGCTAGTTCTTCTTGTAAAAGAGTTGTTTGGGTGTTGTCTTTCATAGGCGTTTGCTCTCCTTGAATTATGCAAAGTAACAGCACGGCTACTTCTTCTAGTAGATGCATAATTATAAGAATTTCGGTTATTTATGTGTACGTGTATATTGTTTCTATATCTATACACAGGGTATGGATTCCAATAACTATAATAAGTAGGATAGTAACCCCAATACCATGGTGAGTAATAAGGACGGTAACTACTAACCCAAAACACATCAAATATAAAAGGTCGCGATACATATACAGGTTCATAAATATAGTTAGGTCCATACATATATACATCGCCCACTACTTGTACTTGTACATTGTTATATCTGTCTCTCTCTACCTCAATAGTAGCTACATCCTGAAAAGTATTTACCCCTAATACAGATTGTAAGATGATAAGGTGCGTGTTATTTTCGGTTACTTCAATAACTCTCAAATAATCTACTCTATTATCATTATTAAGGTCTAAGTTAGATATTTGTATATTAGGATCGTTTAGCCTTCTTTCAAAATCTTCTAAATCTCTTGATTCACCAAATATAGAGGCTACTGCTTTTAAATCAAGATTATCGCTAATATCGTAACTATTTGCCGTTACAGTAGTAACATCTTGTGCAAAAATTTGATTTACGAAGAGTAAAGCAAATATGGCAATGTGGTTTATTTTCATTTTCATAATCGTGTATTTTTAATGCCCTAGGCTATGTTTTAGTTGTTTGGTTTGTAATATTCAATTACTGTGCCAATATTATTTATTATCTTTAGCATCTCTTAATAAAGCTAATAAATACAAGGGTTTTCGTTAAAAAATACAAATATGGAAATTGTTAAAGCATCGTTAAAAGATGTTGTTCTAATAAATAAACTTGCCGAGCAGGTATGGGGACCTACTTATAAAGATATACTATCGGTAGCACAACTGGAGTATATGTTTGGTATGATGTATAGTCCGAAATCTATTACAGAACAGCTTGAAATAAAAGGACATCAGTTTTTATTAATTAAAGACGAAACTAATTATTATGGTTTTGCATCTTATGAGATTAATTATAAGCCAGAGATAACTAAAATACATAAACTATATGTATTGCCGCAATTGCAAGGCAAAGGTGTGGGTAGGTTATTGCTTGCTGCGATAGAAAGAGAAGCACGAAATAATAGAAATACTATAATAACCCTTAATGTAAACCGTTTTAATACCGCTTTAAATTTTTATAATAAAACGGGCTTTATAAAAACAGGAACCGAAGACATTGATATAGGAAGAGGCTACCTGATGGAAGATTATATAATGGAAAAAGAAATGCATTCTATTTAATATTTGTACAATAATAACTATGCAAGACAATAAGAGTAATATAAAAGTAATTTCGACAGAAACATTATCGAATAACTGGGCTACACTTAATAAAGTAAAATATGAATACCTATTAAAAAATGGTACTATACAAGTGCAGGAGCGTGAAGTTTATGACAGAGGTAATGGAGCTGTAATTTTACTATATAATAAAGAAAAACAAACGGTAGTTTTAACACGTCAATTGCGCATACCAACTTGGTTTAATGGTAATACCGATGGTATGATGATTGAGGCCTGCGCAGGAATGCTAGATGATAACAACCCTGAAGAATGTATAAGAATAGAAACAGAAGAGGAAACAGGTTACACGCTTACCAAAATAAAAAAGGTAATGGAAGTGTATATGTCTCCTGGTTCTGTTACTGAGATACTTTATTTTTTTGTAGCAGCTTATTCTGATGCTATGAAAACAAGTGAAGGCGGTGGTGCAGCGCATGAACAGGAAAATATAGAAGTGCTCGAAATTCCTTTTAAAGAAGCCAATGAAATGATAGCCAAAGGCGAAATTAAAGATGCCAAAACTATTATGCTACTGCAATATGCCCAAATTCACAATTTGTTATAGTATTTATTATTTGTATTTAATCTTCTAAGTAATGCTGTAAATAGAGTTTACCAATCATTATATTTAGTCGATGCTTATAATCATCAATAAGCCATTGCTTGTAATTTTTGGTTGTTTTTGCCAGTAGCTTTGCATACTGTTTTACACGATACTCTATATCTTGGTCTAGTTCTTTAGCTAGTTTTCGTGCTTCGGGAATACTATCAGTATTTTCAATGCACATTATAGCGTGTTGATTTATAGATTTATCTATTACAGCTTTTGGCTTTAATTTTTCTTCTGTTGCTAATGCATATTCTTTTTCGACATCAAACTCCATATTGGGAGTTTTCTTAAACTTTTCACGAAGTGCATCGGGCATTTCATATACATGCTGACTTTCAATGTCAGTATCAGTACGTATGTTATCTAAAAATTGCTCAGGGTGTTTAAAAATGTAGTGCCAGTCTATAGTATCGCTCCATAACCCGAAACGCTGTGTATTATTACCTAAATCTATAACCGTAAAGGTATCTTTATTAGGTAATTTTCGCGATCCTCTCCCTATCATCTGGAAGTATAAGGTAAGCGAACGTGTTGCTCTATTAAGTATTATGGTTTCTACCGTAGGTTCATCAAACCCTGTGGTTAATATTGATACAGAGGTAACAATAGCATCGGGAGTATTTTTAAACCAGCTTAATATTTTTCTTCGTTCATCTTCGGGTGTTTTGTTATCTAAGTGCTTTATAGTATAGCCTGCTGCCTTAAAGGTTTCATATACATATAAAGAGGTATTAATACCATTATTAAATATCAATGTTTTTTTACCTTTCGCTCTGTTTTCATAAGACTGCAATAACAAATCTTGCATAATAGAGCGTGAGTATAATTCATCTGAAGAGCTAACGGTATAATCTCCATTAATACCAAGTTTTAATGAGTTTAGCTCTACATCGTGACCATACATTACTGCTTTAGCAAGGTATCCTTTATTGATTAATGACTGTATAGGTTCGCCTACAATAAGTTCATCATAGGTTTCATACATAGGCAACTCAATGTTAGAGCTTAAAGGTGTTGCGGTAACTCCTAAAAAGAATGAGTTTTTAAAGTATGTAAATAGCTTACGGAAAGAATTATAGTGGGCTTCATCTACAATAATAAGCCCAACAGAATCCATATGGAATTTTTTGTCTTTAAGACGGTTGTTAAGCGTTTCTACCATGGCTACATAACACGAATAATCGTCATAGTCTGGTAGTTCTTTAATATTACTGTCTATTACCTTATTTTTTACACCAAAGCTTTTCAGCATTTTCGATGTTTGCTTACTAAGCTCTATCCTGTGGGTAAGTACCAGTACTTTTCGTTTGTACTTTTCGATATATCGTCGAGCTATTTCAGAGAATATAACTGTTTTTCCGCCACCTGTGGGTAGCTGATATAATAAGTGATAACTATCGGGACGCCCTTCAAATTTTTCAAATACGGCATCTATGTCTTCCTTTTGGTAGTGGTACAGCTCTTTCCTGTCCTCGGCGTTTTCTTCTGTTTGCATAAAGAGATGTGATAATTTTCAAAAATATGTATTTAGATAGATATTTACGTTTATAAAATCATAATTCTTGAATATTAATGTGATTTTCTATATATGTTAATATGATTGCTAATAATATTAGCAACATTTCTTCTTTTTACTGTTTTTAGAGCACAGCTTAATGATAACTAAAAAACGAACAAAAAGCAATAATTATTTTAAACTTTAATGAGGTTTCACAAGTATTCTATTAAAGTTAACTTTGCAGAACAAAAAATTAAATTTTATGGCAGGTAATACATTTGGCGATTTATTTAAGATTACAACATTTGGAGAATCGCACGGAGAGGCTATGGGGGGAATTATAGACGGTTGCCCATCGGGTATTACTATTAATATAGATGAAGTACAAAAAGAGCTAGGTAGGCGCAAGCCTGGACAATCTAGTATTGTAACGCAACGAAAAGAATCTGACAAAGTACAATTTCTTTCAGGATTGTTTGAAGGGAAAACTACTGGAACACCAATAGGTTTTATTATACCTAATGAAAACCAGAAGAGTGCCGATTATTCGCATATAAAAGATGTTTATCGTCCTTCGCATGCCGATTATGTATATGAACAAAAGTATGGTATAAGAGATTACAAGGGGGGCGGAAGAAGTTCGGCACGCGAAACGGTGAGTAGGGTAGTGGCGGGTGCTATAGCAAAACAACTATTGGCAAAGGTTACTATAAATGCTTTTGTATCATCTGTTGGAGAAATATTTATTGATAAGCCGTATCAGGCATTAGATTTTAGTTTAACAGAGAGTAATCCTGTGCGTTGTCCTGATAGAGCTACTGCCGAAAAAATGGAAGCTTATATTAAAGATGTGAAAAAACAAGGTGACACCGTTGGCGGTACTATTACTTGTGTACTAAAAAATGTGCCCATAGGGCTTGGTGAACCTGTTTTTGATAAACTGCATGCCGAGTTAGGTAAAGCAATGCTCTCTATTAATGCAGTAAAAGGCTTTGAATATGGTAGTGGATTTTGTGGTGCTAAGATGAAAGGTAGCGAACATAATGACTTGTTTAATGAAGATGGTACTACAAAAACAAACTTATCAGGAGGTATTCAGGGAGGCATAAGCAATGGTATGGATATATATTTTAGAGTAGCTTTTAAACCTGTAGCTACTTTAATGCAGAGCCAACAAACCATAAATAAGGATGGAAAAATAGTAAAAATGCAAGGCAAAGGAAGGCATGATGCTTGCGTAGTACCAAGGGCTGTACCTATAGTTGAAGCGATGGCAGCACTGGTAATTGCCGATTTTTACCTTAAAGAACGCCTGAATAGACAATAAAATAGCTGTTTTATAGTGAATTTTGATGCAAACTATCGATAGTTTTATAGTAATGGTAGTTTGTATTATTGTGATTGTCTATAATTTGTTTCATTTAGATGTAGTAGTTGAGTTTTTTAATAATATTGAAAAACTATTTAAAACTATTATAATGAAGAAACATTTACTATTTGGAGCAGCTTTATTAGCATCCATATTTTCACTTAATGCCCAAACAACTTCTTTCGAAACATCAGAAGGTTTTATACTGGGAGAAATCAATGGTCAAAACAATTGGAGCTTGTATGGCGATACACCATCGGCTAACGCTACTGTATCAGATGATTATTTGAGCGATGGCGATTATTCTTTAAAATTAGTTAGTACTAACTCACAACCCGAAGATTTATACGGAGTATTTAGTCCAGTATATACAATTGATGGTGCTACTTATGAGGTTACACAAGATGTATATGTTGATGGTCTTGATACTACTAACGGAACTAACCTTTATTTATACAGTTTTAACTATGATGCTACTACCGAAGCTTTGACAGCAGTTTCATCGGTTATTTTTAATTATGATGGTAGTATATATGCAGTTAGCGGTTATGATGATGCAGGAGATTATGAATATGCAGCATTAGGAACTTTTACAGCAGATACATGGTATAATGTAAGAACACGATTTAATGAAGCGGGTACTATTGATTATTATATTAATGATGTAGCTATAACTACTATTAATGCTTATGAAGGTACAACTATAAATATATTAGGTTTCCTTTATGATGATTGGGCGACGTCTTATAATATTGATAATGTAACTGTAAGCACTACACTTGGTGTTAATGATGTATTGGTGTCATCTTTTGCTGTATATCCTAATCCAGTAAACGATATTGTAACTATAAGTAACGATAACAATACATTTATTAATAGTTATAAGATTATTGATATAAATGGACGTATAGTTAAATCTGCAGATATAAATAATGTAACTACTTTACAAATTAATATGTCTGATTTAGTGTCTGGTATATATATAATGAAAGTCTCTTCTGATAAAGGGGAGATCGTGAAAAAGGTAGTTAAAAATTAACTTTTATTTATGATATCATAAGAAACGGACCTTTTAGGTCTGTTTTTTTGTTGATATTAACATAATAAAAATTGGTACAGTATTTTTTTTTACTATTTTTGGAAAAAATTAAAAACTATTACCATGAAAAAACATTTACTTTTAGGGGCTTTCTTTTTAGGTTCCTTATTCACGGCAAACGCTCAATTTACTGAAAGTTTTGAAGGATCGACAGAACTTCCAACAGGATGGACAGTTATTAACGGAGGAGATGCTGCTCAAACTTGGGTTATTGCAGATCTTACAGGTGCAGACATTATAGCTCAAGACGGTACTAACATTGCTACCATTCAGTATGGTACAACAGCACATGATGATTTATTAATTACCCCTGCTGTTGATGTTACTGATGGCGTATCTGACGTTCTTTCATTCTGGGCACGTAGTCGTGATGCAGCTTATCCAGAAGTTATTTCTGTAAAAATATCTACAACTGATGCGACTGCAGCTGCATTTACAACTACTTTAATTGCAGAAGTAGCACCAGCAAGTGGTACTGCTTTTTATAGCTATAGCTATGATTTATCAGCTTACGAAGGTGAAACAGTATACATAGCTTTCGTTTCTGAAACTACTGATATGTTTGCATTTGACCTTGATTTGGTTAGTGTATCTAATGATGTTGTTGTTGGGTGTGCTGTTCCTGCTGGTTTTACAGTTATTGATCCAGCACCTACTACATCTACATTCAATATTGGATGGACTGCTGTTGATGGTGTAACTTATGAAGTTGAATATGGAGCTCCTGATTTTGAACTAGGAACAGGAGATTCTATGACTGCAGCAACTGCTGAAGCTAACTTTACAGATTTAGAAGCAGGTACAACTTATCAGTTTTATGTAAGAACTGATTGTGGTGACGGAGAGTATAGCGCTTGGGCGGGACCACTTTCATTTACTACTGAGTTTAATCCTACAGATATATCTTATGCTTATGGCTTTGAAACATCTGCTAGAGATGGCTGGAAAACTGCAAACAATGCTGTAGATGGTGGAGCATGGGGTTTTTATATTGCTGATGAGACATTTTCTGCAGTTGACGGTACTATATTTGCAGGTGTAATTGGTACAGCTGTTGCATCTGATAGCTGGTTATTCTCAAGAGGTCTTAATCTTACTGCAGGTGACGAAGTAACAGTTACATACTGGGTTAGAAAAGCGTTACTTGCTGGAGCAGGAAACACTAATAGCCTTGTTGTAACTGCTGGTGCTGATATCACTGCTGAAGCGCAAACAATTGCATTAGCTTCACTTGCAGATGCTGATTTCTCTACAGAAGAGTACACATTGATTACTAACACATTTACTCCTGATGCTGATGGAGTTTACTACTTAGGTTTTCACTATACTTCTCCAGCTCATACAGCAGAAGAGAATGGTGGTCTTTTATTAGATAGCGTTTATGTTACATCTGTATTAGGAACAGAAGAAGTTACTGCTTCTAACTTTGCAGTATATCCAAACCCTGCTAATGATGTAGTTAACATTTCAGCTAACGCTGGATTAAACAACGTTCAGATTGTAGATATCAACGGTCGTACAGTAAAATCAGTTGAATTTGACGGTACTAACCAAGCTCAAATCAACATCTCTGATCTTGCTTCAGGTCTTTATATCATGAACATCGCTTCTGATAAAGGTACTTCATCTCAAAAAATTGTTAAAAACTAATTATTAGTTTACATATAATTTATAAGCCCCGCTTTACGCGGGGCTTATTTTTTTGATATATATTATATATCAAAAAAAAGTCCTTGAATTTTTCAAGGACTTTTTTAATTATAAAAATTTAGCTTTCATCTCTGGTGTGGGTATCATGCATTCATCTTTCTTCCCGTACCATTTATAACGATTTTTGGCAACATAGTCATAAATAGTATTATTAAAGCTTTTAGGTAATATCGAAAATACTTGCATCAAAGTATATATACCTCCTAATTGCGCTGCTATTTTAATAGCTGCTTCTGCTTTATAATAGTAAGCTCTCTCGGGTTCATATAGAATTATAGAGTCTGTTTTAGTAATATCTATACCGATGTGCTCAATAATTTGTTTTCCAATTTCTGATTGCAGTGCTACAAAACGGAAAACATCTTTATTATCTCTTTTAATCAAATATTGTACAGTGCTGTCGCAAAGGTTACAAACACCATCAAACAGTATTATCTTTTTATCTTCCGGCAGGTTTACTAAATCCATAACAAATCCTGATTATTTTTTAATGGCTTCTACAAGCTCTAAAGACTCAATAGCTACTTTGGATGTAAAGATACCATAATTTACAGTGGCTTTATTACGCTCTATAGCGTCGAGTGTTCCTACTGCTTTTCCATCTATCATACGCACCCTATCGCCAATTTTTAATATAGCTTTAGGTTTTTCTACAGGTTTTTCTTTAAGTTTCTTTTCCTTTTTTACTTGTCTTATAACCTCTACTTTTTCTTTTACTTCGGTAATAATTTTCTTTTGCTGTACTTCTTTTACTTTTTGCTCTTTAGGAGTTAGTTTTTTACGTTTAGAGTTTTCTATTTCTACCATCTTTAACAACTCACCAATAAGCTCCTTTTTATTTTTATTATTAAAATACTTATCGCTTATATCGTCTAGTTTTTGCCCTATGTAAATAAGTCGCTGATTAGTATCGTAGAGTTCTTGATAACTTTCTAGTTTTTGCTGTATTTTGGTATTGATGTTTTCCATTTTTTTACCTTCCTCACGAGCTCTACTTTCTTCTTCTTTTAGGTTTAGAGATGTTTTCTCTAGTTTAGAGCGTTCTTTTTGTAATGTAGCAATAGTTTTATCAAAGCGTACTTTACCTTTTTCTATTTTCTTTTTAGCTCTGTTTATAAGCCCGTAGGGAATACCATTTTTCTGTGCTACTTCAAATGTAAATGAGCTACCTGCTTGCCCTAGTATTAATTTATACATTGGTTCGAGCGATTTTTCATCAAAAAGCATATTTGCATTAGTAGCAAAAGGCAATTCGTTGGCTAGCATTTTTAGGTTGCTATAATGTGTTGTAATAATACCAAAAGCTTCCCTGTGGTAAAACTCTTCGAGAAATGTTTCGGCAAGCGCACCACCTAACTCAGGGTCAGATCCTGTACCAAATTCATCAATAAGAAAAAGCGTCTTATCGTTACATTTTCTTAAAAAATGATTCATGTTTTTAAGGCGATAACTATAGGTACTCAAGTGGTTTTCTATCGACTGATTATCGCCAATATCTGTCATAATACGGTCAAACAAAAAGGTCTCACTACGCTCATGTACAGGTATTAGTAAACCACATTGTAACATCAATTGTAATAATCCTATGGTTTTTAAGGTAATACTTTTACCACCTGCATTAGGACCTGATATTACAATAATCCTGTTATCCTGTTTCAATTCAATAGTTTGAGGATATGTAGTTTCTTGCTTACGCTTATTGTTCAGATATAGAATAGGGTGGAAGGCATCCCTAAAAAACAACCTTTTTTCGTTTGTAATAGTAGGTAATATACCATTAATGCGTCTTGCATATTTTGCTTTACCCGAAATGACATCAACATCTGTAAGGAGTTCTTGATATTCTTTTAATAAAGGTATATGAGGACGTATTATATCACTGAGGTTTTTTAATATCTTCTTTACTTCTTCTTTTTCTTCATACTCATAATTACTCAGCTCTCGTGAGTAGCGTAGTGTGGCCTCTGGCTCTATATAAGCTATACTACCCGTTTTAGAGCTACCTAGTATAGATCCTTTCACTTTTCGACGATACATGGCTAATACGGCAAGTACTCTGCGGTTTTCTACTACGCTTTCCCGTATATCATCAAGGTAACCTAAGCCGTTATAATGTGTTAGTGCAGCTGCAAAACTTTGGTTTATTTTCCCCTTTACTTCATTCATCCCTTTACGGATGACTTGTAGTTCTGGCGAAGCATCATCTTTTATATCACCATATTTGTCTATGGCTTTTTCTATGCTTTTTACAATTTCTTTGGTATATTCTACTTGTACAGCTCTTTGGTATAGATTAGGGTAGTATTCTTCAAATTTTTCTAGAAACTTTATAAGGGTATTGGTCGTTTCTGATAATGTAGCAATTTTTCTAAAAGCACCTGATTCAAGGTAACTGTCCTCTATGGCTAGAAATTTTATTTCGTTGTTTATAGCGTCAAAACCATGATTAGGTAATGCATTATTGTTATCAAACGACGATACATATTCTGACGTTTGTAATAATGACTGTAATAACATCTCCTTGTTTCTATGCGGAGTTATTAAAAGTGCTTTCTCTTTTCCGAGTTCGGTAGTACAACCATCCGAAACTGTTTCGAGCACAGTATTAAATTCTAAGTCTTTTAATGTCTTTTCGGTAATATTAATCATCTTTTATTCTAAGCAAATTTTATACAAAAATACTATATATTTATGCTGCTTGTACATTTGGCAGTAAAGTTTAAGATAGCTTTACGCATAGAAATGGTTGTAAAAATTATATTTGCAGTAAACCCTACGATTATGAATGTTGAGATACACCCTTCATGGAAGGAGATACTAAAAGATGAATTTGAAAAACCTTATTTTGAAAATCTTATTGATTTTGTAAAAGAAGAGTATTCTCAAACGACCTGTTACCCGAAAGGCAACCGTATTTTTGCAGCTTTTGATCATTGCACTTTTGATAAAGTCAAGGTTGTAATAATAGGTCAAGATCCTTATCATGGACCTAACCAAGCAAATGGTTTATGTTTCTCGGTGAGTGATGGTATCTCTAAACCACCATCATTAGTAAATATTTTTAAAGAAATACATAACGATTTAGGGAAACCTGTACCCGAATCGGGTAATTTAGAGCGTTGGGCAGATCAAGGAGTGTTATTGCTTAACGCCACACTTACGGTAAGACGAGGACAAGCAGGGAGCCATCAAGGCAAAGGATGGGAAACATTTACGGATGCTGTTATTAAAAAAATATCTGAAGAGAAAAAAGATGTTGTTTTTATGCTTTGGGGTGGTTTTGCTAAAAAGAAAGGTGCTAAAGTAGATAGAACAAAACATGATGTTTTAGAGTCTGGACACCCTTCTCCATTAAGTGCTAATAGAGGGTACTGGTTTGGTAACAAGCATTTTAGTAAAACTAATACTTTTCTTAAAGCAAAAGGTAAGGCTTTAATAGAGTGGTAAGCTTACATTAATTGAATGTAAGTGCACCTAAAATTTCTTCTGACATAAAAGGACCACCAGGATATCTTGCTGTATAATCGAGATTAAGCCATATTTGTCCGCGCTCGTCTATGTGATAATGAATTTCTTTGCCTTTACTTTCGTCTATAAAAAGTACTTCTTTTATAAGGTAATTCGCCATTTCAAGGTCGGCTTTGTTGCCTACAAGCATTTCTGGGTATAAGTGCCCTCCTGTATGAATAATTCTTGGCGTACCACCAATAGCCCTTATACATGCTGACATTAATATAGCATGATCGTCACAATCGCCAGAAAAGTGTTGTAACGATTCGCTGGCATAAGCAATATATTCGCGCCCTTTTGGGTCGTTTACATAGTTCCACTTATCTCGTATTGCTTTAAAAACGGCAAAGCACTGTATCATTTTTCGCTGTTCATGGTACCCTTTTACTTCTTTAAAAAACTTAGTAGTAGCCGAAAGAGCAAAATTACGCACTTTAGGATTATCATATTCGACAGCATCAATAATCTCTGATTTATTAGGGAATGGTAATAGTTTAGAGATAATTATATCCTGTGGGTTAGGGTCGGCAGACATAGTATATATCATAGCCTGATAATCTTCGAATACGGCTTTAAAACCGTACCCCCCGAAAAGTGTACCATATATAAGTGCTATTAAATAAAAGAATATACATATTATAATCACTGTTTTTAATAGTCTTAAAATAACTTGTATAACTACAATTAGAGCAATAAATATGAGTATTCTATCAATATGAAAAGGCCACTCGGGGTCAATTAAGTTTTGGTGTAAGATGATAAAAACAGGAATAGCAATAAGTATATTAAGTGCCAAAATGATAATAGAATCCCATGGCTTCTTTATACTAAGCTTTTCTTTTATTTTTTTAAAAGTAATGGTCTTCGATTCTATCATTTTTTTGTGCCTACAACACTTTTGCTTTATACAGTTGCTATTTCAAATGTAGTTTTCTTAGTAATAATATTTAGTTCAGATAATTGATTTTGTACTTTGTCAAAAGTGGTTTTATCTAGTTTTTGTTGCGACCATTCTGTAAGAGCGAGCCATTCTTGTATATCCTCTACTTTTTGTCCATAACGATTTGCAAGTATTGTATCAATATCAGGTATAGTTTTAAACTCTTTAGTAGTCTTATTTATTATGTTTAAAACTGTTTCTACGGCTTCTTTATTTTTGTCTAAAAATTCGTTGCGAACAGCAATTACAAAACAAGGCCAAGGGGTAGGGCGGTCGCCCACACGTCTAAAGATACCTTTGTCTACAATAGGCTTTGTCATAAAGCGTTCCCACATAAAATAGTCGGCTT
This sequence comes from Flavobacterium arcticum, assembly GCF_003344925.1. NCBI lineage: Bacteria > Pseudomonadati > Bacteroidota > Flavobacteriia > Flavobacteriales > Flavobacteriaceae > Flavobacterium > Flavobacterium arcticum. The sequence goes on along the minus strand of NZ_CP031188.1, from coordinate 2,426,189 downwards.
TACCCTGGGTAAGACCCTCTACAGCACCATCAAGAGTATTTATTATTTCAAATTGCAGTTTGCTTGTATCCCACCCTTCATTTTTGGCATTTACAATTGCCATTAGGTGAGAGCCTGAACCATAACGACTAATAGCTATTTTACCTTTTTGTATATCGTTAATAGTTTTATAATTTGAACCCGCTGCAACATGTATTCCCCATATTAAAGGAGATTGTACATATACCTGAGCAATTTTACTATCATTACCTGCTGCAATATCTTTAATAAAACCCTCTGTAAGTATTACGGCAATGTCAGTTTCGTTATTACGTAACATTTGACAGAGTTTGCCCGTGCCTTCGGGTACATCTGTCCATACTGCATTTATATTTTGATCACTAAACTGATTATTCTCAATACACAAATGCCAAGGTAAATTAAAATGCTCTGGAACACCTGCTATTCTTACTTTTTTCATCCTAAGAAATTAATTTAAGGATAAAGGTAGTAAGAGAAATTTATATATGTAAGAAACTTAACCTTATTAAAACAAAAAATCTCCAAATTGCTAAATAACAATTTGAAGATTAGAAATAAACAAACGCTAAAAACTAAACTATTTCGGCGGTACAACATTGTTTCATTGTTCCGTCTTTTTTATATTGTATATGCCATGAAAATGCTTCTTCTTGTAAAATAGGGGTATGACCGCCACGCTCGCAAGCTCTTTCAAAATAACTATTCATGGCTTCTTTATAGTCAGGATGTACACAATTATCTATTATAACTTTTGCCCGTTCGCGAGGTGCTAATCCTCTTAGGTCAGCAAGTCCTTGATCAGTAACTAAAATATCTACATCATGCTCTGTATGATCGGTATGTGATACCATAGGTACTACATGCGATATAGAGTTTTCATCTTTAGAGGCTGACTGGGTAACAAATATGCTTAAGTAAGCATTACGAGCAAAATCACCAGAACCACCAATGCCATTCATCATCTTGTTACCTCCTATATGAGTAGAGTTTACATTACCATAAATATCAAACTCTATGGCAGTATTTATAGCTATTACACCTAGCCGCCTTATTACCTCAGGAGCATTGCTAATGTTTTGAGGGCGCAACATTATTTTATTTTTATACTTGTCGAAATTATTATATAACTGTTCATACCATTTTTTAGAAACGGTTAAAGATGATGCAGAAGCAAAGTTCATAACACCAGCATCTATTAGCTCAAAAGTGCTATCCTGTAATACTTCAGAATACATTGTTAGGTTTTTAAAGTTACTTTTTTTAAAACCAGAAAGTACTGCATTAGCTACTTTGCCAATGCCAGCCTGTAAAGGCATAAGCGAATTTGTTAGCTTACCTTGTTGTACTTCTTTTTCAAAAAAACGAATTAAATGGTTTGCTATTGCTGTAGTTTTTTCATCGCATGTAGTTACTGCAGCAGGACTATCGGGTAATTTAGTATACACTATACCTATCACTTTTTTAGGGTCGACTTCAATATACTCTATACCTGCTCTTTCATTTGGTTTTGTTATAGGTATAATAGTACGGTTAGGATAGGGAGATGGGATAAATATATCATGTATTCCTTTAAAGTCTAGCGGTACAGAAGTATTTATCTCAATAATTATTTTATCTGCTAGTTTTGCAAAATTAGCAGAGTTGCCTATAGAGGTAGTGGGTATAATATTTCCGTTTTCATCTATTGCAGATGCTTCTATTATTGCGAGATCTAGTTTGGGTAAATGTTTGTTGTTTAGTAGCTCTACTGTTTCGCTTAGATGCTGGTCTATAAACATAATTTCTCCATTGTTTATTTTCGATCTTAGCACAGGGTCTGCCTGAAAGGGCATTCTTCTATACAACGCCCCATTTGCTGCAAGGTCAGTGTCAGTAGTATGCCCAAGCGAAGCTCCAGTAATCAGTGTAATACCTATATTTTTATATTTTGCCTGTTTTGCAAATGCTGGTAATACAGCTTTACTATCGCCGGCTTTTGTAAATCCACTAGTACCTACCGTCATTTTATCTTTTATAAAATAAGTAGCTTCTATAGCTGTGATTATTTTATCATTATATTCTTCGAATAATATTCTAGTGTTTTTCATATTAAAATGATTTTATTAGACTTAAAAAAATGATTATATAATAAAAAATATGAGGTATTAATTTAATATTAATAATCTATGACACAATTTTACGAAAACGTTTGAATGTCCGTATATTTGTATAAGTCATATATTTATTCATTGCGGACATAATGATTAAAGTAGAGAAAAAAGAGAAGTATTATATTACAGAAGTAGATGCAAATCAGTATAGTATATACTGTCATCATGATTTAATGGGGGAGCTTCTTATTCCTAATCATAGCCATGATAAAGACCAGTTTTTATATACCGAGGGTGGGGTGGTGTATGTAAAAACAGAAAAAAAGACTTATTTTTTACCAGCGCGCCATTTTATGTGGATACCAGCAGGGGTAAAACATAGTATTCATCCTAATGCAGAAGATGTTATAATGCGAAATTTATATTTCCCTAAAGAAGAAATGGGAATGGATTTTTATAAAAAGGAAGGGATATATCCTGTTAATGATTTATTGCTAAATTTATTATTATTTACTAATAGATGGAATGGTAATCTAGAACAAGATACTCGTAATTATACTATAGCTAAAGCTTTAAAAGTACTATTGCCTGAATTATCAGGCAATAGTTTAGAGTTGTCGTTACCACTAGCTAAAGACAAACGTTTACTAAAAATAACAGAATATATTAATGCTCATTTGCATGAACATCTTCTTTTTACGGATATAGCACAGCAGTATGGTTTTAGTACCCGTACCCTACATCGTATTTTTACTAAAGATTTAAGTATGTCTTTTATTCAGTATTTTACAATTTGCCGTATGTTAAGGGCTATAGAGCTGCTTCAAAAAAAGAATATACCTGTAAGTGAAGTAGCCCTATCTGTAGGATATAATAGTTTGCCTAGTTTTAGTAATACTTTTTATAAGTTACTAGGACAGCGCCCATCGGAATATGCAAAGGGTAAAAATATACTTGAAAAATAATTTTGTTATAATGCAGTAATCTTTTCTAAGCTATATGCTATAAGGTTTTCTACAACAGCATAAGGGTCTGCACTAAAAGTACCATTTGGTCTGTTAGCAATTATAGCATTTAAAGATAAAGCATTATGCCCCAGCAATGCCGAAAGCCCATATATAGCGGCTGTTTCCATCTCTAAATTAGTAATTCGGTTCTCTTTATAATTAAAGCTATCCATTTTACTATTAAGCGCTCTATCTTGAATGTCTAATCGTAAAACACGACCTTGTGCACCATAAAAACCACCTGCTGTAGCTGTTAATCCTTTGTGTATTTTCTCACTATCAAAAAGTTGCATTAGTTTTTCACTACCATGCACTACATATGGTCTGCCTTTGCGTAAATCCCAATTTGTGTGCTTGATAAAGGCATCTTCCATCGCTGTATTAGAGATACTATCAATTAAATAGGTACGTAGCATGTTATCGATACCAAGCCCATATTGCGACATTACAAAACTATCTACAGGTATATCTGACTGTAAAGAGCCAGAAGTTCCAACTCTTACAATGTTAAGTGATGTAAGCTCTTTTTTGGGGTGTCTAGTATTTAAATCTATGTTTACTAGTGCATCTAGTTCGTTCATGACAATATCAATATTGTCAGGACCTATACCAGTAGAGAGTACTGTTATTCGCTTGCCTTTATATGTACCTGTTTGGGTTTTAAATTCTCTTTTTTGTGTACTGAATTCAATAGTGTCAAAATGTTGTGTTATTTTTTCAACTCTATCTTGGTCGCCCACAAAAATGATATTATGTGCTATATTTTCAGGTTTTAAATTCAAATGGTAAACACTACCATCAGGATTTAATATTAGTTCTGATTCCTGTATTTTCATTGGTTAATAGTTGTTTCGGATGGTATATAAATTTAGCTGCCTACGCGTTTTATTTTATACCCCTCTTTTGTTAGGTAATCCATTATTTTATCTCGAAAGTTACCTTGTATGATAATTTCATTATCTTTAGCAGAACCACCTACGCCGCATAGTGTTTTAAGTTTTTTGGCTAGTGCTTTCAGGTCATCATCTGTACCTTCAAAACCTTTTATTATGGTAGCCACTTTGCCACCTCTGTTTTTCTTATCAAGATGAGCTTCAAGTCTTTGTTCGCTATTAGATAAGGTTTCCTGCTGTTCGTTGTTATTGTTATACTCAAAGTTTTCGTTGGTGGAAAACACAAAGCCACCAAGGTCTTCAAGACTATTTATTTTCTTTCCCATATTTCCCGTATTTAATTGAGCGCCTTTTATAATTGCGAAAGTAATTGCGTTATAAAATTTAAATTCAAGGTTGCTTCTTTCCTCGCAAAGACTAATTACGTTGTTCTATTTTTTATTATGTACTAAAAATAAAAAAGCATCAGGCTATATAAAACCCAATGCCTTTTTACGGTTATAAAGTTAATTATTATTTTTTGATTAATCCTAAATCTACTAAGCGTTCGTATAGGAAATCGCCTGCTGTTATATCGTTATACTTTTTAGGATTGTTTTCATCAATACAATTCTCTAAACAATCCAGTTTCATTTCGCTTACAGGATGCATAAAGAAAGGTATTGAGTAGCGCGAAGTACCCCATAATTCCTTAGGAGGGTTTACTACTTGATGGATGGTGCTTTTTAGTTTATTATTAGTGTGTCGGCTAAGCATATCACCTACATTAATAACTAATTCGTCGGGTTGTGCTATAGCATCAATCCAATCGCCTTCGTGGTTTTGCACTTGTAGCCCACGCCCTTGTGCCCCCATTAATAACGTAATAAGGTTAATATCACCATGAGCAGCAGCACGCACTGCGTTTTTAGGCTCTTCGGTAATAGGAGGGTAGTGTATAGGGCGAAGTATACTATTACCTTCGGCTATATAATTGTCAAAATAAAACTCGTCAAGACCTAAGTAAAGAGACAAAGCACGCAATACATAAATACCTGTTTTTTCGAGCATTTGATAGGCTTCTTTACCTACGTCATTAAATTTAGGAAGCTCTTTTACTTCTACATTTTCAGGGTACTCTTTGGCATATTTAGAGCCTTCAGGAAGGTATTGCCCAAAATGCCAAAACTCTTTCAGGTCGCCTTCTTTACGCCCTTTGGCGTGTTCTTTACCAAAAGATACATAACCACGCTGCCCGCCAATACCTGGAATTTCATATTGCTCTTTAACATCTACAGGCAGATTGAAAAAGTTTCTTACCTCTGTATAAAGGTCATCTACCAATTGGTCATCAAGAAAATGTCCTTTTAATGCCACAAACCCTATATCTTCATAGGCTTTACCGATTTCATTTACAAATTTTTGTTTGCGTTCCGGGTTACCCGAAAGGAAATCACGCAGATCTACACTTGGTATATTTTGCATAGCTGTGAAAAATTGTTAATAACTTAATAAGGCGTAAAGCCTTGTAGATACAAACATAAGGATATTTTTTTGGATAGAGGATTTGAAAGTTGTTAACAATAAGTCAATATTTGATTTTGTCATATATTAGAGATTTTCTATAAGTAGCTATTTTATAGAAAGCAAAGTAGACATTCTGTTATAGTAACAATTATATTACAATAAATTTAAACTTTAAATATAAAACCCTGCTGTAAAAATGTATTTTTGCAGCTTTATTTTTAAAATTCATACCGATGAAAAAGAATTACCTATTACTTATTTTTTGCTTTATAACCTATTTTACTAATGCACAAGCACCGTTTATTACTACTTGGCAGGTATCAGGCAGTGATTTAACGATTCAACTTCAAATATTTGAAGTTGATGAGTTACCTGATAATTTTACAATTGATTTTGGTGATGGCACAGTATTGACGAATCAATCAGGTACAGTTACACATACTTTTAATAATGAAGGAATTTATACTGTTAGTATGTCAGGAGAATTTAGTTGCATAATGTTAGGATATAACGGAGATTATAACCATGAATTATTGACAGTTGATCAATGGGGAGATACGCAATGGACAAGTATGCAAGGCACATTTTATAATTGTGTTAATTTAAATATAACAGCGACAGATACTCCAGATTTAACTCAAGTTGAAAACATGAGTAGTATGTTTTTGGGAGCTAGTTCCCTGAATCAGTCTTTGAATGATTGGGATGTTGCAAGCGTGGTTAATATGAACTCTATGTTCTACGGAGCATCCTCCTTTAATCAACCTTTGGATAATTGGAATGTTTCAAATGTAATAGATATGAGCCATATGTTTGCCGGTGCAACTTCTTTTAATCAATCTTTAAATGATTGGAATGTTTCAAATTTAATCTATACAACATATATGTTTCAAGGTGCTACTTCCTTTAATGGCTTTTTAAATAATTGGGATGTTTCTAGTGTAACCCATATGCCATATATGTTTCAGGGAGCAAGCTCTTTTAATAAGCCTTTGGACAACTGGGATGTTTCAAATGTGCTTGATATGAGGCATATGTTTTTTAAAGCAAGTTCTTTCAACCAATCCTTAAATAGTTGGGATGTTTCTAATGTAACAAATTTGAGACAAATGTTTCTTGAAGCAAGCTCTTTTAATCAGCCTTTGAACAACTGGGATGTTTCTAATGTAATCGATATGGGATCGATGTTTTATAAAGCAAGTTCTTTCAATCAACCTTTAAATAGTTGGGATGTTTCTAACGTAGTCAATATGGAAGGTACATTTACGGATGCTAATGAATTTGATCAGGATATTTCTAATTGGACTTTTAATAATAATGTGAACTTTGCTGTTTCCAGCGCAAATGGTCACTTTATCGATGGCAGTAGTTTAAGTATTAACAACTACGATACGCTATTAAATAGGTTTAAAGAATTAGGTTTAGAAAATAAAAATATTGGTGCAGAAGGATTGCAATATTGTGATGAAGAAACGAGGGATTATTTAATCAATGAATTAGGATGGGTTATTGAAGGAGATAGTTTAGCGGAAGATTGTACAGCTACTACTGAATTATTTTCTACAGATCAACTATCTATATACCCTAACCCTGTAAATAATATACTGCATATAGATACAAAATCAGGAGTTCAGCTTGAAGCAGTAACTATATATAACTTGCAGGGAAGCCAATTAATACAACAGAGTCAAGACTTTGAAAATATCAATACCGAGAGTTTAAGCTCGGGTATATATATACTAAGTATACAAACCAATATAGGTTCAGCCGAATATAAGCTGATTAAGAATTAGTAAATAAAATGCTTTTTAAAATCCCGTCAACTGACGGGATTTTTTTGTTTAAATAAATTTCTATAACAACTCGATACAATTCTGTTATTTTCTTACATTTGAAAGCACAAACGAATAAGAATCTTTCAAAAATCAATATGAATTTCGACAGAAAACAACTAACCAACGAACAATTACTCGATTTATATAAGAAATTAATAAAACCCAGACTTATAGAAGAGAAGATGCTCATTCTTATCCGCCAGGGTAAAGTTTCCAAATGGTTTAGCGGTATCGGGCAAGAGGCTATCTCAGTAGGGCTTACCGCAGTACTCGATAAAGACGAATATATACTACCCATGCACCGTAATTTAGGGGTGTTTACAGGGCGTAATATTCCGTTATATCGCCTATTCTCACAATGGCAAGGTAAAGCCGATGGTTTTACTAAAGGACGCGACCGTTCGTTCCACTTTGGTACACAAGAGTATAATATTATTGGTATGATATCGCACCTTGGTCCTCAGCTAGGTGTAGCCGATGGTATTGCACTTGCCAATAAGTTAAAGAAAAACGGTAAAATAACCGCTGTATTTACAGGCGAAGGAGCAACGAGCGAGGGCGACTTCCATGAGGCACTAAATGTAGCTTCGGTTTGGGAGCTTCCTGTATTGTTTGTTGTTGAGAATAACGGCTACGGACTTAGTACACCTACTAACGAGCAATACCGTTGCGAAAACATAGCCGATAAGGGCGTTGGTTATGGTATGGAAAGCCATATTATAGATGGTAATAACATATTAGAAGTATATAATAAGCTTAGCGATTTAGTAGCTTCTATGCGCGAAAATCCAAGACCTGTGCTACTGGAGTTTAAAACGTTCCGTATGCGTGGGCATGAAGAGGCGAGTGGTACAAAATACGTTCCGCAAGAACTTATGGATATGTGGGCAGTAAAAGACCCCGTAACTAACTTTAAGGAGTATCTAACAGCCGAAGGAGTACTTACTGAGGAGTATGATAAAGAATTAAGAGCATCAATTAAAAAAGAAATTGATACTGATTATAAAAAAGCATCGGCAGCACCTGCTATAGAAGCTGATTTAAATGAAGAGCTAAACGATGTATATAAGCCTTATACATTTGAAGAAGTTAATCCTAAAGGGGATGAGGATAATGTAAGGATGATTGATGCATTATCGCAAGGACTAAAACAGTCTATGGAACGCCATGACAACCTTGTAATAATGGGACAAGACATTGCTGAATATGGTGGGGCATTTAAAATGACCGACGGTTTTGTAGCGGCATATGGTAAAGAGCGTGTGCGCAATACGCCAATATGCGAGTCGGCTATTGTATCAGCAGGGATGGGCTTGTCGATAAACGGTTATAAAGCAGTTATCGAAATGCAGTTTGGCGATTTTGTTTCGACAGGATTTAACCCGATAGTTAACTACTTGGCTAAAGTGCATTACCGCTGGCAAGAAAACGCCGATGTAGTAGTGCGTATGCCTTGCGGAGCAGGAGTACAGGCAGGACCTTTCCACTCGCAAACTAATGAGGCATGGTTTACTAAAACCCCAGGTCTTAAAGTAGTTTACCCTGCTTTTCCTTATGATGCTAAAGGGCTTATGGCAACTGCTATAAACGACCCAAACCCAGTGATGTTCTTTGAGCATAAAGCATTGTACCGTAGTATGTACCAAGACGTTCCTAAGGATTATTATACATTACCATTTGGTAAAGCTGCTTTGTTAAGAGAAGGAGATGATGTGACCGTTATATCATTTGGGGCAGGAGTACACTGGGCATTAGAAGCACTAGATAAAAACCCTACTATTAAAGCTGATGTTCTTGACCTGAGAACCTTACAACCATTAGATACCGAAGCAATATTTACATCGGTTAGAAAAACAGGTAAAGTTATTATTTTGCAAGAAGATAGTTTATTTGGTGGTGTGGCGAGCGATATTTCGGCTATGATTATGGAAGAATGTTTTGAGCAGTTAGATGCACCTGTAAAACGTGTAGGTAGCCTTGAGAGTGCCATACCGTTTACTAAAGCATTAGAAGACCAGTATTTGCCAAAGCAACGATTTGAAACTACTTTACAAGAACTTATAGCATATTAATAACAACGATATTTTTTTACAAACAACCCCGTCTTGCAAAATGCGGGGTTTGTTTATTGTGCTATAGATAAAACCATTTGGTTTTACTCGGCTTACTCATAATAGAGGCTTAATTTTGCAGTATAACAAGATGTAATTTGCTACGAAATGGTTATAGGTTAAATAATTCTTTATACAACTATTAACAACAGCAGATGTAGTAAATTAGCTTCACAAAATTTTTGCTTATGAGATTTCACACCAGAAAATGGGTAAAACCCGAAGACTTGAACCCGAACGGAACGTTATTTGGCGGTAAGCTACTTGCTTGGATAGACGAGGAAGCCGCGTTATACTCTATAGTACAACTCGAAAACCAACGAGTGGTAACCAAACATATGTCGGAAATTAACTTTATGAGCTCTGCAAAACAAGGCGATATTGTAGAGATAGGAATGGAGGTAGTACGGTTTGGTAAAACCTCTATAGTCTTAAAATCGGAAGTGCGTAACAAAATGACGCGCGAAACTATAATAAAAGTAGACACTATTACTATGGTAAACCTTGACAGCTCTGGGAAATCATTACCACACGGAAAGACACAAATAGAGTATGTTAAAGACCGTATAAAAAAGGATTAACTTTCTATAAAAGGAGCATTGTTTTGCGAAGGTAATTCGAAAATTTCAAGGTCAAAGTATTTTACCGATGCGATAACATGGTCAAATATATCTGCCATAATGTATTCGTAGTTTTCCCAACGTTTATCAGATGAGAAAGCATATATTTCTATTGGGATACCTTTCTCTGTAGGTTGCAGGTGTCGGCACATCATGGTAAGGTCTTTATTTATAGCAGGATGGTTATCTACATACTCGCTTATGTACTTCCTGAACAATCCTAAATTAGTAAGATTTCTACCGTTTACCTGTATTGTTTTGTCTATATCGTTATTGGTATTATATTTCTCAATATCCGATTGCCTGTGATCAATATATGATGAAAGTAATTGTATTTTTTTAAAATTTTCTATTTCATCATTATTTACAAAACGCACGCTATTGGCTTTTATAAGTATATGTCTTTTTATACGTCTACCACCAGAATTTACCATTCCGCGCCAGTTTTTAAACGAGTCAGATATCAGGCTATATGTAGGCACTGTAGTAGTGGTATTGTCAAAATTACGTACTTTAACCGTAGCAAGGTTAATTTCTATAACGTCACCATCAGCGCCATATTTTTCCATCGTTATCCAGTCGCCAATGCGTACTAAGTCGTTAACACTTACTTGTATACTAGCTACAAACCCCAGTATAGTATCTTTAAAAATTAATATAACAACGGCTGATACTGCACCAAATGTACCTACAATACCTATAAAATTGATGCTAAATAATGTCATTATAATAGCTATTGAGGCAAATATCCACAATACTATCATTACTACTTGTATGTAGCTATCTATAGGTTTATCGCTATAATTGGGTTGTATTTTTAGATAATCTTTTAATGAATTTAGAACACTCCTTACAATCCAGAGTACAAGAAAAATCATGAATATACTAACCCCTTTTTCAAATAGAATTTCACCGTTTAAAAAATCTTTAAGTACTAATGGAATAATATAATAGATAAATAATAGCGGAATAAGATGAGCTATATACTTTGATGTTTTGTTGGCTATCAAAAAATCATCAAAAGATGTCTTAGTTTTTTTAGCAAACGATTCAAAAGCTACTATAAGTATTTTTTTAGACAAAAAATCGAGTATATAAGCTATAGCGGCTACACATACTAAATTGACTACTAAATTACTATAAAGTGCTGCGGTATCGCTAAAATCAAGATCTTTAAAAATGTTATACGACCAGTCTAATAATTCCATATAGAAGATAATTTATGCTTTAGTTTTAAAGTACTTTGCTTCAATGTAAAATGTACCAAACGGTATTATTGATGCTACGCAAATAATAAGGAATTTTTTCCAAGCCCAATTGTCTTCTATTTTTAGCATTATGGCAAGTAAAATATAGCCTATAAAAAGTAAACCATGTGCCATTCCTACTATTCGTACAGTTTCGGGCATATCCCATATATACTTTAAAGGCATGGCTACAAAAAGTAGTACTAATAATGATATACCTTCTAGGGTAGCAACTATTTTAAAAAAACGTGTCATATTTTATGATTTTGTGCAAAGGTAACAATCAGTATTGGCTTTAAGAAAGAAACATTCTAAATTAACAGGTATAAAAAATAAAAGCTGTTTGAAACCAAACAGCTTTATTTATAAACAAGTAATTGTCGCGTTTAGAATGCCAAAAACGCTTTATTATACTCCCTAAGGTCAAGCATATTGTTTTTGTTAGTAAGGTCGGTAAATAAGGATAATAAGTACTCAAGACTTTCTATATCATTTTCACTCTTAGGAGCGCTTTCTTCTTTTACTGTTTCAGTACCTTCTTCTTCCTCATCTTCAAGAGGTTCATCATCAGGAATCGCTATTAAAAATGCGCCATTTTGTTCCAGGTGCTCATAGGTTAGTCGAATAGCTTTTGTAGCTACCGGATTTTGCTCCTCCATTGCATACGTACGTAGTTTTTTAAGCCCCTCAATTAGAGTTTCAGGATTAAAACCATTCTTGAATAAATCAAGTTGTATTTTGTTGATCAGTTTTTGTGCACTCGGATTTTCCACAGTATAAATTGATTTAGTTTTTGAACTTTGTCTGGATTGCAAAAATACTACTTTTATATTTTTCCAATATCATTTTCCCGATTTTATTGCAGTAAATATAATTAACGCGTATTTTTGGGTACTACAACACATTATGAGTAAACGCGATCTTAAAAAATATCTTGCCTCACTACCTAAAGAAGAACTTGAAGAACAGTTGATGGCACTGTATGAAAAGTTTGGAGAGGTAAAGACCTACTATAATTTTATTTTTAACCCTAAAGAAGATAAATTAGAGCAGGAGGCGAAGCTAAAAATATTACATGAATATTTTCCCGTAAGAAGCAAGCGACCTAAACTACGCCGCTCTGTAGCGCAAAAATATATTAAACACTTTCTTTCGTTAGGAGTAGATGCTTATATTGTTGCTGACTTAATGTTGTATAATATTGAAACTGCTCAAAAATATACAGCAAAGCGCGAAGTAAGTAATAGTACGTTTTATAAAAGTATATATAATTCTTACAAACAAGCTGTAGATTATGTGGTAACAAACGGAATGGCTACGGAGTTTAAACCGCGTATTTTGGCAATACATGATAAGGCTTTTGCGCAACGATGGGAAAATAGTAAAGAGTTTGAAAGGATATATGATAATTTTGAATAAATAAATCATTTATATACTACATTACTAGTCTAGTTTTTTAATACTTCTCTTTGGTTAAAAAGGCTATACATTATAAAAATTTAGACAATTAATAGAAAAATAATATTCTTATTTTGTAAACCCTAAATCTTTCATAAAATTAGAAATGTGACTGGTTGATTACTAGTAAAACACTTAACTTTATAGAGTATTATCCTTACAAAAAAGGACAACTCATAAAAACTAATTTTCATGAAAGTAGTAATAATAGGAGGAGGGTTTGCTGGTATAAATTTAGCAGAAAACCTAGCAGAAAATAAAAATTTTACAATAACACTGGTAGATAAAAATAATTATAATTTTTTTCCGCCGTTAATATATCAAGTAGCTACAGCCTACCTAGAACCCTCTAGTATTAGTTATCCTTTCAGGAAATTATTTCGCGGTAAAAAAAACATACAGTTTCGTTTTGGCGAGTTACTTTCGGTAAAACCCGAAACCAATACAGTAGTATTGCATAATGGCGAATTGGAATATGATAAACTGGTTTTCGCAACAGGAGCTGAGACTAATTATTTTGGGATGGAGAATGTCATGAAAAATGCCATACCCATGAAAACCCTTAATGACGCTATAGAAATGCGAAATAGGCTCTTGCAACGCATGGAAAAGGCAGCTATTTGTAAAAACAGTAGAGAGCGAAGAAAATACCTTAATATAGTAGTAGCAGGAGGAGGACCTACAGGAGTTGAGGTATCAGGTATGTTTGCCGAAATGCGAAACGGAGTGTTACGTAAAGAATATCCTGAGCTTGCTACGAGTGCTAGTAATATATATCTTGTAGATGGTGGCGATGCTCTTTTAGGACCTATGAGTAAAAAATCGCAAGAGGCGACTTATCATGCTTTAGAGAAAATGGGAGTTGTTATAAAACTAAACACCCGTGTTACTGATTTTACTGATGATACAGTTTACCTATCTAATGGCGAAACTATCAGCTCTAAAAACCTGATATGGGCAGCGGGAGTATCGGCAAAAACATTTGAAGGTGTCCCTCTAGAAAGTTACGGACGCGGTAGACGAATGATTACAGATGAATTTAATAAAGTGGCTAATACTCACAATATATATGCTATTGGAGATACTAGTATACAAACTACTGATGAAAACTTCCCTAATGGTCACCCACAGGTAGCACAGGTGGCAATACAACAAGGCATTCAGCTTGCGAAGAACTTTAAGCGAACGTTAAAAAACGAAGCATTGCAACCGTTTAAATATAATGATAAAGGCTCTATGGCTATTATTGGTAAAAATAAAGCAGTAGTAGATATCCCTAAGCCAGAAATACACTTTAATGGCTTTATAGCATGGTTGGCATGGTTATTTATTCACCTAATGTCATTAATTAGTTACCGTAACAGACTTGCTACTTTTTGGAATTGGATGACAGCTTATTTTGCTCAAGACCAATCGTTAAGAATGATAATTCGACCAGATAAAAGAAAAAATGAGGATAAAAAAGACTAACCTATAATGTAGCTAAAGCCAAACCTTGTCTTTTTCGGTAGCATCGAGTATATCAATATTAAAAACAACTTTAAAATGCTCGGCTACTTTAAAAGCATCTGCTTTATCAGTAGTTTGATAGAAAGTAATATTTTTATTTCCGTAAAATAAATTAAGTAGTATTACTTCTGTTCTTACTGTTGTTGTTGCGGTAACAACATTTACAGTTTGGTCTTGGTTAGTACGAAAAACAGAAACATACTCAAACTCAGGACAGGGCTCCCATTTACCTATATGAATACCTAAAAAAGACCATATTTTTCTATACGTTTTGCTTGTAATATCTATTTGTGAACCCTCGGTAGAGGCAAGGTTTAAACCTAATACCAAAAATATAGCACCAAAAATAATATTAAGAAAAAGAAGTGCAAAAATACCAAATAGCATTAGCGTAACGCCTAAAAAGCGTTTCATAAACGGTACAGGTTTTAAGTAGGTGATAATATTATTCATCGTTTATTTTTGGGAGCAAACTTATAAAAAAGAAATTACTTAACTTAATACCACTATTTAATAATCCCTAATTTTGTTAGTATTAAAAATTTTGTTAGTATTAAATAAAATATGAAACTCATTATAAAAAATATGGTTTGCCCAAGATGCATTACTGCCGTAACACAGTTATTGCAGGTTATGGATATGCAGCCTTTACAAGTAAGCTTGGGCGAAGCCATTACAGCAAAAGAGCTTGATGTAAATGAAATTACAACAGTAAAACAAAAACTGCAAGAGCAGGGTTTTGAACTATTGGAAGAAAATAAAGAAAAACTAATAGATAGAATAAAAACAATAGTGATAGATAAAATACATCATTCTGATCAGGATAAGGTTGTATTTTCTGAATTATTGGCAAGTGAGTTGCATAAAGATTATTCAGGACTTAGTAAACTTTTTTCTGCTGAAGAAGGGATTACATTAGAACATTTTATCATTCTACAAAAAATAGAAAGAGTAAAAGAATTATTGCTATATAATGAGATGACCCTTAATGAAATTGCCGATATGTTAGGGTACAGTAGCACGGCACATCTTTCGGCTCAGTTCAAGAAAATAACGGGTTTTACTCCTACAGTATTCCGAAAAAAGGGCAGTGAGCTACGCAAACCGTTAGATAATATTTCCCAAAACATATAAACTGTTTCCTTAATAGTATAAGTACTTTATCGGTCTTAATGTGGAACTTTGTACTAAATACAATCCGTCATGAAAGATTCAAAATCAAATACTGTTAATTTACCTTTACAAGGAGTAGAGAGCGAACATTGCGCTCTTATTGTAGATAAAGGGCTTGCAGATGTAAAAGCACTAGACAGTCATAAAGTAGAGCTGAACAATAATAGGGCGGTTATAACAACGTCAGACTTACTTACGGCTGTTCCTGAGGCAGTACATAAAATACGCGATTTAGGCTATAATGTAGTTACTGTAAAAAAATCCTATCCCCTAACAGGTATGAGCTGCGCCTCCTGCGCAGCTTCCAGTCAAAATGTATTACAAATGCAAGAAGGCGTAGTAAATGCATCGGTAAACTATGCTAACGGCAATGCTACTATAGAGTTTATACCGACTATAACGGATACCCCTACATTAAAGGCTTCATTACAGGCAATAGGCTATGATATACTTATTGATGAAGATGACACTACACCCGATTCGCTCGAAGCAATGCAGCAAGAGTATTATAAAGCATTAAAAAAGAAAACATTTTGGGCTATTGGTTTAGCTATCCCGATAGTTATTATAGGGATGACACCCGTACTTATGAAAATGGGTTGGGCTAATTATGTAATGTGGTTACTGGCTACGCCTGTAGTGTTATATTTTGGACAACAGTTTTTTAAAGGAGCATATAAACAGGCTAAACATCGTTCGGCTAATATGGATACATTGGTGGCTGTAAGTACAGGTACAGCATATTTGTTTAGTGTTTTTAATACACTTTTTCCGCAATATTGGCATAATAGGGGCATAGAAGCTCATGTATATTTTGAGGCATCGGCAGTAGTTATAGCTTTTATTCTTTTGGGAAAGTTGCTCGAAGAAAAAGCAAAGAGCAATACATCATCGGCAATAAAAAACCTTATAGGACTACAACCTAAAACTGTAACTGTTGTACACGAAGACGGACATCAAATGGAAATGCCTATTAGTAGTGTACAGGTAGGGAATATATTGTTGGTAAAACCCGGAGGTAAAATAGCGGTAGATGGCGTGGTAACATCAGGCAGTTCGTATGTAGAGGAAAGCATGATAAGCGGAGAGCCTGTTGCAGTACAAAAGAAAGAAGGTGCTACTGTTTTTGCAGGAACAATAAACCAAAAAGGCAGTTTTCAGTTTAAAGCAGAGAAAGTGGGTAGCGAAACACTCCTGTCTCAAATAATCAAGATGGTGCAAGACGCACAAGGTAGTAAAGCTCCTGTACAGTATTTAGTAGATAAAATTGCAGGAATATTTGTTCCTGTTGTTATAGGTATAGCTATAATAACTTTTATAGTATGGTTTATACTGGGGGGCGATAATAGTTTTACACAAGGACTATTAGCAATGGTAACCGTGTTGGTTATTGCCTGCCCGTGTGCACTTGGTTTAGCTACACCTACAGCTATAATGGTAGGGGTAGGCAAGGGAGCGCAAAACGGTATATTGATAAAAGATGCGCAGAGTTTGGAACTTGCTAAAAAAGTAACAGCTGTTATTCTCGATAAAACAGGTACTATTACAGCGGGTAATCCTAGTGTTACCGATATAAAATGGTTTACAGAAGAAACCCTAGAAAGGCGGGATATACTGTACAGTATTGAAAAATCATCTGAACACCCCTTGGCAAATGCTATAGTACAATATTTAAAAACGCAATCAGAATTTCTGAATGATGTGGTTATTGAAAATAAAGAGGGGATGGGTATACAGGCGCAGTATAATAATGTTATGTATACCATTGGTAATACTACCCTTATAGCAGCGCAAAATATACAAGTATCAGAGTCAGTTAAAGTATGGATGAACAAAAAGCTAGCTGAAGCTAATACTGTAGTATTGTTTACAGATGCTACCCAAGTGCTTTGTGCGATAGCCATAGCAGATACTATTAAGGAAACTTCGACAAAAGCTATAAAAGAATTGCAGGCAGAGAATGTAGCTGTTTATATGCTTACAGGCGATAATGAGCAAACTGCTAAAGCAGTAGCTGCCCAAGTAGGTATTAACCACTATAAAGCAGGGGTATTACCACAAGATAAACTGGACTTCGTGAAAAAGTTACAGGATGAAGGTAAGGTAGTAGCTATGGTGGGCGATGGTATTAATGATAGCGGAGCACTGGCACAGGCAGATGTGAGTATTGCTATGGGAAAGGGGAGCGATATTGCTATAGATGTTGCTAAAATTACAATTATATCTGGCGATTTGTTTAAAATACCACAGGCAATAAAACTGTCAAGACAAACGGTTGCTACTATACACCAAAACCTATTTTGGGCATTTATTTATAATGTAATAGGCATACCCATAGCAGCGGGGGTGTTATACCCTATAAACGGATTTTTATTAAACCCAATGATAGCAGGTGCTGCTATGGCGCTTAGTAGTGTGAGTGTAGTAAGTAATAGTCTTTTATTGAAAACCAAAAAACTTTAAAATAGAATTTAATATAAAACTAATATGAATAACGAATTAAAATTTAAAACAAGTATAAACTGTGGCGGTTGTGTAGCCAGAGTAACACCATTATTAAATGATGTAGCAGGAATAGAACAGTGGAGTGTAGATACTGATAATCCTGATAAAATTTTGACTGTAAAATTAGAAGGAGCTACCAGAGATGAGGTAATAACTACCGTAAAAAAGGCAGGATTTACTATAGAGCCGGTTTAAAAAAGGTAAACAATTTATGTGTAATTAACTTATATAATAAGTTGAAATAGCCTACTATAAATTTACAAATCAATCACTTATTAAAAGAATAATTCTTTTAGAGTATAAAAGTATTAACCTCGCGAACTTCGCCTGGTTGCATATCATTTAGTTGTACATTCCCTACTCGTACTCTTACTAAACGTAAGGTAGGGAACCCTACAGCAGCAGTCATTTTTCGCACTTGTCTAAACTTGCCTTCAGTTACGGTTATAGATACCCATGATGTAGGACCGTGTCGTTCATCTCTTATCTTTTTTCCTCTTGCGGGTAAACTAGGAGGTGCGTTTAATATAAAAGCATTACAAGGTAGCGTAGTGTAGCGCGTGCCATTAAAACCTATTTCTACCCCTTCTTGTAGTTGCTTTGCAGCCTCTTGTGTTATAAGTCCGTCTACTTGAGCATAGTATTCTTTTTCTACCTTTTTACTGCGTACAGCAGCACTTACTTTTCCATCTGTAGTAAGTAATAGTAAACCTTCAGAGTCTTCGTCGAGCCTACCTATTGCCATAGTACCTTCAGGGAAATTGTGTAGTTCTCCTAAAAGTTTCTTTTTACGCTTTAGGTTATATATAAATTGGCTAAGGTAGCCGTAAGGCTTGTAGATAATAAAATGATGTTCCATAAATTTTGATTGAATAAAGACAAAGATAAATTTTAAAATTTGTTTTAAAATTTATTTGTGTAACCAAATGGTTTCTTATATTTGTAACCGAATAGTTACATAATTAAAATGAGAAGAGATGTATTTCAGGCAATAGCCGACCCAAATAGAAGAGCTATTATTAATTTATTATCAAAACAGGAATTAAACCTGAATGCTGTTGCTGATAATTTTGAGATAAGCCGTCCGGCAGTATCCAAACACATTAAAATACTTACAGAATGTGGTTTAGTAAGTATTAAACAAGAGGGGAGAGAGCGTTATTGTCGGGCAGAGCTATCTAAACTTAAAGAAGTTGCCGAATGGACTAACCGCTATAGGGAGTTTTGGAACGATAAGCTGGATGCATTGGGTGCTTTCCTGGAAGATGAAAAATAAGTAAACAATAAAATTTTATAATATGGAAACAAAACCTTTAGTTGTAACGCGTACTTATAATGCTCCTGTTACCCATGTATGGCAGGCACTAACCGATGTGGAGAAAATGAGACAATGGTATTTTGATCTTAAAGATTTTAAAGCCGAAATAGGTTTTAAGTTTAATTTTGTTGGTTGTGATCATGATGGTGAAAATTTCATTCATTTATGTGAAGTAACCGAAGTTATACCTGAAACGAAACTAACGTATAGCTGGAAGTATGACGGTTATGACGGAATATCCTATGTTACTTTTGAGCTTTTTCCAGAAGATGATAAAACCAAACTTATACTTACTCATACAGATTTGGATACTTTCCCTTCAATAGAAGAACTTAAAAGAGATAATTTTGAAAAAGGATGGAATCAAATATTGGGTACTTCATTAAAAGAGTATGTTGAGAAGAAATAATTGAAAAAATACATTAGCTAAAAAATGAAATCGCTCGGGAAGTTACTTTCCGAGCGATTTCTTAACTAAAAAAATATAAAACTATTGCAATTATTTAGAATATAACCTTCTTACTCACAGTACCTTTATCAGTAGTAACATTTACAATCAGTATTTGCTGTTGTGCCTGTACCTCGTTAATAACAATTTCAGATGTATTAATACCTGATTTTGTATATAGTAGTCTTCCGCGCACATCATAGATGTTTACATCTGCCATTTCTAAGTTTTTAGCAGTAACTGTAATAGCTCCATCTTTAGTAGACACAATAACATTACTATTATTAATTTCAAATTCAGGAGTACTAAGTGGAGTAAGGCGATATGTAACTACAAATCTGTCATTAAACTGTCCTGCCTCTGTAGTAAACATATAATCAATATCCCAAAGATCTACTGTTTCTCCAGTAAGATTATCTGTAAGGAAAATATCTTGCCCCTCAAGGAATAAACCATCTGTATGGTCTAAGCTAATAGTATAGCTACCCGCTTCAGTAACATTATAGCCTAAGGTAACTTCATCTGTATCAATAAAAGATTCTCTAGCTTGTATCGTTAATTTATTATCATTTACAGTAGAATATACCTTTATAACCCCGTCTTCAACTAGAGCCTTACCATCCCAACCATAATCAATATCATTAGTTGTCACATTACTATATGCTACTGCCATTTGGCTAAATCCACTCGAATCGCCAGTAAGATTAATCCATAAACGAGATATATCTAAAGTATTAGCATCCTCTGGAGTTGTTCTAAAGAATTGATTGTTATTTACATTTGCCCTCATATTATTATTAAATGTAAGCGTACCTCCTGAAGCTTGTACAAAGAACCCTTGCCCAGGATTAATAACCCAAGTAGTAGGGTCGCCCACAAATGTTCCAGAACCTGTATCGCCCCAACCACCACTTTGGTTATTAGCTGTATAAGCTGCCATTGTAACATTACAATAGGTAGTAGCATCTGGGTCGTTACGTTTTCTCCAGAAATATAATGCCGAAGACTCATTTAAAGTTGCTGCGTTAGCAGCATAAAAATCATGGATATTAATAGGAGATGGGTAAGGGTTACCCACAAGATTATATCCGTTAAGAATGGTTGACATATTTACTGTAATTGTACCATTTTGAGGTACACCTACAAAAGTACCTGTCCAAGCTGTACCTGGAGTATCGGCATCTATAAAAGCTGGATGATCATTCGGCATACGGATAAGATAACCTAATCCCTGCTCAAAATCATTTGTTTCAGGGTCTATAGCTTGCAAAAGATCAGTAGTTTCATCATAATCATAAAAACGATTAGCTAATGTCATTGAAGAAAATTCTTGAAGATTTTGTCCGCGTACAGGAGAAGACCATAATGTATAATCTAATCTGTATAAGGGTGAACTTGATTTTTGAACACTAATATCTCCAATATTAGCGACTTCATTAACTTGAATAATGTTTGCATTGTTTTCAACAATGAAATTTTCTGCACCATTATTATTAGTAATCTCGTCAATAACAGTAATCGAAGTACCTTCGGCTACAACAAAAGAACCACTATTTACTGTAAGGGTTTTAACTTCAAATGTACCATCATCTGTAGTATTATAGTCACCTTCAATAACAGCGTCTAGTGTATTGTCTATTACTACAGGAGAAGCATCTGGATATTCTGAAGGTGTCCATGCATCACCATTCCAAGTAACTGCAACAGGCTTAGTAATTACATAAGTAATATTCGAATCATCTGACGTGCTGTTTGTACTATATGCCCTTACTCTGTAGTAGTAAGTCTTGAAAGGGTCAAGCCCTGTTACTTCATATGATGTTACATTACCTACGTCAAGCCCTTCATAACCTTCAACGAATGATGGTGTAATGCCTCCTCCAAAAGTATGACTACCAAGATTTATGTAGTTTTGACTATAACCAGTCCATTCTGTAGCAAGAGTAGGGAAATCTGTAGTATTGGTGTTAGTTACTCCACTAAGTATATTAGAGTTTCTTACTATAGTTCTATCTCTTGTTCTTAGATTTCCTCCTCCATCCCAATATGACCCAGGATCATCACCTATACTACCAATTATATCTATAAAAGCATTAGTACTTAGTTTATACAAAACCATAGTATCATCTCCGTTGAATGCCATTATCGGTCCGCCATTAATCATATTAGAACCATAATATAGTGCAGCTGAAGTATTGTTTATTACTATTGTTTCACCATCATTAAGTGTACCTAATAAAGGTTGAGTATATGTAGGAGAACTACTTCCGTTATTATATTGCCTTATTTGATAATCAGATAAATCAACACTTGCTCCTGTACCATTATAAATTTCTAAATACTTATTATTGCTTGACCCTTCTACATATTCAGAGAAAAATAAATCAGTTGCAATAATACCTGTACCAAATGATTCATATTCACTTACTTCTAAGTAATAACCCTCGGCACCTATTTCTAAGTCCCAGTTTGCAGTAAAAGAATTTGAAGTAATGTTAGTAGCTTCTGTAGTAATGGGCGCATCTAGTTGTAGTGTTGTAAAACTTGATTGTTCTCCATATAATGTGCCAGAACCATCAGTAATATATGCTATATAATAATATGTTGTTTCAGGAGATAGCGAATAAATTGTTACTGTAAAGTCAGATTCAGAGAGGTTGTCTCCTTCAATTTGTATTCCTTCACCAGGAGTAAAATCACTAGTAGTACTATATTCAATACCATAAGTACTAATAGCTGTACATCCGCCTGTTATTCCTTGTCCTGCTACAATAGCTGATACTTGGGTAATGCTTGAAGTAGCACCTGTTACAGCTGTTCCTGCTGTGTTTATACCGCTTCCTGTCGCAGGTATTGATAGTTCTGCTGACTCACTATCACCTTGACCAGATACTATAATATCTCCGTCATAGTTTATTACTTCTGTAGGAGAGAACTTTACATATACTGTTACAGTTTCGTTATTATAGTTATTTATAGTAAGGTTATCTACATAAGTACCTACTTCTGTAAGTGAGTAGCTATATCCTGCAAGCGCAGCTATAGTTACATTAGAATTAGCATCAATGTTTTGCCCTGTAAAGGTAAAAGATCCGTTTCCACTAATACTTGTACAAACGTCTCCATAATCTAAAGAGGCACTATCTAATGTAATAAATGGTGCACTTGCAGATAAAGTTGTTATATTGGCAGCACTGCTAAAAGGGGTTTCTAGTTCGCTTATATTTCTTGCTTTTACATCTACACTGTAGTCTGTATTAGCAGTAAGGTTTGTTACAGTAACCATTCCCCACGTAGTAGCAGTTTGCCATACTTCATTGTCTATAAGTTCGCCTGAAGCATCAACATACTGTGACCCATTTACTCTTATAGCATATTCTACTGTGCTATTATTACCATTTTCATCTAATGTTATTTCAAAAGAATTAATAAATGGATTTCCTAGTGTAGGAACGGCAGGAGTAATAGCTCTTGTGTAAAAACTGTATTCAGTACCATAAGCAGTGCCACCAGCATTTGTAGCATAGGCTCTATAATAATATTGAGTATTAGAGTTAAGCCCTGTAATAGTACTGCTGTATATACCTGTAGTAGTACTTGTACCATCGCTTGTTTTAGTAGAAAGACTTACAGTAGGATTGACAGAAGTACTCCATACTACACCACGTTCTGTACTTGTATCGCCAGTACTTGTAACATTACCGCCACTTGTAGCAGATGTAGTGGTAATATCAGTAGTTATTATTTCAGTAGTAGTAACTGTTGGTGGAGCTGCTCCTGCTGTCCATTCAAGGTTATCAATAATAGTTCTTTTAGCACTGTTTTCAAGTCTTATAACTGCGTCGCCAGTTACGTTTACATCTACACTAAAAGTAGTAGGAGTTACACTTGATACTGTTATAGTACCACCATATTGTACATCATTTACATATACTTTAAGTGTAGAGTTTCCTGAATATGCTCTTGCATACTCAAAACTTAATGTACCTACACCCCCTGAAATAGTAGTTGTATTTTCAACATATCCACCACTATTTATACAAATAGTGTTACCATCACCATCACTACTAGTATATGTACTACTACTGTTAGAAGTGTTAAAATAGATATCTCTTCTTGCTTCTGTAGCTGTCCAAGATATTCCGTTATCTCCTGTCCAAGATCTAGTTTGATAAGAACTATTAGTACTTACAATAGAAACATTAGTAAATGTCTCGTTGCCTTGTGCCCATAGTATACAATTAAAGAGGAGCAGTACTGTTGTAAAAATTTTAAACAGTAATTTTTTTTGGAAAAGTTTCATCATAGTTTGTATTAATTAATATTTGAATACCTTTAAGGGGATTGATTTTCAACCGACTACAAAGTTTCAATTCCTATATTAACTAATGATGTCTTATATATCAAAAGACCGTTACTATAATGTTAACTGCTTAAAAATAAGAAAACTCCATTATGATTAATGGAGTTTTCTTAGAAAATATAATTTTATATATTCTCTATACTATTTTAACAAAATTCTGAAAGACTTTATTTTATTTTTTATTTTTATATTTAAAATATAAATCCCAGATTGGTAACTATTCATTTCAATTTTATTATCAATAATAGTACTTTTAATTTCTTGCCCCATCATATTGTATATAGTATAAGTATAATTTAGACCATTAATATTATCAATATAAATAGTACCTGTAGTAACTGTAGGGTAAACAACTAAATCTGTACTTGTAAAATCTTCATTATCTAATAGCCATGTGTCTTCGGCATCAGCCCCGCCCCATATAATAGTAGCTAAGTAGGGGTTATCTATAAAAGGGTTTCTATTACCCTGCATATCATTTAATACATTATTTCTATTCATTTCATACTCACTTACAGGGTCTTCAGTATTCCACTCTAAAAAAATGTCAGGCATATCTTCACTATAACTTGTACTACCAGATCCAACTACTACAGGTAGGCATCGAGATTGATAGCGTACATACATATACATCATCATTCGTGCTACATCACCCTTCCATTCATCGCCAGGATAAAAATAACCTCCTGTTATTACAGAAGCATTTCCTGAGCCATCAGCAAAACGTTTATTGCTTCGCGAATTATTCATATAATAATCTACAGAACGTAAATGATGAGCATCTGATCCTGGGCCTTCAAATTCTAAATTAGGGTTTCCTAGAGAGCGTGGATACACGTGTTCTCTAACCCATTTTCCTGTACAACTTGTATTATGACAGCTAAGGTCTTTATCTCTTGTTCTATCGTTATCAGGATCATCATCTTCATCATTGTAACCATATACTAACAAGACATTTTCGCTATTTTCAGGATCAAGATCTCCTAGTTTTAGAGCATTCCATACCTCTGGAGTATATACTAATTCGTTTGTATGTGTTTCAGTAATTAGTACTGCAAGTTCATCTTTTAAAGCATCGCCCGTTAAACTAAAGTTTATAGAATTATAATATTCGGGTATTTGTGAAAAACAATAAAAGGGTAGTAGTAAAAGGGCTAGTGTCTTTGCTATCTTCATTTTTGTCATTATCTTAATAGTGAAAAGTGTGCTTTAAATTCTTTATTTGTCCCGTTAGATGATTGATATAATAGTTTAAACCAATAATCAGTAGCAGGAACTCTTTCTCCATTGTATGTGCCATCCCAGCCAACTTGCCCAGGCTTTATTACAGATATTACTTTTCCGTAACGGTCAAATATATAAATAATAGCATCTTGTTGGTTACTCAATCCCTTAATATTCCATGTTTCATGCGCTCCATCGCCATTAGGCGTAAAGTAGCGAGGGTAGTTTAAAGCATATACTTCTAGTACAAGCGGATCACATCCGTTTTTATCGTTAATTGTTATTGTATATACACCTTCGGTTATATTACTAAATATATTTTCATCCTGATAAGGACCATCATTTAGGCTAAACTCATAATTGCCAGAGCCACCTGTTACATTTACAGTTATGGTTTGTTTATAGCTAAAATCTGTAGCTACTTCGGCAGTAGCAACAGCTATGGAAGATACACTTACAGTAGTAGTACTTATGCCCACACACCCTGTTGTAAGATTAGTAGCTTCTACGCTATATTCACCAGGTTCGTCGACAATAAGAAAAGCTGAAACAAAAGGCAATACTGTTTCTCCTTTTTTCCATACAAAACTGTGATTTCCTACAGATAGTCCACTATTTATCATTACGCCGCTATACTCTTCTGTTTCGAGATTTTGACATATATAATACACATCTTCAAGTCTAGGGTTAGGTATAGGGTTAATACGAACTATCGTTGTAGCAGTATCTGTGCATTCTGTCCCTACCGTATAGCTTATGGTTACTACACCTGATGATAAACTTGTTACAAGACCATTTTCATCTACTGTAGCAATAAAATCATTACTAGTTGACCAAGTTCCGTCTAAAACATCATTTGCTAATTGAGTAGTTTCTCCTTCACAAATTGTAGTGTTACCGGTTATTACTCCAGGGTCGGGTGCCGGAGCAGGAGGAGGATTTATAGTTATTGATTCAGATACTTCGGTACAACCTGCATTATTTCTTACAGTTATAACATAATCGTCAGGCACAAGGTTTGTAAACGTAGTTGTAGCCTGATAGGTCACTCCACCATCTATACTATAGGTATATACACCTAATGGGCTAGTAACAACTATTCTTCCTGTATCGTTAAAACAATCAGTCTGTGTAACTACAAGTTCGGGTACAGTAGGAGTTGCTGGTTGAGGTTGTATTGTTTTTGTTACTGGCAGTGATATACATCCAGCACTATTTTGTATCCTGATTGTATAATTACCAGATGTAAGATTAGTGAAAATAGGGCTTGTTTGATAAGTTATACCATCTATAGTATAAGTGAGGTCTGCGCCTAAAGGAGCTGTAACCTCTATACTTCCTGTGGCAGTTGTACAGTCAGGGTTTGTAATAACAACTGTGGCAGTATTAGGAATTACAGGAGCACTATTAATAGTGAATGGTGTAGGTATGGCCGAAACACATCCTGCTGCATTTTTTACATAAGCAAAATAACTTCCAGGAGTTATACCATAAAAAGTAGTTAGTGGTTGATAGTTCACACCATCTATACTATATGTATAGCCCGCTCCAAGAGGTGACTGTATTGTTATACTCCCTGTAGAAATGGTACATCCAGGCTGATTGGTTATAACAACTGCATCATCTGGTATATTTGGCGCAGTATTTATAGTTACGTTTATAGTTGTAGATGTACACCCTGTTACTGTATTTCGTACTACTATTTGATAAAGATTTGGAGCAAGATTATTATATACTAAGTTAGTACTATATGTATTTTCATTATCAATACTATATTCTAAGTTAGTATCTATAGGCGATGTAATAGTTATAGAGCCTGTAGGGGTGGCACATGTGGGGTTTGTACTAGTATATCCTGCGGCTGTAGGTACAGTAGGAGTAGGGTTGATAGTTACTGTTTGCGGATTAGCCGATATACAACCTGCTGCGTTTTTAACTAGTACAGTATAATTTCCTGCAGGTAAACTTGTATAGTTAGTACTACTCTGATATGTAGCACCGTTATTAATACTATAATTTAAACCAGCACCTATAGGCGAGTTTATAGTTATATTACCAAGGGTAGTACAGCTAGGTTGTGTAAATGATACATCAGCATCAGCAGGGATAGCAGGAGCAGGGTTTATTGTAGCTGTAATAGTAGAAGTACATCCATCAGTATTTTTAGCAGTGATGGTATAATTACCTGCGCTATAACCAGCAAATGTGGTTGATGATTGATAAGTACCATTATCAATACGATAGGTGTAGTCAAGACCAAGTGGTGCTGTAATTTCTATAGTTCCAGTTGTTTCGTTACATCCTAACGGAGTTATTTGAAATTGAGGTGTTGGTATAGTGGGTACATTATCAATAGTAACCGATACAGGGTTTGATACACACTCAGCATCATTACGTACTAACACAGTATAAGTGTCAGGAACATATCCAGCAAATATATTAGATGTTTGATAGGTAGCACCGTTATCAATACTATACTCAATACCGCTACCTGTTTGTGTTGCTATAGTAATAGTACCTGTAGGTGTAGTACAAGTAGGTTGTGTTATACTGGTAATAGAAGCATCTGCAGGCGCATCAGGAGTAGCATCAATAGTAACCGATACAGGATTAGAAACACATCCAGCATCATTACGTACTACTACTGTATAATTTCCTGCAGCGTAACCAGCAAATATATTAGATGTTTGATAGGTAGCACCGTTATCAATACTATACTCAATACCGCTACCTGTTTGTGTTGCTATAGTAATAGTACCTGTAGGTGTAGTACAAGTAGGTTGTGTTATACTGGTAATAGAAGCATCTGCAGGCGCATCAGGAGTAGCATTGATAGTTGCCGATACAGGATTAGAAACACATCCAGCATCATTACGTACTACTACTGTATAATTTCCTGCAGCGTAACCAGCAAATATATTAGATGTTTGATAGGTAGCACCGTTATCAATACTATACTCAATACCGCTACCTGTTTGTGTTGCTATAGTAATAGTACCTGTAGGTGTAGTACAAGTAGGTTGTGTTATACTGGTAATAGTAGCATCTGCAGGCGCATCAGGAGTAGCATCAATAGTAACCGATAAAGGATTAGAAACACATCCAGCATCATTACGTACTAACACAGTATAAGTGTCAGGAACATATCCAGCAAATATATTAGATGTTTGATAGGTAGCACCGTTATCAATACTATACTCAATACCACTACCTGTTTGTGTTGCTATAGTAATAGTACCTGTAGGTGTAGTACAAGTAGGTTGTGTTATACTGGTAATAGTAGCATCTGCAGGCGCATCAGGAGTAGCATCAATAGTTGTCGATACAGGATTAGAAACACATCCAGCATCATTACGTACTAACACAGTATAATTTCCTGCAGCGTAACCAGCAAATATATTAGATGTTTGATAGGTAGCACCGTTATCAATACTATACTCAATACCACTACCTGTTTGAGGGGTTATGGTAATTGTTCCTGTAGGTGTAGTACAAGTGGGTTGAGTAATTGTTATGATTGCTTCATCTGGAGCTCCTCCAGCTCCTACGGTTACAACTACAGATTCTGATACACATCCTGATAAATTTTTGATTGTAACAGTATAATTTCCAGCAGAAAGGTTTGTAAACACATTTGTAAATGAATAGTTTATTCCATCAACACTGTATGATAGTCCAAATTCTGAAGTTACTGCAGTTATTGTAATTGTTCCTGTATCTCCTGTGGCACAACCTGTAGCAGTAGGTATAGCTGTATCAATCTCTGGAGCTTCGGTTATATTAAGTTGAGCGGCATTACTTATCAAATCACAACTAGATGAAGTGATTTCACAGTAGTACTGGTTTCCATTAAAAGAGAAAGGTATATTTTGTATATCCAGAGTATTGGTTGTTGCGCCTGAATAATTAGTGTTATTTGTTACATTTACCCAGTTCCCTATACTATTAAGCACTTTCCATTGGTAACTGTATGTTTCTGTTCCTGATACTGAAACAGAAAATGTTGCTGTAGCATTTTCGCAAACATATTGTGTAATAGGGTGGGTTATATTTGGTACAATACCACTACTTGGATCTGCAGTGTGTGACCCTAAATCGGCACAAGTGTTTGAGGTAGTAGTCCAGTCTGACCAGCTTTGAGTAACTGAGGGTGCTATAGCATTAGGATTTCTTTTTACGGTATATCCTATATAAGTAGGTGTATATGCGACATCAATAATAGTTCCGCTTTTTTTTAGTTTTAATTCATCATTAGCATTTATACCATTACCAATGTTACTATCAAATGATGATGGACATCCAGCAGGTCCTGACGTAGAACTACTTACAAGATAGGTTGAATATGGATCTATTGAGCCAGGTAATGTTAGTGTATACCCACCAGAAGGGGTAGGATCTCCTATATTTCCATAACGTTCTAATACATATTGACCTCCAAAGTTAATAGTGTTAGAAGTTGGATTGTAAAGTTCAATAACACCATAACTACCTCCATTATTATCATATATTTCTGATATGTATATCTCACCTTGACATTCAGGTGTTATTAAGTCAAAATTACCTGTAACGTTTTCTGTACAACCTGGTGCAGTTACTACGATATTACCAGCAGTAACACCAGCAGGTACTAAAGCAATAATTTCAGTATCTGATAATGATGAAAAAGTGGCAGTAACTCCGTCAAATGTAACTCCTGTAGCATCGGTAAAACCTGTACCTGTTAGCGTTACTAGTGTGTTTTCGGGTCCTGTTGTAGGAGAAAAAGATGTGACATCTAGTGAGCATGGTGGAGCTAAGTTAGTTACAGTACCGTTTAGGGTAAAATCATCTATAGTAACACCACCAGTACCATTAGTAGAATTATTAAATCGTACAATTATAGTTACAGTTCCTTCAAGTCCTGTTACTGGATTAAGTACAATAGTTTCTCCTATTTCTAATCCTGTAGTGGGTACTGAGCCGTTACCTACAGCAATACCATTAATTGTCATGCTCCATGTTGGTGCCACAAAGCCAGATGTTCTACGTCTCCAAAAGTTAAAAGAAGTTATATCGAGCTGTTTACCCGATGCTACATTAAATGTAAGTGTAAAATCGGTATAAGCTGTTGTCGTTGTCGTAGGGGCGGTTACACTTAGAGCGGTACTACCTGACGATCCGTCTAAATCAAGCCAAGGACCTGCGCTATTATGTGTCCAAGATGAACCAGAAAGGTCAGTGTCTAATATGTTGGGGGTTCCTGTATATGGATTAGCAGTAATAGGGGTGCTGCCAAAGTTATGTTGGTATACCTGTGCTGTAGCACTTACAGATAATATTAAAGCAAAAAAAAACAGAACAGCATTTTTTTTACTGGTTAAAGCATTGTCATTCAATAGCATTTCTTTGTTTGTTTAGGACGTTTTTAACAGCCCAAAATTAAAAGATATTTTGATTGTGACTATTATTAAAACATTATTTAACAATGGATTCAATGTAAATATAATGTTATTATATTGTATAATAAAATTTAGAATAAGTTAGTAAGCTCTATATGAAACATAAGAACGTAAAATAATAGGTGTTAAATTATTATGTTAATTAGGCTTAAAGGGTTATATTACTTACAGTATATTAACAATAAAGAGAGAATAAGAATAGATATTTTATTTAATTAAAAAAACTAATAGAGAACTACATCTTACTTCTCTATTCTACTTCAATAACACTACTTCCAGTACTATTTATAAAAAACTGTATTATTGCAGATGTTATAATAGTTAATGCAGCACCTATAACGTTTAACCAAAGGAAACTAACCACATCTATATAGTAAATGTAAAATATAGCAAGCTGACTTATTACTGCACCAAAAAAGATGGCTTCGGCTTTAATATATTTAATGTAGAAAGCCACAAGGAATATACCTAGTACTGTACCATAAAATATAGATCCTACAATATTTACTAATTGTATAAGGTTTTCTACCAATGAGCCTACATAGGCAAAAAGTATGGCAATAATACCCCATAGTAATGTAAATACCTTTGTAGCATCTACAAAATGTTTATCAGATTTATCTTTAGATACATTACGTTTATACAAATCTATAGCTGTGGTAGAAGCTAAGGCATTTAATCCTGATGCAGATGATGACATTGCTGCCGAAAATATTACAGCTAGTAATAGCCCTACCAGTCCTTTTGGTAGAAAGTTAAGTATAAAGTATAGAAAAACATAGTCTTTATCATTAGTCTCTGCTCCGTTATTTGCTTTAACAATAAGTTCTTTCGCTTGATCTCTAAGCTCTTTTTCTCTGCTGTTTAGCGATACTACACGGTTGTGTAGTTCTTTGTTATCATAGTCCTGATTAAGCTGATTTACATATAACATGCTAATCTCTTTCTTTTCATTGGCTAGTTCTTCAAGTTGTCCTTCTAATGCGTGGTAATCATTTTTATATATAGAGTTGTTAACGCTCTCTACATTATTAGGATTAAAGTGAAGTGGAGCAGAATGGAATTGAAAGAATATAAATACCATAACACCTATAAGTAGTATAAAAAACTGCATAGGTACTTTTAGCAAACCATTCATTATTAATCCCATTTGGCTTTCGCGTACTGATTTACCAGATAAATAACGTTGCACCTGAGATTGATCTGTACCAAAATAGGCAAGTGCTAAAAAGAAACCACCTGCTACACCACTCCATATCGTATAACGTTTTTCAGGATCGAAAGAAAAATCGACAATATTCATTTTATCATTAGCACCAGCTATATGTAAAATATTATCGAAGCTAAGTTCTTCGGGTAAATAGCTAAGAATGATATAGAAAGTGATAAACAAACCACTCATTATAATAAACATTTGCTGTTTTTGAGTCATGTTTACTGCCTTTGTACCACCAGATACAGTATAAATAATGACCATAACGCCTATAATAAAAGTCATTAAATTAAGATTCCAACCCAGTAATGACGACATAATTATAGCAGGAGCATATATAGTAAGTCCTGTACCTAAACCTCGCTGTATAAGGAACAGGAGCGAAGCCAGTGTACGAGTTTTTATATCAAAACGTTGTTCTAAGAACTCATAGGCAGTAAATACTTTTAACCTATGATAAATAGGGATGAAAGTAATACATATAACAACCATAGCTAAAGGCAAACCGAAATAGAACTGAACAAACCCCATACCATCATGATAGGCTTGTCCTGGTGTAGATAGAAATGTAATAGCACTAGCTTGGGTAGCCATAACAGATAATCCTACTGTCCACCAAGGGGTATTATTACCGCCAAGTATGTACTCTTCTACGTTTTTGCTTCCAAGTGTTTTTAATGATCCATATACAACAATAAATAGCAGTGTAGCACACAGAATTACCCAGTCAATTAACTGCATATTAAGAATATATTTGCATTAAAAAATAAAACACTATTATGTAAATCGCATTGAGTAATAATACCAATGAGTAGCTCTTTTTCCACGATGTAGGGTTGTTTTTCATACCTTATTATATGGTGTCTTTTTTATATAAGACTGTTAACTTATTTTTTTGTTACGTTATTTACCTACTGCAATTATATTTGCTAATAACCTGTATGCTCCCGAAACACCTTCGGGTAGTTCTCTAAAAAAACTTAATCCAGTATAAATATAGTAACCTTTACCGTACTGGGCTACCAACAAAGCACCATTTTTAGGGTTTTCGCCCGTATCATGAGCAGATATTATAGGAGAAAACGCTGCATCCCATTCGTCAGGATAATAGAGCCCCTGTTCCTGAACCCAACCTTTAAAATCATTGGTTGTTATCTTATTAGGATGATTTAAAACAGGATGGGTTGCGTCAAGAAAAGTAACTTTTGCATCTTCTTCGGTTACCCTATCGCGCGATATATGTAGTGAGTAGGGTGCTATATTTTTTATAGTTAGATGCCCAGTAGTATTATACTGTACTATCATATTACCACCATTCTTTACAAAATCAAATAATATATTTTGTTTTAGTTCTAGCTCTTCTAATACATTATATGCTCTAATTCCCATAATTACTGCGTCAAAACTTTTTAAAGTTTCAGTAGAGATATTTTCGGGAGTAAGTAATGTTACTTCATAACCCATTTGTTTAAGACTTTCAGGAACATTATCACCAGCTCCCATTATATAAGCTATTTTTTCGCCTTTAATTTTAAGGTCAGCTTTTGTAAATTTAGCAGTAGATGGCAATAATACTTGTTGTTTAGCAATGTGAGGATAGTCTATTATGACTTGTTCACGGTCGTATGCTGTAGTACCAATAATAGCTATACTTTTAGCAGTAGCTTCGGTAGGGTAGGGAGGTGGAGTCACATCAAAATTAAAAGTTACCTCGCTATCTTTTGTTTTTATGTCAAATGGTATAGTAGCAGGCGATATTTTCCAGCCTTTAGGAAGTTCTAAATTTACTATTCCTTTGCAATTATCTTTCCCAGCTTTTACTTTAACTATTACTGT
This sequence comes from Flavobacterium arcticum, assembly GCF_003344925.1. Classification (NCBI taxonomy): domain Bacteria; kingdom Pseudomonadati; phylum Bacteroidota; class Flavobacteriia; order Flavobacteriales; family Flavobacteriaceae; genus Flavobacterium; species Flavobacterium arcticum. The sequence continues at coordinate 2,392,374 of NZ_CP031188.1, read as the reverse complement.
TTGTGGCTCATTATCTTTAAATAATTGCACTTTATTAAGTATTTGAGTAGTAACAGCAGGTACAATATCTAATGGCTCACATACTTCGCCCTTAACAGGGTCATTATATTTATGTACTATATTTTTTTCGAAAGAGATAAGTGTACCCCCAATTTCTATTTCAAAAACGGCTTTCATTTCGCGTATAATATCAGGTTTACCAATGTTTTGTAAATCATCTACTTTATACATTCCAGATGTCCCTTTTTCGGTTAACCAATAAGGCGATGTATAGTTTGCATCTTCTGGAATTTGTATAGTTATAATATTACTTTGGTCTATATTATTTACCAGTTCTACATTCTGAGAAATAGTTTTATTTTCAGGTAATAATGTAATGTTTTTTAGAGTCATTGGCACACTACATCTATTTATAGCTTCCCAATGCATGGTTATAGCATCGTTTGGCGTTACCGACTGGCTTTCTGAATAAGCTTCAAGATACAAACCACTACTACAGGCTATAATCTCTTTTATTTCCTGTAGTTTTATTGCTTTCCAATGAGTTTCATTAAGTTGGCTTATTTGTTTGTAAACTTCTATAAGTGCAGGTACTGACTTTGAAGGATTTTTAAAATCATAGTTTTTTATAATAGCTGTTATAGCTTGGCCTATAGGTTTGCCACCTTTTACACGATTCCAAGATGTATCAATACCTTCAAAAAGGTTTTGCTTATCTTTCATGTCGCTACCCTTTATTAATTCTAGATATTCCATGTCCTCGCCACGTGCTCCTGTAGAGCCAAAGCCCTGCGATTTGTGCTTACTGCGGCTAAGGGCGGCTATTTCCTGATTAGATTTCCCTATTAACGGGTAATATACTCCTGTAGAAAGGTTAACGTATTTTGATTTATCGGCTTTTTCAAAATTTTCTCTACCTCCAAAAAACCACCATGATGTGTTGAACAGTACACGCTTAGGCTGCCAAGTGCTTACATAGTTTAGCTGGTTAGGTTCATATTTTGGGTCATTAGCTAATGTATAGGCATCTTGTGTTAATATAGCCGAAGAGGTATGATGCCCGTGTGTTGTGCCAGGCGATCTATGGTCAAAGCGGTTAATAATAACATCGGGTTGAAATTTACGGATTATCCAAACCATGTCTTGCAGTACTTTATCTTTATCCCATATTTCTAATGTTTCATTGGGTACTTTAGAGTAACCAAAATCATTAGCTCGGCTAAAAAATTGCTCGCCGCCATCTACTTTACGAGCTTCTATAAGTTCTTGTGTTCTTATTACACCCAATAACTCTCTAAGCTGAAGCCCTATAAGGTTTTGCCCTCCGTCACCTCGTGTAAGCGATAGATAGCCTGTTCTTGCTTTTACATTATTAGATAAAAAAGATATAAGTCTTGTGTTTTCATCGTCGGGGTGTGCTGCAATATAGAGTGCCGAACCGAGAAAGTTGAGTTTTTCTATTTTAGCATAAATTTCTGCTGATGTTGGTTTTTCAGGCAACTCAGGCTGTGCTTGGCATACCGTATATAAAGTTAGTAATAATAGTGCTACTATTTTTTTTTGCATGGCTTGTATAAATCTATCTGCGTTTTAATCGTGAAATTCTTTTTCTTGTTCTTTTTCGAGTGTTACTATTGTTATTCCTTTTTGTAAAAGTAAGTTATTAGGGTAGGTTAACATTTCGCCTTCACGAGTTCTTAATAAGGTATGAAATGCTTTTATGTCCTGAATTTGTGCTTCTATAGGAAAATCTTTATCGTGTATTTTTATAAAATCGCCAATTCGGAAAGGGAAAGAGAAAAATAATATTACCCCTGATGTTATATTACTTAATATAGACCACTGCGCGAATAGACCAACACCAATGATAGCAAATACAGATGACATTACTACAAAAAGGTCTTTAGAGTTAACGCCCCATATAGCAGATATTGCGAGTATTAAAAAAATAGACATAAAAATATCTATACTCTTACTTACTAAATGTGCTCTATAGTCGCTTAAATGTGATTTACTAGCATAGCTTTTCGTCACTTTACGAATTATCATTCGTAGCGATATAAAAACCAGTAAGGCTATTACTGTAAATAATCCTTCTTGAAAATGATCTTTAATGAACATTACTATTTTTTTACTACAAAATTAATCAGGTGTCTATATACTTTATCTACTGGCATACCTACAACGTTAGCATACGATCCTTCTACTTTTGCAATAGCTACCAGCCCTATCCATTCTTGTATACCATAGGCACCTGCTTTATCAAAAGGTTTAAAGTTGTCAATATAATATTTTATTTCTTCATCTTTTAATGGATGAAAAGTAACAAGAGTAGTATCGTTAAACGTTTCTATATGGGTATTACTCATTAGGCTTACTGATGTTATTACTTTATGTGTTTTGCCAGATAATGATTGTAACATAGTAAAGGCATCTTCATAATCTGTGGGTTTACCTAATGCTTTATCTTCATGCCAAACAATAGTATCGCTAGTAATAACAATTTCGTTATCAGTAAGCGATTCTTTTAGAGAGTTTGCTTTTAGTTCGGCTAAATAATCTGTTATCTCAGTTCCTTTTAATTTTTCAGGATAAATTTCTTCAACTTCTTTTAATCGGATTTCAAAATCAATATCCAAATCCTTCATAAATTGTTGTCTACGTGGAGACCCCGAAGCCAATATAATTTTATACTCTTTTAGTTTCTCTTTAAGCATTGTGCTGAATATTGTATGTTATAGCTGCAATAGATATAATGGTGAAAAATAATATTAGTTTTAAAATAAATATTAAATGGTTAAAATCTTTTGTTGTTTTTGCAGTCCAAATTTTTACCAAAAAATAGATTATAGGTGCAGCTACAAAAAATAAGCCGTAACCTAATGCGAAAGTAAGGTTTAACAAATATTTATTACCATAATAAGCTAATAGCGCAAGTGGTATAAACATAGTAAAAAATACAACCTTAATAGTTCTGTCTTTTCCTATAACAATAGGTAGTGTAGTATTACCTGAGTTGTAATCAGTATTAGCATTTCTTAAGTTATATACTAATGTTAGTATAAAAGTTATTATGAATATGAACAATGTATAGTCGAGCATTAATTCGAATACAGTAGCAAGGTATACTTTATTGCCTGGCAATATAATAGGATAAAGATTATATACCCCTATAACAATAATACTCATAGCTACAGCAGTGGCCACTATAAAATTACTAACCAGTAACATTTGTTTAAGGCTGGTAGCATAAAGATAAATTATAGCAGCAGCAATAATAAGTACAGCTACTATCATAGGCTTACCTATATGGTCACTAAGATAGTAACCTATACCTACACCAGCGAGTGTTAATAATGCGTATATGTTATATGCCTTGCCTTCATGCGATTGATAATCACTAGAATGATAATTATATATAAAAAAACCACCTGCAGCAACTAAAACTGTTGCCAAAACCATAAGGGCATATTGCCAATGGTTAAGCGCTAGCGGAAGTCCTGGTTGTTGATCTAAAAAACCGTAGCGAAATATAAATAACCCAAAGGCTAGTAATAATAAATTGTTTAAACTGAAGCGTTTTAAAAATTCCATATATGTAAAAAAGGTGTGTGTTTAAAAGTTGAATAGGCTAGTAGTTATTTTGTGAGATAGTTTAGTCGTATTTAGCATTAAAGTGTTCCATCCATTTTCCTTGTACTTTCATTACTTGTTCTATAACATCGCGTACACAACCTGTACCTCCATTTTTATGCGAAATATATTTACTAATAGCTTTAATTTCTGGAGCTGCATCTTGTGGGCAGGTAGGTAGCCCCACACGTTGCATTACCCAGTAGTCAGGTAAATCGTCACCCATATATAACACCTGCTCAGGTTTAATTTTGTATATATCAGTAAATTCTTCAAATGTTTCTACTTTGTCAGACACGCCAAGATGGATATCGGTAATGCCAAGATTTCTTAGTCGCACACGAACTCCTTCGTTAGAACCGCCAGAGATGATGCAAACGGTATAGCCATTTTCTACTGCGGCTTTCATGGCATAACCATCGCGGATATTCATATTACGTAGCATTTCGCCTGTAGGGGTGACGTGTATACTGCCATCGGTAAGTACGCCATCCACATCAAGAATAAATGTGGTAATGTCGTTCATTAGTTCTTTATAGGTTTTACTCATTGTTGTTTTGTATCGATTGTGATAATAGGGTGTATATTGTTTTTATTTTTTCATCTGTAAGAAAAGCTAGATGTTTTTCCATTGTTGTTATATCATTGCGCCTTGCAGGTCCTGTTTGTGCCTGTTTAGGCGATAGCGTTTGTACTTTTTCGGCTGTTTCCTGTATTAAAGGCTTAAGGATGTCAAAAGGCACATTGTTTTGTTCACAAATATCATAACCAATGCTATACATATAATTAGCAAAATTACTCACAAAAACAGCAGCAACGTGCAATGATTTTCTTTGTTGTGAGTTAATATTATATACACTATTTGAAATGGACTGTGCTAAAGTTTCTAATATAGTATAATCTGCTTCTTTTTCGCTCTCTAAACACAGAGGTACTTGTTTAAAATCGATTGCTTTATTTTTAGAAAATGTTTGCAAAGGATAAAACACACCACGTCTGTTTTTGTTATTAATTTGCTCTAAAGCCACACTTCCAGACGTATGTACTACCAGTTTGCCCGAAAAAGGGAGAAGTGCAGATACTTCGGGTATAGACCCATCAGTTATTGATATGATATAGATATCAGCTTCTTCGAGTGTGTTAAAGTCATCTGTTATTTTTTCTTTTGGGACTAAATGAGCTAATACATCTACATTACGTGCATAGACCTGCACAAGATGTATAGTACTTGACTTACCAAAAACGGTAATTAGGTGTTGTGCTACATTGCCAGAGCCGATAACCACTACTTTTAACATGGATGCTAAATTATAAAATAAACCCGGCTTATAAAATAATGCCGGGCTAATGCTTTGTTTTTATTTATCTCTTATCCAAGAATTATCTGTCATATCGACATCTGGTAGGTAGCGTTGCGGATCTATATCTACCGTTTTTATTTTTTTAGGAGAATCTATTATATAATCCCAGTCGTTTTGACGTTGCCATACTTCTACAGGCAGCGTTTTCGTTTCAGATGAATTATCTTCATATGTTACTCTAAAGGTTATAGGCATAGGTATTTCTCCTTTATTAATAAAACTGATAGTGGTATAATTTTTATTATCAATTACTTTAGTGATACCTACATCTATATTGCCTGTACCAGTAAACCATCCTCTCCAAAACCAGTTAAGGTTTTCTCCAGCTACGTTTTCCATACAGTTATAAAAGTCTGATGGTTGTGGGTGTTTATATGCCCATGCTTTTATATAAGCTCTAAAAGCATTATCAAAACGCTCATGCCCCAGTATATATTCGCGAAGCATTATCATTCCTGTCGCAGGTTTATAGTAAGCAGTAAAAGCAAGGTTCATGCCTTTTGCTACGTCAGGATAAGTGTCTATACTCTCTCTATTTCTCCATTTAAACCACATAACACGGTTAAGGCTTTTTGCTACATCCGATGTATATTCACCATCATTAAAAGCAACAGTACTATAGTAGTTGATAAAGGTATTAAAGCCTTCGTCCATCCAAGCATAGCGACGCTCGTTAGAGCCTACTATCATCGGGAACCAGTTGTGCCCAAATTCATGGTCAGTTACATCCCAAAGATCAGCACCTACACTATCAGCACCACAAAAGGAAAGCCCTGGGTATTCCATTCCGCCCACATTCGAAGCTACATTAACTGCATTAGGATAAGGATATTCAAACCACATAGTAGAGTAGTGCTCTATAGAGGCTTTGGTATATTCGGTAGATCGGCTCCAAGCTTCATTCCCACCAGTCTCTATAGGGTAAGCTGATTGTGCCATTGCTTTTTTACCATTTGGTAAGTTGATTCGTGCAGCATCCCAAATGAATGCTTTTGATGAGGCGAATGCTACATCACGGGTATTTGTCATTTTATAATGCCATGTTGTTTTTCCGCTTTGCGACGGGCGTGTAAGTTTAGTGTTTCCTATTTCGTTAGGTGCTATAAGATAGGTGGTTTTATCGCTTTTAGTCGCTTTTTCCCATCGTTTTTGCAATTCTTTAGAGAGTACCTCTTTTACGTTTACTAATTCTCCTGATCCTACTACGATATGGTCATAAGGTACGGTTATTTTATAATCAAAATTACCATATTCAAGATAAAATTCACCCGCACCAAGATAAGGTTCTGTATTCCAGCCTACCACATCGTCAAAAACAGCTACTCGTGGGTGCCATTGTGCTATAGAGTATACTGTCCCATTCTTAGTATCAAGTTGTCCCATTCTGTCCATACCTTCGGCAGGTATTTTAAACTCAAAGTTCATAGAAACTGTTGCTTTTCCACCTTTGGCTTTTAATGGTTCATTAAAGAAAACCTGCATTCGAGTATCAGATATTAAATGCTTAGAGGATGCATTACCACTTGTTTTTGCCGATAGGTTTGTAATGGTTATACCGCCATCTACATCGCCGTCATAACGGTTACCTCCTGTAGGGGTAGTAAGTGTACCTCGTGAATCTTTGGTAAAGCGATTTTGCTCTACATACATCCATATATAGTTAAGGTCTTCAGGACTATTGTTATAGTAAGTCATAGTTAACTTACCTTTAAGGATATTGTTTTTATCGTCTAGTTCTGCTTCAATAGCATAGTCAGCGTTGTTTTGCCAATACTGCGGTCCTGGTACTCCTGATGCCGAACGATATACATTACCACGTCTGTAGCCTATATCATCAAATTTTGATTGGTTAGTTGGTGCAGCCTCTTGTGCAAAACCTATATAGCCTAATAAACTAACAAGGAATACTATTTTTAGTTTTTGTAATTTCATTGATTCATTATTATTTGTCCGAAAGACATTCGGTTATGGTTTTTACTCTATATGCTTCTCCTGTATTAAAAAAAGTTTCTACAGTATTGGTAACGGATGTTTCACTATTATTTATTGTATATGATATAGAAATACTTTTAATTAGTTTTTTGCTTAGTTTCTCTAGCTCTTTTTTGTTTCCCATAATATTGCCTAAAAAACAAGAAAAATTACCTCTGCAATTATCTTCCCCCATATTTTGAAGTTCTATTTTCCTACCATCGGTAAAGGTGATATTGGCTCTTGTTTCTTTATTTACACACCATATATCTTTATCTAATATAGTAATATTCATTACTATAGATTGAGATGTTTTTAGCAACATAATTTCTAAACCTGTTTTGCCTTCTTCGCCTTTAACTTTAATAGTGTTATTAGCATATATTACACTCTTACCATTAGTATATGTCTTAGTATGAGTAAAAAAGTTACATAGACTGTCGGTATAAATCCAAGTGCCATTTTTGTTTAGTATAACTTCTCTACCATCTTTAGTTTTGGCTTCTATTTGAGAGTAAGCAGCCATAGAAGTAAACAAGCATAAAAGTAAGTAAATGAAAAGCCTCATTTTTTAGGAAAATTAAAAGCCAAATATATATCACATTATCGGATATTCATAAAAAAGAATAATTATCAGTTATTTATTCGGTATAATTCTCTTTTAGTCGAACAAACTATACTTTGATGATCATTTTAGGTAATTTTTAAGTATTTAAATAGTCCATGAAAATGAAGTTTTGAGTACTTTTGCAGGAATTTATAACTATCGTTCCAATTACTCATGGATAAAATAATATCTTTCTTTTCTTCTACACGTTTAATGGCTACTCTTTTTATTGTTTTTGCAGCAGCAATGGGTATAGGTACGTTTATAGAGGATGCTTATAATACTGATACTGCACGAATATTTATTTATAACGCATGGTGGTTCGAAGCTATAATGCTAATATTCGTTATTAACTTTTTTGGTAACATGAAACGTTATCAGCTTCATAAAAAAGAAAAGTGGGCTACATTATTGTTACACCTTTCGTTTATACTTATTATTATAGGTGCATTTGTAACACGTTATATTAGTTTTGAGGGTATGATGCCGATTAGAGAGGGAGCTACCGAGAATGTTTTTTACTCTGATAGAACCTACCTTACTGCTTTTGTAGATGGCGAATATGAAGGCGAAATGCGCCGTAAAACTTTTACAAAGCAATTATTACTATCACCTGTAGCTAACAATAATTTCACGGTATCAGATGAGTTTAATACTATTCCGTTTGAGATATCTTATAAAGATTTCACATTAGGAGCTAAAGAGGTTGTAAAAGAAGATCCTGCGGGGCAATTCTATATAAAATTAGTTGAAGCTGGCGATGGAGGTAGGCATGAGCATTACCTTAAAGGAGGTGAGGTTCAAAGTATACATAATATATTATTTGCATTAAACAAGCCTACAGATGGTGCTATAAATATTACTACAGATGGTAAAGATTATACTATTAAAGCTCCCTTTGAAGGCGATTTTATGCGAATGGCAGACCAGTTTAAAGGTGCATTTGTAAAAGACTCTGTACAACCCTTAATGATGCGCTCTTTGTATAGTATGGCAGGTACACGTTTTGTGTTTCCTGAACCTGCTATAAAAGGGAAAATAGTATACGAGTCCAATAACGATTACAAAACTAAAGAAGATAATGCTCTAACAGTTACTGTAAAATCAGAAGGGCAGGAGAAAGAAGTAGTCTTGTTAGGGAAAAAAGGTAAAATGGGTATTCCGCAGGCTTTTAAAATTGGCGATTTAGAGTATACCCTTATGTATGGTAGTAAAATACATGAGCTACCTTTTGCAATAAAATTAGACGATTTTATTGCTAAAAAATATCCAGGAACAGAGTCAAGTTATGCTTCTTTTGAGAGCAAAACTACTGTTATTGATAATGAAGATAATAAAACATTTGATGCTCATATTTATATGAACCATGTATTAGATTATAAAGGATATCGCTTTTTTCAATCGTCTTTTGATCCAGATGAAAAGGGTACAGTACTTTCTGTAAATCACGATTTTTGGGGAACATGGATTACTTATATAGGTTACTTCCTTTTGTACTTTGGATTGATGGCAATATTGTTTGATAAAAACACTCGTTTTAATGATTTAAAAAAGAAATTAGACAAAGTAAAAGCCAAAAGAGCAGCACTTACTATATCATTACTTTTCTTAGGTTTTACAGGATATTCGCAAGAACATTCTCATTCACAACAACCCTCTATAAAACAAATAGACTCACTTATACAACATTATAAAGTTAGTGAAGAGCACGCTGCTAAATTTGGTCGTGTTATTATTCAAGATGCAGGAGGTAGAATGAAACCCGTAAATACTTTCTCTTCAGAGTTATTGCGTAAAGTAAGTAAAAGCGATACCTATAAAGATATGAATGCCGACCAAGTATTCTTGTCTATGGCTATGTTTGACCAAGCATGGTATAACGTTCCTATAATTTACATGAAGCGTGGTAACGATAGTTTACGTAAGGTTGCGGGGCTAGACAAAACAGTGAAATATGCGGCTCTAGCCAATTTTTTTGATGGTCAAGGTAATTACAAATTATCAGGAATTTTAGATGAGGCATATCGTGAACCTGTACCTAATCAGTTTCAAAAAGATTTTATGGATATAGATAGAAAGATAAATCTACTATATTCAGCATTAACAGGTCAGATATTAAAAATATTCCCTATACCGAATGATGAAAATAATAAATGGGTTTCTTATTTAGAAGCAGATCAATATAAAGGAACAACGCTCGATACTATTAAAAATGTATTACCTGTTTACTTACAATCGTTATCTAAAGCAACAAAAGATAATGACTATGAGCTTTCGGATAGTTTCCTTCAAGGACTTAGCGATTATCAGCATAAATATGGTGGAAAGATAATGCCTAGTGATGATAAGGTTGAGGCTGAGATATTATATAATAAATATGATATCTTTAAAAAACTGTTTTCGTGGTACATGTATGCGGGCTTATTGATGTTTATTTTTGTAATAGTAAAAATATTTAATACCCAAAAATGGGTAACTACAGGTGTAAAAACCTTCCATATTATAATAGGTTTATTATTTGCACTTCATACCGCAGGTCTTATTGCGCGTTGGTACATTTCAGGTCACGCACCATGGAGTAATGCTTATGAATCTGTTATATATGTAGGTTGGGCAACTATGTTTTTTGGTCTTGCTTTCGGACGAAAGTCAGAACTTACAGTTGCTGCGACTGCTTTTGTAGCTGCTATGGTACTTATGGTAGCACACTGGAACTGGACTGATCCTGAAATTGGTAATCTTGTTCCTGTATTAAACTCCTATTGGTTAATGATACACGTTGCCGTTATTGTAGGTAGTTATGGTCCATTTACGCTAGGTATGATACTCGGTTTAGTCGCTTTGATATTGATGTTGTTTACCAACAAAAACAACAAGCAAAAAATGGACTTGACTATAAAAGAGCTTACCTATATTAACGAAATGGCGCTTACTGTAGGGCTTGTAATGCTTACCATAGGTAACTTCCTTGGAGGGCAATGGGCTAACGAGAGTTGGGGTCGCTACTGGGGCTGGGACCCAAAAGAAACATGGGCATTAGTAAGTATTATGGTATATGCTTTTGTAATACATATGCGTTTTGTACCTAAATTACGTGGTACATGGGTGTATAACTTTTTTAGTGTACTAGCATTTGCATCTATATTAATGACCTACTTTGGGGTGAATTTCTACCTTACAGGTTTACACTCATATGCTAGTGGAGAGGTAAGAACACCAATGTACTTTTTATGGATGGGACTTCTCGTATTTATACTAGGTATCTTCTCCTTTATACAATATAAGAAACATTTGAAAAAATAATAAAATAGCCTCACAGTTTGTGGGGCTTATTTTTTCTTCTTTTTTGATTCTCTCGATTCGTTATAATGGTTTTGTAATGTATTAATAAATGTAAGTATTACACCTATGCCCATTACAATATAAAATACGGTAAACAGTTTACCAGAATCGGTTTGTGGAGCAAAATCGCCAAAGCCTATAGTAGTAAGTGTAACGACAGAGAAGTATAAAGAGTCAATATAACTCCATCCCTCTATAAAATGATAAGCTATTGTACCAATAAATAGTACGATAGCGGTAGTATAGAGCAAATCGCGGTATTCCTTATTATTGATAAATGTAAGTATAGTTCTAAAAAATAACATGATATAGATGTGATATTAACAATGGTTAAATATAAGCTAAATATGGGGCTTGCCAGAAATACTGCGCAAAAATGCGTAAATTTATGCCAAAATAATAAGATGAAGAAAATAGTATTCCTTATATCAGGATTGGTACTTTTAGCAAGTTGCCAAGACAAAACAAAAAATGAAGTTGCAGATACTAATACTACTGAAACCGAAACTACTCAACCTATGACAAAATCAACAATATATCAGTTTAAAGTAAAAGACCTTTATGGTAAAGATTTCGACTTTGCTACCCTAAAAGGTAAAAAAGTAATGATTGTAAATACTGCTTCAAAATGTGGGCTTACACCGCAATATGAAGGTTTAGAAGCGATATATAAAGAATATAAAGATAACGATTTTGTTATTATAGGTTTTCCTGCTAACAACTTTGCGGGGCAAGAGCCGGGCACTAACGAAGAAATTGCGGCTTTTTGTGAGAAAAACTATGGGGTTACTTTCCCAATGATGGATAAAATATCGGTAAAGGGTGATGATATGGCACCGATATATCAGTTTCTTACTCAGAAAAGTAAAAACGGGTTACAGGATAGTGAGGTAGAATGGAATTTCCAGAAATACCTGATAAATGAGAGTGGAGAATTAGTGAAAGTGATAAGCCCTAAAACACTACCTACAGACCTTGAAATTGTAAACTGGATTAAAGAATAAAAACCATTTTTAACTCTATATAGGGTTTTGGACTACTTAATATGATTTATCCTAAAATACCTTTAGCACAAAGTGTCATCGAAATTTGCCTTGCTAAAGGAGTCACTAATATAGTAATATCTCCAGGGTCGCGAAATGCTCCCCTTACTATTGGCTTTGCCAATAATCCTGCTTTTACATGTTATAGTATAGCCGATGAGCGTTGCGCTGCATTTTTTGCAATGGGTATGGCGCAGCAGATCAAAAAACCCGTTGCGGTAGTATGTACCTCGGGTTCGGCATTACTTAATTATTACCCTGCTGTCGCAGAGGCTTTTTATAGCCAAATACCATTTATTGTTATCTCTGCAGATAGACCGCATGATAAAATAGATATTGGCGATGGGCAAACCATACGTCAGGAAAATGTATATGCTAATCATATACTATATAGCGCTAACCTTATAGAAGGAGCTTCTATTGATAATGATAAAAAGATAGATGCTGCTATTACAGCTTCTGCACGCCATAAAGGTCCTGTGCATATTAATGTTCCTTTTGAAGAACCTTTATATGAAACAGTTAAAGAACTAACGGTAGAGCCAGTAATAGCCGATGCTGTAGTTGCGAAAAGAGAGTTTAGAGAAGATATAACAACATCTGTTTTTTTATGGAACAGAGCCAAAAAGAAGTTAATACTAGTAGGGGTTAATAACCCTGATACTATTGATACAGCAATTATAGAACAACTTGCTGCCGACCCATCGGTAGTGGTAATGACCGAATCTACGTCGAACCTACATCATGATAGTTTTTTAAATAATATAGATACGATTATTACACCATTTACTCAAGAAGATTTTGAAGCATACCGCCCAGAAATACTGATTACTTTTGGTGGTATGGTTGTTTCGAAAAGGGTAAAAGCTTGGCTACGTAAGTATAAACCACAAGAGCATTGGCATATTGATAAGTTACGGGCTTATGATACTTTTGGAGCATTAACAAAGCATTTTAGAGCAAAACCTAGTGAATTACTTGGTAGATTATTGTCGCAATCGGTAACGGTAGAAAGCGATTATAACGCAAAGGCTCAGGGTTTAAAAGTAGTACGTAAGCAAAAGCATGACGAGTATTTGGCTAATATCCCTTTTTCTGACTTTAAAGCATTTGAAATTATATTACCTACTTTACCCGATAATTCACAGTTACAAATTAGTAATAGTTCGGCAATACGCTATGCACAGCTATTTAATATCAAACCAAGTATAGAAGTATTTTGTAATCGTGGTACAAGTGGTATAGATGGTAGTACATCTACAGCCATAGGTGCAGCTGTAGCAAGTGGTAAAGAAACTATAATGCTTACAGGCGATATCAGCTTTTTATACGACAGCAATGCCTTGTGGAATAACTATATTCCTGAAAATTTTAAAATAATACTTGTTAATAATGGTGGTGGCGGTATTTTCAGGATATTACCGGGTCATGACGAAACCCCTGTATTCAATACATATTTTGAAACCAGTCATAACCTTACCGCAGAACATTTAGCTAAAATGTATGGTTTTGAATATCATACCGCAACCGATGAAGCTACATTGAAACTTAGTTTACAAGAGGTTATACAAACCAATAATAAACCACAACTACTCGAAGTATTTACCCCAATGCTGGAGAACGACAGGATATTATTGCAGTATTTTAAGGAACTTATTTAAGCACTGTTACCTTTTAAGTCAAATTTATATTTTTTTTCGCTCCAGTCTTCAGCGAATATATAATTGTCTTCAATATATAAAGCTGTATTCCCATTATTTGTTACGAAAATGTCGGTACCTGATTTTTGCCATTTAATCTCACCTTTAATATCAATACATGATATCTCAAGTTCTCCATGTATAATAATCGTTTTATTAGCCATATAAATTCCAAAACAAGTAATTACATCAGCTTTGATTTTCCATATCAAATCTAAAGATGTTAAATGCAGGCAGAAGATATAGTCAGAACAGCAAATTAAAATTTTATCATCATAAATAATATAGCTGTCTGCATGGAGTCCTGTTGCTCCCATGGAAGCGCTAATTCCAATAGTGCGTTTAAAATCAATGGTTTCAGCTACAATACCTATAAATGAGGTAGGTGCATACTCAGAATCGTCACTATATATTATGTCATACTTTTCCAAAGAGTCAATACCGTTGATATGTGCTATCTCATCTTTGAGGATTATTGAATATCCTTTATATTGTATCTCTGCCACTGTTATATAATTTCCTGTAAAACTAATAATTTTATTGTATTTATATCTTCGTACCTTTACCACCACAAATTACACTCATGATTGAAATAGGAAAATACAATACACTAAAAATAGTGCGCGATACCCAAGTAGGGCTATACCTTACAGATGGTAAAGATGATATATTACTACCCAATAAATATGTGCCTAACGAATTTGAAATAGGTGAAGAGCTTATTGTTTTTGTATATCTCGATCAGGAAGAACGTCCTGTTGCGACTACGCTAGAACCGTATATTTACTTGAATGAATTTGCGTTATTACGTGTAAGTTATATCAATAATTTTGGTGCATTCCTTAATATTGGGTTAGAGAAAGATTTGTTTGTACCCTTCCGCGAGCAAGCACGCCCAATGGAAGAAGGTAAGCGATATTTAGTACATATGTATCTTGACGAGAAAACCAATAGATTAGTAGGTACAAGTAAGATAAATAGATTTTTAAGTAATGAAGAGCTCACGGTAGAAGAAGGTGAGGAGGTCGATCTTATTATTTCGCATATTACTGATATGGGCATTAATGTGATTATTAATGAGAAGCATAAAGGTTTAATGTACAAAGATGAAGTATATGAAGACCTGCGTACCGGTGACAGAATGAAAGGTTACATTAAACTTATTAGACCCGAAAATAAAATAGATGTAAGCCTGCAAAAGCAAGGTTATGAAGGAGTAGAACCTAATGCCGAAAAAATACTAGACGAGCTGCGTGCCAGTCGAGGTTTTTTACGCCTTAACGATAAAAGCCATCCCGAAGATATAAAGACGGTACTCAAAATGAGTAAAAAAACATTTAAAAAAGCTATAGGTAGCCTGTATAAGCAAAAGCTTATCGAAATTAAAGATGATGGTATTTATCTTGTGAAGTAGATGAGTAATAAAAAGTTTCTTAAAAGATTACTAACTAGGGTAGGACTACCTGTACTTGTAGTATATATAACAAGCTATTTAACTAAGAGGTATAATGTTGAATTATTTCCATCAAGGTTAGTGAAAAAAATATCACCATTTGCCTTTATAGCTTTTGTTATTTTACTTTACGTAGCTGCAGACCTTTTTAAAATGATAAAAGTAGAGATAAATAAAGAGAAAGAAGAGTGATTATCTTTTTTTCTTTATAGGATAAGATCCAAAATCAGAAGCAAGCTTATACACGCTGTACGGTTTTTTAGAAAACTTATTCGACAAGGCTATAATAGTAACAGTATCTTTTTTAAGCGTCACGTATGATGATGTGTTACCATGCCACCAACCGTTATGGTACGCCATTTTTTCGCCTGTTTTCCATTCATTAAGGCGAATACCTAATCCGTAGTTTTTAATTCCCCTTGTTTCGTTACTGTAGCCTTTATAGATTAGCTCTTTTATTTCAGAGCTTAAAAAGTTTTCAGAGTAAGTAGCAATATCAAATTTTAGTAAGTCACGTGGGGTAGAGTAGATATTTTTATCACCATATACATTATCCAAAAATTCAAAGTCATATAGCACGTTATTACCTTTGTAAGATAGGCTTGCACTTTCTTTATGTTTTTCATAATCAAAAACATAAGTGTCATTCATGTCTAGTGGGTCGAAAATCATTTTTTTCATAGCATCCCTGTAATTCATGTTGGTTAACTTCTCTATAACAAGAGCCAACATTACATAATTGGTATTACAGTAGCTAAATTTCCTATCGGGGCGACAGTATAGGTTTATTTTATGCTTTGCCATAATATCTAACACATCCTGATTGGTAACCATACCACCATTCCACAATTTGGTATCATAACAAAAATATTCATACTTAGGCAACCCGCTACGATGTGTAAGTAACATTTTTACAGTTATTTTCTCATAAGGAAATTCAGGAAGTATAGTATTTATTTTTTGGTCAAGTGCCAGTTTACCAGAGTCAATAAGTTTTAGTACTGCAGTAGCCGTAAGCACCTTACTTACCGATGCTAAATGTAGCGCAGTGTGAGCATTTATTTCTTCTTTAGTAGCTCTATTAGCTAATCCACCATAAGTTTCATATAAAATTTCACCATTTTTTGCTACTAAAAAACCACCACTAAGGTTACTTCTTTTCCAGTTCTTTTTATAAAAATTATCTACCAAATTGGTTTTTAAATTTTTATATATGGGACTTAATTTATTTAGTTTTGGTTGAAATGGATTTACACTGGGTAGGGTATCTTTAACTTTTGCTACCGGTATATGTTCGGCAAACATTGGTGTTTCCTTTTTACAGGATAACAATAGTAGTAGTGTAAATATGTAGGGGTATATTTTAAAAAACTTCATTATATATAGGACGTAAGAGCGCAAATATAACTAACTCGGTCTTTTTACAATGATTTTTTTTTAAGGTTTAACAATAAAAAAATGGTTTGTGACATTATTAGAAGATAATGTTATGAATAAAAGAAGGTTATCAATACCCTATTTTCATTGTGCTTATTTTTATTGGGGTGTGCAAAAAATGACTTATTTTTACGGTAAATTAGTTATACTTATGAGCAATATTGAATGGAAAACCGTAAAGGAATTTGAAGATATAACCTATAAAAAATGCGATGGCGTAGCCCGTATTGCCTTTAATAGACCCGATGTGCGAAATGCTTTTCGCCCTAAAACGACCAGCGAACTTTTTGAAGCTTTCGTTGATGCTCGAGAAGATACTTCAATAGGGGTAGTGTTGCTATCTGCCGAAGGTCCATCATCTAAAGATGGAATATATTCGTTTTGTAGTGGTGGTGACCAAAAAGCACGTGGCGATCAAGGTTATGTAGGCGAAGACGGTATGCACAGGCTAAATATACTAGAAGTACAACGTCTTATTCGTTTTATGCCAAAGGTAGTTATAGCTGTAGTGCCAGGCTGGGCAGTAGGTGGTGGGCATAGCCTGCATGTAGTGTGCGACCTTACCCTTGCTAGTAAAGAACATGCTATATTTAAACAAACTGATGCCGATGTTACCAGTTTTGATGGTGGTTATGGCTCAGCTTACCTTGCCAAGATGGTAGGGCAAAAGCGTGCAAGAGAAATATTCTTTTTGGGTAGAAATTATTCGGCGCAAGATGCTTATGAAATGGGTATGGTAAACGCTGTTATTCCTCATGCCGAGCTTGAAGATACAGCTTATGAATGGGCACAAGAAATATTAGAAAAATCGCCTACCTCAATAAAAATGCTAAAGTTTGCCTTTAATCTTACCGATGACGGTATGGTAGGGCAACAGGTATTTGCAGGCGAAGCGACACGCTTAACTTATATGACGGAAGAAGCTAAAGAGGGGCGTGATGCTTTCCTTGAAAAGAGGAAGCCTAACTTTAAAGATATCAAATGGATACCATAACAAATGAATCTAATAATTTAGAAGATAACAGATATATTAATAATCCTATAGACACCCTTTTGTTACCTAAGTTTGAAGAGGTACAACTTTCATCATTACAAGTAAGTTATTATAAAGTAATGCTTTTTAATATAGGTTTGTTCTATTTATTATTAATGTTAGGAGCAGGTTGTGCATTTTATTTTATAGAAGAGCTTCAACCTTATTGGTATATACCTGTTGCTGTTATTGCATTCTTACTTTGTGTTTCATTGCTTATTTCTAAAATAAGTTTTAAGAAACGAGGGTTTGCTTTTCGCACACACGATGTTGTTTACCGTAGTGGTGTTATTACTGTTAATACTATAATTATACCCTATAACAGAGTACAGCACGTAGCACTTCATGAAGGTTTACTATCGCGTAAACTGGGGCTTGCTACAATAGAAATATTTACGGCAGGAGGTAATAGTAGCGATTTGAAAATTCCAGGTTTAGAAAAATCGCACGCCGAAAAAATAAAACAATTGCTTGTAGGTAAAGTATTAAACCAGCAACCCGATGAAGCGTAGTTTCAATAGTCCGCAAAGGCAATCGCTTGTTGGTGTAGTGGTTATGTTTACCGATACGCTACAGGGGGTTGTACGCTCTCTTTGGCCTATATTACTGGTTTGGGTTTTTCGTATTAACGAAATGAATAAGATTTACTTAGGCTTAGGTGTTGCAGCTGTAATGTTGCTTATAGGTATTATAGCCTATCTTAAATATTATAATTTTACTTTTTTTCTTGATGAGGATAATGAAGAGTTTGTTATTCGGAAAGGAATACTTAATAAAAGCCGTATCGCTATTCCTCTAGATAAGATACAGCAGGTAAATATTAACCAGTCTTTAATACAAAGATTTATAGGTGTTCATGAACTTGAAGTAGATACAGCAGGAAGTAGTAAAAAAGAGGTTACTATAAAGGCTATTTCGCATAATCTTGCTGTGGCACTTAAAGAACACTTGCTAGAATCGAAGAAAAATATTGATAAAGATACTGTTACTGAAGAGGGTACTACTAAAGAAGAATATCCTTTTATACAAATTAGTTTACTTAGTTTATTAAAAACAGGTATTACCTCTAATTATGCTAGAAGTTTTGCACTGCTATTTGCTTTTGTAATAACGGTATATCAAAACATAGAAGATTATATTGATGCTAGTGGTTATGATACTGGTTCGCTTGAAGAATATATAAACCCTACTGTATTATTTCAATTTGTTGGGTTTATTATCCTAGCTATTATAGTGCTTACATTATTAGTAAACCTTTCGCGTACAATACTTAAGTATTTTAATTATAAGATTACACAGCAGCAAAATTCTTTATTACTATCATATGGTTTGCTGAATACTCACAATACTATAATAAGACCCGAAAGAGTACAAATAGTTACAGTAGGCAGAAATTACTTTCAGAAAAAGATGAATATTCAGGATATAAGAATCCGACAGGCATCTAATCTAGACACAAATAGTAAAGAACAACGAAAACTAGCAATAGAAATTCCTGGTTGTAGTGAAAAGGAAAAAGACGTATTGATTAAGTTTCTTTTAGGAAAAATACCCGAGCGTGGTGTGATGCTTAAACTTAGTATAAGAAAAGTAATTGTACAGGTTATTAAATTTTTAATCGTCCCTTTCGGAATTTTCTTTTTGTTTGCTTATTTAGGATATAGTGAATTGTATAATTATGTTATTTTCCTTCCGCTATACCTTCTGTTTGTAGTTACACTAATTTATTTTGCGTACAGGAATAGTAGACTATTTGTAAATAACGAATTTATTATAAAACAAAATGGTGCTTGGGATATTGATAACCATTTTTTGGCTCCGCATAAAATACAGGCAATAAGTCTAAAACAAAATTTTTGGCATAAAAAGTCAGACATTGGACGCGTTACACTCTATACAGCAGGTGGTACACTTACTTTTGGACTGGCAGATTATACACGACTTAAACAGTTAACAAACTATTGGTTATATCAGGTAGAAACAACCGATAAAAATTGGATGTAACTACATTAAAATAAAATTATGGCAAATATAAAAGCATGGTTAAGTGCTGCACGTTTACGAACACTTCCATTATCGGTTTCGGGTATTTTGGTAGGTTGTTTTTATGCCTTTTCGCAAGGTATGGTAAACTGGTGGATACTTTCGTTTGCATTGCTTACTACATTAGGCTTACAAGTACTTTCTAATTTTGCCAATGATTATGGAGATGGTGTAAAAGGTACTGATAACGAAAACCGAATAGGACCACAACGAGCCATACAGAGTGGTGCAATAACCGTTTTAGAAATGAAACGAGGTATTATATTAACATCAGTACTTACATTAATTACAGCGATAGTTTTAATTTACCTTTCTTTTGGGAAAGAAAATTTCGGATATTCATTATTGTTTTTCTTTTTAGGTTTGGCAGCTATAGCTGCTGCAATAAAATATACAGTAGGTAACTCGGCATATGGCTATAGAGGATTAGGTGACTTGTTTGTATTTATATTCTTTGGGTTGGTTAGTGTTTTAGGGTGTTACTTTTTGTTTGCAAAACAACTCGATATGTTTATTATATTACCCGCAATAAGTATAGGATTGCTTAGTGTAGCGGTATTAAACCTTAATAATATGCGCGATCAAATATCAGATGCTATGTCGGGTAAAAATACCCTAGTAGTAAAACTAGGAGCAGAAAAAGCAAAAGGATATCATTATGCTATAATACTAATAGCATTATTTTTAACCATGCTATTTGCTGTCTTGTATGGTTTTAAGCCATTGCAATACTTGTTCTTAATAGCTTATGTGCCATTTTTAATACACTTAAAAACAGTAGCTAAAAATAAAAAGCCAAAAGCATTAGACCCAGAGTTGAAAAAAGTAGCATTGAGTACGTTTTTACTATCAGTGTTATTATCTATAGTATTACAGTTTTAATCATGAACAATAAACCTAAAATTATAGCGATATGAAAATTACATTTTACGGACATGCAAGCCTTGGTATAAAGGTAGGCGGTAAAAAAATTATAGTAGATCCTTTTATTTCGGCTAATGAATTAGCAAAAAATATTGATATTAATAAACTAGAAGCTGATTATATATTAATTACTCATGCGCATGGCGATCATATATTAGATGTTGAAGCAATAGCCAAAAACACTAGCGCTACCATAGTATCAAATGCCGAAATAGCAGAATATTATGAAAATAAAGGCTTTAAGGTACACCCAATGAACCATGGTGGTAGCTGGCAGTTTGATTTTGGGAAAGTAAAATATGTAAATGCAGTACATTCTAGTTCGTTTCCAGATGGCACATATGGAGGAAATCAAGGTGGTTTTGTAATAGAAGGTGAGCACAAAAACATTTATATAGCAGGCGATACGGCACTTACTTATGACATGAAGCTGATACCATTGAGCACTAAGCTCGACCTTGCTATACTGCCTATAGGTAGTAATTTTACTATGGATGTAGATGATGCTATTATAGCGTCAGATTTTTTAGAGTGCGATAAAATATTAGGCTATCACTATGATACTTTTGGTTACATTGAAATAAACCATGAAGAAGCCAAAAAGAAATTCTATGATAAAGACAAAGATCTTATGCTTTTAGAAATAGGCTCCTCTATTGAATTGTAATAATTAAAATTAGGAATTCATAATTTACATGAAAGCAAGTTATAAAAAATATACACTCAACTTTAAACGCCCTAGCGGAACTTCGCGGGGCGTTTTGACTGAAAAGGAAACTTGGTTTATTATTCTTGAACAAAATGGTAAGCGCGGAATAGGGGAGTGTGGCATATTACGTTCGCTTAGTATTGATGACAGACCCGACTATGAAGAGAAGCTAAAATGGACGTGTGATAATATTCATTTGGGGGTAGAACAATTATGGCAAGAATTGATAGAATTCCCTTCAATACAGTTTGGAGTTGAAATGGCTTTTCATTCGTTAGAGAGTGAATCACCCTACCTTTTATTTCCTTCAGATTTTACAAAAGGAAAGAAAAATATTTCTATTAACGGTTTGGTTTGGATGGGCGATGAGCAGTTTATGAAGCAGCAGATAGAGGAAAAAATACAACAAGGTTTTAATTGTATAAAATTAAAAATTGGAGCAATCGATTTTCAAAAAGAACTCGATTTATTAGCTGCTATTAGAGCTAATTTTGATGCTGAAACTATCGAAATTCGTGTAGATGCTAACGGCGCTTTCGGTGCAAATAATGCTTTAAGTAAAATAATACAATTATCTGAATTTAAAATACATAGTATAGAACAGCCGATTAAAAAAAAGCAGTATGACAGCATGTCAGTACTATGTTTAAGTGCCCCAATACCCATTGCTTTAGATGAAGAGTTGATAGGTGTGTTTGGTAATGATGATAAAAAGGCGTTGTTACAAAAAATAAAGCCACAATACATTATTTTAAAGCCTAGTTTGGTAGGTGGTTTTCATGGTACACAAGAATGGATTACAATAGCCGAAGCATTAAATATTGGTTGGTGGGTAACCTCAGCGCTAGAAAGCAATATAGGGTTAAACGCTATTGCGCAGTGGACGTTTTTGAAAAACAGTCCAATGCCACAAGGGTTAGGTACGGGTGGTTTATATACTAATAATTTTGCTGCACCTCTAGAGGTTTTTAGTGGTACATTGCGGTATAATCCCGAAGTTAATTGGAGAGTAAATTTATAAATGTTAAAGTAATGTTGTTTAACATAACTATTTTGTTTCTTATGTCATATTGTAGTAATTTTAGTAAAGCTAGAATTGTAAATTTATCTCTGGTATAATCATTATTATTTCTTTAGAAGCGAATAACTGAAATAATCATTTAAAATTGTTGATTATTTAATGATCTGTTATAGAATAATTAGCATTATAAACCATTTTTAGTTTGTAAATTTAGCGTACATAAACAACAATTAATATACTATTGCTATGGAACGTTTAGTGCACTATGAATCAAGTGTTAATGCAAGGGATACAGTATCTTTTGAGAAAGCTGCTATTGAATTTGAGAAAGAAACCAAAAGAGAGGAAGTGCTTTCCTGCAATCAATTGATTAAGAATCTTTTAAAAAATAATTTAAGACTACTTAAATTAAATGATATAAGAAGTGTTTTGCTGTTTTAATGATCCAAATAGCTTTTTTTAATTGTATTATAATAACTTTTAATACTTACCACTCAATAAAGCACCGCCTATAGGTATTTTAGTATCTAAATTTAGCTTCTTTAGCATTTCATAGGTGGTACAAACGGCTGCAGAGGTAACAGGTATACCAATTTCTTTCTCAATAGCATCTATAGCTTCAAGAGAGGGCATTTGTACACAAGCTGAAGCTACAAGTACATCTACGCCTTCAAGATTCAGTTTTTTGTAAATATCCAAGAGGTTCATTGGGTCTTGAGCTGCGACTTCTAAATTATCAGGTATTTCGAGCGCAATAAAGTCTACCACCTCAAAGCCTTGATGTTCTATATAGTCTACCACCATTTGTGTAAGTGGCTTCATGTATGGTGTTATTACAGCCACTTTTTTAGCCCCTAATACTTTTAGCCCGTTTATTAATGCACCTGCACTAGTAACGATAGGTGTAGGGGCATCATTTTTTACAGTTTCTTCGTGTAAATTAGTTTCGGATACGCAGTGATAACCACGCCCCATACTCATGATGGCTACAAGGCAGGCATAGCCCATAACATCTACACGGGCATCGCTCAGTTCTTGTGCGCATTTTAAGCTTTGAGCATCCATTGCTTCTAGCTCTTCTTTAGTCACTTTTTTCATTCGCATTCGACTAGAGTGGAATGTAAATCGCTCTGGTGTTATGGTTTCGCGTGAGTGTAAAAGTGCTGGTATCTCAGTCTCCATTGTTATGTTAGAGCTGGGTACTATTTGTCCTATTTTGTATCGTTTAACTGACATTACTTAAAGTATAGCTTTAGTTTATTATTTTCTTATAGTACAATTTTGTAGGCTGTAAATGACTCTTAAATATCCTTAGAATCTACAATAGTATTTGTAATTGTACCAATACCTTCTACAGTAGCTTCTACAATATCACCAGGCCACATAAAAGCTTGTGGGTTTCTACCTGCACCTACACCAGCAGGTGTACCTGTTGCTATAATATCGCCGGCTTCTATAGTGAATACTGTACTAATATCATTAATTAAATCATTGATATTAAAAAGCATAAACTTAGTATTTGAGTTTTGACGCTCTTCTCCGTTCAACTTTAATGAAAGATTTAAATTGTGTGGGTCTGCTACTTCATCGGCAGTAACAAGAATAGGTCCCATAGGAGCAAAGGTGTCTTGTCCTTTAGACACTATCCATTGCCCAGAACGACGGCAATCTCTTGCGCTAATATCGTTTATAACACTATAACCATATACATAGTCCATAGCGTCTTTTTTAGGTACGTTTTTACCTCTTTTACTTACTATTACAGCAAGCTCAACTTCATAATCCAGTTGTTTAGTGATGTCTTGATTATGAACGATATTTTCTCCTGTACCTGTAACTGCTGTAGGTGGTTTTGAAAAAATAACAGGTTGTTGTGGTAAATCTTTAGAAGTATCTAATGTACGTGCCGATTCGGCAACGTGCTCTGTATAATTTAATCCAATACCTATAATGTTTTTTCTAGGTTTAGGTATTGGCGCCATAAGTTTAGCACCCGCAAGCGATACAGAACACTTTTTTAACTCCTCAGTTGTAGCAGTGGCTATAAGCGTTGTAGCTTTTTCAATACCTTCTTTACCAAGATCGATAAACTCGAGCATAGTAGCAGGTAATGCATTGTTTTTAAGTTGCCCTAATTGCTCTGCATTTATAATAACATCATCTTTTATAAAACCTAGCTGATGTGTAGTATCATTTATTTTGTAAGTAACTAATTTCATTTTTTAAGTTTGTGTGTTATGCTTATTATTAAGTTGTGTTTATTGTATTTGAACTAATAACTGTGACTGAATCCTGTAAACGTGATTTACTCAACAGTTTGATATCCGTCAGGGTGTGTTTTTTCTTGGTACAATCCTAGTGAAGTAATAACTGGTAAATCATTAAACGAGAATAAACAAGCATCTTCTGTTTCAGATAAGTTTACATGTTCATGATATACCCATGATGGAACGCAAAAAATATCGCGCTCTTTCCAGTCAAAGCGTTTCCCGCCTATTATTGAGTAACCTTTTCCTTTGGCACATTGATATACAAAAGATCCTGTATGTTTGTGTGCCTTAGTGTGTTCGCCTGCGCGTAATAGTTGCATAGACGCCCCCATAGTTTGCATTACATGACCTCCAGTAGCAGGATTAGTGTACTGCATTAAAATACCATCAAAAGGCGAACCTTCGTGCACTTGGGCAGCTTCTAATAAGGCAGGATATACTTTTTTCCATGAATATTTAAATAGGGGAGAGTAAGGTTTATCCCATTCTTGGTCGGCAGGTACAAGCCCCACACCACCATAAACTAATGGTGAAAAATTTTCAGGTGCTGTAAGCTCTTGTTTACCATCTAGTACTGCATAATCATTAGCTTCTAAGGCGTTTATTAATGGTATATCTAACCCATCTTGCCAAATACAGGTTTTACCATCTTCTGCAACACCATGCTCGTGCCAAGTGCTGTTTGGGGTAATAACAAAATCGTTTACCTCAAGCGTTATTCTATTACCATCTACAACGGTATAACCACCTTCGCCTTCCATAATAAAACGGAGTGCAGCAGCTTTGTGTTTATGTGCAGGAGTACTTTCGCCAGGGCGTGTTACCTGTATACCAGTATATAACCAGCCCACAGCGGCACTTACATCCTTACGCTTATCATTAACAAGATATACCACACGACGCCCTGCTTGCTCTGGTGTTACCAGTTCTGACGATTTTATTACAAGACTACGTAAATCATCATATTTCCACAACATTGGTATAGATGACGGGCGGGGTTCCCAAGGTTCAATATCATTAGCAACTGTCCATAGCGCTCCTGCGCCAAGATTTTCTAATTCTTTATAATAAGCTTCTAGTTCTGGAGTGTCTTGTACTCTAGCACGACCTATTACACTATCATCATGTTTTGTTTCCATACTAAGTTTAGTTTATAGTAGTTAGCAAAATTTATTTTTCTTCGGATGTATCACCATCCATAAAAGTAATATTCTTCTTTGGCGCAGTATTTACGCGTAAGTCAAAAATATCAAAGCGGTTGTAATGCCCTAGTATATCGTGCATTTGCTTTGGTTGTATACATTTAGATAAATCAATATCAGCATATACAATACCTTCATCATCAATAAGCGGTTCTCCTATAGTAGCTCCATTAGGACCAAGAAAACCAGTAAAAGCACTATTTTTACGTGTCAATAATTCCTCTGCGTTAGGTACGTCTTCCTTCATTTCGTCTATAATCTCTTTTGTGATAGTAGAACAGGACACTATTGTGAATAGTTTACCTTCAAAAGAGTGCGCTGCCGCGCGTATTTTTATAGCCTCTGCCATATTATAATCTGGCGGAGCAACTGGTAATGAAATATAATTAGCTACATGTATTAATTCGCCTTGTGAAAGCAGCGCATAGCGTGCCAAGGTATTGGTATTCTCTCCACAAGCTAATGTTCCTATAGGACCAATCTCTGTGTTATATACTTTAAGTGACGAACCATCGCCACCTGTCCATGTTAATTTTTCTGCCCAAGTAGGTACTAACTTGCGGTGCTTGCCTATTAGTTTTCCTTTATTATCTATAATAAGGTTGGTGTTATATATTTCGCCCATACTTTGCCCGCGTTCATTAACACCAATTACCACATGGCAATTATGTTCTTTTGCAGCTTCGCAAAGTCTGTCTGTTTCAGGACCTGGTACCGTTATAGAATTTAGATATAACTTTTCATACCATTTGCTACCCTGTATAGGTGTCATAATCCAGTTCCAGTAGGGATAGCCTGCTACAAATACTTCAGGAAATGCTACTAACGAAGCCCCATTTCTTGCTGCTTCGGCTATTATAGCACACGATTTTTCTACCGTTGCATCTACATCAAGAAAAACAGAAGAAGCTTGTACTGCGGCAGCTTTAAATTTTGGTAAATCTAACATTGATTATAAATTTTAAATCATACCATCGAACTGTATTCGTGGTACTATTATTTTTATCACTATTAAGTAATAATATATTTTTCTAATATTGTACGCATATCATCAGGGAATCCGCTTGCTTTTATGCCTTTTCTATCATCTGAAAACTCTACACGAACTAGGGTTACTTCTCCTTCAAGACAAGTAGAACCATCTTCATGTTCAAATTTAAACCCACAATGCATAGAAGCTCCACCAAGATTCTTAATCCAAAGAGACTTTGTTAGTTCATCGCCTAATCGTGCTGCTTTTTTAAATTGTATTTTTAAATCGACGGTAGGTATTCCGCCTGTTTCATGTAAATTTTTGAAAGGCATATTTAAAGCCTCTTCATAAAAATCTTCTACTAAGCAGTTCAACATCTCTAAAAAGCGAGGATAAAAAACTATCCCTGCATAATCTACATGCTGAAAGCGTACTTTTTCTTTTTTTATAAATGCGTTTTCCATTACGCTTGTATTATTTTTTTAAGTTTAAATCGTTGAATTTTTCCTGTCTCTGTTTTTGGTAATGCTTCCATATAACATATCTTTCGCGGATATTTATAAGGTGCTGCCGATGCTTTAAACCAGTCTTGTATTTCTTTTGTAAATACATCGTTAGCCTTGTCCTTTTCTTTAAGTACTATATAAGCACATACTAGCATACCGCGTTCCTCATCAGGTATTCCTACAACAGCACACTCTGTAATGGCATCGTGCATTAGTAACACATTTTCTACCTCTATTGCCGAAATATTATAACCTGACGAGATAATCATATCGTCGCCACGTGCTACAAACCAGTAATAACCATCTTCGTCTTTACGGAAAATATCTCCTGTAATATTCCATCCGTTTTCTACATATTTTTGCTGTCGCTCTTCATTAGCTAGGTATTTACAGCCTGTAACGCCACGCACGGCAAGCCGTCCTGCTTCTCCTGTAGGGGCTTCATTACCTTTAGCATCTACAATTTTGGCTTCATATCCACGAATAGGCAAGCCTGTGGCTCCTTTTCGCATCGTTTCTTCGTTCGAAGATATAAAGATATGGAGTATCTCGGTAGCACCAATACCATCTATTATTTTTAATCCTGTGGCATCGTGCCAGTCATCCCAAACTTTTATTGGTAATGTTTCACCTGCCGATACACATTTTCGTAATGACGAAATATCATAATCAACTACCTTAGTAGTAATTACACGCCAAGCAGTAGGGGCGGTAAAACAAATCGTTACCTTATAATCTTGTATTGCTTGAAGCAATGAATCAGGCGATGGTTTTTCTAGTAAAAAAGTAGATGCCCCAAAATAAAATGGAAACAATACCAATCCGCCAAGTCCGAAGGTAAAACCAAGTGGCGGGCTGCCTATAAATACATCTTCTGTTGTGGGCTGTAACGAATATTTAGGGAATGCCTCACATATCAATAAAATATCTTTATGATAATGCGCTGTCATTTTAGGTTTCCCTGTAGTACCCGATGTAAAACCGATTATCGCAACCGAATCTGATTTTGTAGTGTAGTTATTAAACGTTTTGGGTTTATTACCCATTAAAACCTCTAGTTTTGAAGTTCCTTGTCCAGTACCATTAAAAGAAATAACATGCTTTAAAAAAGGCGATTTTACGGCAAGTATATCATCTTCGAGTCTATAATCACTAAAGGCATGCGATATTTTGGCACTTTCAGTCATTACGCTAAGTTCTTTTTCGCGTAACAAAGGCATCGTTGCTACTACAACTCCGCCAGCTTTTAATATACCAAACCAACAGGCTACATACATAGGGTTATTAGCTGAACGTATCAATACTCTGTTTCCTGAAACAAAACCAAGATCGTCTTTTAATACATGTGCAATTTGATTCGCTTTTTCATATAAATCGTTATATGTCCATGTAATATCAAAAGTGCGAATAGCAACTTTATCTCCATTGCCTTCAGCAATATGTCTGTCTAGTAATTGCTCTACACAATTTAAGTTATCAGGAAATTCAAAATCTGAATGCCCTGTAAAACACTCTGCTTGTAATGAAGCGGGCGGTAAATTATCATGCGTAAAATTATCGTCGTAATGTTTCATCACTTTGAGTGTTACTTTTTATGCGTTAATGGTTTCAATGCTTTTTTCATGTTTTCAGCATTTCTACGTTGTCCCGCTATATATGGGTACAAGTGAGGTGTTGCCGACATATATGGTTTAGGTATTCCTAGCTCTTCTAAGTTTTTAGCCTTATGCTGTTCATAAGCTTGTGCATTACGCACAAAATAAGGATCTAATAACAGTGTTTTACCTAATGCTACTAAATCAGCACGACCATTAAGTAATATAGTGTTAATTTGATCTATATCTTGTATGTATCCTGCGGTAATAGTAGGTACATTTACCTCATTACGTACCATATCAGAGAATGGTGTTTGCCACATTCTACCAATAGCTGGTTTTTCATTTTCTACAGTTAATCCTGTAGATACATTTATTATATCTGCCCCAACTTGTTTAAAAGCTTCGGCAATAGCTAGGACATCATCTTCTGTTATACCATTTTCAGCCCAATCAGATGCCGAAATACGTACAGACATAGGCTTTCCTTTTGGGAATATTTCTCGCATGGCGTTAAATACTCGTAATGGGAATTTTAATCGGTTTTCGATACTTCCACCAAACTCATCCGCTCGAATATTAGTTAATGGAGATAAGAAAGAGGCTAATAAAAATCCATGATGCGCCTGTAGCTCTATCATATCAAAACCTGCTTCATCTGCATTTTTAGCAGCGTTAACAAACTCAGCAGTTATAGTATCCATATCAGCTATAGTCATCTCTCTAGGAATAGCCATGGTATCACTAAATGGAATAGGGGAAGCTGATAGTAATTCCCAAGCATTATCGATAGCTTTATTTTTAGCATCCCAATAAAATTGCATTGCGCCTTTTCGACCAGAATGCCCAATTTGTACCCCTATTTTAGCAGTACTATTTTGATGTACGAAATCAACAGTTCGTTTCCATGCAATAACCTGTTCTTTAGACCATATGCCTGCACAGCCTAAAGTTATTCTACCAGTAGGAGATATGGCAGTAGCTTCGGTTAAAATTAGACTCAAACCACCTGTAGCGCGCGAACCATAATGCATTAAATGCCAGTCGTTAACCAAGCCTTCTTCAGCAGAATATTGCTCCATCGGGCTCATTACAATACGGTTGTCAAGCGTCATATCTCGTAATGAAAATGGTGTGAATGCTGCTGTTGTATTAGGGTTTTTATTCCCTTCTTTCTCGTTAAATTCTGCCAGTACTTTTTGAGTAAACAAAGCATCGCGCAAACCTAAGTTTTCGAAAGTTACTTTTTTAGCACGTGTCATGGTGCTAAAAGCAAACTTCATAAAATCGTGTTGCATGTGCCTATCCATATGCTCAAACCAGTCAAGCGATACGTTAGCAGCGTGCTGTATCATTTCTACACGATTACGGCGTAGTTTTTCGTAATTTTCAAAAACAGCGGGTATATCATTTGTATGTTTTATTACTGAATCGGCTAGTGCAATAGCGCATTCCATAGCCAGCTTAGTACCCGAGCCTATAGAGTAGTGCGCCGTAGCCTTGGCATCGCCTAGTAATACTATATTGTCTTTATGCCAATTTTTATTAGTAACGGCAGGAAATTGTCTCCAATGTGAATGATTAGATATTAAACCGTGTCCGTCTAACTCTTCTTTAAATAGTTCTGATAATTTGGCAATGGTGTCTTCTTCATTGGTAACATCAAAACCAGCTTTTTGCCATGTTTCGTCTGTAGTTTCAAATATCCACGTACTCATACCTTCTTCATATTGGTAGGTATGGGCTACAAATGTACCATAAGGTGTACTTCTGAAAAAATAGGTAAACGCATCCAATGGGCGAGTAGAACCCATCCATACAAAGCGATTGCTTTTCATTTGTACTTCTGTGCCAAAATCGTCAGCATATTTCTCGCGGATGTTACTATTTATACCATCGGCAGCCACAATAATATCAGAATCTGAGAATTGAGATAAATCTTTTACATTAGCTTCAAAATTGAGGTTAACACCTACCTCTTTACAACGTTGCTGTAATAATTGTAATAAGGTTTTACGCGAACACCCACAAAAACCGTTACCGGTAATGCGTACTTTTTCGCCATCGCGTGCCACATCCAGTTCGTCCCAATAGGCAAAGCGACTGCGAATGAGGTCATACGAATCAGGGTCTCGGGTAAGGAATTCACTTAGGGTTTCATCAGAGAATACTACGCCAAAACCAAAAGAATCATCGGCTTTGTTACGTTCGTAAACACTTACATCATAATCAGGCATTGCCTTTTTCAAAAGAATGGAGAAATATAAACCTCCGGGACCTCCGCCTATTACTGTTATTTTCATTGTGTTATATTGGTCTTTTTATTGAAAAAATATCTCCCAAACCTGAGTAGTTAGACCCTGCTAATCGGGCAACAGGTTTGTAGGTTTCCATGTTTATTTTAAAGTCATCTAGCAGTATCAATTCATCTATATGAATCATTACAATCCTGCCTATCATTATTGTAGCACCACCGTTTTGATGCCCTTCAAGGCTGTAATGGTGTACCAGTTCGCACTCCATACTTACAGGGCTTTCCTGTACTCTGGGTGGTTTTATAACTACTGATGGCGCAGGAGTAAGCCCTGCAAAATCGAATTCGCTTTCGTTAGGAGGTAAGTTTGCCGAAGTATCATTCATTTTCTCGACAAGGTCTACCGTTGCTAAATTGACTACAAATTGCTTTGTGGCAAGTACGTTATTAAGTGTGTCTTTGTTTTTGTCGCCCGTGCGTACAGTAGAGAACATAATATGTGGCGGATCGTCGCCTACCATATTAAAAAATGAAAACGGGGCAAGGTTGGTTATCCCTTCTTCGCTGATGCTGGATACCCATGCTATGGGGCGCGGAATTATAGCTCCTGACAGGATTTTATAGATGTTTCTTTGACTTGTTTGCGACGGGTCAATTTGCATATACTTTGTATTTCTTACAAATTAAAGAAATTTTATTAGGTATATGTAAATTATATGCTAACTAAATTGCATTTTTTTAATTTTTCTGCAAACGGGATTGCGGATATTGTGGAACGCAGATAACACGGATCAGGCAGATGAGCACAGATTTTTGTTGAATAATTATTTATCACTTATACTTCTTAATTCACTTAATACAATATTACCTTCTTCAAATAGAGGAAGTAATAAAGAAGAACTATTTTCGAAATTTCTCATTTCTTCATGTAGCATAAAAATACCTTTATTAGTAAGTATATAAAATATTATATAGTCTTTTACAGGTAGTGGCATCTTTATAGCAGGTTTTTGTTCTACTATATAGTTTTCCGCTAATTCTACGAATTTTTTAGCAGCAAAATTAACATTAGTGTGTTGCCCTCCTCCGATAATACCTCCTCCAGAACTTAAATAGAGGCTTGCATCTCCATTTTTAAAAGAAACAATTGTAGCAATGGTATTATCATCTATTCCCCAATCCATTACTATACCATAAACAACTATGGAATCTTCCGGAATATCAATGCCCAATTGTTCAGGTTTAACAGTAAGTGCTCCATTTCTCATTTCATTATAAGAATTATCTTCTTTAAGAGATGCTTCTGCGGATTTTCCCTCTTCTTTTTTGCTATTGGATTTTCCTGAACAACCAAAGAGTGAAGAAAGACTCGTTAAAAAAATAAAAATTAAAGATGGTTTTGGAATATTCATATTTCTCATATTAGTTTAAATCTTCTCCTGTAACTCTTTAATCTCATCTCGCAACTTAGCAGCTTGTAAAAAGTCAAGGTCTTTAGCGGCTTTTTCCATGCTTTTACGCTTTTCGCGTATCAGCTTTTCTATATCGCCTTTAGCCATATAGGTAGTGTCGGGTTCGGCAGCAACTTTTGGGCTACTGTCATAATTATAAGCCACACTATTCCTACCCAGTGAGTTTTCTATTTTTTTGTTTAATGCCATAGGCACTAATCCGTGTTCAATGTTATAGTTATGCTGTTTTTCGCGTTTGTAGGTGGTATCATCCATAGTGCGTTGCATACTGTCGGTAATTTTGTCGGCATACATTATGGCTTTACCGTTCACGTTACGTGCCGCACGCCCAACGGTTTGCGTTAATGAGCGTGTACTACGCAAAAAGCCCTCTTTATCGGCATCCAGTATTGCTACTAATGATACTTCAGGTAAATCTAACCCTTCTCGTAGTAAGTTTACCCCAATTAGTACATCGAATATTCCTTTACGTAAATCTTGCATAATTTCTACCCGCTCTAGTGTATCTACTTCGCTGTGTATGTATCGACAGCGTATTGACAATTTCGTAAGGTATTTGGCAAGCTCTTCCGCCATACGTTTGGTAAGTGTGGTTACCAATACACGCTCGTCGAGTTCTACACGTTGTTGTATTTCTTCAATAAGGTCGTCTATCTGGTTTAGGCTGGGGCGTATTTCTATAATAGGGTCAAGTAATCCTGTAGGTCGAATTATCTGCTCTACATACACACCACCGCTTTTTTGCAGCTCATAATCGGCAGGAGTGGCACTTACATAAACCACTTGGTTTTGCATGGCTTCAAACTCCTCAAATTTTAAAGGGCGGTTATCCATAGCCGCAGGCAAGCGGAAACCATATTCAACCAAGTTTTCCTTACGGGAACGGTCGCCGCCATACATGGCGTGTACTTGGCTAATGGTTACGTGGCTTTCATCAATAACCATTAAATAATCGTCAGGGAAGTAATCCAGCAAACAGAACGGACGTGTACCGGGTTGCCTCCTGTCCAGATAACGTGAGTAATTTTCGATACCCGAGCAGTAGCCTAGTTCGCGTATCATTTCGAGGTCAAAATTGGTACGTTCTTCAAGGCGTTTTGCTTCGAGGTGTTTGCCTATTTCTTTAAAATAATCGACTTGTTTTACTAAATCCTGTTGTATTTCCCATATTGCCCCCTGCAATACATCGGGGCTTGTTACGAACATATTGGCAGGGTAGATGTTTAGTTTTTCATATTTCTCGATTACCTGTGATGTTTTTGCATCAAAAGCTTCGATTTCTTCGATTTCATCGCCAAAAAAATGAACACGGAACGGGTCGTCAGCATAACTTGGGAAAACCTCAACAGTATCGCCTTTTATACGGAATGTACCTGGTAAAAAGTCAGCTTCCGTACGGGAGTATAAACTTTGTACTAAACGGTGCAGTAGTTTGGTACGGCTTATTACTTGGTCACGCTCTATAGAAACTACGTTTTTTTGAAACTCGACAGGGTTACCAATACCATATAAACAGGATACTGATGCGACTACAATTATATCTCTACGCCCTGAAAGTAGGGAAGAGGTCGTGCTAAGTCGCATTTTCTCTAGCTCTTCGTTTATCGAAAGGTCTTTTTCTATATATAATCCGCTAACGGGTATGTAGGCTTCGGGTTGGTAGTAGTCGTAGTAGGATACAAAATATTCTACGGCATTATTCGGGAAAAACTGTTTGAACTCACTATATAACTGGGCAGCCAGTGTTTTGTTGTGTGCCAGTACCAGTGTGGGTTTTTGTACCTCTTCTATAACATTTGCCATAGTAAAGGTTTTACCTGACCCTGTAACCCCTAATAGTGTCTGGAATTTTTCTCCTGTATCGATGCCTGCGCTTAGTTGTTTTATTGCCGTAGGCTGATCGCCCGTAGGTTTATAATCTGATACTACCTGAAATTTCATATTTTCTTTTCGTGC
This sequence comes from Flavobacterium arcticum, assembly GCF_003344925.1. Lineage (NCBI taxonomy): Bacteria > Pseudomonadati > Bacteroidota > Flavobacteriia > Flavobacteriales > Flavobacteriaceae > Flavobacterium > Flavobacterium arcticum. Next base: position 2,357,869 of record NZ_CP031188.1, on the reverse strand, counting down.
TTTAGAACAAAGATAGCGAATAGTTTATAGTTGTAGTAGTCAGTTTTAAGTAACAGTAAATGGTTTTTTAGTCAAAGCACTCCATAAGTAATAAGTTACCCTCACGATGTTCTATTGTAACAATACCATCGTTTAAAGCTTCGTTGCTACTGCCTGTGCGATGCCCTATGGTTAAGGCTTCATCATTAAGCGGATATTTTAGGTTTTTTGTTATAATACCTTCTGCTTTACCAATGGGTATTAGTGATATTGGTGTAGCAGCAGTGTACCATTTTTCGAACTTTTTAGGAAGTTGAAAAATTTTGCTGTGATCGTCTAGCATTACAATTTTTAATTTTTCGCGATAGCGTACTATATTCGTAATATTAGTAATAGTATGGTCAGCACGACGTCCTGTTGCCCATATTACATTTACGGCAGGAAAACCACGATTTATAAGATAATCAAAGGCTTTTTCGAGATCGGTTTTATTTTGATCAGGTGTATGTACTATTTCAAGTGGGTATTGCATGTCGCGATACTGTTCAGGGTCAAAATCCCGATCAAAATCACCTAGTAGAACATCTATTTTAATACCTAAGTTTATCACGCGTTTTATAGCGCTATCTAGCACAATAACTAAAGGTGACCACTCTAGTAATTGCCCCATGAGTTCTTCACTGCATTCGGCCCCATTAGCTATTATTAATGCGGGTTCTTGGTCGTCGCGTACTATGTGGTGAGATGACATATTTGTTTAGTTTTTGTAAAAATAATACAAATAAAATTCTATATACTATAACGGCTATTACCAATTTATTGATAATAGCCGTTTTTTTGATACAAAAGTATTTTGAATAGTACTATTTATTGTACAGTATATTGTATATAATCTACTTCTGAAATATGGAAATAACCGTAAGGATAGTTATTTGTATTTGTTTGGTTTACAAAGTTTCCGCGAACAGCAGCAGGAGTTGTTTGGAATGGTCCGCTACCAGCTCCTCCTTCTATAATGGTAATAACTAATTCCATATAGTCATAATACCTTCTAGATGTTCCTGCTAGTCTAATATCTAACACATCACCTGTTTCTAAATCATCATCAATATAAAGTACCGACATTAAGTTACCATTGTTAAACTCATCATCTAGTGCAGTATATTCAGGATAAGGATATATATCGGTGTCAAATCGTGCTAGATAATAATTTTCTGTTATAGCATCATCTTGAAAAAACACTTCGATTTCCATAGAACTACCATCAAAACCACTTTCGTCGTCTTGTGTTATATTTTCTATACTAGGCACAGGATACATTTTTTCGGTAGCTATATATGTTTCGCCGTCATATATAACGGTGAGTTCATAATTATTATTTATAATAGGTTCAAAGTTAGTACATACATATTCTCCTGTACCCAGTACTGTTTCAACAAAGTTAAAAACAGCTCCGTTATCAGTATTAACAATAAAAACGGTTGCATCTGAAACAGTAGGTACTGTGGTTTCGTAATAACCAGCAGAGGTTGTAAGTTTTACTACTTGCTCATTACCAGTTGTACCTTTAACCCATATTATAGACGCATCTATTACAAGTTTTGGGTCTTCGGTATCTAAATCAAGATGAACTACTTCTTCACACGAAATGAAGAGTATAGTAGTTACAAATAATAAGATGAGTTTAATATTTTTCATAGTTATATATTTGAAATCCTTTTCTTCGATTTTATATTATTTAATCGAAGAAGAGGGGTGTTATTTAAAATTTAAAATTATAAGTTATACTAGGCACAACTCCAAAAATAGATGTTTTAACAGATTCGTTTATCCCTGTATTCTCATTTTGTCTAAATGTCATAGAAGCAGCATTTTGCCTGTTGTATAAATTATAGATACTAAACACCCATTCGCCTTGCCATCCTTTTTTCTTTTCAGGTTTTGGAGTATAGGTTGCAGAAATATCTAAGTGATGATATGCAGGAAGGGCGTCTCCATTTCTATTTCCGTAAATAGGGATGTTTACATCTCCATAGGTGTATTGTCCTTTAGGGTAAGTGGTAGCTCGCCCAGACTGTAATGAAAATGTTGTTCCAAACGACCATTTTTTATCTAACTCATAAGAAGCTGTAACCGAAAGATCATGTAGTTTATCAAACCCTGTTCTATACCAGTCACCATTGTTTATACCTACTTCTTCAGCAGTACGCCCCGGTGTTCTTTGTTCTGAACGCGATAATGTATAAGCAATAAAACCAGTTAATTTACCTTCGTTTTTGCGTAATAATAGCTCAAGTCCATAAGCTCTTGCTTCACCATTAAGTATCACTTGTTCTATAGCTTCATTAGCAATTAAGTCAGCCCCATCAATATAGTCTAATCTATTTTTTGTCTTTTTGTAAAATGTTTCTACTTCCAGACTGTATTTATCATCACTAAAGTTTCTGAAATAGCCTAGTGCTACTTGATCAAGTATTTGAGGATCTATATATAAACCACTAGGAGTCCAGATATCGAGAGGAGTAGGGGATGAAGTGTTCGATACTAAGTTAAGGTATTGAACCATTCGGTTATAACTTGCTTTTATTGACTGATTGTTGTTTAACTCATAAGCAAATGTTGCCCGTGGTTCTAGATTATTAAAATCAGCAATAGTTTGTCCACTACTATATCTTTTATTGCCTATCGGGTCTGCTTTTTCGTATATTTTGAGATCAGAGTCATAATTAACTGCCTGATTGTTTTCATATAAGTTAATAGTTTGAGCACCTAGTCTATAAAACATACTATAACGAACACCATAACTCATGGTTATTTTATCACTCAGCCTATGCTCTGCCTCAAGGTATATAGCGGGCTCAAAAGCATATTTCTTTTCCAGTTGTCTCTCGTTTATAGATGATTGACTGCCCGTTGGGGTTATTTTACCTGGGTTAAAGTCATAATAAATAGCATTAACACCATATTTTAATTTAAAATTGTTAGAGATGTAATGCTTTAGGTCGTACTTGAAATTATAATTTTTAATTCCAGAATCCCATTTAAAGTCTAAAATTCCAAGTTCTAGCCCGTAGTAATAATCGCTATATATAGTAGAAAAATTTGAGAACAACCTATCGCTAAATAAGTGATTCCAACGTAAGTTTACTACAGTATTACCGTATGTATTAGAGAATAAATCATCAATTTCAAAAAGGTCTCTACCAAAATATCCTGATAGGTATAAGTTGTTATTTTCGTTAAGTTTATAACTTAGTTTAGTGTTAAGGTCATAAAAATAAGCAGAGTTATCTTGATTAGCTAGTTTTAAAAACAGATGCGCATAAGAGGCTCTTCCGGCAATAAGAAACGATCCTCTATCTTTAGAGATAGGACCTTCTGCCATAACCCTACTAGATATTAGACCTATACCACCATTCATGTGAAATTCTTTACTATTACCTTCTTTTTGGTATATTTCTAATACAGATGATGTTCTTCCTCCAAAGCGTGCAGGAATACCACCTTTATAAAGTTTAATATCTTTAATAGCATCTGAGTTAAATACAGAGAAAAAACCAAATAGGTGAGAAGAATTAAATATGGTAGCCTCATCTAGTAAAATAAGGTTTTGGTCTGCACCACCACCACGTACATTAAAGCCCGATGCTCCTTCACCAGCATTGGTAACTCCAGGTAGTTGTAATAACGATTTTAATACATCTACCTCTCCGAGTACTACAGGCATTTTTTTTATTTCTTCTACAGATAGTGTGTTAACACTCATTTGAGGCTTTCTAATGTTTGCTCTCTTTTTATTTTCAGTGATAACTACTTCATTAAGTTCTTGAGTGTCTGTAGTAAGCTGGTAGTTTTCACGAATGTTTTGGTTAAGTATTACAGTTTTTTGTATTGTACTAAAACTAACATAGCTTATTTGTATAGTATAAGTACCTTCGGGTAGCGATATAGAGTAAAACCCATATTCGTTGGTAGAAACTGCTTTTTGTACTTCTACAATGTAAACACTTGCCCCGATAAGTGTTTCGTTACTTCCGACATCAGATATTGTGCCGCTGAGTGTAAATTTTTCCTGAGCAAATGCTACAGAGAAAATAAGCATAAAAAGTACAGTTAAGTACCTCTGTTTTAATAATGTCATGATGATTTGATTGTTTGTTTCGTTTTTTGATTAATGATTGATTTTTAAATTATTAGAATTCCTAACGGTCTCATAAACTATTTGTTGTACTTTTTAGGTTAAATATTATCTTACAATTTTAATATATTATAAATGCAGCGCAAAATTATAAAATACTATAAGTTAAGATTTATTATACTCGATTATTATTACTCATTTGTTATATTTAATAGACAAGTTGTATAATACTTGAGATAAACTGTATAGAATGAATAATCTATTTACAGTATCATTGCGACATAATCTTATTATTTATTATAAATAGCATAGGGGTATTGCATTATAATAAACCACTTTTATATTTAGGAGCAAATGTAAAATAAAAATTAAAAGTGAGAATTGACTTATATTAATTTTAGGTTTTTATTTTAATTTATTTCTTATACGACTTAAACGTTGAGGAGAAATACCTAAATAAGATGCGATATACTTTAATGGAATTTTATGTATTTCCTCTTGTTGCCTTTTATGTAATAAAAGATATATATGTTCGGCAGTATAAATTTTAAATTCGAGGTGTCTTTTTATTAATATCTCGGTATATCTGGCAAGCAAGTTCAGTATAAAATTATCCATTTCAGGATTTTCTGCTGCCAAATTATCAAAAGTACTTCGATGTATTTTTATAATCTTACTTTTTGTAATAGCTTCAATATTCTCTGTACTATGCTGTTTATTAACAAATGCATAGGGAGCTGTGTCTATATCTCCTTTAAATGAAAAGCCTATAATTACTTCATGATCATTAATATATCTATATGCTCTAAACGAACCCGAAACAACAATAAAAAAAAAGTCGCATAACTGTCCCTCTTTTATAATTGTTTGTCCTGACTCAATAGTCATTTCGGTTCCTGCTTCTTTAAGTAAATTAATTATTTTTAAAGAAACAACGTCTCCTATACTGTCAAATTGATTATTTGGATTAATATACATATACGTTTTGATTGATTATTGATTGATGATAGTACAAACGTATATTAAAACAAGGTATTGTTATCATAAAAAAAGACAGTCTTAAGACTGTCTTTTTAGTGTTATTAAAGTATGCGATTACTATTTTGTTAGCTTAGCAAGTATTTTATTAAGTGTCTCACTTGGTCGCATAGCTTTATCTGTTTTGCTAAAATTAGGGTGGTAGTAACCATCAATTTCTTGCGGTTTGCCCTGAGCAGCAATAAGTTCTTCGTTTATTTTAGCTTCGTTTTCGGTAAGATCTTTTGCAATTTCTTCAAACTGAGCTTTAAGTTCCATATCTTTAGTTTGTTTTGCTAAAGCCTGTGCCCAATACATAGCAAGGTAAAAATGTGAACCTCTATTATCGATACTGCCTAATTTACGGGCAGGTGATTTATCATTTTCAAGGAATTTCTCTGTAGCATCATCTAACGCTTCGGATAATACCAATGCTTTTTTATTGTCAAAATTTTGACCTAAATGCTCTAATGATACACCTAGTGCAAGGAACTCACCTAGTGAATCCCAACGCAGGTAACCTTCTTCAATAAATTGTTGTATGTGTTTAGGAGCAGAACCTCCTGCGCCTGTTTCAAACAGTCCGCCACCATTCATTAACGGTACTATAGAAAGCATTTTTGCCGATGTACCTACTTCCAGGATAGGAAAAAGGTCAGTAAGGTAATCTCTTAATACATTACCAGTTACTGATATTGTATCTTCTCCTTTAATAATTCTTTCTAATGTAAAGTTGGTAGCATCTATAGGGTTCATGATATGAATATCAAGTCCTGTAGTATCGTGATCTTTTAAGTATGTGTTTACTTTTTCTATAAGTTGTACATCATGCGCTCTATTTTCGTCTAACCAAAATACAGCAGGAGTGCCAGATAATCTTGCTCTTGTAACGGCTAGTTTAACCCAGTCGCGTATAGGAGCATCTTTAGTTTGACACATTCTAAAAATATCACCTGCTTCAACATTTTGTTCCATGAGAACAGTACCACTATTATCAGTAACACGTACTACACCATCAGCTGCAATTTGGAATGTTTTATCGTGAGATCCGTACTCTTCGGCTTTTTGTGCCATAAGCCCTACGTTTGGTACACTCCCCATTGTTGATGGGTTAAACGCACCATGTTTTTTACAAAAATCAATTGTAGCGCTATATACACCTGCATAACATCTGTCTGGTATAATAGCTTTAGTATCTTGCTGATTTCCTTCTGCATTCCACATTTGTCCAGATGTACGAATCATTGCTGGCATAGAAGCATCAATAATAACATCTGATGGTACATGTAGGTTGGTAATTCCGTTATCAGAATTTACCATTGCTAAATCTGGACTGTTTTTATAAACTTGGTCAATAGCAGCTTTTACTTCAGCTTCTTGTGGAGTACCAGCTATTTTAGCATATACATCGCCAAGACCATTACGGGTATCAACTCCTAATTCTTCAAATAATTGCCCGTATTTTTCAAATACATCTTTAAAAAACACTTCTACAAAAGCACCAAAGATGATAGGGTCTGAAATCTTCATCATGGTAGCTTTTAGGTGAACCGAAAATAGTACACCTTGTTGCTTAGCGCTTTCTACCTCTTTAGCAATAAAGCTTTTTAGGCTTTTCATGCTCATAACAGAGCTATCTATAATTTCGCCAGCTATAAGTGGAGTACTTACTTTTAATACAGTTACATTTCCACTTTTGTCAGTAAGCTCAATTTTAACGTCATTATTATCACTTACAGTAACTGATTTTTCACTTCCGTAAAAATCGCCACCGTTCATGCTTGCTACGTGAGTTTTAGAGTCAGATGACCAAGCTCCCATTCTGTGTGGGTGTGCTTTAGCATAATTTTTAACCGCCTTTGGAGCTCTTCTGTCAGAGTTCCCCTCACGTAATACAGGGTTTACAGCAGAACCTAATACTTTAGCATAACGAGCTTTTATAGCTTTCTCTTCGTCAGTTTCAGGATCTTCAGGAAAGTCAGGTATATTATATCCTTGCGATTGTAATTCTTTTATAACTGCTTTTAACTGTGGTACAGAGGCAGATATGTTTGGTAGTTTTATGATGTTAGCTTCGGGAGTTTTAGCTAGCTCGCCTAGTTCGCTAAGTGCATCATTTATTTTTTGGCTTTCAGTAAGATGATCAGGAAAGTTTGCAAGTATTCTTCCAGCAAGCGAAATATCTCTTGTTTCTAACGCAACACCTGCCGGTGCGGCAAAAGCTTGTACTATAGGCAGGAAAGAATGGGTTGCCAGCATAGGGGCTTCATCAGTTATCGTATAAATGATTTTTGATGCTTTTGACATTTTTTCAGTTTTTTTAAATTCCCCACCTTTAAGTAGAGGCAGGCAGATTATTAAATGAATTTAGATATTGTTTTTTAGCAGTTTTTAGAAATAAGTATTTTATATAATGATAAAAAACTTAAACTAAAAGCAAGGCTCGCAAATATAGCAAAATATCAGCATATTGCGTAGTGCGAATATGGCAAAAAAACGTTGTAGTTAGATTACTATTTTTAATATTCCTTGTTTTTTTTACTTAAATTAAAAACAATAAAAAAATCCCTTCGCATTGCGAAGGGATTTTATATAGATTGCAAAAAGAAAAATTATCTTCTTCTTTCTTTAATTTTTGCTTTTTTACCAGTAAGTTCTCTAAAGTAGAAGATACGAGCTCTACGTACTTTACCTCTTTGGTTAACTTCAACTTTTTGTAATGCTGGCATATTCATAGGGAAGATACGCTCTACACCTACAGAACCTGACATTTTACGGATTGTGAAGGTTTGTGTGATACCTGCACCTCTTTTTTGGATAACTACTCCTTTAAAGAACTGAGTTCTTGTTTTTTCACCCTCTTTAATTTCGTAGTACACAGTTATTGTGTCACCTGCATTAAATTCTGGGAAATCTTTTTTTGTTACAAATTCGTCTTGTACAAATTTTACTAAATCAGACATTTTGCTAATTGTTTAAGTTTGAATCAGAGTAACATTCACGAGTCTCGCCAGAGGTTAGTCCGAATTGGGTGCAAATATATAAATTATTTTAAAGCAACAAAGAAGTTTTTATATTAGTTTTTAAACTTTTAAGAACACTTTTTGATCGATTACTCTAGTAAGTCAGGTCGTCGGTTCTTAGTGTGTTCTAGTGCTTTATCTTCGCGCCATTGGTCTATCTTAGCAAAGTTACCACTAAGTAATACATCTGGAACTTTCCAACCTTTATACTCTGAAGGGCGTGTGTAGATAGGAGGGGAGAGCAAATCATCCTGAAAACTATCAGTAAGTGCCGATGTTTCGTTACTCAACACACCTGGTATAAGCCTAATAATAGCGTCAGATACTACGGCTGCTGCAAGCTCACCACCTGATAGCACAAAATCTCCAATAGAAATCTCTTTAGTTATATAATGGTCACGCACACGCTGATCTACTCCTTTATAATGACCACAAAGTATAATAATGTTTTTTAGTAATGACATTTGGTTTGCCATTCCTTGGTTTAGGGTTTCGCCATCAGGTGTCATATAAATTACCTCGTCATACTCGCGCTCTGCTTTTAGTTTGCTAATGCATAGGTCTATAGGTTCTACCATCATTACCATACCTGCGCCACCGCCAAACTGGTAATCATCGATACTTTTTTGTTTGTTGGTGCTATATTCTCTTAAATTATGAAAGTGTACTTCTACAAGTCCTTTATCTATAGCTCTTTTTAATATAGAGGTTTCAAAAGGACTTTTTATTAATTCGGGCAGTACAGTAATTATATCAATGCGCATATTATTTTTAATCAAAAAATTTTATAATTTGCAAATGTAACAATTCTGTAGCTACATTAAGAAGTTGATTAGTTATTACGTTTAAACCCCAAATTGTTTTAGATGATGGTCAAGGTGTTTCCATTGTAATATATCCCATTCTTCCATAGTCATCTCTCCAAAAAATGGATGTTTCGGGTTTTTTATACTTGCGTGTCCTTCGTTAGTAAAGGCTATAATTAAATCAATCAATTCTTTTTTAGTAGATTCAAAGTCAGGCTCATGTGCTATTCTAAATTCTTTTACGGTTGGCATACCATGTGCAAATGGTTTTGACTCTAACAGCTTTTTTTTCATCATTTTACCAAAAAGAAAACTCATCCAGTTAGACTTTAAGTTAAGTGTGCCATTAGCCACCTTTATAGGTTGCTGGCAATGTTCCATCATTTGACTAACAGTCATTTTACCCCACTGTGATAGTGTAATAGGGGTTAGTTTTTCTATTCTTGCAACTATTTTTTGATTACCCTGAGTATCGAAAACACTTTCCATAAGTATAATTTTTGAGTCAAATATAATGAATTATTACTATGGTTTTTTAGCGAGTAGGGCATATACTAAGGGTAATTTATCTACCATTTTTTTAATCCTAAATTTTCCTTTTTCTACTTCTTCCATACCTTCAAGGCAATTATAAGGACTATAATCATACTCATTAAGTACTTTTATTTGTAACCCTTTACTTATCAAGTTACCTACAACTTCGGCTATACTATGGTTCCAAGATATAATTTCGGTAGTAATATTAGCTTCATTATCAGTATAAGTCCCGTTTACTGTTTCATAAATGATTTCTTTATTAAAATAACTGTAAACAATCGAATCAAAATTATCATCAAACATCCAAACTACAGGGTGAAACTCTGCAAAAACAAATTGTCCTCCTGTTTTTAGGTAACGGTTTATAATACCTGTCCATTTTTCAATATCAGGTAGCCAGCCGATAGTGCCGTAACTGGTAAAAACAATATCAAATTCTTCATCCAGATAGTCGGGAAGGCTATAAATATCACAACAAATAAAACGTGCAGGTATATTTAGCGAGGCAGAAAGTTCTTCAGCTTTTTCAATTGCTTTGTCAGATAAATCTACTCCTGTTACTATAGCTCCCATTCGGGCTAAGGATAGTGTATCTTGCCCAAAGTGACATTATAGGTGCAATATCCTTTTATCTTTAATATCTCCAAGTAAGTCAAGTTCAATACTATTTAAACTAGATTTGCCTGCCATGAAAGAGGGCATATCATAAAAATCAGAATCAACATGTATAGCTGTTTTGCTGTTCCAAGCTTTTTTATTGATAGCTAAATAATCTTTTTCCATAATAATGTAAATAAGTACATTCAAATTTACATTATTGTTATGATTTATCGACTGGGCAGGTAGGAATTTTATTCGTAAATTTGCGGTTTACAAACAAAAACATTCATAATGGAAAACGGAATTTACGCAAAATTCAATACTACAAAAGGTGCTATACTGGTAAAACTTACATATGATAAAACCCCTGGTACAGTGGGTAATTTTGTAGGACTTGCTGAAGGTAACCTTGAGAATAATGAAAAGCCACAGGGTAAACCCTATTATGACGGATTGAAATTTCACCGTGTTATACCTGATTTTATGATACAAGGTGGATGCCCACAGAGTAGTGGTACTGGCGGACCAGGGTACAACTTTGATGATGAATTTCACCCAGAATTAAAACATGACAAGCCTGGAGTACTTTCTATGGCTAATGCAGGACCTGGTACTAATGGTTCTCAGTTTTTTATTACGCATGTAGAAACTCCTTGGTTAGATAATAAGCATACTGTTTTTGGTCATGTAATAGAAGGACAAGATATTGTTGATGCTATTGCACAAGGCGATACTATAGAGAACCTTGAAATAGTAAGAGAAGGAGAAGAAGCTAAAAACTGGAATGCTATAGAAGCTTTTAGAACATTTGAAGGTTCGCGTGAGAAACGTCTTGCTGAAGCTAAACAAATGGCAGAAGCAGAAATGGAAAAGCTAGCTGCTGGTTTTGATAAAACAGATAGTGGACTTCGTTATAAAATAATACAAAAAGGTGACGGTAAAAAAGCAGAGAAAGGTAACAAAGTATCTGTGCACTATAAAGGAACGCTTGATGATGGGCAAGTATTTGATTCATCTTACCAAAGAAAACAACCTATTGAGTTTCAATTAGGAGTAGGTCAGGTTATACCAGGTTGGGATGAAGGTGTATCTTTATTGCATGTAGGTGATAAAGCTCGTTTTGTAATACCATCAGATCTTGCTTATGGTTCACGTGGTGCAGGTGGTGTTATACCTCCAGATGCTACACTTATTTTTGATGTAGAATTAATGGATGTAAAATAAACATCGATACAATTATATTTAAAAAGCCGCCAGTGATGGCGGCTTTTTATTTGGAATACTTTTTGAAAGTAAGCATTTATAGTACTATTTTTACCAATATTTATTATAAGCTATGCGATACATTATTATATTTTTGTTATTATTTACGTTCTCTGCCAAGGCGCAGGTAATGCACTGTGGTTACGATTTCACATCTTATATTGTACTTGATGTGCATGAAGCAGGAAAAACAGAAAACATTAAGAATTTAAAAATAACCATTGTAGATAGTCTTGGCAGGAACGTTATAAATGTTAACAACCTTTATAGTTTTAAAAATGCTAATGCTCCATTACAATTTACATCGAACTATAAAATAGGGGATGATAATAAAAGACTTAAAGAGGATGAAGTAGCCAAAAAAGAACGTTGGTTTTTCCCTTTTGCTAAAGATAACTACCTGCTTTCTGTAGCCAATACTTTTCCTGCCGATAATTTTAGTATAAAAATTGAAGACATTGATGGGGCAAATAATGGAGGTGCATTTAAATCTGTAACGGTGCCATTATATAGTTATAACATGTATGTGTTATGCTCTAACGAAAGCCAGCAAGCAGCGGTGAAATTTGGGCGTAAAATGAACCGACCTATAGATGTAGTAGTAGAAAAAGAGTAGTTGTTTTTTTCTAGTATTAAATTAATAAAAACAGAATAATTAAATAGTATTATGCTTACTTGGGAAGAATTTGAAAAAACAGAAATGCGTGTAGGGACTATTATTGATGTAAATGATTTTCCTGAAGCACGAAAGCCAGCATATCAATTAACAATAGACTTTGGTACAGAAATAGGTATTCGTAAATCGTCGGCACAGATTACAAAACGATATACTAAAGAAGGTCTGCTAAACAGGCAAATTGTAGCAGTAGTAAACTTTCCTAAAAAACAAATAGGAAAATTCATGAGCGAATGCCTTGTTTTAGGAGCTGTAGGAACAGAAGGCGATGTAATATTACTCGCCCCAGACCTTAGGGTAGAAAATGGGTTACGGATATTATAAAAAAACAAAAAACTGCCATATGGCAGTTTTTTTATTTATATATCATCAAAGCTTATATCTGTAAAGCTTTCTGTAGTAACCGTTTCTTCATTTTTTTCACCAAATAACTTTTTAAAGTCTTTTTGATGTCTTTCAGATATTACTTCTTCGCCTTTATGGTCTAGCACGTAAGTAGTCATCTCTTCAAGAATTTCTTTGAATGCAGTAAAGTCTTCTTTGTAAAGATAGATTTTGTGCTTTTTGAAATGGAAAGAACCATCTTCTTCAGTAAACTTTTTACTTTCGGTAATGGTAATGTAATAGTCGTCAGCTTTTGTAGCTCTTACATCAAAAAAGTAAGTTCTTCTTCCTGCCCTTAGAACTTTAGAAAAGATCTCTTCCTTTTCCAACATATCATTTTCTCTCATAATCCTTGGTTTGGTTTGTATGATTTATGTACCAACCAAAAATCTAAAAAAAAACTATATAATCCAACGATTTACTGAATTTCTTTTTCTGAAAGTTGTTTTAGGTATAATTCTTTATAATAACCTTCGGTGTTTACCATTTGGTTGTGAGTACCTTGTTGTACTATTTTACCACCTTCTAGTATAATTATTTTATCGGCATTTTTAGCAGATGATACTCTATGGCTTACAATTATTGTGGTTTTATCTTTACAAAATTCTAGTAAGTTATTTAGTATAGCTTCTTCAGTTTCAGTATCTACTGCCGATAGTGAATCGTCTAGTAATAGTATAGGAGCATCTTTTATCATGGCTCTGGCTATAGATACTCTTTGTTTTTGCCCACCTGATAGGGTTATACCTCGCTCTCCTAATACTGTTTTGTATTGTTTATTAAAATTAATAATATTGTCGTGTACTACTGCTTTTTTAGCAACAGTAACTATTTCATCGTCTGTAGCATATTCATTACCAAATTTAATATTGTTTTCAATGCTGTCAGAGAATAAAAAGGCATCTTGGGGTACAAAACCCACGCTGTTCCGCAAATCGTTAAGGTTAATGTCTTTTATATTTTCGTTATCAACGAGTATCGCTCCTTTTTCTACATCATACAATCGGCTTATTAATGATAGTATTGTAGATTTTCCCGAACCTGTTTTTCCTAATATAGCGAGAGTTTCACCTTTGTTTACGGTAAAAGATACATCTTTTAATGCTGTGATATTAGTATCATCATAAGTAAAAGAGACATTATCAAAAGCAATTTTTCCTTCTATAGTAATGTGTTTCTCTTGATTATTTTTAATATCTGGTTCAGTTTTTAAAAATTCATTAATCCTTTTTTGCGATGCTTCTGCCTCTTGTACCATAGATGATATCCAGCCTAGCGATGCTACAGGCCAAGTAAGCATATTAATATAAAGGATGAACTTTGCAATAACTCCAATGTCAGGTATACTACCATTTATATACATTACGCCACCTGCATATATCACTACAAGGTTGCTAATACCTATTAGTAATATCATTAACGGTCCAAACTGTGCATTAACTTTAGCAAGGCGCATATTTTTCTTTTTGCTATCGCGTGATAGCTCAGTAAAATCGGTTTGCTTTTGCTTTTCTAAAGCATAGGCTTTTATAACTCTTATCCCCGAAAACATTTCTTGGGTAAATGTAGACAGGTTTGATAAGTTTTGCTGGTATGATGTACTACGTTTATTAATTTCTTTACTTATTTTAAAAATACTATACGATAGTATAGGTAGGGGGAGTAGACTATATAATGTTAGCTTTGGCGATATAATGTACATCTGTGTCATTACCACCGCAAATCGTATTATTGTATTTAAAGAGTACATTACCGCAGGCCCTACATACATACGCACCTTGTTAACATCTTCGCTAATACGGTTCATTAAGTCGCCTGTACGGTTACGTTTATAAAAACTTTGAGATAGGTTCTCATATTGCCTGAAAATTTCATTTTTAAGATCAAACTCTACATGGCGCGACATTACGATAAGTGTCTGACGCATCAAGAAAGTAAGCGCACCAGCAATAAGGGTGGTGGCAATAATAAGTAATATGTTAGTTAGTAGTTCATTTTTTATTACTTCGGCAGATATTCCTCCTTTATTTGTGAATTCTTCAATCGATTTAATAGAATTACCAATAAGTTCAGGGGTGAATAATGAAAATATCTGTGCTATTATAGTAATGGAGATTCCTATAAAAAATCGAAATTTATATTTTACAAAATACTTGTTTAAATACTGTAGTTCTTTCATTTAAATGTTAATATAAAGGTGTTTTTTTGTTTATTAATGTTAAAATAAAGGTTTTTTTATTAATTGTAGCTATCAGTAAATAATGCTTTAAATTATTGAATACATAAAAAAAAGCGTTTATATTGCTATATTTTAATTATATATGTATTTTTGTGACTTGTTTTTTGAATAAATTTCAATATTTAAAATTATTATCATGATAGCAGAAGTTATTAAAGCCAACGATCTTGCAAAAGTTGATCCTGTTTTTGGGCAGGCATCATTTAATGACCACGAACAAATTGTTTTTTGTCATGACAAAGATACTGGATTAAAAGCAATAATTGGTATTCATAATACCGTTTTAGGACCCGCACTTGGTGGTACGAGGATGTGGAAATATGCTAACGAATGGGAAGCTCTAAATGATGTTTTAAGGCTATCAAGAGGAATGACATATAAATCTGCTATTTCTGGATTAAATCTAGGTGGTGGTAAAGCAGTTATTATTGGTGATGCTAAAACAGAGAAAACTCCTGAGATGATGACACGTTTTGGGCAGTTCATACACTCACTTAGCGGTAAATATATAACAGCCGAAGATGTAGGTACTACTACACCAGATATGGATATTATTCGCGAAGTTACACCTCATGTAACAGGTATATCAGAAGCTAAAGGAGGATCGGGTAACCCATCTCCTGTAACAGCTTATGGTGTATATATGGGTATGAAAGCTGCTGCTATGTACAAGTTTGGTACAGATAAGCTACAAGGTAAAAAAGTATTAGTACAAGGTACAGGTCACGTAGGAGAAACACTTATAAGTTATCTTGCTAAAGAAGGCGCTCATGTAGAAATTACTGATATTAATGAAGTGAAAATGCAAGAAGTAGCAGCCAAATATGGTGCTCATATATATACAGGCGAAGATATTTATAGCGCCGATGTAGATATTTATGCTCCATGTGCTCTTGGCGCTACAGTTAATGATGAAACGATAGAGAGGCTAAAAGCTAAAGTTATAGCAGGTGCTGCCAATAACCAGTTAGCTAATGATGAGATACATGGTAGAATATTAAAAGAAAAAGGTATTGCTTATGCTCCTGATTTCTTGATTAATGCTGGAGGTATCATAAATGTATATGCTGAAATTGTAGGATATGATAAAGCAGAAGCAATGCGTAGAACAGAAAATATATATAACACTACGTTAGAGATATTTAGTCATGCAGAAGCTAATGGTATTACTACTCAAAAAGCTGCAATGTCTATAGCACAAAAAAGAATTGACGAAAGAAAGAAAGAAACCGCTAAATAATTAGCGATAAAAAAAATATTATTTTTAATTTTGCGAAGCGAAAGAATTTTTCTTTCGCTTCTTTAATTTTTAAAGTTCTTATAGACGAATGTTAAACAGAAGACATATTCGAGTTAAAGTGATGCAGTCAATATATGCTATGCATCAAAATGATTCAGACAATATGGAAAAGGAAGAAAAATTCCTTTTTCACAGTATAGAGAACATTCGAGACTTATATCTTATAATGATTTCGGCTCTTGTAGAGATAAGAGTTAGCGAGGAAGATTATATTGAAAAATCGTCTAAAAAGCATCTTGCTACAAGCGAAGAGCGTAATCCTAATAAAAAATTTATTAATAACGAAGTATTGCAACTGCTAGAAGAGAACAATTCGCTAAGTGTTGCAATGGCAGAACGTAAGATAAATAACTGGAAACAGAATGACGATTATATACTGGTTTTGCTTGAAGCAATTAAGCAAAGTGAAGTATATAATGACTATATAAAGGACAGCGAAAGTAGTTTTGAAAAAGACAGAGACTTTATAGCTTTACTTTTTACAGAAGTTATTGCGCCTAATGAGAAGTTGTATGAGTACCTAGAAGATTATAAGTTAACTTGGGTAGACGATATTCCGTTAGTAAATACAATGATAGCCAAGCAGCTAAAACAAATAAAGCCAGACGGTAACTCATTTTTTGTGCCAAGGTTATATAAAGATGCTGATGATAAGGATTTTGTAAAAAGCTTGTTTAGAAAAACAGTACTTAATGACAGAGAGCTAGCAAAGGAATTTATAGATAAAACCCCAAACTGGGATACTGAGCGTATAGCCGAAGTAGATGCTATAATATTAAAAATGGCAATATGCGAATTTTTAAAATTTCCGTCGATACCAGTAAAAGTTACTATAAACGAATATCTTGAGATAGCAAAAGAATATTCTACACCAAAAAGTAGTATTTTTATCAACGGAATATTAGATAACTTAATTAAGGATTATCAAACCAATAATAAATTAATAAAAACCGGAAGAGGTTTAATGTAAACAATTTTAAAACTATAGTTATGATAAAAAGAACAGCAGCTATGTTCGCCATAGCATCTTTAGTACTTACAACATCATGTAAAGAAAATGCAGCTTTGCGTATTGACGAAGAAACAGCTAAAGAGGCTGAATTAGCACATGCAGAAGCAGGTAAAGTAGCCGTAATGAAGTTTGAAGATACAAATTTTGACTTTGGGACTATCAATTCTGGTGATGTAGTAGAGCATACTTTTACTTTTACTAATGCAGGTTCATCTGATCTTCTTATAAGTGAAGCTAAAGCAAGTTGCGGTTGTACTGTACCGAGTTATACTAAAACGGCTGTAAAACCGGGTGATACTGGTGAGATAAAAGTATCTTTTAACTCTGCAGGAAAAAGCGGAAAACAAAACAAATCTGTAACTGTTACAGCAAATACAGAGAGTGGTAGTGAAGTACTTAAATTTACTGCTGATGTTACACCAAAAGCTGGTGTAGGCGTTAAACAAGAGAAAAAATAATATATGGATCAATTATCACAGTTTGCCCCGTTATTACTAATGTTTGTGGTTATCTATTTTTTAATGATTAGACCACAACAGAAAAGGCAAAAACAAGAAAAACAATTTGAAAGAGACCTTAAAGTAGGAGATAAGATTATTACTAAAAGTGGTATTCACGGCAAGATAGCTGAGCTTACAGAAACTGCTACGGTAATAGAAACTATGGCAGGGAAGTTAAAAATGGAGCGCTCGGCAATATCGCTAGAACTTAGCCAAAAATTAAACGCTCCTGCAAAATAAGATTAATACAATTAAATATAAAAAGTCCTCATCAGAAATGATGAGGACTTTTTATATTATTGTAATGAGGGGATATAGGTATTATTAATAAGGTTAATATTATCTGTATTTATCATTTAGCCCTTTACCTTCTAATATCATAAGACTACACTTTTCAATTCTAGAAAGTTTAGTAGCCTCTCTTTTTGCACTATCTATATATTCGCAATACTCACGTTGTTTATATGGTGATAAAGCATCGAAAGCCTTATTTAACTCAGTAGAATTATCAAGAACTATTTGTAAATGTTCGGGTACTACTGTCTGTTTTTTTTCGGGTTTTATTTCTAATCCATTTTTTTCCACTTCGATAGCTTCATAAATATATTGTAAAACCAGCTTTTCGTTTATCTCATCTTTAGATGTAAAACGCCATTGACGAAGCGATTTAGTGTTTTCTTCATTAGCATTAATTAATAAGCCGCCCTCGTCTTTAAGAAAAACACCTTTAAAGAACCAGATAGTAAAAAAATCTTTAAACCCGTTTACACCTAAAACATTCTTATTATTATAAGTAAAAACAGGACTATCCCATTTTGTGGTTTCAACTAGCCCCGTTTTATGTATTATAGATTTTAAAAAATCAAGCTCTTCTGCCCATAAGTGCGAGCTATCCAAGCTTTTTCCTTTTTTATCCATTGTATTTTATAGCAGTAAGTTCAGCAATTTTTACAATTACATCAGTAGCCTTTTGCATACTCTCTGCAGGTACATACTCATATTTACCATGAAAGTTATGACCACCAGCAAATATGTTAGGGCAAGGTAAGCCCATGTATGATAATTGGCAACCATCAGTACCGCCACGTATTGGCTTGATAAGTGGAGCTATTCCTAAATCTTTCATTGCTTGTTCGGCAATATCCACAATATGAAATACAGGTACTACCTTTTCTTTCATGTTATAATATTGATCTTTTATATCAGCAATTACAATAGGTTCGCCAAATTGTTTAAGGTAGCTTGCATTCATTTCTTCAGCAATTCTTGCTACATTTTCTTTTCTAGCCTCAAATTTTGCTTTGTCATGATCACGTATAATAAGTTGTACTGTACTTTCTTCAATACTTCCTGTAATACCTACTACATGATAAAAACCTTCATATCCGCTAGTACGCTCAGGAACTTCATTTTCAGGTAATGCAGCTATAAACTGGTTAGCAAGTAACATAGAGTTTATCATTTTACCTTTTGCATAACCAGGGTGTACACTTTTACCTTTAAAAGTAACCTTAACCCCAGCAGCATTAAAGTTTTCATATTCTAATTCACCTATTTGGCTACCATCCATAGTATAAGCCCATTCAGCACCAAATTTAGCAACATCAAATTTATGAGCACCACGACCAATTTCTTCATCTGGAGTAAAACCTACACGTATTTTACCGTGTTTAATTTCAGGATGCTGTATGAGGTACTCCATAGCACTAACAATTTCAGTAATACCTGCTTTATCATCAGCTCCTAATAATGTTGTACCATCGGTAGTGATAAGTGTTTGTCCTTTATACTGTAACATATCTTTAAAGTAAGAAGGAGAAAGTACTATGTTTTGCTCAGCATTAAGTACTATATCACCACCATCATAGTTTTTAACTATTTGTGGTTTTACGTTAGCTCCTGTAAAGTCGGGTGTAGTATCAAAATGTGCCACAAAACCAATAACAGGTACATCATGATCAACATTAGATGGTAAAGTTGCCATTATATAAGCATTTTCATCTATAGTTACATCTTCCATACCAATAGTTTTAAGTTCTTCTACCAGTTGGTTAGCAAGATCCCATTGTTTAGCGGTACTTGGTGTTGTTTCAGAGTTTGGATCAGATTCAGTGTCAACGGTAACATAGCTGACAAATCGGTCTATTATGTGCTGCATTTTTACGTTTTTATTAATAATGAAGCACAAATTTACAATTTATTTGAGAGTATTTTATATTTAAAGCAATGCTAATTCTTTAGCAATATTATTTCTAGCAATATCTTCATATTTATCTCTATAATAAGAGCTTTTAAAGATATAATCCATGTCAAGAAAGTGTTGTAATACCTTTTTACGCCCGGGGTTGTATAAAATGTCAGGATATATAGAATATTCTTTTCTTACCTGTCTATAATATTCAGTATAGTTTTCCCAATTACTACCTAATATAGAAAGGTCAATATCAGTAAAAAGATCAGTATCGTTATCACCAGTTGTTATATGGCTTTTTGTAGCAAGTATCTGTTTGTTACAATTAGAGATTCTTTCTTTATCAAAACCAATTGTATTTAATCGTTCTATTGCTATAATGGCGCTTTTTTCTTCATTATCTTTTTTCGTAGCATTATAAATAATATCATGATAGAATAGTGAAAATAGGATAGTATCCCAATCATTTATGAGTTCATGGCATTGGGTTAACTCATTATACATATTTTCTAAGTGCTTAAGTGTATGATAATGCCTTTTACTGTTAGAGTATTTAGTCTCTATTTCAGTCCAAAGTTCTTCAATCACATTTTTGTCACTGGTGTAGCTGTTTAATAGGCTATAAAAAGCATCTTTTATCATAAAAATGATATATGAATTATGGGTTTATATCAAATGTATTAATTATTGAGAAGATAATGCTATTTTTGCACTCACAACACAACAACTATGTACAAATCAGTTATACGACCATTGCTTTTTCGTTTCGATCCAGAAAAAGTACACCATTTTACATTCGATTCTATACGATTCATTAATAAAATCCCAGGTGCTTCTTCATTTTTAAGAGCTAAATACGGGGTTAATGATCCTCGTTTGGAACGTGAAGTATTTGGATTAAAATTTAAAAACCCAGTGGGTCTTGCAGCAGGTTTAGATAAAGATGCTGTGTTGTATAAAGAACTATCTAATTGCGGATTTGGATTTATAGAAATAGGTACACTAACTCCAAAACCACAAGATGGTAATCCTAAAAAAAGACTTTTTCGTTTACGAGAAGATAATGCTCTTGTTAACAGAATGGGCTTTAATAACGGAGGAGTACAAGATGCGGTAAAACGATTAAAATCAAACCCAAAAGGTAACGGTCATGTACTAATAGGAGGTAACATTGGTAAAAATAAAGTTACTCCTAACGAAGATGCAGTACAAGATTACGAAATTTGTTTTGATGCATTATACGACTATGTAGACTATTTTGTAGTAAATGTAAGCTCACCAAACACACCAAATTTACGTGAGCTGCAAGATAAAGAGCCATTAACAAGGTTATTACAAACATTACAAAATAAGAATGCTGCAAAACCAAAGCAGAAACCTATTTTACTAAAAATTGCGCCAGATCTTACTGATGAACAATTATTAGACATTATAGATATTGTAAAAACAACTAAGATAGCAGGAGTAATAGCTACCAATACTACTATATCTAGAGAAGGATTACAGTCTGAAAATAAAAAAGAAATGGGAGGGCTTAGTGGTAAACCATTGGCTAAACGCTCTACTGAAGTTATACGCTTCCTTTCAGAGAAAAGCAATAAAGCATTCCCTATCATAGGAGTAGGAGGGATTCATACCCCCGAAGATGCTATTGAAAAACTAGAAGCAGGAGCAAGCCTAATACAACTTTATACAGGTTTTGTATATGAAGGTCCAGCATTGGTTAAAGCTATCAATAAAAAGCTATTAGTAATGAATAAATAAGAAACTGATAAAGTACTCTTGTTTATTGAAGGGGATTTTACAGATATCATAAAAATAAAACGTTTTCGTAAGCGCTAAATTTTATATCTTTGAAATCTATGGAGCCAGTAAAAATTATCGAATGTCCGCGCGATGCTATGCAGGGCATTAAGACATTTATTCCTACAGAAAAAAAAGTAGCCTACATACAATCGCTATTGCGTATTGGGTTTGATACCATCGATTTTGGGAGCTTTGTTTCGCCTAAGGCTATTCCGCAAATGCAGGACACTGCCGAGGTATTGGCGCAACTTGATTTGTCTGAAACACGGAGTAAATTACTGGCTATTATTGCTAATACCAGAGGGGCAGAGGCAGCTTCGATACATCCTGAAATACAATATCTAGGTTACCCATTTTCTATATCAGAAAATTTCCAGATGCGTAATACCCATAAAACCATTGCTGAATCTATAGTTACATTACAGGAAATACTCAACATAGCTGATAAATCGAATAAAGAAGTAGTAGCCTATCTTTCTATGGGGTTTGGTAACCCGTATGGCGACCCATGGGATGTAGAAATAGTAGGTGAGTGGACAGAAAAACTGGCTGCTATGGGAGTAACGATACTTTCATTATCTGATACAGTAGGAAGTTCTACACCAGAAGTCATTAATTATTTGTTCTCAAATCTTATACCTAAATACCCTACTATAGAGTTTGGTGCGCACCTGCACACTACACCAGATAAATGGCATGAAAAAGTAGATGCAGCCTACAAAGCAGGCTGTACACGTTTTGATGGAGCTATACAAGGCTTTGGCGGTTGCCCAATGGCAAAAGACGACCTTACGGGTAATATGCCTACTGAAAAAATGCTTTCTTACTTTACAGCAGCCAAAGCAACCACAAATTTAAATGCACTTAGCTTTGAGAGTAGTTATAATGAGGCTACAAAACTGTTTGGGGAGTATCATTAATAGTATATACTATGACTTTACATGAAGCAATTATATCAATTTTAAAAGAAAATAGAGGAGCAATGACTTCAAAAGAAATAGCAGATAAGCTTAATGAAAAAAATATATACTTTAAAAGAGATAAATCTTCAATAAGTTCGAGTCAAGTTACTGCAAGAGTAAATAAATATTTAACTTTATTTGAAAAAGATAACTCTGTAAGCCCCTTGAAGATTTCATTAAAATAGTAGTACTTTTATTATTCTTTATTTCAATTATCATTAAAAAGCAGTATATTTGCATGCAATTTAACTACAAATTGCAACATGAAAGCACACATAAATAAAATCATCGGCGAAGGTCTTACTTACGATGATGTTTTGCTAGTTCCAAATTACTCCGAAGTACTACCACGCGAAGTAAGCATACAATCAAAATTTTCACGAAATATAACGCTAAACGTTCCTATTGTCTCGGCAGCTATGGATACCGTTACAGAGAGTGCTATGGCTATTGCTATGGCTCGCGAGGGTGGTATTGGTGTATTGCACAAAAATATGACAATAGCGCAGCAAGCTACAAAGGTGCGCAAAGTAAAACGAGCAGAATCGGGTATGATAATCGATCCTGTTACCTTACCACTTACTGCTAATGTAGGCGATGCTAAAAATGCGATGCGTGAATATAGTATTGGCGGTATTCCTATTGTAGATGAAAACGGAATATTGAAAGGTATTGTTACCAATCGTGATTTACGTTTTGAAAAAGTAAACAATCGTTCTATACTTGAGGTAATGACTTCTGAAAAGTTAATTACAGCAGGAGAAGGAACAACACTAAATACAGCCGAGAGCATACTACAAGAGCACAAAATAGAAAAGCTACCTGTTGTAAATGACGATTATAAACTAGTAGGGCTTATCACTTTTAGAGATATTACTAAACTTACCCAAAAACCGATAGCTAACAAAGATAAATTTGGTAGGCTTCGTGTTGCTGCTGCACTTGGCGTTACAGCCGATGTGGTAGAGAGGGCAGAGGCTTTAGTAAATGCGGGTGTAGATGCTGTAATTATAGATACAGCGCACGGGCATACGCAAGGGGTAGTAAAAGTACTAAAAGAGGTGAAAGCAAGGTTTCCTGAGCTTGATGTAGTAGTAGGTAATATTGCTACTCCAGAAGCTGCTTTATATCTTGCCGAAAACGGTGCTGATGCTGTAAAAGTAGGTATTGGTCCAGGGTCTATATGTACTACACGTGTTGTGGCAGGTGTAGGCTTTCCGCAATTCTCTGCGGTGCTAGAAGTAGCTGCAGCATTAAGAGGTACAGGTGTTCCTGTTATTGCTGATGGTGGTATCCGTTATACGGGTGATATACCTAAAGCAATTGCAGCGGGAGCAGATTGTGTAATGCTTGGGTCATTATTAGCAGGTACTAAAGAGTCGCCAGGTGAGACAATTATATTTGAAGGTAGAAAGTTTAAATCCTATAGGGGTATGGGGTCTGTAGAGGCTATGAAAGAAGGTTCTAAAGACCGTTATTTCCAAGATGTAGAAGATGATGTTAAAAAACTTGTACCCGAAGGTATTGTAGGTCGCGTTCCTTATAAAGGAGAATTAGTTGAGAGTATGCTACAGTTCATTGGCGGACTTCGTGCTGGAATGGGGTATTGTGGTGCTAAAGACATTCCGACACTACAGGAAACAGGTCGTTTTGTACGTATTACATCAAGTGGTATATCCGAAAGTCATCCGCATGATGTAACTATTACAAATGAGTCGCCTAATTATTCAAGATAATTATTGAAAACATATTATATAAAAAAAGCAGAAGTACTACTTCTGCTTTTTTTATTACTGATTATTTCTTGCTGCTGCTTCTGCTTGTTCTTTTTTAAGTTCGTCGCTTTCCCAAGCATGGTCATTAGCCCCTAACTGTGCATAAAGGTCATTTTTTATAAGTTGCTCTTGCAACTCTATTTCTTCTATTGCAGTAATAAGGTATGCTTTTTTATCATGACGTTTATGTGCCAACCTAAAGGTAGCTTGCTCATCATATTTAATAAAGCGTTGCCCTTGCCTTGTTGCAGTATAACGCCGATGTCCCATTGCTACCAATGCATCTACACCCAAGTGAACGGCACTATACAGGTTTTCTCTGTAAAAATTTTGAATACCCAAATCGACCATTTCAAAAGCATCGTTACGATTTCGCGCGCGCGCTAGTATTTTTAAGTGCGGGTAGTGTTTTTTTATCTTCTCTATTACGGTTAAATTCACACGAGGGTTATCAATAGCAGCAATAAATATTTTAGCATTTTCACATCCTGCGGCTTTTAATAACTCCAGTCTGGTAGCATCACCATAATATACTTTAAAGCCCATTTTTCGTAATGAATCTACACGCTCTGAGTTCATGTCTAATACCGTAGCAGGTATTCCGTTACTTTTAAGCAGTCGACCTATGGTACTACCAAAGTTTCCAAATCCTGCTATAATAACATCATTTTGTTCATCTTCATCAATAGTATCATACTCTTTTTTCGATTTTTTATCTTTTTTACCACCAAAGTGAGGGTCAATCCATTTTTCATTAATCAGGAGTAGAAACGGAGTTCCTATCATACTTATAGCAATAACAGCCATCATTTGGTCTCCTAGTACAGTAGGTATTAAGTTAATTTGATTAGCAAAAGCTAATATTACAAAACCAAACTCTCCTGCTTGGCTAAGCGCAAAAGCAAAAAG
Source organism: Flavobacterium arcticum (assembly GCF_003344925.1). Taxonomy (NCBI): domain Bacteria; kingdom Pseudomonadati; phylum Bacteroidota; class Flavobacteriia; order Flavobacteriales; family Flavobacteriaceae; genus Flavobacterium; species Flavobacterium arcticum. Next base: position 2,332,752 of record NZ_CP031188.1, on the reverse strand, counting down.
TAAATTTTTACTAGGGCCTTTTTTATATAACTTCCCTATACCAAATAGTACAAAGAATTTTATAGTATTAAAGATAATCGAAAATACAATAATGAAAGCAGGGTCGGCAATTATCAAACTAAAGTTAATAGATGCTCCTACACCTATAAAAAACAAGCCGAGAAGCAAGCCTTTAAAGGGTTCAATATCGCCTTCTAGTTCATGTCTGAATTCGCTATTCGCTAATACTACGCCTGCCATAAATGCGCCTAATGCAGGGCTAAGCCCTACGAGCTGCATTATAAAAGATACCGACATTACTAGTAAGAGTGCCGATGCAGTAAAAAGCTCTTGCAAGCGAGTTTTGGCTATTACGTGTAGTAATGGCACTATAATATAACGTCCGCTAAAGTATACTGCTGCTACTGTACCAATTACTATAGCGGCTTGCAACCATGCCGAGAAATCGCTAATAAGTGATTCTGAAAGGTTTTCATTCTGAATTTCCCCATCTGCCAAAAAAGGTAGTATAGCTAGTATAGGAATTACTGCAATATCCTGAAAGAGCAATACTGCAAAAGATGACCGCCCCATTGAGGTCTTGGTTAGGTTTTTCTCTTTTAGGGTTTGCATTACAATAGCTGTAGAGGATAGTGTTAATGCTAATGATATAGTAAGCGTTGTTTGCCATGTCCAGTCTAGTACAAGCGAGCAAGCCAGAAAAAGTATAACAGTAGTAGCTATAACTTGCAATCCGCCCATGCCTAAAATAAAACGTCGCATTCGCCAAAACTTATGCGGATCGAGTTCTAATCCAATTATAAAGAGCATCATAACCACACCGAATTCGGCAAAGTGCATAATGTCTTCGCCTTCCTGTCCTATAAACCCAAAGACATAAGGTCCTATAATAATACCTGCAAAAAGGTAACCTAATATAGAACTAAGCCCTAATTTTTTGGCAATAGGAACACATATTACCGCTGCGGTAAGGTAAATTATTGCCTGAAAGAAAAAACTGTCTTGCATAATTACCCGAGTTTAGTTTTAAACCAATCATTAAAATAAGTATATCCTGAAAGCTCATTAAGATTAATACCTCTGTTTTCAAGATATTCTAATAATGTATGGTAGTGTTTACCTGCTTTTTCATAATCTTTAGCCTCCATAGTATGTGTGCCATGTACTACATAAGGAGGGAGGTAGGTCAAGTTACATACTTTGGCGGTTTGGTTAAAGGGTTCTAATAGTTCCATTACAGTAAAGCGATCGCGCCCCATGGCACTATAGTTTTCTTTTTGCCCACCTGTAGTTATAACTTGTAATAATAGTTTACCCTTTAAAGCTTTACCTCCTTTACCATATGCCCATCCGTGTTCTAGTACAATGTCTATCCATTGTTTTAAGAGCGGAGGACAATTGTACCAGTACATAGGGTGGTGCCAAATAATAATGTCATGTAGCATTAGTAGCTCTTGCTCTCGTTTCATATCCACATCAAATTCCGGATACTCTTGGTATAAGTCATGGAACGTAATGTTAGGAGAACTAGGTATGTGCTTTACTAGTGCTGCATTAGCATTCGATTTTTCGAACAACGGGTGTGCAAAAAGAATGAGTATTTTATTTGGCATATATACATTTTACTGCTTTTAAAATTATGGATTTATTCCCAAATAATTAGCAGGAGTTATATGTAATAACTCTTTTTTAACTTCTTTAGATACATTAAGGTTGTTAATGAAGGTATGTATAGCATTTTTATCGATTACTGTATTGGTACGTGTAAGGTCTTTTAATGCTTCATACGGGTTCGGGTAGCTTTCACGACGCAGTATAGTTTGTATCGCCTCAGCCACTACCGCCCAGTTTTTTTCTAAGTCCTCAGCAAATTTACTTTCGTTAAGCAATAATTTGTTAAGCCCTTTCATAGTTGCTTCAAAAGCAATAAGCGTATGCCCTATGGGTACACCAATATTACGTAATACAGTACTATCGGTAAGGTCACGTTGTAGTCTTGATATAGGTAGTTTTGCCGATAAATGTTCAAATAAGGCATTAGCAATACCTAAGTTACCTTCTGAATTTTCAAAATCGATAGGGTTTACTTTGTGTGGCATAGCCGACGAACCTATTTCGCCTTCTTTTATACGTTGTTTAAAGTAATCCATAGACACATACGTCCAGATATCTCTATCGAGGTCAATTAATATTGTATTGATACGCTTTAAGGCATCAAAAAATGCTGCAAAATGGTCGTAATGTTCTATTTGTGTAGTAGGGAAGGAGTGTTTTAACCCCAGTTTACCTTCTACAAAATCATTTCCGAATTTTCTCCAGTCGGTAGCAGGGTATGCTACAAAATGGGCATTGAAATTACCAGTAGCACCACCAAATTTGGCTGCAAATGGTACATTGAATAACAAACGTAGTTGCTCTTCAAGGCGTTCTACAAATACACCAATTTCTTTGCCTAAACGGGTAGGCGATGCGGGTTGCCCGTGTGTACGAGCCAACATAGGAACATCTTTCCACTCTACGCTTAATTGTTTTAGTTTTGAGATAAGACCAATAAGCGATGGCATATATACATCTTCAAAAGCTTCTTTGGTAGAAAGCGGTATAGCCGTATTGTTGATATCCTGAGAGGTAAGCCCGAAGTGGATAAACTCTTTATAGGCTTCTAATCCTAATTTGTCAAAAGCTGATTTTATAAAGTACTCAACCGCCTTAACATCGTGGTTGGTTGTTTTTTCTATTTCTTTTATCTGAAGTGCATCCTCTGAAGTAAAGTTTTTATAAATATCGCGCAATGCGCTAAATGTATTTTTATCTACACCTTGCAGTTGTGGTAATGGCAACTCGCATAGCATGATAAAATATTCTACTTCTACCAATACGCGGTAACGTATTAGTGCTTCTTCAGAAAAATAGGCTGATAATGATACAGTTTTGCTTCTATACCTCCCATCTATAGGGGATATGGCATTCAGTTCAGATAAAATTTGCATTTGTTGTGTATTATAAATATGGTATAATCGCAAAGATAAGTTTTTATGCTGATTAATGAAATGGAGGAGTTTATAAAAAAATGTTCTGTGAAGGCCGAACACGAATTTTGTAGAAAGTTTACATTATTATACTTCCTATATTATTTAGGTAAACTTTGATTTTTTATATCATTTATTGCTTCTAAAAGTTTTATTGTTGCATTTCCATCGAGTGCGTCTCCATCATACCTGACCTCAAAAAGACCTTGGAGATTAGATGGTAGTTTTATCCCTTCTTTAACAAGTAGTATAAATCTCCTACCGTATAATGCCATCGCAGCCCCGATTTCAATTAATACATTGGGATTTATAATTACGTGTTCATTGGCTTTATCATCAATAAGCTTTAATTCATCTTCTACATGTATAATAGCTGAACCACATGATCTCATATCGTTCATTACTTTATCAGGAACAGGTTGAGAAATAGTTGTTTTTTCTACAGAAACCAAAGGTTGTAATTCTCCAAAACTCAATAATTTTTTGATTGGATCAATGAATTTTGTGTTTTTACCATGAGTTATAAATACTTTTTTTATTTTTTCATCATGTTTATTATCCTTATTTAAAGGGGGTACTTCTTTCTCATGTATATTACTATTATCAACATTTTCTTCCAAATTCTTAGGAAGTAAACTATCATCAGAAATATTAGTTTTAATATCTTTACTTTCTGTAGAATCAAAATTCTTAACTTCAAGTTGAATATACTTCTTACCTTTTAAATCAATGATTAAACCAAGACTTTCGCCTTCTAAAATCATTGACTCAAGTACGCTATTTGTTTTATCACTTGGGACACCTATTTGCTCTAAAACATTCTTAGCAATATCATCTCTGGGAATTGCAGCTCCATTATAACGATTGAAGAATTCATTAAATACTCTCGGTTTTAAAAATGCTTCTATTTTAGCTGTAATATCTTCGTCTTCTATTGTTGGCTTTAGTATTTTATTTGCTAATGGCTCTAATGAAATTTCTGATGCGTTATATCCCCCCTTTGTTAAACCATATGCTATAGATGCTCCACAGAGCATTCTAAAACCACCAGAACTAGGGGTAACGTTTAATGCTTGAGCTAATTGCAAAGGCTTTATGGGGGCACCCGCATAATTATCTATAATTGCTTGTGATACTTTTAGTGCTTTATCCAGTGTAACACTAGGTACGTCTGTCTGATTTAGACGCGCGGATTTTTTTGTTATATTCTTTTTCTCTTCTTTTTTAGAGTTTTTTTTATTTGTCATTTAATTATCAATTTTTTAGCTTAAATACAAATATAATAATATTTTAACAAATTATTTAATCTAAAAAATAAATATTTTAACGCTGAGTTGTTAATAAATGTTTACTTATAACTTCCATCCCCTCACTAGCCTTTAAAGGAAATATCTCAAGAGGATTTCGCAAATTAGGTATATGTGCGGGTTTAAGGTCTATGTAGTAAATAGGAGCATTGGGTGAAGCATAATCTATAAGCCCTGCTGCGGGGTACACTTGCATACTCGTGCCTATTACAATAATATAATCAGCCTGTTGTACAACTTCCATAGCAGGCATTATAGCGGGTACAGCTTCACCAAACCATACTATGTGTGGACGTAGCTGTTTTGGGTAGCAGGGTGCAGTGTGCCTTCGGCTATGTCGCCTGTCCAGTCTATAATTGCGGTTTCGCTTGTAGTACAACGCGCCTTTAGTAGTTCGCCATGCAAGTGCAGTACATTGGTACTTCCTGCACGTTCGTGTAGGTCATCTACATTTTGGGTAATAACAGTTACGTCAAAAGTATTTTCAAGTTCGGCAATAATAGTATGAGCTTTATTGGGTTGCACTTCTTTTAGCTGCTGTCTTCTTTTATTATAAAAATCTAGCACAAGTGCGGGGTTTTTACGAAAACCTTCGGGCGATGCTACTTCCATTATATCATGACCTTCCCATAAACCGCCTGCATCGCGAAAAGTATCTATACCGCTTTCGGCACTCACACCTGCACCGCTAAGCACTACGAGTTTTTTTTTCATTCGTTTTTATGCTTTATTTGATAAAAGATTTTGTTTCTGTTTTTTGTAAATTTGTCCTAATTTAATAAAAGATTTATAACATTGGCATTTATAATGAAAAATACATTTGATATTGATTACCTTACTTATATTGAGAGTTTTATTACAGAAGATAGGCAACAGCGATTTCTGGATGTATTAAAAAATCGTACTAAACACTTTACAGTAGCTATAGAAGATGTTTTTCAGTTACATAATACTAGTGCTGTAATGCGTACTTGTGAAGTGTTTGGCATACAAGAGCTTAATGTGATAGAAGAGAGATTTGGTAAAGATATTGATAAAGAAATAGCTATGGGTGCCCAAAAATGGGTAGATGTAAACCGTTTTAATAGTACCGCTGCTTGTATAAATAATTTAAAAGAAAGAGGTTATAAAATAATAGCTACTTCGCCACATGAGAGTTCAAGTCCACTAGATACATTTGATATAACTGAGCCTGCTGCTTTGTTTTTTGGTACAGAAAAATCGGGGCTTTCGGATGAAGTTATTAAAGCTGCTGATGGTTTTGTACATATACCTATGGCAGGTTTTACAGAGAGTTTAAATATATCTAACTCTGCCGCTATAATTATACAAGATATAGCAAACAGATTGCGACAATCTGATATTAAATGGAATTTATCTGAAAAAGAGATAATAGATAAACGTATTGACTGGACACGAAAAACAGTAAAAGATATTGATTTTATTACCCAAAAATATCTAGAAGGAGTAGTTTAGTTATCTCTGTTAAGTACTTTATACTCTTCATAACAACCGCTTATGGCATCCATAATTTGTAGGTCATTAGCTGTGGTTATAAAAGCTTCGGAGTAGTTACAACGCTCTAATATATCGGCTATTTCATCTTTAGTAACACCAAGTAATGCTGCAAGTGTTTCTCTGTCAAATTTAGAAGCCAATGCGTTCCTCACGGTATCATCTTTTTTCATTTCCCTTAGCCTACGCATTTCGGCAGGTTTTTTACCAAATATATTATGTAGTAAATCGGCAGGGTTAAGCACAGAGCTTACAATACGCTTAAAAGCATTAGGTGAATTTTGTCCGCCCTCATAGCCTTGCGGTAATCCTGATATACTATAACGGTAATTATTCTCTTTAATAGGTGCTAATTTAGAGTCAATTTGCAAATAGCCTGTAAGGTTATATTTGTTTATAATTACTTCCTCTAAAGTATAAGCCCTTTCTGTAAGTGGTATTTTGGTTGTAGTGGTATTGTTTATCCAGTCATTAGTTACTCTCACTTTTATAGACTGGTAACCTATTAAGGATATATGAAGCGTGTCATTTACACTTGCTTCTATGGTAAAGTTTCCTTTTAGGTCGGTAAGAGTTCCTTTAACCTTATTAATATTAATAATATTAACGTTAACTGCTGGTTTTAGTGTACCATCGTTAATGATAATCCCCGAAACGGTTTCTTCCTGTTGCGCAAAGCTGCAAATAGAAAAACTTAAAAATAAAAAAACTACAAAATATCTCATTGACTGTTTATATGACGTAAAAGTAATAAACAAACGCGATATTTTGTAGTTAGTATACAATTATGAAGAAATTTTTATGTTAACTTCTTCTTGGTCTTCTTTCTCTAGAGTCACTTCTGCCTTCACCTCTTCTTGCAGGACGCTCAGAAGAGCTCTCTCTTCTATTACTTTTTCCTGCTCCAAAAGACTGGCTTCTACGACCTCCGCCGCCACTTCCACTTCTTCCGTTGTGGTCCCTACGTCGGTTGTTAGATCCACCATCATTTTTGGATATTTCAACATTTATTTTGCGTCCTTCAAGTTGCACGCTGTTTAAAGTATCTAAAACTGCTTGTGTATGCTCAGCATTCGTATTAAAGAAAGAAAAACCTTCTTTTACATCTACTTTAAATACATCATCACGACCTAAGCCAAGTGTATCACGAAGGAAATCTTTAAGACTCATCCAGTCGAAATTATCTCTCGACCCAATGTTTACAAAATAGCGAACTGCTCCGCTATTGTTGCCTATATGGTCGCCACCATCACGTCTGTCGCCAGCAGCTTGTGTAGAAAGATCTCTATTTTTCTTGTAGTAGTTAATAAATCTATTAAACTCTACCGATACTATTTTCTGAATAAGTTCTTCTTTAGAAAGATCTTTCATTACTTCATAAATAGCAGGAAGGTAAGAGTTTATTTCATGATCTACTTCTACGTCTTTTATCCTATTGGCTAAATGAAATAGTTGTATTTCGCATATTTCCATACCTGATGGTATAGTCTTTTCTTCAAACTTTTGCTTAATTATTCTTTCGATAGAAGTAATCTTGCGTAGTTCGCTTTTAGTAATAATAACAATAGATGTACCTAATTTACCAGCACGACCTGTACGTCCACTACGGTGGTTGTAAGTTTCTATTTCATCAGGAAGTTGGTAGTTAATAACGTGTGTAATGTTATCTACATCTATACCCCTTGCAGCAACATCAGTTGCAACAAGCATTTGTATTTGTCTATTTCTAAACGATTTCATTACTGAGTCACGCTGTGCCTGCGATAAATCACCATGTAATGCAGCAGCGTTATATCCGCTATCAATTAGTTTTTCGGCAACAGCTTGTGTATCTCTTTTTGTACGACAGAATACAACCGAGAAAATATCTGGGTTAGCATCTGCAAGACGTTTTAATGCTTCAAAACGGTCACGTGCATTTACTAAGTAAAATTCGTGAGAAACGGTAGATGAACCTGAGTTTTTATGTCCCACTGTTATTTCGAGTGGTTTTCTCATGAACTCTTTTGCAATACGCGATACTTCTTGTGGCATTGTAGCCGAGAATAACCATGTACTCTTATTTTCTGGCGATGTAGAAAGTATCGAAACGATATCTTCATAAAAGCCCATATTAAGCATTTCATCTGCTTCATCAAGTATACAATAATCAATTTTAGAGATGTTTACTAAACCTCTATTAATCATGTCTTGCATACGCCCTGGAGTAGCAACAATAATTTGTGCTCCTCTTTTAATTTCTCTTGCTTGGTCTGTAATGCTAGCACCACCATATACCGCTACGGTATGAAGCCCTTTTACGTATTTAGCGTAAAGTTTAATCTCGTTTGTAATCTGTAGGCAAAGTTCACGCGTTGGTGATAATATAAGTGCCTGTGTGTTTCTGTTCTCCGGGTCTATTTTCTGGATAAGCGGAAAACCAAAAGCAGCGGTTTTCCCTGTACCAGTCTGTGCTAATGCTACAATATCTGTATCTTTTTCCAATAATAGGGGAATCGCTTTTTCCTGTACTTCTGACGGATTTTCAAATCCTAGATCGTTTATCGCCTTCAGAAGCGATTCATTCAATCCTAATTGTTCAAATTTATTCATATATAATTTTAAAATAGCTGCAAAGGTACTGTTTATTAGTGAGATATGCTAATGAGTTGCAGAGTTTTATTTTAAGTAAATAAATTGAAAATCAGATAGTTATTTTTTAAGGAAGTCTAGTAACTGTGTTACAGCTTTACCACGATGGCTTAGTATGGTCTTTTCTTCGAGTGAAATCTCTGCAAAAGTTAAGTTTTTTCCTTCAGGTTTAAAAACTGGGTCATAACCAAAGCCTTTATTGCCTGACCTGTCTATTGTTATTTCACCTTTTGCTATACCTGTAAATAAATACTGTTTACCGTTAAGATTGAGTGCAATAACGGTTTTAAAGTTTGCTTTTCTATTGGTTATACCATTTAACTCGTTAAGTATTTTATTTATATTATCGTTAGCATCTTTTTGATCGCCAGCATAACGTGCCGAATATACTCCAGGTGCACCGTTTAGAGCATCAACTTCAAGTCCTGTGTCATCGGCGAAGCAATCATAACCATAGTTTTTAGTAACATAGTTTGCTTTTAATATTGCATTACCCTCTATAGTATTGGCGGTTTCGGGTATATCTTGGTTACAACCAATATCTTCAAGGCTTAGTAACTCAATATCTACAGGAAGTTGGTGTTTTATTTCTTGTATCTTGTTTTTATTATTAGAGGCAAAAACGAGTTTCATATTTAGTATATTCTATATGGATCTTTATTTTTTTTACTGCATAGCATATCGGTAATATTGGCAATTAAAAACCAACGTACGTTTTCGCCTTTACCTACTTTTGAAGCGGTTATTATTACAGCAAAAAACTCTACAATATTAAATAATATAACTCCAAAAAGATATATGCTATAATATAGTGTAGGCTCTTTTTTGTCTAAAATAACGGCTAATGTCCAGCCCCAAGCAAGACTGTTAAAAGGAATCATAATAGTTTGTGCTAGTATTGCTTGTATGCAGTGCCATCTTACAAAATAAGAAGATTTTAAACTGCCTAAATAATACATAAGCGATGCTATAATATTAATAATAGGAAGCGGAAGCCCTACAATTACTGCTACTATAGCCATTAGGTAGCTATTAGAGGCACGTTCGTAATCGTTTGGGTGTATTGTTTGTTCTTCTGTTATAACCCTTTCTGTATGTTCCATATCCAGTTTGCAATTAGTAGTATAATTAATACTATAGCTATAGGTTTAATTTTTATTGTTTTTTCAAAATACAAGTAGCTTTTGTGTAGTGTATTTTTTTTTAGACTGATGTCATATAATAACCAAAATGGGAAAATGAACATTATACCTGCAACTATAAATCCTAAAGGGTTTATAAATATAGCATTATTAAAATTACCTTTTATTAGCGAAAGTATCGATCGGGTATTACCACAAGAAGGGCAGGGTACTCCTGTAATGTTTTTAAAAAAACAAGCTGACATACTACTGTGCTTAGGGTTATCCTGAAGCAATATATATGTCAGCCAGCTATATCCAGCTATTAGTCCTAGGGTAATAATAAGATATAGCTTTTTTTTATTCATTATCTATGCAAGGAATTGCTGTACTTTTTCCATGTTTTTGTCACGAGTAGCATCCATAATAAGGAATAAATCTACAAGAGCCCATATACCAGCACCACCACAAGTTAATAACTTAGCTACCCCAAGTCCTGTATCGCCTATCATAAAACGATCTATACCAAGACCACCTGCAAGTATAGAAACAATAAGAATAGTTGTTGGGTCTTTTAATTCTACGCTTTGTAGCATACTCCATTTAGAGTCATCCATAGCTAACATTCTTTCGCGAATGTAGTTTAATTGCTGACTTTTGAAGTACTTAGCGTTTGTCATGACATACATGTCCACTTTTTGTGAGTCCATTTTTTTTTTGTTTTTGGTTGATTTATCCTGTAAAACTAAAAAAATATTTGATTTGATTGTAATTCTGCTCATTTTTAATTTGGGAGAAATACAAATCAACTTCTGTAGGTTACAAAATATTTTTTTATGAAAAGCGAGGGGTAATCAATGTTTAGAATAAAAAATTATTATGATACAAGCAATTTAATAACTACTTTTGATGCGTTTTTATGACACTGAAAATTTTGATATAATGGTAAACGATTTATTTGAAAGGATACAAAAGAATAAAGGTCCTTTAGGGAAATGGGCTTCTCAGGCAGAAGGGTATTATGTTTTTCCTAAATTAGAAGGTCCCTTGTCAAACCGCATGATGTTTCATGGGAAAGAGGTTATTAGCTGGAGTATAAACGATTACCTTGGCTTGGCAAACCACCCCGAAGTAAGAAAAGTAGATGCCGAAGCAGCAGCAGAATATGGATCTGCGTACCCGATGGGAGCAAGAATGATGAGTGGGCATACATCGGTACACGAGCAGTTAGAGCAAGAGCTTGCCGCTTTTGTAAAAAAAGAATCAGCATATTTACTTAACTTTGGTTATCAAGGTATGGTATCTATTATAGATGCTTTGGTGTCTAAAAATGATATTATAGTATATGATGTAGATTCTCATGCTTGTATTATAGATGGTGTTCGTTTGCACATGGGAAAACGATTTACTTATAAGCATAACGATATAGAGAGCCTTGAGAAAAATCTAGAGCGTGCTACTAATATGGCAGAGCAAACAGGTGGTGGTATACTTGTTATTACTGAGGGTGTATTTGGTATGCGAGGACAGCAAGGTAAACTAAAAGAGATTATAGCTCTTAAAGAGAAGTATAATTTTAGATTATTAGCAGATGATGCGCATGGTTTTGGTACACTAGGTAAAACAGGAGCAGGAGCAGGAGAGGAGCAAGGATGCCAAGATGGTATAGATGTTTACTTCTCTACTTTTGCAAAATCTATGGCAAGCATAGGGGCATTTGTTGCTGCTGATAAAGATGTTATTGATTTCCTTAAATATAATTTGCGTTCGCAAATGTTTGCTAAATCATTACCAATGCTCTTAGTAAAAGGTGCGCTTAAGCGTCTTGATATGCTTAGAACAATGCCAGAACTTAAAGCTAAACTTTGGGAAAATGTAAATGCATTACAAAACGGGCTAAAAAGCAGAGGTTTTAATATAGGTGATACTAACACTTGTGTAACTCCTGTTTATCTTGAAGGTAGTATTCCTGAAGCAATGGTTATGGTAAATGACCTAAGAGAAAATTATGGTATATTCTTATCAATAGTAGTATATCCTGTAATTCCTAAAGGTATTATATTACTACGAATGATACCTACTGCTACACATACTATGGAGGATATAGAGCTTACATTAAAGGCCTATGAAGCTATACGTGAAAAACTAGAAAGTGGTACTTACAAGAAAATTGCTGCCGAAACTACAGTTGATGTTTCTGCTGAATAAATTGTAATACTCTTTAAAATAATAATAAAGCCCATACATTCATTTTGTATGGGCTTTATTATTATTTTAAATATCTTTTCTATATGTCCTCCTGCGCTTGTGTACTACAGGATCAAAGTGTTTCCATAGATTATGCATGGCAAAGTTGTCTTCAAGTTCAGGGGTTCTAATACAGTTTTGAATTTTGTTTTTGCTGAAAATTTTATAATATTCATCAAATATTATAGCTGTAACACCCTTGTTTTGGTATTCAGGGTCTATGCCTATTAGGTAAAACACCACATCTTTACTATGCTTTTTAGCTTTTAGTAAGTGTAAAAATCCAAAAGGGAAAAGTTTTCCGTTAGCCTTTATAAGAGCTTTTGCAAATGATGGCATTACAATGCTAAAGGCTACTAAGTTCCCATCCTTATCCTCAACAAATTTTATATATTCAGGGTTGATAAGACCTATGTATTTTTTCTTGAAGTATTCTTTTTGTACTTCTGATACTGCTACAAAAGAAGCTAGTTTTTCATAACTTTTATTAAACAGGTCAAACATTTTATCAACATATGGCATGACCTCGGCAGTAGTAGAAAAACTTATAGCTTTAAGCTCATACCTTCTTTTAACAAGGTCTGTAGCTTTTCTATAAGCTTCAGGTTTAACATTTTCAAAAGGAAATATACTTTCTATATATTCTTTTTCTTTTACAAATCCTAGTTTTTCAAAATGCTCTATATAATAAGGGTAATTATACCATGTTATAGCAGTACCTATTTTATCATACCCCTCAGTAAGTGCTCCTACTTTGTCTAAATTAGAAAAACCAATAGGGCCTTCGGCATATTCCATATTATGTTCTCTACCGTATTCATAAACCTTTTCTAATAAGGCTTTAGTTACTTCTATATCATCTATAACATCAAACCAACCAAAACGCACTTTATTTTTATGTTGTATTTTTACTTCTTGCCAGTTTATTATTACGGCAGTTTTACCTACAATTTTATTATCACGATAAGCAAGATAAAATTTGGCATCGGCATGAGCAAAGGCAGGGTTTTTTGTTACATCAAAATTTTCAAGTTCGTCATTTATTATGGGAGGTATCCAGTAAGGACAATCTTTATATAATTTAAAAGAAAATTTAATAAATTCTTTTATTTCTTTTTTAGTCTTTGCTTCTTTTATGGTTATCATTTAGTATTAATTTCCGTCAAGTTCTACTTCATCAAGACGTTGATTTTTCTTCTTTTTTCGCTCTTCTCTTTCTTTATCTTTTTTCTCTTTCTTCTTTTTCTGCTCTTCATTATACTCATCTTCACGTTCGCCTTTACCGGCTACAAGTATATCTTTATAGTTAGCATCAAATCGCCAAGAAAACCCAATACTACCATATAATATAGAGGGAGTATCTTTAAAGTTACCCGTTATTGATGCATCTATTTGCATAGTGTCGCTTAATAGGTGAGCTGCACCCAGTCTGCCTAAACCATCGGCATAGTAGTCGCTACTAAACCCTTGAAATTCGATAAACCCTGACCATTTTTCGTTAAATCCGCGTGTAAGCGTAGAAATAACGCCAATACTAGGATAGTCCGTAGGGAACTTGTCAAATATTATATTGTTAACCCATACCCATTTACCAAAATGGTTTTGTGTTATAGCTGCTATTTTAGCACTTATTTGATCTTCGGGAAAAGTATAAGGGTTATCCCCACCAATAAGATTTACCCCTCCATATACTGCAAATGCAGGTATAAGATTTCTCCATTTAAATTTATGATTCGCTTTCCAGCTATATAAGTTTAGCTCTGGTTTATAATTCTTATCAGGGTCATATATAAGATATTTAGCCCCAACGGTAAACTGTTTAAAATCGTTTCTATTGGTTATGTATAATGCATCTTCTTGCTGATCGAACTGATACTGCATATCAACCACGAATTCTAACTCTTCCATAAAAGCACCATAGCGTAAAGAAAGGTCTACTCCCATACCGCGTGTTTCATAGTTAAGTATACTATGCTTTTCCATTATTCCATAAATACCTGTTTCTACTTGTGCGATAGTTTTACCAACGGCGAATGCCGAAACAGAAAGCCCAGGACGGTTAGAATTTATCTGATCGGTGTATTGAGCATTTATTACACAGTAGCTTAATAGAAAAATATAAGTAGTTATCTTTTTTACAATATTCATATTTGGCTTGTTTATTATTGGCAACCGTTTAGGTTTCTTCAAAAATACTACATTTTATTATTATTTTAAGAACACTTATTTAATTTTAAACATCAGATTGTTTATTTTTGAAGAAATTTTAATAATAATGGTAACGGCATCTCTTACAGGAATACTGCGTACAATATTTATATTAATACTTGTTTATTATGCAGTTAAGTTTTTACTTCGCCTTTTTGCCCCTGTTTTAATGCAACAGGTAGTTAAAAAAGCCGAACAAAATTTTTATAACCAACAACAATTCAATCAACAGCAAAATAATAACCAACAGCAGGCTTCACGAAACGAAAATAAAAAGCCTAAGGAAAGTAAAAAAGTTGGCGAATATATTGATTTTGAAGAAATTGATTAAAGTATTATAAAGCTCCTCTACAAGAGGAGTTTTATATTTTAATGCCCTTATTTATTAAGGTTAAATATTACTACTTTTAGGGAAATTAAGTATCTTCACGGCGTTTTTATAGTTATAAAAAGATAATCGTTACATGAAGAACATTAATAAGCTCTACCCACATCTTCTTGCCATAATAGGTTTTGTAGTCATTTCATTAATTTATTTTTATCCTGTATTGCAAGGTAAAAAAATATACCAGTCAGATATTGCACAATATACTGGTATGGCAAAAGAGCAAAATGATTTTAGAAAAGAAACCCAAGAAGAACCTTACTGGACAAATAGTGCTTTTGGTGGAATGCCTACCTATCAGTTAGGAGCTAAATATCCTCATAATTATATTAAAAAAATAGACTCGGTACTACGTTCACTACCACGTCCAGCCGACTATTTATTCCTTTATTTTATAGGGTTCTACATATTGATGTGTGTATTAAAAGTTGATCCACTCAAAGCTTTTTTTGGGGCGCTTGCCTTTGGTTTTTCGACTTATCTGGTTATAATATTGGGCGTAGGGCATAATGCCAAAGCCCATGCTATAGCCTATATGCCTATGGTATTAGCGGGAGTACTGCTCGTGTTTAAGAAGCGCTATATAGTAGGAGGATTGCTCACCATGATTGCAGCAGCACTAGAAATTAATGCTAACCATTTCCAAATGACATATTACCTGTTACTATTACTATTAGTTATAGGTATCTATTACATTATACAAATAGTTAAAGAAAAAGACTTTAAACATATAGGACTACTATCGGGTACTTTTATTATTGCAGCAATACTTGCTATAGGGGCTAATGCTACTAACTTGATGGCTACCGCAGAGTATACCGATTTTAGTATTCGGGGGAAAAGCGAACTTACTATAAACCCCGATGGCTCTGCAAATACTACTAACTCTGCTATGGATTATGATTATATTACAGAGTACAGTTATGGTATAGCGGAGAGTTTTAACCTTATTGCTCCAAGATTATTTGGTGGTGGTGCACGTGAAAATGTAGGTGAAAACTCAGTAATGTATGAGTTTATATTAGAGCAAGGAGCAAACCCGCAAGAAGCGAAAAATTTTGTTGCTAATGTGCCAACTTATTGGGGCGAACAACCTATCGTAGAAGCTCCTGCCTATATAGGCGCGGTGGTTTTCTTTTTGGCGTTATTAGGGTTATTTTGCGATAAAAGAAAAATTAAATATGCTTTTCTTGCAGGAGCATTATTGTCATTATTACTATCGTGGGGTAAAAATTTCCCTGCACTCACTACCTTTTTTATAGATTATATCCCAATGTATGATAAATTTAGGGCAGTATCATCTATACAAGTTATACTAGAACTTTGTTTCCCTATACTTGCTTTAATGGGGCTGCAATCATTCTTTAAAACAGGTAAAGAAGAACAATGGAAAGCTTTAAAGTTAGCAGCAGGTACAGCTTTAGGTATTATTACCTGTCTATTCTTGTTTAAAGGTTCATTTAATTTTTCAGGAATGATGGACGGGCAACTTAGACAAATGTATGGCGAGATAGGTCCTGCATTTGTAGATACCTTAAAAGAGCAACGTATGAGTATGTACACATCCGATTTATTACGTTCGGGTTTTCTTATCGTGGCAGTAGCAGGAATTTTATGGGCATTTAAAGAGAAAAAACTACAAGCTACTTTAGCTACTATTTTAGTAGGTGTACTTATGGTGGGTGACCTTTATTTTATAGATAGAAATTATGTTAACAAAGAAGATTTTGTTAATGCTCGTGAGGTAGACGCTCCGTTTCAGGCTACACCTACCGATTCATTTATACTACAAGATACTTCATTTTATAGAGTATATGAGCCACAATTAAGGTTACAAGGGCGTACATCGTACTTCCATAACTCGGTAGGAGGATATAGTGCAGTACGACCACGACGAATGGATCAATTATTCAATTACATTGTAGACCCGCAAATACAGGCTATGATTGAAACAATTAACCCTGAAGAAATGGCATTGGGTCAAAAATTCCCTGTACTTAACCTGCTTAATGTAAAATATATGATTTTACAAGCAGGTGAGGGGCAAGAAGTACCTATTACCAACCCATATGCTAATGGAGCTGCTTGGTTTGTACAAGATGTAAAAACAGTAAGTACTGTAGATGAAGAACTTTTAGCATTAAATGAATTGGATAGTAAAAATGAGGTGGTTATTAATAAAAATGACTTACCCGAAATATTACAAAAATCAACTTTTGTAAAAGACAGTACTGCCACAATTACATTAAAAACACATGAACCTAATTATTTGAAATATGAATCAAATAATAAAAATGAAGGACTGGCAGTATTTTCAGAAATGTATTATACTAATGGTTGGAATGCTTATATAGATGGTAAACTGATACCGCACTTTAAAGCTGATTTTGTATTGCGTGCAATGGAGGTTCCTGCGGGTAAACATACTATAGAGTTTAAGTTTGAACCACAGGTTATTACTACAGGTAGTACCATAGCTTTGATTAGCTTTATATTTATGCTATTATTTTTAGTATGGGGTATATATATGGGAAATAAAAAAGAGACTGAACACCCAAAAGGGGAATAATAACTGATTTTAAGTTGAAAAAAGTTTTAATTATAAGCTATTATTGGCCACCAGCAGGAGGACCTGGTGTACAACGTTGGCTTAAATTTGTAAAATACTTACCTGATTACGGTATTGAACCCATAGTATATATACCCGAAAACCCTACTTATCCGTTGCTTGATGATAGCTTAGTTAATGAAGTAAATGAAAAGGTTACAATACTAAAGCATAAAATTACTGAACCATACAATTGGGCTTCGGCATTTTCTAAAAGCAGTACTAAAAAAATAAGTTCGGGTATTATACCCAATAAAAAAAAGCAGTCATTAATGCAACGGCTCATGCTATGGGTGAGGGGTAACCTTTTTATTCCAGATGCACGGGTATTGTGGGTAAAGCCATCTATTAGTTATTTAACTGATTATATACAGAAAAACAATATAGATACTGTTATTACTACAGGCCCCCCGCATAGTTTACATTTAATAGGACTGGGGCTTAAAAAGCAGTTGAATATAAAATGGTTTGCCGACTTTCGTGACCCTTGGACTACCATTGGCTATCATAAAGAATTAAAACTATCTAAAAGCGCTGCTAAAAAGCATAAAGAGCTAGAGCGAGAAGTACTTACTACTGCCAACCAAATTATTGTAACCAGCCCAACTACTAAAAAAGAGTTTGAAGCTATAACCGACAAACCTGTTACAGTAATAACCAATGGTTATGATGTAGAGAAAATAGAGAAACAGCCACTAGATGAAAAGTTTACGCTAGCACATATAGGTTCTTTCTTATCTGAACGTAATCCTACATTATTATGGCAAGCAATTTCAGAGCTTATTAATGAAAATCAGGATTTTAAAAAATCATTTCAATTAAAATTTATAGGTGCTGTAAGCCAAGAAGTATTGAGTACTATAACTGGTTTTGAACTCGATAGCTATGTCGATAATTTAGGATACATATCGCATACCGAAGCATTAGTACAGCAACGAAAATCACAAGTTTTATTATTGGTTGAAATTGACTCACCCGACACTCGATGTATTATACCAGGTAAGTTATTTGAATATATGGCTGCCGAACGCCCTATACTTGCTATAGGTCCTAAAGGAGCCGATTTTTCAACTATTATAACAACTACCAATACGGGAGTATTTGCAACATATACCGAAAAAGAAAAGATTAAAGAAACGTTGTTAAACTACTTTAAACAATACCAGCAAGGTAACCTGAAAACAAATGCTATAGGACTACAACACTACTCGCGTAAAAACCTAACGGGGCAACTAGCTACTTTACTAAATAACTAACAGTATTAGTATATATAAAATGTAAATCCCGCCTTTCTCTTATGAAAGAAAGACGGGACTTAACAAACCAACCAACCAATTATTAACAAATCTCAAAAAAGTATCATGAGATTCTATATATCAATAATTGCAAGTTGTGTGCCAAAGTTGATTTTAGTATAATTTATTTTATTACGGTTTAATTTTTGAGTTATTCTATTTCTAAAACGATAAAAATAAACTCTTACCTTATGGTACTATAATTTTTGTATGGAAGCTTTTCTATTTCAAGAACAAGATGTTTATGGCTAACTTCAATAATATAATAATGTGTAGGTCGGCTATTTGATTTGGAGCGGGTTGTAAAAATAGTATCCTCATCAATGTGCCAATATCCACTAAAAGAGGGTTTTTTAACTCTATAATCATTACCACATCGTCTTGGGTAGTTAGGTTCTACGGTTTTAGTAATAAGTATTCCATCCCTACTGATTATATAATATCTTCCTACAGAAAAAATATCGGTTGTACGTTCAAAATAAATCCTTCTGTTATCAGATTTAACTATTTTCCATTGACCGGGCAGGTAGGCTGAGATAGTTTTGGCATCAGCTTCTGTACGGTTTTGAGCATAGCTATTGCTTATACAGATATAAGCAAAAAAGTAAGTAAGGTAAATTTTTTCATGTAGCATGGATTTATTGATATAAAAATACTTCCAAATACCGTGCTAAAAAGTACACTCTGGATATTTTAAATTTTTTTAAACTCCCCAAAGTGCCACAGAATACCCGAAGGGTCGTGTACAAAACACTCTTTGCCCCAATCCATTATACGAATAGGAATGAGTTTTACACTTTCATATTTTTTGTCTAAATCTAAAGTGATGAGTTCTTTCCAAAATATATCCACACTCTCAACTTCCATAAAAATCATAGTGTTATCTACCCAGTCTTTAACATAAGATTCCTGAAGGTAAAATGCATGATTACCAGATTTAAAAACGGATAAGTTATGAGAAAGTATATTTTCCTCAAAGCCTAAGTCGTTATAAAAGTTACGTGATATTTCAAAATTTTTAGCTCCTATAAACGGACGGATAGATTTGGCATTATGTTTCATAATTTTGACTTTAAATTGAAATAGAATTTTTTAAGTAGCACACTATTTATACTCCTTTATTAAAAGCCATAAATAATATAAAAAATACAATTATTATAAATAATAATATCGAAGCAATCGAAGGTTTTTCTTCTTCTATCGCAACGGGTTTTGCATCTTCTAAGTTACTTTTTTTGATATTAAATAGTTCAATTTTTGCTACAAGTCTAGGATCACCGTTTGCTAATTTTAAAAGTTTAGGATAAAGTATAGACTTTAAAGAATCGCTAATAAACATACACGATGTTAAGATATCGTCTAGCATAAGATTTTTTGCAACAACATCTTCTACAAGAATTAAAGATTCAATATTTTTATCAGACAGTAAGTCGTTAATTACCTTAAAGAGTGCCTGTTCGTTAACATAGCCATTAGCATTAAGTACGCTGTTTTTTATTTTCCTGAAGAGTAGTAAAAATGTTACCAGTGTAGATTCTTGACTACTTGTGTTGTGCCGAGTATTGCTTTTTTGCTGTTTTTTAGTATAGTCATACGCATTTCGCTTTGCCGTATCGCCTAGTACAATATATGCCTCAGATATCGCTTTAAAACGCTCTTCACTTGCTTTATCACCACCGTTTTTATCTGGGTGGTACTGTACTGCCAATAACCTGTAAGCCTTCTTTATCTCAGCTTGTGATGAAGTAGTAGTAACACCTAATATTTTGTAGTAGTTGGTCATTTAAACATTTTAAAATTCAAATTATGATTTATTACTGAATTCAACTCTTTTTAGTTTTCCTTTTCTCCAAATTTCAGATTTTATAAGACTACCATCTACATTAAAATAAAAATGTTCCCCAGTTTGTTTACCGTTCTTAAATTGCCCCATATATTTTGCGTTCCCATTTTCATAATATTCATAGTAATTCCCAACTCGATAATTGTCTATAAGAGTTTCTTCCAATTTTATAAAACCGTTTTGATAGTACTCTATAATATGTTCTTTTGTTTCATCAGGGAAATCTTGTAAATCTGAACGCTTTTTTAGAGTACCATCTTCGTAAAATTCTATCTTTGATTTATTTTCTAAATCACGGTATTTCTCAGGGCAATATATGTAGGAGTATATTTCTAATGTTGAAAAACTACCGTCTTCTAAAAATTCATGTGAAGTAATTAACTTACCTGCATTATAAAATTCTTGAAACCAAACTTTTCCATTTGAGTAGTAAGCAATTGATTCTCCTTGTTTTACATCGCAGTAATAATTTTCTGAAAAATCTAAATTACCATTTTCATAATAATATTCCCATAAGCCATTCTTTTTCCCATAACTAATTTTGTTTTGAAGTTGATGTCGCCCGACTGAGCAGCTAAATAAACTAATGTGGGTTACATTAGTTTTATATTCACAATCTCTATAACTTCCTTTTGTTTTTATATTTCCATTTTCATAATATTCAAGATAACTACCATCTAAAGTATTATCTTTCACAAATGCTTGAATTTTGAGTTGTCCATTATCATACTTTTCAATATATGGTTTTTGTGAGTAGCATAGAATAGTTATAAAAAAACACAGAATAAGAAAGCCTTTTGTTTTCAAAATTTTAGATTTTAAAATGAAATGAATTTTAAAGATATAAAATACTTTATAACTTCTCCCTTAGGTATTCTCCAGTAACTGATTTCGGGTTTTTAGCCACTTCCTCAGGTGTACCAAACGCAACCAAATGTCCGCCGTTTTCGCCACCTTCAGGACCAATATCTATAATATAATCGGCACACTTAATAAGGTCAAGGTTATGTTCTATAACAATAATAGAATGTTCTTTATCCAGCAAGGCTTCAAATGAAGCTAACAGCTTTTGTATATCATGAAAGTGCAGTCCTGTGGTGGGCTCGTCAAATACAAATAGTACTTTATCTTTAGTAGTACCTTTTACCAAGAACGAGGCAAGTTTAATACGCTGTGCCTCACCACCCGAAAGGGTAGAAGAGGACTGCCCCAACTGTACATAGCCCAGTCCAACATCTTGCAACGGTTGTAATTTTTGGGTTATTTTGGTTTGCTTATGTTCAGTAAAAAAGGCTACGGCATCATCAATAGTCATGGTGAGTATATCATCGATGTTTTTGCCTTCAAAAGCAATTTCCAGTATTTCTTTTTTAAAGCGTTTGCCATTACAGGTTTCGCACTCCAAATGTACATCTGCCATAAACTGCATCTCGATAGTCACTTCGCCTTCGCCTTTACAGGTTTCGCAACGCCCGCCATCTACATTAAACGAGAAGTGTTTAGGTTGATAACCACGCACTTTCGATAGTTTTTGTTTTGAATACAAATCCCGAATATCATCGTACGCTTTAATGTAGGTAACGGGGTTAGAGCGCGAACTGCGCCCAATAGGGTTTTGGTCAACATACTCCACGTGTTTTATGTGCGAATAGCTCCCTTGCATATCAGTAAATTGTCCTGCTTTTTCACCCACGCCTGCCAGTTGTTTTTGTAGTGCAGGATACAGTATTTTTTTAACGAGCGTACTCTTACCACTACCCGAAACCCCTGTTATTACCGTAAGGCAATCGAGCGGAAAAGTAACATCTATATTTTTTAGGTTGTTTTCGCGTGCACCCAATACATCAATATGGTGCTTGAACTTGCGACGTTTTTTAGGTACGCTTATTTCTAAATTTCCATTTAAGTACTTAGCTGTAAGCGAGTCTGATTTCAAAATTTCGTCATATGTGCCTTGTGCTACCAGTTCACCACCAAAAGTCCCTGCCTCAGGACCTATATCTATAATCATATCGGCGGCTTTCATAATATCCTCGTCGTGTTCTACCACAATTACGGTATTGCCAAGGTTACGCAGATTTTCGAGTACTTTTATAAGCCTTTCGGTATCTTTTGGATGTAGCCCTATACTTGGTTCATCGAGTATATACATAGAGCCTACAAGGCTACTGCCTAATGATGTAGCAAGGTTTATACGTTGCGATTCTCCACCCGAAAGTGTAGCCGATTTACGATTTAGCGTTAAATAACTTAACCCAACTTCCTGCAAGAAATGCAAGCGGTTATTAATTTCAATCAACAAACGTTTTGCTATCTGTTGATCGTATTCATTTAGCGTTAAGCCATCAAAAAAATCAATCAGGTTTTTTATTGGTAAGTCAACAAGGTCAGATATGGTGCTATCAGCTATTTTTATATAATTTGTTTCCTGTCTTAGGCGTTTACCACCACATACATTACACTTGGTTTTACCTCTGTAACGGGAAAGCATTACACGGTTTTGTATCTTATAGTTTTTCTCTTCCAGTTCGGCAAAAAAGGCATCAAGTCCTGTAAAGTATTTGTTTCCTTTCCATATAAGCTGTTTGTCTTTTTCAGATAGTTCAAAATAAGGCTTATGTACAGGGAAGTCAAATTTATGACTATTATTAACCAACTGGTCGCGGTACCAGCCCATGCTTTCGCCCCGCCAAGGGTATATAGCATTTTCAAAAACCGATAGCGCTGTGTTAGGTACTACTAGCTCTTCATCTATCCCGATAATGCTGCCGTAACCTTCGCATGCAGGGCAAGCTCCATAAGGGTTATTAAAACTAAAGAGGTGTACGTTTGGTTCAAGAAAAGTAATACCGTCCAATTCAAAGTTGTTACTAAAAGGTATTCGGTTGCCTGTGCTTACTTCTTGTAAGTAGCACGTGCCTTTACCCTCATAAAAAGCCGTTTGCACTGCATCGGCAAGCCGATTGTAAAACTCTTCTTCATCTTTAACCACAACACGGTCAACTACAAGGAGTACTTCTTTCTTTTTAAAGTCGATATCGGCTATTTCGTCAAGACGTACAGTTTCATTATCTACCAAAATACGGATGAATCCTTGTTGGAGTAACACACCTAGTTTTTCTTCTATGGTGCGTCCTTTCTCGATATGTACAGGCGATAGCAATAACCAACGGCTGCCTTCTTCTTGCTGCTTTACGGTGGTAACTACATCGGTAACGGTATCTTTTTTTACTTCACGCCCCGAAACAGGGGAGTAGGTGCGCCCCACACGCGCAAAAAGCAACTTCATGTAATCGTATATCTCGGTGCTTGTCCCTACGGTACTACGGGCATTGGTAGTGTTTACCTTTTGTTCTATGGCAATGGCAGGAGCAATACCCTTTATATATTCGACTTTGGGCTTGTCTAGTCGTCCTAAAAACTGACGGGCATAGCTCGATAAACTCTCTACATAACGGCGTTGTCCTTCAGCATACAGCGTGTCAAACGCAAGGCTCGACTTACCCGAGCCAGAAAGCCCTGTTACCACCACCAGTTTGTTACGCGGAATGGCGACATCTATATTCTTGAGGTTGTGCAGTTGTGCACCTTTTATAAGTATATTTTTCTTAGGTTCGAGCGTAGAAAAATCTGTTTTTATCATAGCAAAAATCGTAATGTGCAAAGATACGTTTTTCGTAGGAAGTTTTTGTTAAGAGGATGAAGAGGGATTTGTTATATTTGAATAATCAAAACGATAAATATGGCATTATATAATTTACTAGGTGATTTTAAACTTATCAAAGAAACTCCTTTCAAGTACGAAAAAGAAATACAATCACTAATTGAAAGTAATTTGCAATCACTTTTAAAATTAGATTATATAAGATCTGAATTTTCTCATAATAATTTCCGAGTAGATACTTTAGCTTTTGATAATGAATCCAAATCATTTGTTATAATTGAATTTAAGAGAGAAAAGAATTTTAGTGTAATAGATCAGGGATATGCATATTTATCTCTCATGTTGAATAATAAAGCTGATTTTATATTAGAATATAATGAGAGAAAAGATATACCTCTTAAGAGAAGTGATGTTGACTGGACACAGTCAAAAGTAATTTTCATATCACCTCATTTTACGACGTATCAAAAAGAAGCGATTAATTTTAAAGATTTACCTATTGAATTATGGGAAATAAAAAAGTATGAAAATAATACCATAAGTTTTAATCAATTACAAAAAACTTATGCTAATGAAAGTATAAAGACGATATCGAATAAAGAAACCGTTAAAAATGTAAGTAATGAAGTTGTGGTATATACAGAAGAAGCACATTTGATTAAAACTGATTTTGAAACAAAAGAACTATACGAATCATATAAAGAGGGAATCTTAAATTTAGAAGATAACATTGAACTTAACCCTAAAAAGCATTATATAGGGTTTAAAATTGATGGAAATACTTTTTGTGATATAGTTTTTCAAAATAAAACCCTCAAAATTTTCATTAACTTAAAGTATGGTGAATTAAATGATGGAAAAGATTTAGCTCGTGATGTGTCTAATATAGGACATTGGGGTAATGGAGCTTATGAAATAAAAGTATCGGATACAGAAAATCTTGAATATATACTTAGCCTTATTAAACAATCTCTTAGGAAAAATAAAGGTTAACATGTCTTTTAAACTACTTGCTAACAAAACCTACCTTCTTGAAAAATTTTCTGGTAAGGGCGGGTGGACTTATGCCCAGATACCAGAAATAAAACCCGATACATCAGCACCATTTGGGTGGGTTAGGGTGAGAGGTACTATTGATGATTATGAAATAAAAAATTATCGCCTAATGCCTATGGGCAATGGTAAGTTATTTTTACCTGTAAAGGCAGAGATACGTAAGAAGATAAAAAAGCAGGCAGGCGATTATGTTCAAGTAATACTTTATTTAGACGATACTCCTGTCGAATTACCTGAAGAATTGAAGCTATGCTTACAAAACGAACCGAATGCTTATGAAACCTTTTGCAGCTATACCGATGGCGAGCAAAAAGCATTTATTGACTGGATATATACAGCCAAGAAAGAAGAAACTAAAGTAGAACGAATTATAAAACTGCTGAAAAAGCTCGAAAAAAGTGAGCGTTTATAGAATGCTAAAAAAACTCTTCTTTTAAACTTTTCAAGACTGTTTTTGAGAACTTATATATACAAACAAGGCTATCCATTATGGATAGCCTTGTTTGTATTATTATAAAATATAATTGTATGCTATGTTCTAGTTTTAAACATCAGTGTCATCCTCATCCTCTTTATTACTACCTTTAAATTTTCTAATGATAAATGAAAAAGCAGCTACAGCACCTATAGCAATAAATTTCCAAAACTTTAATAGCAATGTAAAAAAACCAGTTTTTGCAAGTATTTTTCCAGCTACAAGTCCACCAATAGTCCATGCTGCAACACTGTCTGTTGATGAGTCAAAGTCTTCATACCTGTATCCTTCATTAAACTTAACAATATCGAGTACTTGAGGAATATCTTTTTCTACTAACGAAAGTTCAGGCATTGATGAAATAGCATTTAGTACTAGTACTCCTTTTCTACCTAAAACACGTACATTATAGTTAAGTGTATTTATTTCACTTTCTTCAAACTGTATTTCTTTAGCCCAGTGTAATATTTTTCTATCCTTGTCATAATAAGGGTTAGCTGCCCAACCTATCATTTTTATAGATCCATATCCTAACTCAGTTCGTTCTTTATTTTCTTCTACGACGTCTTTTTTCAATTCTTCCATTAATTCATCATAATCAATATCATCAGCATCATCGTCTTCTACATAGCCTATTTCGTCATATTGGATATTAAATACATAGCCATTATCATCTAGTATCCCTTGGTTTTCTGGTAATATCAATCCAAGTGTGATGTCTTCACTTGTAGGATTTCCCCAAAGGTCTACTAATACAAATTCTGATTGTTCAGGATCAAGGTATTTAAATCCGTCTGGGACAGAAATTTCTCCAATTCCGTTTTTAAGACTGATTTTTCCATGCTGGTACGTAAATGAATTTTCGATAGAATCGAGATCAATTAGTACTTCTTCTTGTATGTCTTCCTGAGCAAATAAAACTGTTGAAAAGAGAGTTAATAAAAGAAGCCCGGTAATTTTTTTCATTTGAAAATTAGTGATTATTATTTTTTTCAAATATAGTTATTAGATGATCTTTAACAAATAATTAGTACTATTTATCTTAATGTATTTTTCATCTATAAGATTTTACCAATTAATGTTTAAGAAGTAAATATAATTAGCATATTTTAACACGTTATGTTGTGCTTTAAATGTTAAAGTTTAAATTATCTTTTGTATTTAATGTTTTTTTTATGTTATATTTGGCTTATAATTAATTCAAAATTAACACAGCCTATACAAAAAACTACTTTTTAGGAACTCAGTTTCTGATTTTATCGAGAACCAAATTCAAGAACACTAAAAAGTTGTGCTATGGCTAATGTTGTAATCCCAGACCCAGTCTTGGTTAAGAGTTATATAGACGGAGATGAAAATGCTCTTGCTATCTTAATTAAAAGACACCAATCAAAAATTTACGGTTTTATCTATTCTAAAGTTACTGATAGGGATATTGCAGATGATATCTTTCAGGATACTTTTATTAAGGTAATAAAAACACTGAAATGTAATGCTTATAACGAGGAGGGTAAATTTTTACCTTGGGTTATGCGTATAGCACATAATCTTATTGTAGATCATTTTAGGAGAAATAAAAAGATGCCAATGTTTCGCGAAACAGAAGAGTTTTCTATTTTCTCTATTATGAGTGATAATAACCCTAATATAGAGAGCAGGATTATTACCCAGCAGGTAGAAAATGATGTAAAGCGACTTATTGAAGAACTTCCTGATGATCAAAAAGAAGTACTACAAATGCGTATGTATCAAGATATGAGCTTTAAAGAAATTGCCGATACCACAGGTGTTAGTATTAATACGGCTCTAGGCAGGATGCGTTATGCACTTATGAATTTGAGAAAAGTTATAGAAAAAAATAATATTATTTTGACTAATTAGGCAATAATAGGAAGTTGCTTTGCGTTGTATAGAAAACAAATAACATTCTATACATGGCAAAAATCTACTCTAAAAAGAAATTAGCAACTACCGAAATGTTACCTAAAAAAGAAACCATAGATTTTTTACTAAATTATTCTAAAGCATTAACAATAGTAAAAACAAGTAATGGTACGTTCGAAAATATAGCTAATTAAAAGTACAAACCTCTCGTAACCTAACGAGAGGTTTTTTTATAGTATTCATCTAATATCGTTTTTCGACCAATGGTTCGGGTAATGACATCTTTATCTAAATTCCAGCCACGAGCAGGCGAGTATTCACGTCCGTACCATATAATTTGCAGGTGTAGTTCATTCCATAGCTCTTCAGGGAATAACCGCTTAGCATCTTTCTCCGTTTGCACTACATTTTTCCCATTACTTAAATTCCAGCGGTACATTAATCTATGAATATGGGTATCTACAGGAAATGCAGGTATGCCAAAGGCTTGACTCATTACTACACTTGCTGTTTTATGCCCTACGGCTGGCATGGCTTCTAGGGCTTCAAAACTTGCAGGCACTTCGCCGTTATACTTTTCTATTATTATTTCAGATAATCCGTGTATCCCTTTTGCTTTCATGGGGGATAACCCTACAGGTTTTATAATTTCACGTATTTCTTCTATAGATAGTTTTACCATATCATAGGGGTTATCAGCACGTTCAAAAAGTAGAGGCGTAATTTGGTTGACCCGAACATCAGTACTTTGTGCCGACATTAATACCGCAATAAGTAGGGTATAAGGGTCTTTATGGTCTAAAGGTATGGGGATGGTAGGATAGGTTTCTTTTAACGTATCTATAACAAATTGAACCTTTTCTGCTTTGGTCATTTTTAGTAATTTTATGAAAAACAAATATACCATTATGACGACATTAAAAAAAGGAGATAAAGCGCCCGAGTTTTCAGGAATTGACCAAGACGGAAATAAACATATATTAGCTGATTATAAAGGAAAAAAACTAGTAGTGTTTTTTTACCCTAAAGCAAGTACACCAGGCTGTACTGCTGAGGCTTGTGATCTTCGCGATAATTTTGAACGTTTTCAGGAAAAGAACTATGCATTACTTGGCGTTAGTGCTGACTCTCAAGCCAAACAAGGAAAGTTTAGAGATAAATATGATTTCCCCTTTCCGTTAATTGCAGACGAAGATAAAAGTGTTATTAATGCTTTTGGTGTATGGGGACCCAAAAAGTTTATGGGTAGAGAGTATGACGGTATTCATCGTACTACTTTTGTGATTAATGAAGAGGGTATAATTGATGAAGTAATTGAAAAAGTAAAAACTAAGGCACATGCCGAGCAGATATTAGGATAAAAAAAGCAGCCATTTGGCTGCTTTTTTTATTATGCATAATTTTAATTGCTACTGTCTTTTCTTATAAAAAATATACCGATAGCTCCTGTTGCTATACCTTGTAAAGGAGCTAAATAAATATTTGACTGCTGAAGCCATGCAATAGTAGAAGTTTTTGAAAAAGGTTGAGTTAGTATTACACTAATCACTACAAGTAAGTAAAATATAGAGATAAAAAAAGCGATGTTAAAATGAAACTTATCTACTGTTTGATTATTTTCTTTATTAGCAGTATTATCAAAAATAAATACTGATATAATAAGCGAAAGTGTAGGTAAAATATTTTGACAAAACCACCCCCAAGCTTCACTCACTTTATTTTCAAACTTACCATTTATGGTTTGTATGAACAGTAATGCGAATATAGTAGCTGCAAAAATAAACCATACTATTGCAATTCTCTTTTTGGCGGTTTCAAATTGTATTTTCATCGTCTTAAAGTTGTTTTTATTCCTGAAAGTGTTAAGTGTTGCCCTGGCGTTGCTGTAGGTCTTATTATTAACGCCTCTTCATTATTTTCTGATTTTTTAAACTGATAGATAAGCGCAGTAACTCTATGTTGTGATGTATATGGTATATTACTTATAGCATCGGGTAGGTAAGTACCTCCGTCATAAATAAGGCTATCTGTCCAATCGGTTGTTGTTTCACTATTATCAGAGAATAACAAAGGTTCTTTATTGATTACTATTACAATACAGCGATAATAACCTACCCGTGCATTGAATAATGCACTTATATACTCTGACAAAGAAAAACCCTCGTTACTATATATATCTTTTGTCCATCGATTTTCTCCTAGTATTGTTTTGCCTTGTTCATCAGTTTGTTCGAGTTGTGTAATAACAGCGAAACCATCTTTTACATAAAAATAACTCTTGCGAGTATATCCGTTTGTATTTAATGCGTTACTAATAATATCGTTAATATCTCCTAATTTTTGACAATTACTAAAATATGTTCTATATATATCTTCTACGTCAGATGGTCGAGGTGGTTTTTTTGGAAATGCTGGTAATGGAGGTCTTTGCATGGGGTTACCTACCTCTGGGCAACCTAAATTAGCAGTTGTACCAGGTGTATCAGGACAAAGGTCATCTTTGTCAGGAATACTATCTCCGTCACTATCTGCCCACGGGCAGCCTTTATTTTCTTTAGGTCCAGGGATATCAGGACAATCATCTTCATTATCAGGAACACCGTCTCCATCACGATCGGGGCATCCAGATAGCGCTATAGTGCCTGCTGCATGAGGGCAGTTATCATATATATCAGCTATACCATCGCCATCTGTATCTAACTCAGTTAATGATTGTGTGCTTTTACATCCTATAAGGCTAATACTAATGAAAAATATAAAAATATATTTATTAATTACTTTCATATATAAATAGTTACAATTATAAATGTAGTCATTCCTATTGTTGTTTATTTGTAAAAGATAATAAAAGTATTGAATTTTTATATTTTAAATATACCTAGTAATGATGATTTTTATAATAAATGAAAGTATGTAAAACTAAAAAAAGCAGCCATTTGGCTGCTTTTTTATTGATTCTATTTGTGTTCTGTTAATTCATTTTCAGGATGATACCCAAATAGGTTATTTTTTTTAATAAGCTCTGCAATACCAGCAGGTAGCATATCTTCCCAGCCTGTTTGCCCTTTACTTATCATTTTAAGTACTTCGCGAGAGAATATATTAAGATGATCTTCGTGTACATCAGGAATATCAATTACTTTCCCATTAAACTTAAAGAATTTATATAACTCTTTCATTCTTGGGTGTACTTTAAGATTTTCAGAGTTTATTATAGTACCGTCTTCATCTTTCATGGGGTATAAAAATACCTTTAAATCACGATAAAATAATTTACCAAACGCTTCTAATATTCCTCCACTAAGGTGGCGGTAGTATTTTTCGTCGAATATATCTACAAGGTTATTTACCCCCATAGCAAGCCCCATACGGGCTTTGGTGTAGCTAGAGAAATACTCTACAACTTTATAGTATTCCTGAAAGTTAGATATCATAACTGTTTGCCCAAGAGAACAAAGCAGTTCTGCTCTGTCCATAAAATCTCTTTCATTAATTTCACCTTCAGACCTAAGGTTAGAAAGCGTAATTTCAAAAACAACTAATGTTTTATTCTTATCTACTTTATTTTCTTCAATAAACATCTTATGCGATTTTTCGAGCATATCGATGTTTACTTTGGTAACAGGTCGAAAGCTACCCCTTAGGGCAAGTATGTTTTTCTTGTATAAAATAGCAGCAGGTAAAACGTTTTTTCCTTGTGGGTTAAACATTACTGCATCGGTCATACCATTTTTTACGAGTTGCAAACTCATAAGACGATTATCTACATCGGCAAAACGAGGACCAGAAAAGTTAATAGTATCTATTTCAAGCTGATCTTTATCAAGATTATCATATAAATAACGTAGTAACTTCTTAGGATCATTATATTTATAGAAAGCTCCATATACAAGGTTTACCCCAAGTATACCTAATGTTTCTTGTTGTAATCGTGCATCATTTTCTTTAAAGCGTATGTGTAGCGTTATCTCGTTGTAATCTTCATCAGGTTCTACCTGATATTTTATACCTACCCAACCATGTCCTTTAAACTGTTTTGCAAAATCGATAGTTGCTACCGTATTAGCATAGCTAAAAAACATTTTGCTAGGGTGTTTATCTCTTTTTAGTCTGTTTTCAATAATATGCACTTCGTGCATAAGCATCTTTTTTAAACGACTTTCGGTTACATACCTAGCATCATCTTCAATGCCGTATATAGCATCACTAAAATCTTTATCGTATGCCGACATAGCCTTGGCTATGGTACCCGATGAACCACCAGCTCTGAAAAAGTGGCGTACAGTTTCCTGTCCTGCACCTATCTCAGAGAAAGTACCATAAACGTTCTCGTTAAGATTTATACGTAGCGCTTTATCTTTGGTAGAAGGAACGTGTTCAATTATTTTATCTCCCTTTAAGGTTATATCCTTTTCAGTTAATTTCATAGCAGTGTGTTGATATACTTGCAAAGTTAAAAATTCAGTCAGTTTAATAAAACAAATAATGTTATTTTTGTAAAAAATAAACAATTTTGAAAGTTTGGTTTTTAGGTACAGGAACATCACAAGGAATACCCGTTATAGGCTCAAGTCATCCCGTTTGTTTGAGTAATGACCATAAGGATAAGCGTCTTCGTGTCTCTGTATGGATACATTGGGATAATTATTCTTACGTTATAGACTGTGGTCCAGATTTTAGGCAGCAAATGTTGGTGTCAAAATGTCCGCAGGTAGACGGTATATTATTTACCCATGAGCATGCAGATCATACTGCTGGCTTAGATGATATACGACCTTTTTTCTTTAAACAAGGTGATATTCCTATTTATGCAAACAAAAGAGTAATAGAAAACTTAAAAAGGCGTTTTGATTATATTTTTGAACAAGAGAATAAATACCCAGGAGCACCATCAGTACACGTAAAAGAGGTTAAGAGTAATCAACCATTTACTATTGGTAATAAAATAGTACAGCCATTTGTAGCTTTGCATGGTAGTTTAGAGGTAATGGGATATAGAATAGACGATTTTGCTTACCTTACTGATGTTAAAACAATTGCAGACGAAGAGATAGCGAAATTGAAAGGGGTTAAGGTAATGGTAGTTAGTGCACTTAGGGTAGAGCCACACCCTACTCATTTTAACCTTGAAGAAGCTCTTGATTTTATTAAAATAGTACAACCAGAAAGGGCTTATCTTACGCATATTAGTCAACATATGGGCTTTCATGAAGAAGTACAGAAACAATTACCTGAAAATGTGTTTTTAGCTTACGATAATTTAGAAATAACAATTTAATATAATTATGAAGAAGAATGTTTTATTATACCTGTTCATTTTTTCTATACTGATAAATGTATTTACCTATGTATACTTTACTAACAAAGAAAAGTATGATATAGAGAAAGAAGAAAATTTAACTGAAAGAATAACAAACCTTAAAGATAGCCTTGCAGTAACAACTGATAAAATGGAAAGAGCCGATTACTTTTCGTTGTTACAGAACCTAAATGCACGTAATTATTTTAGAGGACAAGATGTTGAAGCTTTAGAAATAAAAGTAAGGGATGGTATTTATGCTAAAAATAAAAATACTGAGGGTAATCCGCTTATACAATATCCGCCAATAGATGGTAAACCTTACAAGATTAATAAAATAAAAATTCTAAATAACCGTTGGATTATAGCCGATTTTACTAATGGTAAGTTATGGGGAGAAGTGCTTATTAAGTACTTTGTAGAAGAAAACGGCGATGTAACATATGAAACCGTAGAAACATTACTGCACGTAAACAGTATGTATTAATATTTTTTGTAAATTTAATATTCAATTTTACCGATATGAAAAAGCTATTTCCATTGGCAGTAATGATGTTTTTTTTCGTTTCGTGCGAGCAAATACTCAAGAACCCTAAAAATGAGGATGCCGTGGAGAAGACCAATAAAAAAGTAGTACTGGGTAATGATAAAGATGCTAATGGTTGTGTTACATCTGCAGGATATCGATGGTCTTCTATAAGAAATAAATGCATTCGTATTTTTGAAGAAGGTTATCGCCTTAATGCCATTACTGAACTGAAAAGTGAAGGTACAGCAAAAAGTGCCTTTGTTATTTTTGAAGAAAAAGGAAACAGAGCAGAACTCTATTTACCTAATACTACTTCAAGTATATTACTGGAGCGTGAAAAAGAGGGCAATCATTATCAGAATACTACATGGTCGTTACAACTTAATGATGGCTACTCACTTTTAAAAAATGGTGAACCACAATATGCAGGTGCTACTATAGAAGAAAAACAAATAACAGGAAGCGATAAACAGGAAAATTAGTTTTTAGTATTCTTCGCTATTTATTTAACCAAGCCAGCATATCATAAAAATTTTGTGGCGCTACACCATGCCCTACAGGATATTCATGATACTCGGTCTCGATACCTAAATTTTTAACGAACTCAGGTGCTTTGCGTGCCCACTCTACAGGAATAACTTGGTCTACACTGCCGTGCGATATAAAGAATTTTAGTTTATTAATATTTTCTTTATTGGCATTTTCACCTATAATATCTTCGTTTACATATCCACTAAGGGCAGCCACTCTGTTTATTTTTTCAGGATAAGTAAGTGCTACAGCATAGCTTAATATACTACCTTGGCTAAAGCCTACCAATGTAACATTGTCTTTATCCATTGGATAAGTAGCGATAAGCTCATCAATAAATTTTACAATAAGATCGCGCGACTGTATAGCCTGCTCGTTATCAGAAAATTTATTCATATCAGCATCAAAGTTAATAGCATACCAAGCATTACCATGAGGGGGTAGGGCATAAGGTGCTCTTGCCGATACTATAAAATATTCGTCGGGCAACTGTGCAGCAAAAGAAAAAAGGTCTTCCTCATTACTACCATAGCCATGCAAAAGCAATATTAACGGGTTTTTATCTTTTTTTATTTTAGGTTCTCTTACTAAGTGGTATAGTGATAAATTTTGTTGCATTATAAACTTTTAAATATTTTTTGAAATAAAGGACCAAGTACAGGGATTACGTACATTTTTCCTTGAATAGCACCCATAAACCCGTAAACCCACAGTATAAAGAAAAATACATAAAATGCAGATGAAACCATCCAGCTATCAAACATTCCTACGGGGTATCCCAAAATAAAAAAAGTAAGAATAATGCCCAGTGCCTGACGTATATGGAAAGATGTAAAATAATTTTTCTTTTCGCTATTCATAACCATTGCTATAATAGTACCAAATATAGTTATGTAACTAACTATAGCCATTGTTTTTCCTTCTTCAACAGTAGAATTCATATTCTTTAATTTCTTTATTCTTAATTATTTTTCAGGATAAGTTTTCCATTATTATAGATACCATAAGCTTTTCCTTGTAGCTCTATTCCTAAAAATGCTGAATTTTTAGATTTAGAAAGTATATCTTGTTTTGTAAATGTATATTTTGCTTCAGGATTAAATAATGTAAACGATGCGGGTTTGCCTTCGCCTATAACGTGGTCTTGTACTGCAAATAGTTGTTTCCCTGTTGTAAGTTTCTCGATAACCATTTCTAGAGGCAATACAGTAAGTAATGCGCCAAAAGCAGATTCTAAACCTATAGTGCCATCCTTAGCAAGGTCAAACTCCATTTTTTTATTCTCAATATCAATAGGGTTGTGGTCAGATGTAATGAGGTCGATAGTACCGTCAAGTACTCCTGCGATAAGTTCTTTTATATCAGCTTTAGGGCGTAGTGGCGGAGCAACCTTATAGCGTGTATCAAAGTCAATCAATACTTCATCAGTGAGTAATAAATGATGTACAGCTACACTACACGTAACATTAAGTCCTTTTGCCTTAGCTTCTTTTACCAGTTGTACAGACTTTGCAGTCGATATGGTAGGTATGTGCATTTTACCCCCTGTATATTCCAATAAAAATAAATTGCGCGCTATTTGCAATTCTTCGGCAAGGGCAGGAATACCTTTAAGTCCCAGCCTTGTGCTTACTGCACCTTCGTGTACTACACCTTTACCTTTTATTTTATCATCTTGCGCATAAGCAATTACCAAACCGTCAAAATCCTGTACATATTGTAGTGCTATTTTTGCAATATTAGCATCAGGAATAGCTTTATTATAATCGCCAAAAGCGACTGCACCAGCATTTTTCATATCAAACAGTTCGGCTATATCGCTTCCGTTACTGCCTTTTGTCAATGCACCTATAGGGTGTACAGATGTTGCTGTATTTGATGCTTTCCCTAAAAGAAAGTGAATATCAGCTTGAGTATCGGTTATAGGGTTGCCGTTGGGCTGTACTGCAACATTGGTAAAACCGCTTATTGCTGCTGTGTTTAAACCATTGGCAAGTGTTTCCCTATCTTCATAACCAGGCTCACCAAAACTCACTGAGCTATCAAACCAACCTCGCGAAATATGCAGGTTTTCCAGTTCGATCACTTCAAAATGTGGTACGGCAGTAATATTATTTCCTATTTGTTTTATAATACCTGCTTCAACCTTTATATCTACAGCCTTATTATTATATTGGCTATGTTTATCTATTATAATGGCGTTTTTGAATAGTAGGTTCATTTTATTTTACAAATTTTTGAATAAAGAGTTCCAATAATAAAAAGATGAGTGTACCGATAACAAACCATTTCCACAGTTCGTCAGCAGTCCTTTCAGACTGTATATCATTATATACTGTAGCTACAGATTTGGTTATCGTAAATTTATCAAGTATTGCTTTATTTTGCAACGCTAAATTACTTTCGCTACGGGCATAGTTAAAGCTTATGTTTTTTAAGTTTTGGTCACTTTTATAAACAGCATAATTTCCTGCTTCTTCAGGGTAATCACCAAAAGATAGCTTTACTTTATTACTCAAAACTTGTTGCATAGGTATAAAGTCGGTATCTTCATTACGTACCGTTACCACTTCATCTTTAGTAAGCAGTGCATCCAGTATAAGGCTTTCACTTGCACCTATAGTTATAGCACTTATACCTGTTTTACTACTATTTTGTGCCATATTGTAGAAAGTGGGCACAATAAGCGGTGAGTTCTGAAAATTACTATTCGTTTTATTGATGGGTGCAGCAAACACATAAGCATTTCCTAAACTATTAGTAAGTGATGCCACGAATGGTGTTCCATCATCATATTTTAGTACAGGTAAGGCACCACCTGAAAGGGTAAAGCTGCTATTTACTTTAGGGTATTGAAAATTACTTGTTTTCTTTTCAAAAACGGTATTATATAATGGGTGGTTAAACCCTATTTGCGTTACCTGCTTTTCAGTACTATTTATAGAACTGTATATTGCATTTCCAAAGTTAGTAAGGAGTGCGTTTAGGTTTTGAGAGTTACTATCAGGTGATGGTATAATTACTACATTACCACCTTTATCATAAAATGATTTTAGGGTAGTAGCTAATGCTTGTGGTATTTCCTGCAACTCATTTAAAATAATGGCATCTTGTTTTTCTAATGCATTATAATCTAAAGTTCTTAGTTCTGATGCGATAAAATTGAAATCCTCGGGAGTGTATATCCTTGACAAGAATTTATTTTTATCAGTATCGCCTATAGCAATTACATTTGATTTTTGTGGTTTCGATATACTGAAATAGTAGGTGTTATCATAAGTCAAACTATTGTCACTTACTTCTATATAACCATGAAAATCAGCCTTAGGTATAGTAAATACAGCCGACTGTTTTGGAATATCAAAATTTACAACCGTTTTTGCTGTTAAGTCTTTACCGTTGTATAATGCTATAGGTATTTCATTTTCAATAGTACCATAGGCTTGCATCTCTACTTTGATTTCATAAAAGTTATCGAGTACTTGTGCTATATATACACTGTCTATAGCTATGTTGTTTTTATTCTCTGCTTCAGGAATGATGCTATATACAGGGCTGTCAGTCTTAAAGGTATTAATGTCTTTACTGTTTAGGTTTACAGCATCTGTAATAATAACGATGTCTTTACCTGTACTCGGCTTTTTTGACTCTGCTTTAATAAGTAGGAAATCAGGACGGAAAGGAACATCAGTATATTGTATATTCTGTAGCTCTTTTTGTATAGATTTACTATCGGTATCCCAAAAAGCACCTGTATTAGTAAGTAATGAGAACTGTTGATTTTCGGGTGTATTTTCAAGTATATCTTGTACTACGCGCTTTAATAACTCACCTTTATTGCCTTTTGCTTGCATAGAGAACGAGTTATCTAGCAGTATAACCATTTCGTTGCTCGTGTTCTCACTATCCTGAGCATTAAAATAGGGTTGTGCAAAAGCAGTAATAATTAATGCTAGTAATACTAATCGGGTAATCAATAAAAGCCATTTTTTTATAACAGAACTTTTACGCGTTTGCATATTTAGCTCTTTTAAAAAACGTACATTGGTAAAGTACTGTTTCTGGAAACGGCGTAATTGAAATAGATGTACTAGAATAGGGATTACCAGCAGGAAAAGAAAGTAAAGGATTTCCGGATGTTTAAACTGCATTCGCTTTCAAAGTTTGTCAAAAATACTAATTTTTATTCTAATGCGTGAAGTTATTAACAGCCTTAAATTTTAAATACAGTTTTAATTGCTACTTTTGTTTTTACTATTAAACTATTTATGATGAAACTATACCGTTTACTTATTTTATTTGCAGTAATAACAGCTAATGCACAAGGTAATTATAAACTTCTTGTAGGTACTTATACTAATGAGTGCAAAAGCGAGGGAATATATATATATGATTATAATGCTACCGACGGAGGATTAAAATTAAAAGGAAGCTCTGAAAAAGTTATTAACCCCAGTTTTCTTACGGTATCAAATGATGGAAAGTATGTATATAGTGTAAACGAAAACGGAACTAAAAGCACTGTAAGCTCTTTTAAATATACTCCAAGTAGTGATACAGTAGACCTTATTAATAAAAAAGATGCTAAGGGTATGGATCCTTGTCATATTATTACCGATGATACTAATGTAATAGTGGCTAACTATAGTAGTGGCTCTATAACAGTATATGGTAAAAAAGATGATGGTGCTCTTACTAACTCTAAACAAGTTATCGCTCATACAGGTAGTGGTAGCTTAGCACCACAGCAAAAAGACTCGCACATACATATGGTGCAATTTTCGCCAGATAAAAACTATGTAATAGCTACTGATCTTGGTGCTAACAAAATGTATGTTTACAATTATAATCCAAAAGGAGATAAGGAAACACTTGTATTAAAAGAAGAGAAAATAATTGCTAAAGTAGGAAGTGGTCCAAGACATTTTGTATTTAACCCTAACGGGTCATTTATGTACCTTATACAAGAACTTGATGCTACTTTAACGGTGCTATACTATGGTGAAGGGAAAATGGCAACTATACAGGAACTAAGCATAGCGCCTGAGGATAAGGATGCAGAGAATAGTGCTGCCGATATTCATATTACTAAAGACGGTAAGTTTTTATATGCAACAAATAGAGGAGAGGCAAACAGTATTACTGTTTTTCAAGTACATGCTAACGGAAAGGTAAGTAAGGTTCAAGAAATTTCTACAGAAGGTATTGCACCACGTAACTTTGCCATAGATCCTGATGAAAATTTTGTATTGGTAGCTAACCAAAAAAGTAATAACATAGTAATCTTTAAAAGAGATAAAACTACAGGAATGCTTAGCGATACAGGTAACAGAGTAGAGGTATGCCAACCTGTTTGTTTAGTGTTTACAAAAGTTAAATAATAACTTTTATTATGTTTAAAAAAGGTAAATAGAATTTAATTCTATTTACCTTTTTTTCGTTTTGCAGCTCTTGTTTTTTCTACACCTCTATTACGAGGTTTAGTTTTACGAGGTTTGGTTTTACCTGGTCCCCCAAGATTTACTTTTTTATTTTTTTCTTTCTTTTCATGAAAAGCTTCACCACCTTCTTGTTTAGGACGTTTAAGTAGTACTTTTCTTTTCTGCTTTTCTTTTTCAAAGTCTAGCAAACGTTCTACTATTTCTACCTCTTCTGGTATTGGTAAAAGTTTAAGCTCTTTTTCCATTAACATTTCGGCTTCTATTTGCAGTTCTTGCTCTTTAGGACTTATTAGGCTTATAGCAATACCTGTTTTATCAGCACGTCCTGTTCGCCCTATACGGTGAATGTATTGTTCTGGCACTTCTGGAAAATCAATATTAATAACGTGTGTAACATCAGTAATATCAAGACCACGTGCCATAACATCGGTAGTCACAATACCTCTAAGTTCACCCTGTTGAAAGGATGCCATAGTATTAAGACGGTAATTTTGCGATTTGTTAGAGTGTATTACACCAAACTGATCAGGATAATCTTCTTCAAGACTTTCCATTACTAAATCGGCAGTACGTTTATTGTTTACGAAAACAAGTACACGGTCATAACCATCTGTTTGTAGTAACTGCTTTAATAGGTTTATTTTTGTAAGGAAATTAGGGACATGATAACCTAGTTGTTCTATTTTTTCTAGAGGTGTACCTGAAGCTGCCAATGATACTTCTTCAGGGAAATCAAAAAAGTCATTAAGCATTTCATCTACATCATCCGTCATTGTTGCCGAAAAGAGGATACTTTGTCTTTTTAACTTCATCATTGATAGTACAGATGTTATCTGAACGCGAAACCCTAGGTTAAGTATTTCGTCAAACTCATCAATAACTAGCTTTTGCATAGCATCAAATCGCACTACGTTATCAAGAGCAAGGTCCATTAATCTTCCAGGAGTGGCAACAAGTATATCTACACCTTCATATACGCGTTTTCTTTGTGTGTTTATATTTACACCACCATATATACCCAATGTACGTACAGACATATAGGCTGTAAGTTTTTCTACTTCTTCGGCTACTTGTACTACTAGCTCTCTCGTAGGAACCATAATAACAACACGAGGGGTCTCGGTTTTTGCAAATTTCCACTGCTTTAATATAGGCAATAAATAGGCAAATGTTTTACCAGTACCTGTTTGGGCAATACCCATCATATCGCGCCCCGATAGTATTACGGGCATAGCACGTTCTTGAATAGGAGTAGGGGTAACAAATCCCATTTCGTCTAATGCTTTTTGTAATGATTTGGGTAAGTTGAAATCTAGAAAAGTGGTCATTTAGGTATATTTTATGCA
This sequence comes from Flavobacterium arcticum, assembly GCF_003344925.1. Taxonomy (NCBI): domain Bacteria; kingdom Pseudomonadati; phylum Bacteroidota; class Flavobacteriia; order Flavobacteriales; family Flavobacteriaceae; genus Flavobacterium; species Flavobacterium arcticum. The sequence continues at coordinate 2,292,338 of NZ_CP031188.1, read as the reverse complement.
AAGATAGCGAATTGCGAGGTGACTTATAGAATTATCCTATTTCACATTAGATATTAGGTACAATATAGCAATAAACAGGAATATTTTTTAGCATTGGAGTTAAAGTGCTGTACAATAAGTTGTAAGCGTTAAAATTTAGAAGATATACCTATGGTTAAATTTTAAACATTGAGAAATAAACAACATAAAGTGTATTTTTATGCTAATCTAATCATAAATATGTAAGGTATTATTGCAATTTAAAGATATAAAAGTATAAATTAGTCACTTTAAAGTTTACACTATGACAGCAGGCATTATCTTAGTACTATGTTTACTTGTACTACTAGCTTATATATTTGATTTAACCTCTTCGAAGACTAAGATACCCTCCGTGCTGCTTCTGCTAGCTCTTGGTTTTTTAGTTCGACAGCTATGCAATTTTTTTGGTATCAATTTAATAGATTTACAAAATGTATTACCTATATTGGGTAGTATTGGTTTGATATTAATTGTTTTAGAAGGAGCATTAGAGCTGGAGCTTACTAAAGATAAAATACCTGTCATAAAACGTTCGGTTCTTATTGGCTTTTTACCACTTATTGTATTGGCACTAATACTTGCTTTTGCGTTTCACTACATTACTGGTGTCGATTTTAAAATATGTCTTATTAATGCAATACCATTATCTATTATTAGTAGCTCTGTAGCGATACCTAGTGTACGTAGTTTTATGAAAACAGACAGAGAGTTTGTAATTTATGAAAGTAGTATATCTGATATTATAGGGGTAATATTATTTAATTTCGTTACCCTTCACGAAAGCTTTGGTTTTATGGCTTTTGGCTCTTTCTTTATTCAGCTTCTTATTATTATAGTAGTTTCATTTATTGCAACAGGTATGTTATCTTTTATGTTAAGTAGGCTAGAGCATCAAATAAAATTTGTACCTATTATCTTTCTTGTAATACTTATTTATGAGATATCAAAAGAGTTTCACCTTCCATCACTTGTGTTTATCTTGGTGTTTGGGCTATTTCTTAATAACCTTAATGAGATTCGACATATTAAATGGATACAAAAATTAAAACCGAGAGTATTGAGACGAGAGGTACATAAATTTAGAGAGATAACTATTGAAGCTACTTTTCTTGTTCGTGCTTTATTTTTCTTATTATTTGGTTTCTTAATAGAGGTAAGTGAAGTACTTAATACAGAGGTTTTAATCTATTCTGTTAGTATAACAGCAGGTATCTATTTAGTGAGAGTAATAGCATTAAAGTTAGCAGGAACAAAGCTAGTACCATTATTATTTATTGCTCCTAGAGGGTTAATAACTATTTTGTTATTCCTTTCAATATTACCTCAAAAACTGCTCCCGTTTATGAATAAATCTCTTATTATTCAGGTCATCATTTTAACTTCATTAGTAATGATGATAGGAACTATTTCTAGCAAAAAAGAACCTACTGGAGATAAAGATGATGAAACTACTAAAGAAAGTAAAACTACATAAAGCTTTTAAATAATATTCTTATACCTACAAGTATAAGGCATACAGCAAGTGCTTTAATAATAAAAGTACCTTTTATTTTATGTGATAGCATTGCACCTATTTGTGCACCTGGTACTACACCAAGTGCTAATAATAGTATCATTTTAACAGTGGCAGGATCATCATAAGTACCATTAAAGGCATGTACTAAAACACTTACAGTAGTCATTACAGCTAATATAAAATGAGAAGTTGCCGTAGCTATATGTACAGGGAACTTTAATAAATTAACCATAGCAGGTACATGTATTATACCTCCGCCAATGCCTAATAGTGGTGATATATAGCCTACAATAATACTTATAAAATTACCTAGTTTACTATTATAGCTATAATTATAAACAGTCCCGTTATTATCAGTAATTAAACGTTGTTTATAGCCTTTTTTTACAATAGGTTTTGTTGCCGCAAAAATTGCATTTTTATTTTTGTATAATAGATATGCCGAGAGTAACAGCAGTAATATACCGAATATAATATTAAACAGTCTTTGAGGTATATACTGTACTGTATATACGCCTAAAATAGAACCAGGTATGGTGAAAAGTGCAAATGTTACTCCTGCCTTATAATCAACACGTCCTGAACGGGCATAAGCAAAAGTACCAGATATAGCATTGGCAGATACAACCGCCATAGATATAGCTGTAATTATTTCGGGACTAAATTCAGGGTAAAAAATGAGTAAAAGAGGAACAAGGATAAAACCGCCGCCAGCGCCTATTAATGTTCCTACTGTTCCTATTAATAAACCGACGGTTATTAGTATAATTGAATTTTCCAATAAAAATAGATTAAACGAGAGATGGGTTAATTTATTATATTCTACGAGTTATCAATATTACTCATAATATTCATTAATTTCCAACTCTGATTAAATATTTTTTTATCAAGATATATTTTAGAATGTAATAAAATTAATATCGGTATAGGGTAGCGAGAACCAATCGGCAATAGACTTGTTAGTAAGTAGCCCGTGATAAAAATAAATTCCGTTTTTAAAACCATTATTACAGCGTATAGAGCTTTCGAGCCCTCCGTTTTCTGCCATTTGTAATAAAAAAGGACTTATTATATTACTCAAAGACATAGATGCCGTTTTAGAATAGCGCGATGGTATGTTGGGTACGCAGTAGTGTACTACATTATTTTTAACAAAAGTAGGTTTTTCATGCGTTGTTATTTCAGAGGTTTCAAAACAGCCTCCAGTATCAATACATACATCCATTATTACAGCACCTCTTTTCATATGCTCTACCATTGTTTCACTTACAATAATAGGAGTACGATTTTTGCCGCGCATAGCACCAATAGCTACATCGCAACGCATAAGCGCTTTTAATAATGATTTCTCTTGTATGGTAGAAGTAAATATTCGTTGATTTAAATTATTTTGGAGTCTACGTAATTTAGTAATCGAGTTATCAAAAACTTTTACGTTTGCCCCAAGTCCTATGGCTGTTCTAGCAGCAAACTCGGCTACTGTTCCTGCACCAATAATTACCACCTCTGTAGGGGGTACACCTGTTATATTACCTAGAAGAAGCCCTTTTCCTATTTTTTGATTTATCATCAACTCAGCAGCAATAAGTACTGATGCTGTACCTGCAATTTCGCTTAATAGTTTTACAGCAGGGTAGGAGCCGTCTTCATCTTTTATAAATTCAAAAGCCATTGCTGTTATTTTTTTAGCAGCAAGAGCTTCAAAATATTCTTTTTTTTGTGTTTTTAGTTGTATTGCAGAGATGAGAAGTGTTTCATGCTTCATCATTTCAATTTCTTTTTCAGTAGGCGGCTCTACTTTTAGTATAACAGGGCAACTAAATACTTTTTTAGTATCCATTGTTATCTCTGCACCAGCATCACTATACTCTTTATCGCTATAGCTAGAGCTTTCGCCTGCTTCAGATTCTATCATTACTCTGTGCCCATGTGCAGTTAATGAGTTAACAGCATCGGGTGTTAAGCAAATTCTTCTTTCCTGATAAGATGTCTCCTTAGGGATACCAATAAAAAGGTCACTCCGCTGTCTGCTTACTTCTAGCTTCTCTTCTTGCGGCAATAATTGTTGTTTGGTAAAAGGTGTTAGTGACATGATTTTTATCTGATAATTGGCACTAATTTACAAAAATAAAGCGGATGCAAAAATTATTTCAGCGTTACGTGGCGTCTGCCATCTGCTAATTGTTTTATAGAAATAGAGGAGTGGTCTAGCGGTATAAGATTTGGTGTTTTTTCTGGCCATTCTATGAGGCACATATTTCCTGAATAAAAATATTCATCTATGCCCATATCATAGGCCTCCTCTTCAGTGTTCAGTCTGTATAAATCAAAATGAAATAACGGTTTTCCGCCTGCTGTTTCATATTCATTTACTAAAGAAAATGTAGGGCTAGATGTTATATCTTTAACCCCCATTTGACGGGCAATAGCCTTAATAAGTGTGGTTTTTCCTGCACCCATAGATGCATGAAAAACCACTATTTGTTTTAAGTCTGCTGCAAGTAGTTGTTTTGCAGTAGCATCTATTTCCTCTAGAGAGAAAGTAATTTCCATATATTTACGAGCTTCTTATTTTGGATTAAATACTAAAAACGGAATAATCATTTCCTCTAATGATATACCTCCGTGCTGATATGTATTCCTGTAATAACTAACATAATGATTGTAGTTATTTACATAAGCAAGAAACAAATCATTTTTCGCAAATATATAAGAACTACTCATGTTTATAGTAGGTAATTGTACACTCTTTGGGTCTTTTACATGGTAAACTTCTCTATCTTCAAAAGTAAGGCTACGTCCTGTTTTATACCTCAGGTTAAGACTGGTATTTCTATCGCCAATTACTTTGCTAGGGTTTTTTACATTTATAGTACCATGATCTGTAGTTAATATAAGTTTAAAGCCCATTACCTGCGCTTGTTGTATCATTTCGAGCAATGGGGAGTTTTTAAACCAGCTTAGAGTAAGTGAGCGGTATGCTTTATCGTTACTAGCAAGCTCTTTTACAACTTCCATTTCTGTTTTAGCATGCGATAGCATATCTACAAAGTTATATACTATTGTAGTAAGGTCGTTATCTTTAAGTCCTTTAAAATTGTCTACGAGTTTCTTACCATCTTTAAAGTTGGTTATTTTATAATATTCTTGTTTTATATTTAATCCTAGTCGTTTTAAGTGTTCGGTAAGAAAATCAGCCTCATATAAATTTTTACCACCTTCTTCAACATCGTTTTTCCAATAAGTAGGATGCTTTTTTTCCATTTCTAATGGAGTAAGCCCTGAGAATATTGCATTACGAGCATATTGAGTAGCTGTAGGTAAAATAGAGTAGTAAGCCGATTCTTTTTCTAGTTTATAATGGTTCGTTATTACACTCTGGAAAGCCTTCCACTGGTCGTAGCGTAAGTTATCTATAACTACAAAAAGTATAGGTTGTTTTTTTACTATTTCGGGCACTACCAGCTCGCGGAAAAGATTATGCGACAGCACAGGTTTATCTGCATTAGGTTTATACCAGTCGGCATAATTTTTTTCTATAAACTTCCCAAACTGAGAGTTTGCTTCATGCTTTTGCGATTCTAGTATCTCTACCATGCTTTGGTCTTCAATGTTTTCAAGCTCCATTTCCCAAAACACGAGTCTTTTGTACATATCTACCCAGTCTTCCCAACTGTTTACCATAGCCATATCCATAGCTATTTTGCGAAACTCTTTTTGATAATCAAGCGTTGTTTTTTCTGATACCAATCGTGAATGATCTAAGTTCTTTTTTAAGCTTAGTAATATTTGGTTTGGGTTTACGGGCTTTATAAGGTAATCGGCTATTTTAGATCCTATAGCCTCTTCCATTATATACTCTTCCTCACTTTTGGTTATCATAATTACAGGAACAGACGATTTTAGTTCCTTAATTTCTGATAATGTTTCCAGTCCGCTAAGTCCTGGCATATTTTCATCTAAAAATACAATATCAAAATTTTCATTTCTAAAAATGTCTATCGCATCCTGACCGTTATTAGCTGTAGTTACATTATAATTTTTCTTTTCAAGGAAAAGTATGTGGGGTTTCAGCATGTCTATCTCATCGTCAACCCAAAGTATCTTAATCTCATTCATGTTATGAGTGAATTTTTGTTCGTAAATTAATATGCAAGTTAAATGTATTTAACGATATTTATCTTAATTATTGCATAAAAGTTCTCAATTCTACTTGTTTTATTCGGCTCATTTTTTTCATAAAATAGTAAGCTTTCTAAAACAAAACACTATGTTTACTATATTTGTTAAAAAATTAGCCTACTGTGAGCGAAATTAATAAGCTTAAAATATTGAACGACCCTATATATGGGTTTATATCTATAACAAATCCACTGGTTTACGACCTTATTCAACATCCTTACTTTCAAAGATTACGACGCATTTCTCAAATGGGAATGTCATATCTTGTATATCCAGGGGCACACCATACTCGTTTTCACCATGCCTTAGGGTGTATGCATATAATGCAAAAAACCATTCAGGTATTAAAATTTAAAGGCATAGCGATTTCAGATGAAGAAGAAAATGCTTTAAGTATAGCTATATTATTGCATGATATAGGTCACGGACCATTTTCTCATGCTATGGAGCATAGTATTGTAGAGCGTGTAAACCATGAAGCTATTTCACTTCGTTTTATGGATAAGCTTAACGAAGAATTTGATGGTAAACTATCATTGGCAATAAAAATATTTAAAGGAGAGTATCATAGAAAATTCATGTTGCAATTGATATCTAGCCAAATGGATATGGATAGAATGGATTATCTGAAACGTGATAGTTTTTATAGTGGTGTAGCTGAAGGAAATATCAACTCGGAAAGGTTGATACAAATGATGAATGTATACAATGATATACTAGTTATAGAAGAGAAAGGAATTTACTCTGTAGAGAAATTTTTAGTAGCACGTAGGCTCATGTACTGGCAGGCATACTTGCACAAAACAAGTGTAGCAGCAGAGATGATATTGACTAAAATACTGAAACGCGCAAAAGAATTGACTCAAAAAGGTGAAATATTATTATGTAGTAAACCTTTACAGTTTTTTCTTCAGCAAAAAATAGAACTTGACGATTTTAATGACCAAGTATTAGAAACTTTTTCAAGACTCGACGATTTTGATGTAATGAGTGCTATAAAAGAATGGCAATATCACGATGATTTTATATTAGGCGAATTGAGTAGGATGATTATTAATAGAGATCTCCCAAAAATAAGATTACGATCTGAAAAAGTAGAAAAGAAAACGGTAGAAAACTTAAAAGCTGAATTAATGAAAGTCTATAATATAAACGAGAAAGAGACAGACTATTTCGTTTTTAAGGGTAAAATTAAAAATCAAGCCTATAATAAGTCAGGTGAACCTATACATATATTAAAGAAAGATCGTACAGTAGAGGAGGTCGCAGCAGCATCAGATCAGTTGAATTTAAAGGCATTATCTAAGCCAGTTACTAAATATTATATATGTTTTCCAAAAGTACTTTTGGAAAAAGCAGTCATTTAATATAATTTTATATTTTTGTCGGGATGAAATTTACAGCAGAACAAATAGCAGGAATACTAGAAGGCGAGGTAGTAGGTAACCCAAATGCCGAAGTACACAAGCTATCGAAGATAGAAGAAGGAACAAAAGGGTCGCTTACTTTTTTAGCAAACCCTAAGTATCAACAATACATATATTCTACAGAGGCTACTATAGCTATAGTTAATAAATCTTTTGAACCAGAGAGCCCTATAAGCACTACTTTAATAAAGGTAGAGGATGCTTATAAATCGTTTTCAAAATTACTTGAATATTATAATCAAGTAAAATTAATGAAATCGGGAATAGAGCAACCATCTGTTATAGGAGATGATGTAGTATATGGAGATAACCTATACCTTGGAAGTTTTTGTTACATAGGTAAAAATGTGAAAATTGGTAACAATGTAAAAATATACCCTAACAGTTTTGTGGGCGATAATGTTACCATTGGCGATAATACTATACTATTTGCAGGAGTACGCATTTACTCAGAATCAGAGATAGGTAATAACTGTACTATACATTCAGGAGTTATTATAGGTTCAGATGGTTTTGGTTTTGCCCCAAATGAAGAAGGAGTGTATAGTAAAGTACCACAAATAGGTAATGTTATATTAGAAGATAATGTAGACGTAGGCGCATGTACTACTATAGATAGAGCTACACTAGGTTCTACAGTAATAAAGAAAGGTGTAAAACTTGATAATCAGATACAAATAGCGCATAACGTAGTTATAGGAGAAAATACAGTGATTGCTTCGCAAACAGGTATTGCAGGTTCGACCAAAATCGGGAAAAACTGTATTATAGGTGGGCAAGTAGGTATTGTAGGTCATATAACTATTGGTGATAATGTAAGAATACAAGCCCAATCAGGTGTTGGTAAAAATATTCCTGATGGTGTAGCTATTCAAGGTACACCTGCATTGGGTTATACTGATTTTAATAAATCGTATGTTCATTTTAGGAACTTACCAAAAATAGTAGCAGACGTACACGAGCTTAAAAAAAAATCTAAACAACAAAACTAAAAATATCAGATAATGGTTAAACAAACCACAATCAAAAGTGAGATCTCCTTAAAAGGCGTAGGACTCCATACAGGTAAAGAGGTTACAATGACTTTTAAGCCAGCTCCCGTTAATAACGGATATGCTTTTGTAAGGGTAGATTTAGAAGGGCAACCTATTGTAGAGGCAGATGCTAACTATGTGGTTAACACTCAGCGAGGTACTAACCTTGAGAAAAAAGGAGTAAAAATACAAACATCAGAACATGTACTTGCAGCATTTGTAGGGTGTGATGTAGATAATGTTATCATTGAACTTGATGCCTCAGAGCCGCCGATTATGGATGGTTCTTCTAAATATTTTGTTGAGGCCATAGAGAAAGTAGGCGTAGTAGAACAAAATGCTGAACGACAAGTATATGTTGTAAAAGAAGTAATATCATATACTGATGAGGTTACAGGAAGTGAAATAATAGTAATGCCTGCTAATGATTACCAAATAACTGCCATGGTAGATTTTGGCACTAAAGTATTAGGTACTCAAAATGCAACATTAAAAAATATAGGTGATTTTAAAACTGAAATTGCCGATTCTCGTACTTTTAGTTTCCTTCATGAACTTGAAGCTTTACTAAATAACGGACTTATTAAAGGAGGAGACCTTAATAACGCCATTGTATATGTAGATAAAGAGATATCTGAAAAAACAATGGAAAATCTTAAAGTAGCCTTTGGTAAAGAAAGTATTACTATAAAACCAAATGGAATATTAGATAACCTTACCTTACATTACCCTAATGAGGCTGCACGTCACAAACTACTAGATGTAGTAGGAGATTTGGCACTTGTAGGTATGAGAATAAGAGGTAAAGTTATAGCTAATAAGCCGGGTCATTTTGTAAATACTCAGTTTGCTAAAAAACTGTCTAAAATTATAAAAATAGAACAACGCAACCAAGTTCCTGTATATGACTTACATAAGGAACCATTAATGGATGTTAATAAAATAATGAGTATGCTACCGCACAGACCACCGTTCTTGTTGGTAGATAAAATACTCGAGATGTCACAAAATCATGTAGTGGGGGTTAAAAATGTTACCATGAACGAAAATTTCTTCGTTGGACATTTTCCAGGTGCTCCGGTTATGCCAGGGGTACTTATCGTAGAGGCTATGGCACAAACAGGAGGTATATTAATACTTAGCTCTGTTCCAGATCCTGAAAACTACCTTACTTATTTTATGAAAATTGACAATGTAAAGTTCAAACAAAAAGTATTACCAGGCGATACACTTGTGTTTAAGTGTGAGCTTATTTCTCCTATAAGGAGAGGTATTTGTCATATGCAAGCTAACGCATATGCCAATGGGAAACTTGTTGCCGAAGCCGAATTAATGGCACAAATTGTCAAAAACAGTTAAAAAAAATTGTATGAATCAACCATTAGCATATGTACACCCGGGCGCAAAAATCGCTAAAAATGTAGTAATAGAGCCTTTTACCACAATACATAATAATGTGGAAATAGGAGAGGGAACTTGGATAGGTTCTAACGTTACTATAATGGAAGGAGCCCGAATAGGTAAAAATTGTAATATATTTCCAGGTGCAGTAATCTCTGCCGTACCTCAGGATTTAAAATTTGGAGGTGAAGATTCACTTGCAATAATAGGAGATAACTCTACTATAAGAGAATGTGTTACAATAAATAGAGGCACTGTAGCATCTGGCGTTACCAAGCTAGGTAAAAATTGTTTGGTTATGGCTACTGCACACATAGCTCATGATTGTCATATTGGCGACAATGCAATTATTGTAAACGGTGTAGCTCTTGCGGGTCATGTTACTGTAGGTAGTTTTGCTATTATAGGGGGGCTTGCAGCAATACATCAGTTTATAAGTATTGGCGATCATGCCATGATATCAGGTGGCTCATTAGTACGAAAAGATGTTCCACCATATACTAAAGCAGCAAAAGAGCCATTATCTTATGTAGGTATTAATTCTATTGGACTGAGAAGAAGAGGTTTTTCTCCTGATAAAATAAGAGAGATACAAGATATTTACAGAATATTATATCAAAAAAACTATAATACTACACAAGCATTAAGTATTATTGAAGCTGAAATGGAGGCTACACCTGAGCGAGATGAGATAATATTATTTATTCGTAACTCTTCACGTGGAGTAATGAAAGGTTATACAGGAATTTATTAAAAAAATAAGTAACTTGGTAATCTGTTATGTTTTTTTAATAAAATAGCAGGTTATATTATAAACAGACAAATATAAATACAATATAATGGCAAGTACATCAGATATTAGAAATGGTTTATGCATTAAGTATAACCATGACATTTATAAAATCATTGAATTTCTTCATGTTAAGCCAGGGAAAGGACCTGCATTTGTAAGAACAAAACTTAAAAGCCTTACTAACGGAAAAGTATTAGATAATACTTTTTCTGCTGGACATAAAATTGAAGATGTAAGAGTAGAAACTCATAAATACCAGTTTTTATATCCTGAAGGTGACCAGTATCACTTTATGCATACTGAAAATTATGAGCAAATATCACTACTTAGAGAAATTCTTGACGCACCAGACTTGCTTAAAGAAGGAGAAGTAGTAATGGTAATAGTTAATACCGAAACAGACTTACCACTTTCTGTAGATATGCCAGCCTCTGTAGTCCTTGAAGTTACTTATGCAGAACCAGGAGTGAAAGGAAATACAGCAACTAATGCTACTAAGCCTGCAAAAGTAGAAACAGGAGCATCTGTAAATGTGCCTTTATTTATTAATGAAGGAGATAAAATTAAAATAGATACTACTACAGGAGCTTATCAAGAGCGAGTAAAAGAGTAGATTAATATTATTTATACAATGAGCAGTACTAGTACTGCTCATTGTATAAATAAACATATAGATATAAAGGTATGAAGTTCCCAAAGGCATATGCTTTAAAGGATATCGCTAAGATTATTAATAGCGAATATGTTGGTAATGATGATTTTCCTGTTTATGGCATGAACGAAATTCATGTTGTAGAGTCAGGTGATATTGTTTTTGTAGATCATCCAAAATACTATGATAAAGCACTTCAATCTGCTGCGACAATTGTACTTATTAATAAAAAAGTAGATTGTCCAGAGGGTAAAGCATTACTTATATCTGATGATCCGTTTAGAGACTTTAATACATTAACAAGACACTTTAAACCGTTTTTAGCTTCTAGCACTTCTATTGCGTCTTCTGCCAAAATAGGAGAGGGAACTGTAATACAGCCCAATACTTTTGTTGGTAATAATGTTACAATAGGCAAAAATTGTCTTATACACTCTAATGTGTCTGTATATGATAATACTGTAATTGGCGATAATGTAATAATACATGCAGGTACAGTATTAGGAGCCGATGCTTTTTATTATAAAAAACGTCCCGAAGGTTTCGATCAGTTATTGTCAGGAGGTAGGGTAGTAATACATAATAATGTAGGGATAGGAGCTTTGTGTACTATAGACAAAGGTGTTACAGGCGATACAACCATTGGAGAAGGTACTAAAGTAGACAATCAGGTACATATAGGTCATGATACTGTTATAGGTAAAAAATGTTTAATTGCTGCTCAAACAGGTATTGCAGGATGTGTTATTATAGAAGATGAAGTTACTATATGGGGACAAGTAGGCTTAGCAAGCGGTATTACCATTGGTAGTAAAGCTGTACTTTTAGCACAGTCAGGCATTGGTAAATCACTTGAAGGCGATAAAGCATATTTTGGTTCTCCTGCCGAAGAATCAAGAGAAAAAATGAAACAACTGTTTAACGTGAAGCGTATTCCTGAAATTTTGGAAAAACTAAAAGAGTAAAAAATATGGATGCAAAAGAATTAGTAACAGCATACTATAAATCTGATGCTTCTGGTAACCCTGAAGTTGCGGATCGTTTTGTACACAAAGATATTGTTATGGAATGGCGAAGTTCTAAGGGTTTTTTACAATTAAATAAAATTGAACTTTTAGAGCTTATTACAGGACTTAAAAAAGCTTATTCTTCATACAGGCTTCAAATTAATCATATTATTTCTGATGGAAATAAAGCTTCTGTTCGTTATACTCATTATGTAAATGCTTTCGAAAACCCTGAAGATGAGGTTATACTAGGGCATTTTGTAGCTATTTGGGAAGTAAAAGATAACAAGCTTTATAGAGGTTATCTTATGAGTCAGTTAGACTAATGACAAAAAAATAATGCTATAGTTATAGGATAAGATATATCACCTTTGCTGCTTAAAAAACATAAGCAGCTTTTTTTTGCAAATTTGATATACAAATATGGGAAAAAGCTTTATATATTTTAAGTAAAAAACTATTTTTGCATTGCTATTATAAATAATTTAAAAAATATATCCATGAGTGTTTTAGTTAATAAAGATTCCAAAATAATTGTTCAGGGATTTACAGGAAGCGAAGGTACTTTTCACGCTACCCAAATGATTGAATATGGCACCAATGTAGTAGGTGGTGTAACACCTGGAAAAGGTGGTACAACTCACTTAGATCGTCCAGTTTTTAATACTGTTAGAGAAGCAGTAGAAAAAGCGGGTGCTGATACAACCATTATATTCGTTCCGCCTGCATTTGCTGCTGATGCAATTATGGAAGCAGCTGAAGCTGGCATTAAAGTAATTATTACAATTACTGAAGGTATTCCAGTTGCCGACATGATTAAAGCTTATGATTATATTCAAGATAAAGATTGCCGACTTATAGGTCCTAACTGTCCCGGTGTAATTACACCAGAAGAAGCTAAAGTAGGTATTATGCCAGGTTTTGTATTTAAAAAAGGTACAGTAGGTATTGTATCTAAATCAGGTACTCTTACATATGAAGCAGCTGACCAAGTTGTAAAACAAGGTTTAGGTATTACAACAGCTATAGGTATTGGTGGTGACCCAATTATTGGTACTACTACTAAAGAAGCTGTAGAACTATTAATGAATGACCCTGAAACTAAGTGTATTGTAATGATAGGGGAGATAGGCGGACAGCTTGAAGCTGATGCTGCTAAATGGATAAAAGCTGATGGTAATAGAAAACCTGTTGTAGGATTTATTGCAGGTGAAACAGCTCCTAAAGGACGTACAATGGGGCACGCAGGTGCTATTGTAGGTGGTGCTGATGATACTGCTGAAGCAAAGAAACGTATTATGAGAGAAAACGGTATACACGTTGTAGACTCTCCAGCAGAGATAGGTAAAAAAGTAAAAGAAGTATTGGGATAATTTTTCATTACTAAAACTATAAAAAAGGTTCTTCCTATCGTAATACTCGATAAGAAGAACCTTTTTTGATATATATATTTTATATCATGAAAAAAGCTTTTCTGCCAATTATTTATCCTGATTCCTCTATAATTATTTTGGGCACTATGCCTGGCGAAAAATCATTAGAGTTACAGCAATATTATGGTAATAGAGGTAATCAGTTTTGGAAATTATTATATACTATATTCAATCAGCCTTTTACTACAGATTATGAGAAAAGGAAAGGTTTATTAAAAAACTACGGTATTGCTTTATGGGATGTATTACAGTATTGTGAGCGCGAAGGTAGTTTGGATAGTAAAATAAAAAATGAACAGCCTAATGATTTTAATACTTTTTATAAAGAGTTTCCAAATATTAAAAATGTTCTTTTTTCTAGTAAAAATGCTGCTAAATATTATAATAAATACATGACATATGAGGGTGGAGTATCTTATGATGTTTTACCTTCGCCTAGCGGTGCAAATGCATCTATGTCTTTTTTACAAAAGCTAGATATATGGGAGAAAAAAATTATACCACTTGTTGGGAGTAACAACGATCCATAATAATATAAAATATTTGATGCCTATTTATTTAAGTCATAAAATATTTTTGAAGTTTTCGTTGTCTATAGGTCCTTATATGTACTTGTATTATATACTTTAATCTGTTTTTTAAAACTTTAATTTTCATAATTACATCTTTTTAATTGTTACTGCAATTTCCTGCTTTTATATTGGACTAAGTTTAATTTTATATTAAAACTCTATTAAAAATAAGTTACTTATTATGTTGATAATTAGTTGGTTGTGAATATAGTTGACTTGAAAGGTAGTGCGGTAAATATTTCATAATTAAACATTTAGTTGTTAAAGTGATTAATATTTGTATTATATTTGAGAGTCTTCATTAGTATAAATGTTACGTCTATGAAAAAGGTAATATTCTTTTTTTTATTCTCAATTTCCTGTTTTGCACAGGTACACAATTTTTATGTAAAGAATAATTCCCTAGTATGGGAAAATGTTATTATAACTAATCAGGATAACATTCCAGAGTTTATAGCTCATCATCCAAGGTTAAGTATAGCATCGAGTAATCATTCATATAAAGGAAAAGGGACAGAAATAAGACATACCTGTGAAGGATGTTCTTCGTATATGGATAATGAACTGTCTTTTGATTTTGAAATAAAATTGAGAGAAGGTAAATATAGTATAATAGTATATAATTTGATTTATACAGTAATGTCTCAGGAAAATCATAGAAAAATAATTATAGCAGATAGTATTATGCTTAAAAAAGGGGGGATTCGAAATGATCTAAATAAAGACCTTACTTGTTTAGATATATACTTTAATAGGATATTTAGTATGACAGGGATATATAAAAATAAGCTATAGAGATTTTTTTATAAATTATTTTTTCGAGTATAATGCTTTGAAAAATCAATACAAAAATTTAGTAAACCAATCATTTTGCCAGAAGTATTAAAAATAGGCTTAGGGTTACATTCTACATAAAACCGTTTTCCACTCTCGGTTTCTAAAATTATTTCATCACAAAAAGACTTTTGATGCGTTAAAGCCATGGCTATAGGTGTTTTTTCTATAGGGAGTGGTGTACCCTCTATAGTAAAGGTAGTCCACCCTGTATGATAGAAATCTTTTCCTAACTCAGGTTTTCCTCCCCAAAAAGCAGCAGCAGCTTTATTATAATAGGTAATTCTACCTTTAGTGTCACAAGTATATATTATAGCTGGTGTATATTCGATAAGCCTTGTGAAATATTCTTCCTTTATTATTGATACATGATCTTTATTTTCTTCGAGATTATCCGATTCGCTAAAATATCCTAGTAGTCTATCCATTTTAGTACTTATTTAATTAATTTTTTTATCAGAAAAAAAATGTAAAATTTAATGAAGCTGTCATAAATTTACGCAAAAAATGCCTTTTTTTTATGAAATAGTGAATTTTAAACATAAAAAACTTAAAAACACAGAATATTAACATTTAACATATTTATCTTATGTAAATTACTTTTTTAGTTAATTATTTGTTTTAATAATAATTTGAATGTAAGAAATAAGTATTGGTTTATAATAAAAAAGGCTACTAAATTTAATTAGTAGCCTTTATGTTATTAGAGATAAATATTTTATTTACTCTGATTTTTCATTTCTTTTTCTATCATATCATAAAACTGATCAATTTTAGGCAATACAAGTATTCTTGTTCTTCTGTTTCTTGCCCTTCCTTCAGCAGTAGTGTTTTCTTCAAGTGGTATATATTCACCACGTCCTGCAGCAACAAGACGTTTA
The DNA here is from genome assembly GCF_003344925.1 of Flavobacterium arcticum. Taxonomy (NCBI): domain Bacteria; kingdom Pseudomonadati; phylum Bacteroidota; class Flavobacteriia; order Flavobacteriales; family Flavobacteriaceae; genus Flavobacterium; species Flavobacterium arcticum. Next base: position 2,276,585 of record NZ_CP031188.1, on the reverse strand, counting down.
GGGTCAATACCATAATCGTTTTGTAAAACCCTTACTATAGAAGTAGCTCGCTTAACACTCAAATCCCAGTTGTCTACAAGTACAGAATTATTAACAACAGGAACATTATCAGTATGTCCTTCTACCATACACTCAAAGTTAGGTTTGTCTTTTACAATAGCAGCAACTTTACCTAATATTTGTTTAGCCTTATCGGTAACCTCATATCGTCCGCTTTTAAACAGTAGTTTATCTGCAATAGAGATGTATACTACTCCTTTTTCAACATTAACCTCAATATCAGGGTCATCTACTCCTACAGCTCTTTTAATACTTGTTACCAAAGCAAGAGTAACCGAGTCTTTACGAGTAATGGCATCTTGTAATCTAGAAATTTTAAGATCTTTTTCTTTTAAGCTTTCAAGCGATTTTTCGATGTTTTCAGCACCTTTTGTAGAAAGTGTAGCAAAATTATCTCTTGTTTTAATAAGGTCTTGATTAGAGTTCTTAAGATCCTCTATGCGTGTAGCCATACCTTGTTTTTCAGCTAAACAAGTATTAAGCTTTAGCGTTGTGCTATTCAGCATATCCTGAATCTCTTTATTTTTGCTTTCAAGTTCTGCAATTTTCTTCTTGGTTCCACAAGAAGTAAGAGTTAGAGCTGCCAATGACAGTGTGATGATGATTTTTTTCATAAATTTCAGGATTTAAATTTCTACAAAATTAGTTATTAATAAGAAAAAGATTAATTAAAATGCTGATAAACTATTGTTAAAGTTATTTACCAAATATCTTGCCATTTAAAGCAAAATAACGCGCCACAATACTGCGGTTTTTATAGTATTTTTTATACTGATTTGACTGTCTTTTATTTAAGAAATAAAATAGTTTTAAATAAAAATAAAAATGTGATTTCATTATGGCGAAAAAATGAGAAAACTTTCCTTTTGCAAGAAATCGCCATCCAGCAATGCCGTCCAGAGTAAGCCTTATGAACAGTACAGGAAAGAGTTGATTTGTAGGTAAGTTTTTTAGCAGCATCCATAGTGAGTTTCTGAAGTTGAGAAACGTTTTATGTGAGCTACTATTTTTGAGTGTTGCGCCACCTACATGATATATTACCGAGTCGGCACAAAACCTTACTTTATAATTAGAGTTAAAAGCCCTCCAACAAAGGTCTATTTCTTCTTGATGAGCAAAAAAATCGTCATCAAACCCGCCAAGTTTCCAGAAAACTTCTTTTCTAATAAAGAAACACGCTCCTGATGCCCAAAATATTTCAGTATTACCATATTGTCCGTTATCTCTTTCTATGGTATTAAAAATACGTCCTCTACAATACGGAAATCCATATTTATCAATAAATCCACCTGCTGCACCGGCATACTCAAAATGGTCTCGCCTGTAATAATCTAATATTTTAGGCTGTATAATGGCTGTTTGAGTATCTTTTTCAAAAAGTGATATAATAGGAGAAAGCCAGCCTTCAGTAACTTCAACATCCGAATTTAGTAATACATAAATATCCTCTTCAACTTCTTTTAAAGCCTTATTATAGCCTCCTGCATAGCCATAGTTCTTTTTATTACTTATAATAGTAACATCAGGATAATATTCTTGTAAAAAATTAACAGAATCGTCACCCGAAGCATTATCAGCAACATATATAGTAGCTTCAGGAGAATAGTTAACCACAAAAGGTAAAAATTCTTCTAGCAACTTTTTGCCATTCCAGTTTAGTATTACTATTGCTATACTCTTCATTACTGCGCTTTAAAATCAGGAAGGTCACGCAAAAAAATATATTTTTCCTGCTCATAATCCATTTGGCAAAAGTAATGATTTAACCCATTCGTTACCATCATATATTGTGCTTTTGCCACCATATTATAACGTGCAATTTGATCGAAAGTATTTTGCGATATTGCTACATTTGGAGCTTTACATTCTATAAGTAAAAATATTTCCCCATTTGGCTGAAATACAACTACATCATATCGTTTAGTTAAACCATTTATTTTAATTACTTTTTCAACATTTACATACGATTTTGGGTACTGTCTATTTTCTAATAATAAGCGTACTACATGTTGTCGCACCCATTCTTCAGGAGTGAGTACAATAAATTTTTTACGAATTTCATCAAAAATAGCTACCTTATTTTCACTATTTTTGAATCGAAATGTATAATCTGGAAAATTCAATTTTTGCATCACACAAATGTATGTTTTTTTAGATGTTCATTACAATACCATACAACAGAATATATAAATACATCATATATAGTGGACGAAGCTTTAAAAATAGTTAACGAAATAAAAGCAGGTATAATAAAACCCATTTATTTTTTCATGGGCGAAGAGGCTTACTATATTGATAAGTTAACCGAATATATTGAAGATGCAATACTTACCGAAGATGAAAAAGGCTTTAACCAATCGGTACTTTATGGTAAAGATGTAAGCATAGAAGATGTAGTTGCAAGTGCAAGGCGTTACCCGATGATGGCAGAAAGACAGGTAGTTATTGTAAAAGAAGCACAAGAGTTATCGCGAACTATAGATAAGCTTGAAAAATATGCCGAAAACCCTCAGCCTACTACAGTGCTTGTTTTTGCTTATAAATATAAGACCCTTGATAAACGTAAAAAAATAACCAAATTGCTTAATAAAGCTGGTGTAGTTTTTGAAAGTAAAAAGCTTTACGAAAATCAGGTAGGCGACTGGTTAAAGCGTGTGCTTTCGGGCAAAGGGTATACTATAGAACCTAAAGCAGCAGCCATGCTGGTAGAATTTTTGGGTAATGATCTCAGTCGTATTAATAACGAACTAGATAAATTAACCATAATATTGCCCAAAGGAAGCACCATAACACCAAAGGTTATCGAAGATAATATAGGTATTAGCAAAGATTATAATGTATTTGAGTTGCGAAAAGCAATAGGAGAGCGCGATCAGCTAAAAGCTTATAAAATAGCCGATTACTTCTCGCAAAACCCTAAAGATAACCCACTGGTAATGACTACAGGACTTGTATTTGGTTTTTTCTCTCAATTACTTCAATATCATGGATTAAAAGATAAAACACCGGCTAACGCAGCTAAAATATTACGCGTGAATCCTTATTTTATGAAAGATTATGATGTTGCTCTTAGAAACTATCCTATGAGAAAAGTAAGTAGTATAGTAGCCACATTGAGAGATATAGACGTAAAAAGCAAAGGAGTAGGGGCAAATGCCACACCGCAAAGCGATTTATTGAAGGAGATGCTGGTAAAGATTTTTAATTAGACAATTAATCCCGATATTTGCTTTCTGAATAAATTTAGAAAAACATTATCATGGGAATGAACAAAAACACCATCTTTGGGTGGGCATCCTTTATACTCTTTCTTATTGGGGCTGCACTTATACTGCTTGGTGTACTTAAATATAAAGATTACGCTATAGGGTTCTCTGTAGTAGGCATAGGTTTTTTTGCCATATCTTGGGCATTTAATGCACTAAAAGGCAGAATATAATAATATATTACATCACAATTTTAATTACACATAAATGTCAGACGATAAGAAAGTAATATTTTCAATGTCCCGCGTTAGCAAAGCCTATCAAGGGAGTAATAAGCAAGTTTTAAAAGACATCTATCTAAGTTTCTTTTACGGAGCCAAAATAGGTATTTTGGGTCTAAATGGTTCGGGTAAATCGACTTTGCTAAAAATTATAGCAGGAGTAGAAAAAAGCTTTCAGGGCGATGTAGTTTTCTCTCCAGGTTATACTGTAGGTTACTTAGAGCAAGAACCACAGCTTGATGAAAGTAAAACAGTTATAGAAATAGTTAAAGAAGGTGTAGCTGAGACAGTTGCTCTACTTGATGAATTCAATAAAATAAATGACAGTTTTGGGCTTCCTGAGGTATATGAAGATGCCGACAAGATGCAAAAGCTAATGGACAGGCAAGCAGAGCTTCAAGATAAAATAGATGCTTCTAACGCTTGGGAACTAGATACCAAGCTAGAAATAGCAATGGATGCTTTACGTACTCCTGAGCCTGATACGCCTATTAATGTATTATCTGGTGGAGAGAAAAGGCGTGTGGCACTTTGTCGCTTGCTTTTACAACAACCAGATGTATTACTACTAGATGAGCCTACCAATCACCTTGATGCAGAGAGTGTGCTGTGGTTAGAGCAGCATTTACAACAATATAAAGGAACAGTAATAGCTGTAACGCACGACCGTTACTTTTTAGATAATGTTGCTGGATGGATTTTAGAGTTAGATAGAGGAGAGGGCATACCTTGGAAAGGAAATTACTCTTCTTGGCTTGATCAAAAATCTAGTCGTATGAAGCAAGAAGAAAAAACAGCTTCTAAACGTCGTAAAACACTTGAACGAGAGCTAGATTGGGTAAGACAAGGTGCTAAAGGACGACAAACTAAGCAAAAAGCACGTTTGCAAAACTATGATAAGCTCTTGAACGAAGACCAGAAAGAGCTTGACGAAAAACTAGAAATATACATCCCTAATGGTCCAAGGCTAGGTACTAATGTTATAGATGCAAAAGGAGTAGCTAAAGCATTTGGAGATAAATTACTCTATGAAAATCTTAACTTTACTTTACCACAAGCAGGTATAGTAGGTATTATTGGTCCTAATGGTGCTGGTAAAACTACTATATTTAGAATGATAATGGGCGAAGAAACTCCTGATAAAGGAGAGTTTACAGTAGGAGAGACTGTAAAAATTGCTTATGTAGATCAATCTCATACTAATATTGATCCTGAAAAAACTATCTGGGAAAACTTTTGTGATGGGCAGGAACTTATTATGATGGGAGGAAGGCAAGTAAACTCTCGTGCTTACTTAAGTCGTTTTAATTTTAGCGGTAGCGAACAAAATAAAAAAGTAGCAGCACTTTCTGGTGGAGAACGAAACAGGCTACACCTAGCTATAACACTTAAAGAAGAAGGTAACGTTTTACTATTAGATGAGCCTACCAATGATCTTGATGTTAATACATTACGAGCTCTTGAAGAAGGTTTAGATAACTTTGCAGGATGTGCAGTAGTAATATCTCACGACAGATGGTTTTTAGATAGAGTATGTACACATATACTTGCTTTTGAAGGAGACTCTGAAGTATATTTCTTTGAAGGTAGTTTCTCTGAATATGAAGAAAACAGGAAGAAACGACTTGGAGGTGATCTTACTCCAAAACGTATTAAATATAAAAAACTAATAAGATAATAATCTTATTACAAATTATAAAAAAAGCGACTTAAATATTTAAGTCGCTTTTTTTATATCAATTAGTTATTAAAATCTATATCGAATACCAAGTGCAATATCAGGTCCAAAGTTATCATCTCTAAAATCATCACCAAAGTATATCTCAGGTCTCATGTCTAACGATAGCTGTAATGGTATATCAAAGTTATATTCTATACCAATATTACCACCTACAAATAAGAAAGTTCCATTATCATCATCAAAATCTTCACTATAGCGATCATCATTGTGCTCCCATGTACCTAATCCACCTGCAATACCTGCATACCAGTTAAAACCTCCATCAATATTCCAAATCCATTGGTATATTCCTGTTAATTTAATAGCATCATAGTGGTCTGAGTTACGCCACCCTAAATCAAATTCGAGTCTATTATCTGAGCTAATAAAGCGTTGATATGATACCTCACCACCAAATCCGTCATTATCTCCAAGACGTAAACCTATTGCATTTGTATAATCTTGCGCCTTTGCACTAAATGATAAACCTACTAATATAATAGCGGTTAAAAATACTTTCTTCATAATATTATTGGTTTTAGTTATCTAAAAACAAAGATATATGAGTCTTTTTTATAAGGAAATATACTGTTAAATTATTAACAGCTATAGTTATGTTAAAATTATTCTACAGAATAACTTGTTAACACTTCATTTTGTGATATAGCTACAGATTCTGGGATAGGCACCTCTATAGGATATTGTGATAAATCTGATAATTGATATTCTAAATCAGTTGTTACATGTACAACTCCTATATTTTCGGCATAATATTGTGTTGATACTACAACATCTTGTTGTGGCATAATAGTAATAGGTAATGGTATTCCGTTAAAATCATATTGTAAAATAGCATTAAGGTTTAACTTAATTTCCATCGATTTTACATTTGCATATGTTTCTCCATTAATCGAGTATGTATCTAAATTTTCTTTAGCTGTAGTAGTTAATTCATATTGAAATGCTATAACATACCCTTCATATTCTTCTTCAATAACACCGTTTAGTGTACCTATAACTTGGTTATTAGTAGCGTTTTCTTTAAATATAACAAGGTTTGTAGCATCTATAGAGAAAGGAAGTTCTTCAGAGAAATTAAAACTAGCTGTACCTGTAAGTAATAATTCGTCACCTGATTTTCTTACTCCGTTATTTGATAAAGCATTAGAAAAGAATCCAAAAGCAAGGTCTTCAGTTTTAAATTTTTTATAAGTAATAGTACCTATAACTGTATCATTGGCTATATAAAGGTAATCGTTACCAACACCGTCCTCTGCATCGCTTGTTACATCATATGACCAATAGTTAGCATCGCTTAAAGGTAAAAAATCAGTAACAGATTCTACAGATGGAGAACTATCATCGCTAGAACATGATAGTACAAAAAGGCTAAGTCCAAAAAGTAAAAGTTTATTTTTCATTATAAATTAGTTAAGTTAGTGGCGCTAATATAACTAATTTTAGATGTTTTTTATGCTTTTATTATAAAGTAACGAAGTAATTAATTGATTACCTAGTTCGGTTTCCATTTCAAAATACTCTTCTTCTTTTATTTTTATTTCATCAGTATGTCGGTACATTTTCCAGCGTTTTTTATTATATTCTAATGCGGTAAGGTTTTCTATCCAATCACCTGAATTTAAGTAAATAACACTTCCTTTCTTATTTGTTATTGTTTCAATTTTAGGCTCATGTATATGTCCGCAAATAACATAGTCATATTCATTTTCAATTGCAAGTTCGGCTGCTGTAGTCTCAAAATCAGAAATAAATTTAACTGCTTTTTTTACACTCGATTTTATTTTTTTGGAAAGAGAGTAGGGTTCTTTCCCCATTTTTACTAATAACCAGTTTATAAAACGATTTAAGAGAATTAAATAATCATAACCAATACCGCCAAGTTTGGCAATCCATTTGGCATGTGTTATAGAGCTATCAAATACATCACCATGAAAAAACCATGCTTTTTTTCCATCAAGTTCTAATACAACCTTGTCAACTATAGAAAAGTTTCCCATAGATGTATCACTAAATTTTCGTAACATTTCGTCATGATTACCAGTAATATAGTATACTTTAGTTCCTTTGGAAGCAAAATCAAGCAATTTCTTTATTACTTTAAGGTGTGGTTTTGGAAAGTAAGATTTTCTAAATTGCCAAATATCAATAATATCACCATTAAGGATAAGTATTTTAGGCTTTATTGTAGATAGATAAGCTAAAAGCTCCTTAGCATGACATCCGTAAGTGCCTAAATGTACATCTGAAAGAACTACAAGATCAACAATTCTTTTTTTCATGGGATGTTTTCTGCAAAATACAACTGTTTATGTAAACTACAGTTTATGTAATCATTACAAAAAGGTTGCCTTTTAAATATTTATATAGTTGACTTATAATTTATATTATGTAAAATAAAGTAAAAAAGTATAAAAAAACAGACACATTATTAATGTGTCTGTTTATATCTTGTAAAGGGTAAATTGATTTAAAAATTATTTAATCATTACCGGAATATCCCAATTCTCCCAACTTAAAGTTATATTGTTTTTATTTATAGTATAAACTAGTCTTTCATTCATTTTTTTAGATTTTTTAGGAGTCACTTTTACACGTAACTGATCTTTCTCTTCATTATATTTATAAGCTCCCCATTGTTTTGCCTCTTTATTAAATATTATTGTTGCCGAATCTTTTTCAGGAATAACAAAAAAAGAATATGTTCCTGCAGGTAGTTTTTTCCCTTCAATCAATATAGCTTTATCAGTTGTAAAAGTTGTAGCATCATTAGCACCTGCACGCCATATCTTACTATATGGTACAAGCCCACCCCAAATTTCACGACCTTTAACCGATGGACTACTATATTCAATAGTAATATTTGCGTCGTTTATTGTTCCCTTTTCTGTTACTGCTGGGCTTGCTTTTTTACCTTGAGCACTCGCAATTCCAGTAAGTAATAGCATTGTAATAAACAGCGTAATTTTTTTTAGATTTTTCATATTTTTAAATTTGATTGTTAATGTCTTGTAAAAATATGAGTCTTATTTAAACATTGTTAGATTTTAACAAACCTTTACAATACTATCTTTTATACATAATATAATCAGAAATTAAAGGTATGCCTCCCTCCTGTTTATAATATGTAGCTATTTGTCCTCTATGATAAGTAGAATGATTTATAATATGAAATAAAATATCTTTTACAGAATTTTCAAAATTTTGACTCTTACTATTAGTATACTGTATAATGCTATTTACATCATGAGTTTCTATTATTTGTAAGGAACATTTATAATTAGCTCTATTTTGTTCTTCTAAATCTATTATCGGTCTTATTTCCCATACTCCTGTTGTACATGCTTTTCCTATTATTCGAGCATTCCATATTTCATGAGCATTAATAGTATGATTTAGCAATACTATTAGTTTATCATTAATTTTACCTTCATTATCATCTATAAAAGAGGTAATAATTTTATTGTTATAATGATAAGTATAATCAAAAAAATCTTTATAAAATGACTCCATTTTCATCTAGAAATTACTATAATTAAACTGATTTTACCTTTTGATAACGAAATAGTTAGCTATAAATTGAAAAGCAAATATACCTAAAGCATATATTATCATAGGAATAGCAAAAAGAGTATCGGTTGTAAACGTTGTTACTACTGCCAATAGTCCTACTAATAGCATAATTAGTGTGTATGATATAAATAAGGCTTTAGGTTTATTAAACATACTACTAAAGGGTATCATCATTGTAAAGCTAACAACGGCAAGTGTAATAAAACCTTCATTACCTATGGAGTAGTAACTAACACCGCTTAATAAGGCTGTTAGTAAACAAATACCTGTAGCATAAGAACTTATTTTTTCTTCTTTATTAAGTAAATGTTTGCCAAAAGGATTAAGCAATAAGAGTAAGTTACCTATTGGGTTAATTATCCATGTAGAAATAGCAATTATAAACAATAGTCCGATGATGGGATAAAGAAACGGTGCTAAAGCAGCATTACTTTTAGCAATTCCTCTTAATAATTTAGTTCCAAAATAAAAACCAAGAATAAATAACCATTGATATTTAGAGGTCATATTACCAATCCAGAAAGAATATTTTAAAAACCATCGATATACCATAAAACGAGCCTTTAGGGCTTCTATCATTCCTGCTTGGGCATGTGGTGAATTAGGGTCATTTTTTAATGATTCAGAAAAGTGGTTCAAAGCGCTTTTAACATCTCCTTTTTCCAGAAGTCCCCAGCCGTGATTAGCATGTGTATAGGCATTATTAGGGTCTTCATTCAAAGCCTCAGCTACGGTATTATAAGACTCTTCTTTTCTGCCTAGTTTTAATAATGCTGTACTGCGAGTATTTAACGCAAATATATTAGTCGAATCAATAGCTAATGCTTGATTAGCAATATTTAACGATTCTTCATATTCTTTATTAAATAATTTAATATGTGCCCAAAAAGCAAAATAAGCCGCTTCATAAGGGTAGATAGCTATTGCTTCTTTAATATAGCGCTCTGCCTCTACTTTATTTTCTTTTAAAAGATAAAGTCTTGCTTTAAAATAAAAGTGGTCACTTTCTTCAGGAGACAAGGCAATTGCGCTATCTATCAACTCTTCAGCTTTTACATAATCTTCTTTTTGAAGGTTTATTTCACTTAATAAATATAACAAATAATCATTATTAGGGTGAATACTCATTAACTCCCCTATTATTTTTTCGGCTTCGTCATAACGGTCTTGGTTAATCAGTACCCTAGCTCTTGCAAGTAAGCCTTCATCAATCATTATTTCTTTATTTTTAAGTAAGATAACACATCATTATATAAGCCAGACTCGTTAGCATATAGCGCAAAATTTTTAGCTGATACAAACCATTCTTTTGTACTTGCATTATGCTTTTTCATGGCTTTTGCCAAATCTTTTTCTTCTATAGGCTGCGGAACTCCTGTTTTAAAAGAAGTCTCTAGCTTCTCTTCTATTGCTATGTCTATAGCAGCTTCTATATCGGCACCCGAATAATCAGTAGCCAATTTGGCAAGTTTTTTATAATTAATAGTACTCGTAGGCTTACCTTTAAGTTTAATTTGGAGTATCGACTCTCTAGCCCCTTCATCTGGAGGAGGTATAAATATAATTCTATCAAACCTACCCGGTCTTCTAAAAGCCGTGTCTAAATGCCAAGGAGCATTTGTAGCTCCTAAAACTAAAATACCATCATTATCAGACTCTATACCGTCAAGCTCTTGTAAAAACTGATTAATAAGGTGTCGAGAAGAAGAGTTTTTCATATCATTTCTACTCGCTCCTAATGCATCTATTTCATCAAAAAATAATACACAAGGTTTGTTAGCTCGTGCTACTTCCAATATCTCGTGTAAGTTTTTCTCGCTATTACCTATCCACATATCCAAAATATCATTAAGCGATACGTTTATAAAATTAGCATTTATTTCGCCTGCCGTTGCTTTTGCAATATATGTTTTACCACAACCTGGAGGTCCATACAGTAATATTCCTCCTCCTGTTTTTTTACCATATGCTTTATATAAATCAGCATGGTTTAATGGTTGTATTATTTTTAAATCTATCTCTTTTTTTATATGCTCCATCCCTCCTACATCACCAAAATTTAATTTCGGTTTATCTAGTAATTGGCTATGGCTTTCATCCTGTTCATATTTATGTGGAATAGCATTTACTCTTAATTCTGTATCAAGTTCTTCATCTTTATATCCAGGTATTAGAGCTAGTACTTTACTATAATATTCCTGTGCTTGATCTATTAAGTTTTCGCGTAATAGTGTTTTAGAATATAATACTAAAAGATTAATATTGTTAGGTTCATTCTTTAAAGAGTCTTCAAGAAGTACACTACAAGTACTATATTGTTCTTGCTTAAAATATACCTGTGCTAACCCGTAGCGTATAGCTATAGTGTCTTGTAAAGCTAGTAATTCCTTATATTCTTGTTCTGCCTCTATAAGTCTATCCATGTTTAGTAAACTTTCGGCAAGGTGTGATTTTAATGGTATATTATCAGGTGAAAACTTTAAAGCTTCTTTAAGATTGTTTATTGTATTGTCATCCATTGTAATAAGATATATGCTGATATGATTTTGAAATATAAAATTATAATAACAAATTTGATTTTATAGCTTACAGGTATTATTTTTCAGTGTTAAATAAAATAAGCAGCTTTATCAAAGCTGCTTATTAAATGATATTATATAAATATGCTTATAGCTTGCCTTCTTTTATTTCCTCTACAATTTCAGGATTTAAAAGTGTAGAAATATCTCCAAAGTTCGAATAATCACCTTCGGCTATTTTACGTAATATTCTACGCATAATTTTACCTGAACGAGTTTTAGGTAAGCCTGATACAAACTGTATTTTATCTAGTTTTGCAATAGGTCCTATATGGCTAGAAACATGTTCGTTTATCTCTTTCATTAGGTTATCTCTATCACGCCCCTCACCTGTTTCTTTTAGAATAATAAAGCCATAGAGCGCATTACCTTTTACATCGTGTGGGAAACCTACAATAGCCGATTCTGCTACTGCAGGATGCTCATTAATAGCATCTTCAATAGGAGCTGTACCCAAGTTATGCCCCGATACAATAACAACATCGTCTACACGTCCTGTAATTCTGTAATATCCTACCTCGTCACGCAATGCACCATCTCCTGTAAAATATTTACCAGGAAATGCCGTAAAGTATGTTTCTTTAAATCGTTGATGATCGCCCCAAATAGTTCGTGCCATACCTGGCCATGGGAATTTTATACATAGGCTACCCACTACTTGGTTACCTTCTATCTCGTTACGTTTATCATCCATTAAAACAGGTTGTACACCTGGTAATGGTAATGTAGCATAAGTAGGTTTTGTAGGTGTTATAAATGGTAATGGCGATATCATAATCCCTCCTGTTTCTGTTTGCCACCAAGTATCTACAATAGGCGATTTTTTCTTACCTACGTGGTCATTATACCAGTGCCAAGCTTCTTCATTAATAGGTTCTCCTACAGATCCTAAAACTTTAAGAGAAGAAAGGTCATACTTATTTACCCATTCCCAATTTTCTTTGGCAAGTGCTCTTATTGCTGTAGGTGCTGTGTAAAACTGTGTTACTTTATGTTTATCTACTACTTCCCAAAAGCGACCAAAATCAGGATAAGAAGGAACACCTTCAAAAAGCACAGTTGTAGCGCCGTTTAATAAAGGTCCATATAAAATATAGGAGTGTCCCGTAATCCAACCAATATCAGCTGTACACCAATAAACATCATTCTCTTGGTAAGCAAAAACATTTTTAAAAGTATATGCCGAATAAACCATATAACCTGCTGTAGTATGTAGCATTCCTTTTGGTTTACCTGTAGATCCTGATGTATAAAGAATAAACAAAGGGTCTTCGGCATCCATAATTTCAGCTACATTATTAGGCTGTGCTTCTTCTAGTAATGGTTGTAACCATTTATCGCGCCCTTCTTTCATGTTTATTGTAGTGTTGGTTCTTTTAACAACCAAAACATTCTCTACAGTATCACATTTTTCAAGAGCTTCGTCTATAATTCCTTTTAGATCAATGGTTTTGCTACCACGAAAACCACCATCGGCAGTAATTACCATTTTACAACCACTATCATTTACTCTGCTTGCTACTGCTGAGGCAGAAAAACCTGCAAATACAACAGAGTGTATAGCTCCTATTCTAGCACAAGCTAAAACAGCTATAGCAAGTTCGGGTATCATTGGGAGATATATACATACCCTATCCCCTTTTTGAATACCTTGATCGCGCAATACATTTGCCATTTTACAAACCCTGTCATACAGTTGGTTATAAGTAATATGTTGCGCTTCTTCTTCAGGGTTATTAGGTTCAAATAGTATAGCAGTCTTATCTCCTCTTTTTGCAAGATGTCTATCTATACAGTTTTTAGTAATATTTACTTTAGCATTCAAAAACCATTTAACTTCGGCTTCCTGCATATCAAACTCTACTACTTTATCCCATTTTTGATACCAGGTAAAATTTTCATCAGCTATTCTGTCCCAAAACTTTCTCGGTTCTCTTAACGATTTATTGTAATGTTTAAAATATTGTTCTAAACTGCCTACCTGATAATAACTCATGCGATTAAAGTATTTTGATGTTTTTCTGAATGTAAATATATTAATGATATAATATAATTCCTATATGTTTATTATAAATATACAAGCACTAAAGTAGTTCTTTTCTATATTTAAAACATAAAGCAAATGTTTTATAACTATTAATATCAAATATACTAATTTCGTTACTTTTTATTACCTTAGTATGTTTTCTAATTTACTTTAAATGAAAAATATTTTTCGCACACTTATAGCAATTATACTATTAATCTCTACTATTAATGTAACTGCACAAGCAGATACTATAGCTATAAAAAATGATTCGCTTACGAGTGTAAATATTAATCAGTATAAAGAAAAACTGGTAGTACTAGAGCAGCAACGTATAGCCGATTCTATCAAAAAAATAGGATTACAAAAGCAATTAGAGTCGTTACAAACTACCGATAATTTTAAAAAAGAAGAGTTACAAAAACAGTTATCTGATTTAAATAATCGTGAAGCACAAAGGCTTGCTGAAAAAAAAGCCAAAATAAATTCGCTGCGTGCTACAGCAAAAGGATATCCTGTAACGGGTTTCTTTAACGATACACTCTTTACTCTATATAGTAAACTAGGGAGTTTTTCGGCACATGATAGAGCTAAGGCTATATCAGAAAGAATACATGTATTAGGCGAAAATTATAGCTTTATAGCTGATTCTATTAAAATAGTAGATGCCGAAACCACTACAGATATTATAATAGGCGAAAGCATTATTATGAGTGTTTGCGAAAATGATGCTATCTGGAATAATACTTCACAACATGAATTGGCTAAAAGTTATAGTATTATAATTGGTAGTGCTGTAGTGCATTATAAAGATGAGACTAGTTTTATCACTTTAGCAAAAGAGATTGGTCTTGCTATACTAGTGTTATTAGTTTTAATTGTTATTATACGCTATTCAGGAAAATTATTTAAATGGACAGAACAGAAAGTTAAAGAGCAAGAAGGCAAGCGGATAAAAGGTATTACTATAAAAAATTACAACCTTTTTGATGCTCAGCGACAAATAAGAATTTTATTAATGCTAAATACATTAATAAAATGGCTAGTAATACTTATCCTTATATATATAGCATTGCCTATACTTTTTGGTATTTTCCCTTGGACACAACATTTTGCCGAAGCATTATTTAGTTATATACTTACTCCTGTAAAAAAGATAGCTTTTGGTTTTTGGAGCTACCTACCCAACCTTATAACTATAATCGTTATTATTTTTGCATTTAGATATGTACTTAAGTTTGCCCGTTTCCTTAAAAATGAAATTGAAGATGGTAGCCTTACCCTAAATGGGTTTTATAAAGATTGGGCAAACCCTACTTTCCAAATTATTAGGGTGCTTATTATTGCTTTTATGATAGTAGTAATATTTCCTTATCTACCTGGTAGCGATTCACAAATATTTAAAGGAGTATCTGTCTTTTTAGGCTTCTTATTTACTTTTGGGTCTATGGGGTCTTTGTCTAATGTTATAGCAGGTTTGGTATTAACTTATATGCGTTTGTTTAAAATTAATGATCGCGTAAAAATTGGAGATGTAGTAGGCGATGTTATAGAGAAATCACTTTTAGTTACCCGAATACGAACGATTAAAAACGAAATTATATCAATACCTAACTCTACCGTAATGAGTAGTCATACTATAAACTATAGTAGTGATACTGTAGAGAAAGGACTAATAATGCATACAACCGTTACATTAGGGTATGATGTGCCTTGGAAAAAAGTACATGAAGCTTTACTTACTGCTGCCAATAGAACAGAAATGTTATTAAAAGAGCCTACTCCCTTTGTGTTGCAAACAAGCCTTGACGATTTTTATGTGTCATATCAAATAAATGCTTATACAAAAGAAGCCAACAAACAAGCTTCTATATATTCTAAATTACACGAAAATATACAAGATTGCTGTAACGAAGTAGGTATAGAAATACTCTCTCCTCATTATAGAGCAGCACGCGATGGTAGTATGACTACAATACCAGAAAACTATTTAGATAAAGATTATAAAGCTCCTCCATTTAACATTAATATTAATAAGCAAGAGTAGTTAATATACATTAAACTATAATTATGATATGGAAGATAATATAAAAGACATATTATATAACCCTATAGTAGGAAAAATAGCTTTTCTTGCATTAGGTGTTGGTATTATATGGTTTATAATACGATTGATAAAACACAATTTATTTTCGCGAATAAAAGAAAATGATAATCGCTATAAAGCAGGGAAATTTGGAAGTTTTGTAGGTTATTTTTTTACCATAGTACTAATAACAATCGTTTTTAGTGATAAACTGGGCGGACTAACAGTTGCTTTTGGTGTAGCGGGTGCAGGTATTGCCTTTGCATTGCAAGAGGTAATAGCCTCTTTTGCAGGATGGCTTGCTATAATGTTTGGAGGTTTTTATAAAACAGGCGACAGAGTACAACTAGGGGGTATGAAAGGCGATGTTATGGATATAGGTGTACTGCGAACTACACTTATGGAAACAGGACAATGGGTAGATGGCGATTTATATAACGGGCGTATTGTACTGGTAGCTAATAGTTTTGTTTTTAAAGAACCAGTATTTAACTATTCAGGCGATTTTCCTTTTTTATGGGATGAGTTAAAAATACCTATACAATATGGTAGTAATTATGAAAAAGTAAACGAAATATTATTAAAAGCAGGTAATGAAGTTGCAGGAAACCTCTCGGAAGAATCGCATGAAAAATGGATAGCATTACAACGTAAATATATACTAGAAGATGCACAAACAACCCCAATGATATCGCTTGTTGCTAATGATAATTGGGTAGAGTTTACACTACGCTATGTGGTAGATTATAAAAAACGTAGAGCTACAAAAACAAAAATGTTCACTTATATTTTAAAAGAAATAGAAGCTACAAATGGCGAGGTAAAATTTGCTTCGGCAACCTTCCAGTTAGTAGAACCATCAAACCTGAATATTAATATAAAAAACAAAGATTTCCCTCCCAAAATTTAATTGTGTTGAGCACGAAAAAGAGCCAACAATATTTCAGGGTCGACTAAGCCACTTGGCGATTTTTGCATCTCTGCCAGCACGCTACGCATAGCATAAGGGCTAAGCCCCATATTTACTCCCATTTCTCGAATGGCAATTTGTTCATTTTTATGCAATATACCATCGGCATGCATTAATAGTGCTAAACGATAAAATTGCATTATGCGCTCATGTTCTGATTTTATTACAATCTTCTCTGCTTTTTTGTCAAAAAGCTCTTCAAAAACAGTTTCTTCAATGCCAAGTTGCGAAGCCACAATAGTCAATAGTTGATGCTCTCGCTCGTGTACCTGCCCATCAATTTGTGCAAAAGCAATCATTTCTGAAAGTAGGCTTAATTTTTCTTCGTAAGTAGCCATCAATTAATTTTTTTAGCTAATTTATTCTTTTGTAGCTTAAAAACAAAGTATTAATGGTATACCTATTATTTTTTATATCATTAATTTTAGTAAATATCACTCATATAATTCATTGTTAAAAAAGAGTTTACGGATGCTTACTTATAGCTAGTAGAAAGGCAATAAATAATAAGTATCTTTGCTAAAAATTAGCAAAGATGAATAATAACGATGTGTTTAAAAAATTGCGTGTAGCACTACAATTACGCGACGATCAAATAGTAGAAATATTAGAGCTTGTAGATTTCAGGATATCTAAAGCAGAGCTTGGGGCTTTCTTTCGTAACCCCGACCATCCTAACTATATGGATTGTGGCGATCAAGTATTGCGTAATTTTCTTAACGGGCTTATTATTCACTTAAGAGGTACAAAAGAAGACCCTAAAAATGCACAGGATGTCATTGCTCAAAATAAAGCGACCTTAAACCTACAAAAAGGGAATGCAAAGCCTAGTACTCCAACTAATAAAGTAAGCTCTAGTACTAAAAAACCTGCACCTAAAAAGAATCATAAAGCTAAAAAAGTAGAACCTATAGTAGAGAAGGTAAGATTTAATAACGGTAAGAATAAAAAGCAGTAAACCGTTGCATAAACTAGATAACATTAATTATTTAAGTTTAGGTAATACCTTACAGCAAAAGGCTTACAGGATACTAACGTTTTACAAGATTATGCATTATTTACAGGATTTTACACCTATACTAGTAGGTACTATTCCTCTGGAAATAAATATTGACGGCAGTGACCTTGATATTGTTTGTTATTGGCAAGATAAACAACTATTTACAGATAGCATCAATCAACACTTTTCAGAGTATAAAAATTACAATATACATGAGGTTGAAGTTAACGGGCGCCTGTCGGTTATTGCTAATTTTTTTATAGAAGATTTCGAAATCGAAATTTTCGGACAAAATATTCCCATTACACAGCAATATGGCTACCGCCACATGATGATAGAACATGATATACTGCTACAAGAAGGGGGTGATTTCAGAAACAGTATAATAGAGCTCAAAAAACAAGGGTATAAAACCGAACCTGCTTTTGTATTACTACTAGGTATTGAAAACAATAATCCTTATGACGCCTTGTTGAATTATGAGGTACATAAAAATTAAATACTATTTTTATCAGATACATAAATCGTACTTAATTATATGTTAACTAACTTTTTAGTAACAAAATAAAGGTTCTTTGTTTTGTAAATTTGAGAAGAACAGTTCCTCCTATTCTTCTCTTTAGGAAGGCAAAAAACCTTACATGAAAATTATTACCGTTTCTTACCGATTACCATTATCAATAAAAAAAACTAAGGGAAAAGCAAAAATTACACAAAGTGCCGGAGGGCTTGCTACCGCAGTACTCTCCTATTCGGCAAAAAGTAATGTAAACCTTACTTGGGTAGGTGTTGCAGATTTTGATAAAGCAACTTGGGATGAGAATAAAGATAATTATGATAGGAATTTTGACATAGAACCTGTTTTTTTAGAAAAACAACTTAATCGAAAATTTTATAATGTTTTTAGCAACTCGGTATTATGGGCATTATTTCATTATTTTCCTTCTTTTGTAGAGTATACCGATGAAGGATTTGAAGCCTATAAAAGAGCCAACGAAATAGTTGCCGAAAAAATAAATAGTATTTATGAACCTGGCGATGTTATTTGGATACATGATTATCATTTTTTAGGACTACCTAAATTACTACGTGAATATCAACCTAATGCCAAAATAGGCTACTTTTTACATATCCCCTTTCCTAACTTCGAAATTTTTAGAATTCTTCCTAATAAAGCTAAAAAGTATATCCTTGAAGGTATTCTTGGTAGTAATGTAGCAGGATTCCACACTTGGGATAATACAATACACTTTACAGAGTGTATCGAAAAAATATTGGGTATACCACATAAAAACTTCCTTTTTAGTCAAGAATCACACCGTACAAAAGCAGGCTCTTTCCCTATTAGTATCGATTTTGATAAATTTCATGACGCTTATGATAAAGAAAATGTTGTTGCGCTGCGCAATGAGATAAAAGGTTTATATGGCGATAAAAAAATAATATTCTCAGTAGATAGGCTCGATTATACTAAAGGGATAACGAATAGATTAAAAGCTTTTGAGAAATTTTTAGAAAAGTATCCTGAATGGAGTGAAAAGGTAGTATTTCTGCTAGTACTTGTCCCCTCTCGAGAGGAGATAAAAAAATATGGTGAACGAAAAAAATTAATAGAGCTTAACGTAGGGCGTATTAATGGTAATATGGGGAACTATAAGTGGACACCTATTGTTTATCAATATCAGCCTGTAAATTTTGATAAGCTTATAGCACTTTATACAAGTGCCGATGTAGCTCTTATATCGCCTGTGCGCGACGGTATGAACCTTGTTGCTAAAGAATATGTAGCGTCACGAAAAGATCTTAGGGGAGGACTTATTTTAAGTAGTATGGCTGGTGCTGCCAAAGAGCTTAAAGAAGCTATTACTATAAACCCATTTGATGCCGAAATGATTGCCGAAAAGCTATATTATACCCTAAATATGGGTGAAGAGGAACAAGAACGAAGACTAGAGCGTATGCAGCGCTATCTTAAAAAACATGATGTTTTTAGATGGGCAGAAAAATTTTTAACAGAAATAGAAACTATTTACCAACATGATACTAAAGCAAGTGATATGAAAGGAGATGCACAAACCATACTATCAGAAAAATTTGAAGCAGCAAATACTAGGTTACTACTATTAGACTTTGATGGTACTTTGGTTAATTTACAATCGAGACCAGAATTAGCAATCCCGAGTGAAGAAGTATTGAGCGTATTAGAAAATCTTTCGGCAGACCCTAAAAATGAAGTATGGATTGTAAGTGGACGCAATAGGCAGTTTTTAGAACAATATATGGGACACTTGCCTATTGGTATGGTAGCCGAACATGGTGGTTATATTAAAAACCCAGAATGGCAACCTGTTATTAAAGGAGAGCCAGAATGGAAAGACCAAGTTATAGAGATTATGCAAGATTATGTAGATACCAACGCAGAGAGCTTTATTGAGATAAAAGAGTTTGGTATTGCTTATCACTATCGTAATGTAGACGAAAAACAAGGTTTTAATACATCGCGAGAGTTATTAATGTTACTTAAAAACCATATGTATAACACCCCTACCCAAATTATAGATGGTAATAAGGTTATTGAGGTTAAACATTTTATGGCACATAAAGGTATGACGTGTAAAAATTATGTATTAACAGGAGAACATGATTTTGTACTCGCTATTGGTGATGATAAAACAGATGAAGATTTATTTGAAATGCTTACTGGAGAAAAAGAATTTTCAATAAAAGTAGGCGAAGGTAATACTGCTGCTAAATACAGACTGAAAACGGTAGAAGAAGTACTGGAGTTTCTTAAAGGATTGGAATAAATTTCTATTGAGTTAGAATAACGTACTAACTTCCAATAAAAAGTATTATGTTTTCAATAATAATGGTTAACCAATTCCTTTTAGACTTTTCTTTTTTCCCCATATATTTATTATTATTAAAAGCCCTTATAAATTTATAAGGGCTTTTAATATATAAAATTTTACTTTTTAGCTCAAAGCATTTTTAACTTGGTCTGCAGCTTCTTGGAATAAAGTAGCAGAAAGTATAGGCATACCTGAGTTATCAATAAGTTCTTTAGCAATCTCTGCATTAGTACCTTGTAAACGTACAATAATAGGCACTTTAATAGAGTCTCCCATGTTTTTGTAAGCATCTACTACACCTTGTGCAACACGGTCACAACGAACAATACCACCAAAGATGTTAATAAGGATAGCTTTTACATTAGGATCTTTTAATATAATTCTGAAAGCTGTTTCTACACGCTTAGCATCTGCAGTACCACCTACATCAAGGAAGTTAGCTGGCTCAAAACCTGCATATTTAATTAAGTCCATTGTTGCCATTGCAAGTCCTGCACCATTTACCATACAACCTACAGTTCCGTCAAGATCTACATAGTTAAGACCAACTTCTTTAGCCTCAACTTCAATAGGGTTCTCTTCGCGAATGTCGCGCATTTCAGCATATTCTTTTTGTCTGTATAATGCGTTGTCATCAAGATCAACTTTAGCATCTACAGCTATTATTTTATTATCAGATGTTTTTAATACGGGGTTAATTTCAAACATCGAAGCATCACTTTCAGTATATGCTTTATAAAGAGCGGCAACAAATTTCACCATTTCTTTAAATGCATTACCAGAAAGACCAAGATTAAAAGCAATTCTTCTTGCTTGGAAACCTTGAAGCCCTACAGCAGGGTCTATTTCTTCAGTAAAAATAAGATGTGGTGTTTTTTCTGCCACTTCCTCTATATCCATACCACCTTCGGTAGAATACATTATCATGTTACGACCTTTACCTCTGTTTAATAAAACAGATACATAAAACTCAGAAGTTTCACTTTCTCCAGGATAGTACACATCTTCGGCAATAAGTACCTTGTGTACTCTTTTACCTGTAGGAGGTGTTTGTGGTGTAATAAGATCCATACCTATTATTTGACCTGCAATCTCTTCTACTTCTTGTAGATTTTTAGCAAGTTTAACACCACCACCTTTTCCGCGTCCACCTGCATGTACCTGTGCTTTAATCACATGCCATCCTGTTCCAGTTTCGTCAGTAAGTTTTTTAGCAGCAGCTACAGCTTCCGCAGGATTGTTAGCAACAATACCGCGCTGTACACGTACTCCGTGGCTTGCAAGTATTTCTTTTCCCTGATATTCGTGTAAATTCATAATTAATGCATTTATCTTATTAAAAGTGGAACAAAAATAGCAAAATACATCCAATGACTAAAAGTATTTTTAAATTTTTTCCTTTAGAAAAATATATTTATAAAATTAGCTGTTCATAGCAAACGCAACCTAAATATACTATCTGTATCTATAGTATATAAAAAACACTTTTGTTATGAAAAAAATTATATTCTTAAACCTTATTTGTGTACTGTTTTGTTTTGCCTGTACACAAGATGATGATGTATCAATAGACTATACATATGATAGTTGGAGTCTTATAAATGTAAGTGGTTCTTTAGCTGGGATAGACCAAGATATTGAAGAAGGGGATATTATTTGGACTTTTAATGCTTCTGAAAATACTGTGACTGTTGTAAATACTACTACTGATGAAGATATTACTGATTTTCTTGATTCAGGAACCTATAACTATAGTTATATTAACAATAATGCAGAGACAGAGTTATGTTCTGAAAGCTTAGTTATAGATAATATTGATTTTGGATGTGTAACTATCGAAGGCAATACTATGAGATTATCTAATACTTGGTTAGATGGCTATCAACTTACCTTTGTAAAATAGTGTATTCTGTACAACTAAAGTTATATATTTAACAATTTGTTATATTTTGTTATACTTACACTTGCTTATTGTTTAGAGAATATTTCGAAAGTATTTTTGCATAAATAATTTATGATAAAAATGGAAACGAATCAGCTATTGGAGTTATCTGAACAATTTGAAAGTCCTCTATACGTATATGATGCCGAGAAAATACAATCGCAATACCACAGACTAGAAAAAGCATTTAGCAAAGTAAACAGTTTGCGAATTAACTATGCTGTAAAAGCGTTAAGCAATATATCTATTTTAAAATTATTAAAACAGTTAGGTTCAGGCTTAGATACTGTTTCTATACAAGAAGTACAATTAGGGCTTATGGCAGACTATCCTCCCGAAAAAATTATTTACACACCTAACGGTGTTTCTATGGAGGAAATAGAAGAAGTTGCTGCTCTTGGGGTTCAAATAAATATAGACAACCTATCTATACTGGAACAGTTTGGTGCTAAGCACCCCACTACCCCTGTTTGCATACGTATTAATCCACATGTTATGGCAGGTGGTAACAGTAATATATCTGTGGGGCACATTGATAGTAAATTTGGTATATCAATACATCAAATGCCACACTTATTACGTATTGTAGAAAATACAGGTATGCATATTAATGGCATCCACATGCATACAGGATCGGATATATTAGACATTGAAGTATTCTTATATGCTGCCGAAATATTGTTTGATACAGCAATGCATTTTAAAGAGCTTGAGTTTCTCGATTTTGGTAGTGGTTTTAAAGTGCCTTATAAAAAAGATGATATAGAAACTGATGTGGAAGAACTGGGTAAAAAGCTAACAAAACGCTTTACCAAATTTTGTAGCGAATATGGCAGCGAGCTTACCTTGTGTTTTGAGCCAGGTAAATTTTTAGTAAGCCAATCGGGTTATTTTTTAAGCAAAGTTAATGTGGTAAAACAAACTACCTCTACTGTG
This sequence comes from Flavobacterium arcticum, assembly GCF_003344925.1. Lineage (NCBI taxonomy): Bacteria > Pseudomonadati > Bacteroidota > Flavobacteriia > Flavobacteriales > Flavobacteriaceae > Flavobacterium > Flavobacterium arcticum. The sequence goes on along the minus strand of NZ_CP031188.1, from coordinate 2,253,336 downwards.
TTTGCGGGGATCGATAGTGGATTCAATCATCTTATTCGTCCAATGCTATATGGCTCTTATCATCATATCGAAAATATATCTAACCAAAAGGGTAAAGAGCGCTTTTACAGTGTAGTAGGCTACATTTGTGAAACTGATACTTTTGCAGGAAATAGAAGAATCGCTGAAATTACCGAAGGTGATATATTATGCTTCCGCAATGCTGGAGCTTACTGTTTCTCGATGGCAAGTAATTATAATTCTCGTACTCGACCTGCCGAAGTATTATGGTATGAAGGCAAAGGACATCTGATACGCGAAAGAGAAACATTTGACGATATTATCCGCAAGCAAGTAATAATGGATTTTAACTCTACTCCTGTAGCGGTTTAACTGCATACAAATTTCAGGTTATATGTTTTTTGTTATTTAGAAAAGTCTCGTTCCTTGTAGCGAGACTTTTTATTTCCTAATGCATACTATATATAATAACTCTATATAGTACTAACTTTAAAATAACATCAAGTAATATTCAGTATTAATAAATTGTTTATATTTTTGAAGAAACTAGATTTATACTGATGGATAGAAGAAAATTTTTTAGGAATGGTTCGATGGCAGCCATAGGTACAGCCGTTTTAAACCCTTTTAAAGCTGCTGCTGGTACACTTGATTTTGATATTATAAACAAAAACAAGAAAGCTAAAAATATTATATTCCTTGTTAGTGACGGGATGAGTTCAGGAACATTAAATATGGCTGACTTATACCTTAACCGTAAAATGGGGAGAAGCTCTAACTGGATGCAACTTTATAAAGACCAACGAGTATCACGTGCCCTTATGGATACAGCTTCGGCAAGCTCTATAGTAACTGATTCGGCAGCAGGATCTTCATCTTGGGGAGGTGGATTTAGAGTAAACAATGGTTCGCTTAATGTAGGGGCAAATGGAGAAGAATACCTGCCAATACTACAAAAATTTAAACAATCAGGTAAAAAAGTAGGCTGTGTTACTACTGTACCTATTACCCATGCTACACCTGCTGGTTTTTGTATTAATAGTAATAGTCGTAACTCACAGGCTGAAATAGCCGAAGATTACCTGAGAATAGGTTTTGATATTATGATGGGTGGTGGTAACAAATACTTTAGTGCCGAAACCAGAAAAGATAAAAAAGATCTTTATGCAGCATATAAAGCTAAAGGATGGCAAATAGCTCGCACTACACAAGAAATGGCACAAACTACCGAAGGTAAACCTGTACTGGGTGTTTTTAGTGAAGATGCAATGCCTTATAGTATAGACCGTAAGAGTAGTAAAGAACTTAGTGATAGTACCCCTACCCTTGCCGAAATGACGCAAAAAGCCATCAACCATATGAAAGATGGTAAAAATGGTTTTGCACTACAGGTAGAAGCTGGTAAAGTAGATTGGGGTGCACATTCTAATGATATTGGAGCATTATTATACGATCAGGTAGCTTTTGATGATGCTATTAAAGTTGCCATAGACTTTGCAGAAAAAGATGGTGAAACATTAGTTATTATAACTACTGATCATGGTAATGCTAACCCTGGTGTTATATACGGAAAAGAAGCTAACAATAACTTTGATAGTTTGCAAAATTATACACAAACGAACGAGTGGATACTTAATGAAATTAAACCTACTTCATCTATAGCACAAGTTCGTGAAATTGTAGAGTATGGTAATGCTACAACAATTACCGAAGAAGAAGCAAAAACGATATTAGGCTATTATACAGGTACTTTTGGTAAACAAGACGGATTATATAACTACAAGAATATTCCATTTGAAGCATATGCTCAAATACAAAAAAAATATAATTCTGTAGGCTGGATTAGTATGCAACACTCAGCAGATTTTGTTGAACTTGCCATGTTTGGGCCTGGTAGTGAACTACTAAAACCATTTGTTAAAAATACCGACTTGCACTACCTTATGTTACAAGCTGCAGAGGTAGAAAATAAGTTTTAATTACAACTGAGATTTTAAACAAAAAAGATGCCTTAATAGGCATCTTTTTATATTTCAAAATTCACATTTAAGCATGAAAAAAATAGTATTCATAACTCTAATCATATCTTTTACACTATTATTATTAAACTGTAATGACAACAGTAATATAAATTATGATGTTTTAAATAATGGTGATATAATTTTTCAAACTTCTACCTCAGCACAAAGTAAAGCTATTCAATTAGCAACAAAATCAAAATACTCTCATTGTGGTATCATCTATAAAGAAGGGAATGATTATTTTGTTTATGAAGCTATACAACCTGTACAAAAAACACCTTTATCTAAATGGATATCAAGAGGAGAAAATAACCATTATGTAGTAAAACGGTTAAAGGAAGCTAATGCAACCCTTACCCCTACTGCATTCCAAAAAATGAAAAAAGCAGGAAGTACATTTAATAATAAAAATTATGATTTGTATTTTGAATGGAGTAATGAACGTGTATATTGTTCTGAACTCGTTTGGAAGATTTACAAAGAAGGAACTGGTTTAGAAGTAGGTAAAACACAACAACTAAAAGAGTTTGATCTTTCACATCCTGCAGTGCAAGAAAAAATAAAAGAACGCTACGGGAATAACATACCTTTAAATGAAAAAGTAATATCTCCCGCAGCAATTTTTGAAAGCGATTTACTCTATACTGTTATTTCAGAATAAGTAATTATTTTTTGAACTTATAAACTAACTGCTTCTCGCTTTGCAGCCTCAAAATCAGTAATTATTTCTTTTACTATTTCAGCGGCAGGTTTAATATCGTGTATTAGTCCTGCTATTTGCCCTATTTCTAGCTCACCTTCTTCGAGATCGCCTTCAAACATTCCTTTTTTAGCACGTGCCCGTCCTAACAAGGTTTTTAAATCTTCTATTGTTGGTGATTCTTTATAAAGCTCCATTACATCATTAAAAAACTTGTTTTTTACAAGCCTTACGGGTGCAAGCTCTTTTAGTGTTAGTTGTGTGTCACCGTCTTTAGTTTCTATTACTGTTTTTTTGAAATTATCATGTGAAGATGATTCAACCGAAGCTACAAAGCGGCTTCCTACTTGTACACCATCAGCTCCTAATACCATAGCGGCTAGCATTCCGCGACCTGTAGCAATACCACCAGCTGCAATAAGTGGTATTTGTAGCTGTTCTTTTACCATTGGTATTAATGTAAAAGTAGTGGTCTCTTCCCTACCGTTATGACCACCAGCCTCAAAGCCTTCGGCAACTACAGCATCTACACCTGCCTCTTGTGCTTTTAGTGCAAACTTTACACTACTTACTACATGTACTACAGTGATGCCATGCTCTTTAAGAAATGGTGTCCAAGTTTTTGGGTTACCTGCCGATGTAAATACAATTTTCACCCCCTCCTCTACTATTATATCCATAATTTCTTCAATATTAGGATATAACATGGGTACATTTACCCCGAAAGGTTTATTAGTTGCTTTTTTGCATTTCTGTATATGTTCGCGAAGTACATCTGGGTACATAGAGCCTGCTCCTATAAGCCCAAGTCCTCCTGCATTACTCACGGCACTTGCTAGCTTGTAGCCACTAGCCCATATCATTCCTGCTTGTATTATAGGATATTCTATATTAAATAGTTGTGTAATTCTGTTCATTTAATTGTATAGTATGGATTTATTATTTTTTGATAAGTTTTCCTGACTGTATTTTATCTCCCGATTTTATTTGATAACTGTATAACCCAGAAGATAAATTACCTAAATAGATTGAAGAGTTGTTTACAGATAAATTATCCTGTAGTACTAATTGCCCAAGATTATTGAATATTGATAATTTAGCTGTTCTTCCATCTTCTATAGCGGTAACATTTATATTATTATCTGTAGGGTTTGGGTATACTGTAAACCTTATTGTATCAATATCATTAACTGATAAAGCAGTACTAAGAGCAAAAGCAAAATCGGGTATACCATAACCGTACTGTACATTAGGTTCGTTATAACGGTCAGATGATTCTTTGATAAGTTGTACTATTTCCGCATTAGTCATTTCGGGTAATGCTTGCCATAAACATGCAACCATACCTGTCATTACAGGACTAGAAAGCGAAGTGCCTGATATTCCAACAATGTTTCCTGAAGTGTCTGATGATATTGTGTTTACACCACGTGCCATAACATCGGGTTTTACACGCATATCATAGGTTGGTCCTATAGAGCTAAAACTCCCATATTCTTCATTTTCATCAACAGCACCTACAGTAAGTACATTAAAAGCATCGGCGGGCACACCTATATTTGGGTTAGCCGAATTTCCTGAATTTCCTCCAGAAGTAACACATATCATACCGCGAGAGAATGCAATATCTGAACCACGGGATATAAAGGATGTTTGTCCATCTATGTCTTCATAAGTATAACTGTAATTAGGATTATCATACAAAAAATAACCTAATGAGGTGTTTATAACATCTACACCAAGGCTGTCGGCGGCTTCGGCGGCTTCTACCCAATAAGATTCTTCTACAGGGTTTTCGCTAGTAGCATCTTCTGTTCTAAAAAGATAATAAAAAGCATCGGGTGCAGTACCTACAAGTTCACCTTCGGTATAACCTCCAATAGCCGAAAGTACTATTGTACCATGAGAATTGGCAGTATAAACATTCTCTGAATCGGTAACAAAATCGTAAGTACCTAATATAAGATTATTATCAAAAAGTCGCTGAAAAGGTTGCGCAGTATCAACTCCAGGAAACCCAGCATCAAGTACAGCTATAGTTATACCTGTACCTGTAAAATCTTGTTGGTGCAGTTGGTCGCCATTAAGCATTGTTATCTGATTAGATGATATCCCATATTCAAAATTTGCTAGAGTTTCTAATGTTTTATTTACAGTACTTGTTTGTGTAGGCTGTAATATTCTCCCTGATGTATTAAGCAATTTATTGGCAAAGTCTATATAATCTACAAATTCAAGATTGATAAGTACATTTATATCCTCTTCAGTACCACGAATGTGTAATGCATTCAGCCATTTAGATTTTGCCATTACAGTTATACCTTCTGCCTCTGTTATAGCAGTAATATATGGCTGATGAAGTGGTATGTCTATTTCATCGAGAACTATACCTTGATTAGTACGTCTGTCGAGTGCTTTTTGCGAAAGCATTTCAAGTGGGTTGGCAAGATAATATTCCGTGTCAGGTTTATCAGTAAAATATACCCAAGCATCTTCTTGAGCCAATATCATATTTGATGATATAAAAGCTAAGAATAGAAAAATATTTTTCATAATCAATCTAATTTTCACAGATTTTAGCAATCTAAAAGCTTTTTAACCTCAAAAATTAACTAAAAGTTATTATTTAATTAAAAATAAATTAAAATTATTATTTTAAATAAAAATTGCGACAAACCCAATTAATACTAGTGTTTTGAGCAATAATACTATTCTTTTTTGTCTTCGTTTTCAAAGATACAAAAAAGATACAACCCTATAATTCTTGTGTATATGCGAAAACATATTATTTTTGCGCGATAAATTTAAGTAAATGATATACCTGATTTTAAGCATTATATGTAGCGTAACTGTAGGAGTTCTTTTCAAAACTGTGAGAAGATACTCTGCATCAGTAATGCAGATTGTTATGTGGAATTATGTATTTGCATTATTACTTTGCTATTTTGTTTTTAACCCTGCACCTCTTTCTATAGATGATGATGCCCCCTGGACCATCTATATTACTTTATCTATACTACTACCTACTATATTTTTGTTTTTGGCAGCCTCTATAAGGCATATGGGCATTGTAAAAACCGATGCTGCTCAGCGACTTTCGCTCATTATACCCATATTAGCTGCATACTTTATATTTAGAGAAGGTTTTAATGTTTTAAAAATAATAGGACTCATTATAGCTTTTCCCGCTATTCTGCTAATATTAAATAAAAGTGACAAACAAGGTAATAAAAAGTGGATATTTCCTGCCGTTGTACTTATTGGTTTTGGTATAGTAGATATACTATTTAAACAAATAGCACTTTATACAAAAGTATCTTACACTACATCTTTATTCATCATTTTTTGCGGAGCACTTATAATATCTATATTATTGGTTATTAATGATGTAATGACATGCAAAACTAAAGTATTGACTAAAAATATATTATTTGGTGCTTTGATAGGGCTATTCAACTTTGGAAACATACTTTTTTACCTTAAAGCTCATCGTGTATTTGCTGAAAATCCATCAACTGTTTTTGCTAGTATGAACATTGGGGTAATTGTTTTAGGCAGTTTTGCCGGTGTATTTCTTTTTAAAGAAAAGATATCTATTTTAAATTATGCAGGTATATTTTTAGCTCTTGCAGCTATACTATTCATCACGCTATCACAAGTATATTAGATTTTAATGTGTTGAAAATCATTATTTTGTAATTTTATGTAAAATAATTTTGGAATTACAGATGTTTCTGCTTTACCTTTGCTGCAAGTTCTTTTAGAAAATTATTCTTATCCAGAAAGACCGAGGGAATTGACCCAATGAAGTCTTGGCAACCTGTTCAGAAATGAATAAGGTGCCACATTCAACCCAAGTATATTTGGGAAAGATAAGTTTAGAAATTAGTACATAATACTTCAAAAATATTATATGCCTTTCTGACTTATCGGGAAGGCATTTTTTATTATATGTACTTTCCGATAATGGATTTGGATAGTTTTTTATAAAACTAAACAATGTTTAATTAAATTTTCTAAATCAAAACAAAATGAAAGAACAAACTCAAATTTTGCACAGCATTCCCGTAGATGAATTAACCGGAAGTATCTCAGTGCCCATTTATCAAACATCAACATTTGTGCAAGAAGCACCAGGAGTGAATAAAGGCTACGATTATTCACGCAGTAACAACCCAACTCGTAAAGCTCTTGAAGACACTATAGCAAAACTTGAAAACGGTACTAGCGGTTATGCTTTTGCTAGTGGTCTTGCAGCTATTGATGCTGTAGTTAAACTACTAAAAACAGGTGACGAAATTATTGCAGTAGATGATATTTATGGTGGAGCATTCAGGCTATTTACCCATGTGTATGAAAAATTTGGTATCAGTATTAACTATGTCGATTCTACTAACTCTGATAATATTGCCAAGGTGGTTACATCAAAAACAAAATTGATATGGATAGAATCTCCCACTAACCCTACCCTTAAAATATCTGATATTATTGCCATTGCAGCTATTGCCAAAAAGAATGATATCCTGCTGTGTGTAGATAACACATTTGCATCACCTGTATCTCAAAAACCTATTGACCTAGGTGCTGATATTGTAATACATAGTGCTACAAAATATATTTCAGGGCATAGCGACCTTATAGCGGGGCTTGTAATTACTGCTACTCAAGAGCTAGGCGATAAAATAAAATTTATTCAAAATGCATCTGGTGCTATACTCGGTCCTTTTGATAGTTGGCTTGCCTTGCGAGGTATAGAAACACTTTCACTACGTATTAGACAACACGCTGAAAATGCTCAAAAAATCGCTGAATTTTTAATACAAGAAAAATTAATTAAGAATGTTTACTACCCAGGATTACCCTCTCACCACAACCACGATATCGCTAAAAAACAACAAAAATATTTTGGGGGTATTGTAACGTTCGATCTTGTTATAGACGATAAAGAATTGGCTACGGCAATAGTTACCAATACAAAGTTATTTAAACTAGCTGAGAGTTTAGGCGGTGTAAAAAGCTTGTGTTGCTTACCTTGCGAAATGACACATAAATCTATCCCTGCTGAAAAAAGATACAGATCAGGAGTTACCGATAGTCTTATCCGATTATCCGTAGGGCTTGAGGATGCTGATGATTTGATTGCTGATATCAAACAGGCTATTGAAATAGCCGTAAAACAAACCGCCGAAATAATTGCTAAATAAAAAGAAATGTCAGAAAAGAAATTAACAATAGGATTATTCGGTTTCGGATGCGTAGGGTTTGGTTTATATGAAGTATTACATAAAACAGCAGGTTTAAAAGCTAATATTAAGAAGATTTGTATAAAAAATAAAGACAAGAAAAGAGAAATAGAAGCACAACACTTTACATATGATAAAAACGACATTTTAAATGATGACGAAATAAATGTAGTAGTTGAATTGATTGACGATGCTGATGCGGCATTCGAAATTGTATCGGCTGCATTAAAAAAAGGTAAAGCAGTAGTATCGGCAAATAAAAAAATGATAGCCGAACACTTTACAGAGTTACTCGAACTACAAAAAGAATACGGTGCTCCGTTACTGTATGAGGCAGCAGCCTGTGCCAGTATGCCCATTATACGTAATTTGGAAGAGTATTATGATAACGACCTTTTGGAGTCGATAGAAGGTATTGTAAACGGCTCTACCAATTATATTCTTACCAAAACGCTGGAAGAAAACTTATCTTATGAAGAAGCTTTGAAACAGGCTCAAGAAAAAGGCTTTGCAGAAAGTAATCCGTTGCTTGATGTAGGCGGATTTGATGCCAAATACAAGCTACTCATTTTATTGGCTCATTCCTTTGGTTATATAGCACAACCAGATGATATTTTTAACATAGGTATTGACAATATTGGAGAACTAGAACTTAGATATGCCAAAGAAAAAGGACTGAAAATAAAGTTGGTTGCACACGCTTTTAAGGAAGAAGACGGAAGCTTATCGGCTTTTGTAATACCAAAGTTTGTAAGTACCGAAGACCGCTTGTATCATGTAGATGATGTATTTAATGGTATTATTACCAAAACTAGTTTTGCTGATACACATTTCTTTGTGGGGCGTGGTGCGGGAGCTTATCCTACAGCGTCGGCAGTACTTTCAGATATTTCGGCTTTGGGGTATGATTATAAATATGAGTACAAAAAAATATACCAAAAAGAGAATCTTGTTTTATTAGATGATGTATTACTAAAAGTATTGGTGCGTCATCAAAAAGAAGATACTCTGTTATTGAAAGAGCAATTTGTTTCTATAGAAGAAGCTTACACTAATAACGACTCAGGGTATATAACAGGAAATATATTTTTAAAAAATATAAAAGATTTATATATAGATTATAACAGTAGATTATCTTTTGTATTACTTGAAGTGTTATTTAATAAAGAAAAAGCTGTATTATACGATTTAGAAACAGCATAAAAGTTTAATAATTACCTGTTTTTGTTTGTGTGAAAGCCTGTTTAGTTTTAATAACTAAACAGGCTTTTTTTAATGTTTTGCAAACTCTTTTACCCCTGCTTTTATGGCAACTAGTAAATCATTTTGCAATGGCGGTATTGGACAAGAATAATCATGATTATAAGCACAATAACCCGTTGTGCATTATTATTTTTAAAAAACTACTACACCTCTGACTATCAGCAATATAATATTTTTATTTTAGACCAATTAAAACAAAGATAAAATCATGATGTTTAAATGTATAACTCAATTGGTCTAAAATCATAATGTACAACGGGTCACAATAGTTCTATTTATAATAAAAACCTCTATAAAGTATTAATCCTCTTCAACAGGACACCCAACAGCATCAACCTCCACTCCTTCCGGTGTATGCGCACATTCATCAATAACATTTATAACACCGTCTCCATCATCATCATTTCTTTCAACAATATTATTATCGTCGTCACCAAGACTACATGAACTCAATGCTAAAAGCATAGTAAAAACCGTAATAAATAAATAAAATTTCTTTGTTTTCATTTTTATATTTTTATTTGTTAGCGAATGAATTATTTCATTACGCATAATTTTATCACAAAGATGCACTGGTTTTTAATATCAAAAGGCTTAGTATTTAAGTAAAAAAATAAAAAGTACGTGCTTACATGTTCTTACTAAAGGACCATTGGTTTTCCTCTGTTTTATAGAGAGTTGCACTTATACTATAAGTAGTATGCTTTTACAAGGGGAACAAACTATTTATAAAAAAACAAGTTAAGAATTGAAAAATTCTGTTGGTGTTTTTCCTGTTTGCAGTTTAAAATTCTTATTAAATGTAGATTTTGTATTAAAACCACAATCATAAGCTAGAGAAATTACTGTGTATTTTTTATTATCTTTTATAGATGCCAACCTAATAAACTCTTTTATTCGAAGACCGTTAATGTAGTTGTGAAAATTTTTTCCTTCAACCTCGTTAATGACTTGCGATAAATAATTAGGGTGTACATTTAAAATTTTGGCTAATTCTACTAAAGTGAGTTCTGAATTTTTATAATATGACTTGTTATCCATCAACTCTTTGAGCGCAGTATAAATCTCTAAAACATTATTTTTAGTTAAACCAGACTTAGCATACTTTTTTTTTGAAATACTTTTTCTAAAAACTTCTTTCTTTTTTACTTTTTTATCTTCTATAAGTGGTTCTTTATCTAATGTTTCAACCACACTGGTATTAGAATAAAAAATATTTAATTGATTAATTCCAAAAAAACCGATAAACAGAACTAAGAACGCTATTGCTGTATAAGTGACATTTGTTTCAAAAAAAAGAGCTAATATGAATATAATACCATTACCTATGGATAAGATTTTTAACCACTGTAATTTCTTTTTTTCTGTATTCGAAAATATATTTTCTGTGTTTTTTTGATGTCTATTTATAATTATTAAAGACCAAATAGAATAAGTCAAACCAGATATAACAACTATTAATCCTTCTATTAATACAAACCATTCAAAACCTTCTCCATTATTTTGATAAACAAGTATTTTCTGTTCAGTCGTTAATTGAAAAAAAGGGGTTATTAATGCAACTAAAATGATAGAAGGAATAAAATGCAGAAATACAGTACTTTTTTTTCTAATGGTATTTCCAGTAATTTCAATAACATACATATATAACAAAACACTATGTAAAACTGGTAATACTAGCTCAACTCCAAGCCAATTCGGGTGTTTAAAAAAATAGCCAGACTCTAAAAAATATCGAAATGTTTGAAGTAAAGAAATTAAAATGAGCCAGACAAAAAGAATTTTATCTGCACGTGATTTTTTAGCTTTCATTAATAAAAGAAGTGAAAGGAAAATAGCTATAAAAATTCCAATAATAAAAAACATATGGTTGGTTATTTCAAAAAATCAAAGTAACAAAATAATTCTTAGACCTAATTCATTTATTGAGGTTAAGGCAAATCAGAAATTTCTGATTTTTACAGTCTAAATTAGCAATAACTGAAGCACAACAACACTATATCAATGAAGTCAACTTGACTTTTTAAATTTCTTAAGAGCGGTTGTATTTGATAGGGTTCGCAAAACAAATATCGACAACCTTTTTTATTTTTATACTTTTTTAAAAATCAAGATAACCTCAAGAAGTAAATAATGGTTTAACTATTTTTAGTGCTTTATTTTTTAAAAGAAAAAGAGTAATAATGCTTAGTATAAGTAGAAAGTTAGCCTTACTAAATTCTTATCTTTGCGGTTAAAATTTCTAACCAATGCTCAAAGCTGTTTTTACACGATATATTGACAATTTTAGAGGCTTTAGCCGAGAAATTTGGATACTTACCATTATTACTTTTATTAATCGTGCAGGCACTATGGTACTGCCATTCCTCTCTAAATACCTTAAAGAAGATTTAGGTTTTTCATATAATCAGGTAGGTACGGTAATGATGTGCTTTGGCTTTGGTTCTTTATTAGGATCATGGCTTGGCGGGAAATTATCTGATAAAATAGGATTTTATAAAATAATGGTTTTCAGCCTTTTTACAACTGGAATATTATTTTTTGTAATACAATATGTAACTACCTTTATGGGTATGTGTGCTGCAATGTTTGGTATTATGGTCATTGCCGATATGTTTCGACCTGCTATGTTTGTTTCACTTGGTGCATATGCAAAACCCGAAAACAGGACAAGAGCGCTTACATTAGTACGAATTGCAGTAAACTTAGGCTTTGCCGCTGGTCCTGCATTGGGAGGGCTTATTATAGTAGGCATTGGTTACAAGGGACTTTTTTGGGCAGATGCCATAACCTGTATTGTATCTATCTTGATATTTTGGGCTTTAATAAAAGAAAAGAAAAAAGAACCTATAGAAGAGCATAATGAAAATACCCAGAGTAATGTAAAAAAACATTCTGTTTTTTACGATGGTAGTTTCTGGCTTTTCCTTTTCAGTAGCTTTATTACCGCTGTTCTTTTTTTTCAATTATTTACTACTCTACCACTCTACCATAAGGAAGCATATAATCTTACTGAGTTTCATACAGGTTTACTCATGTCTTTTAACGGTTTAATGATATTTTTTATGGAGATGCCGTTTGTGGGCTATTTTGAACGAAAAGGCGTCCCTAAAATAAAAATTATTATTTGGGGGGCGTTACTTATGGCTATTAGTTTTTATATATTAATTATTCATATATGGCTTGGTATACTCTTAATTAGTTTGGTGTTTTTAACTTTTGGTGAAATGTTTTGCTTTCCTTTTTCTAACTCTTTTGCTATGGGACGTGCCCCAAAAGGACACGAAGGACGTTATATGGCATTCTACACTATGTCGTTTAGTGCAGCACATATAGTGAGTGCAAAAAGTGGTATGGAAATTATTTCGCGTTGGGGTTATACTACTAACTGGATAATAATGGGTACTGCCGGAATGCTAGCCGTAGGCTGTTTATTATTATTACAACGACTGTTACATAAAGAAAATACATAAAATTTTTGTTGCTTCTCACAATAATTAAACTGCTATTTTAGTTATTAAACTATAAAATTAGTTTTGTAACTAAAAAAATAGTTATATGTTTGTATCTATAATTTAAGAAGCTATGCAAAAATTAACCAACAAGGAAGAAGAAATAATGCACATATTATGGAAGCTAGAAAAAGCTTTTGTAAAAGATGTACTTACCGAAATAACAGAAGATAAACCGCATTATAACACCCTATCTACAATTATTCGTAATCTTGAAGAGAAAGGCTATGTGGGGCATACTGCATATGGTAACACCCATCAATACTACCCTATTGTCGAGAAAGAAGAATACCGAAAAGGGTTTATGAATAATGCTATTGAAAATTATTTTAATAACTCTTATAAGGGTATGATTTCTTTTTTTGCTAAAGAAGAAAAAATAAGTGCCGAGGAGCTTCGTGAAATTTTAGATATGATCGAAAAAAATAAATAATATGGAAAGCTTTATCATCTATCTTATTAAAGCATCGGGATTATTGGCTGTATTTTATATTACCTACTATACTTTACTAAGGAAAGAAACATTCTTTTACTCTAACCGTAAATTTTTAATTGCTGGGCTAATTACCTCGGTTATCTTTCCGCTACTAGTGCTTACCCGTACTGTATGGGTAGAAGCTGCTCCACAAGCAGCAATACAAGAGATGAGTATAACACAACTAATGGCAATCCAAGAACAAATGGAAGTCAATGCCAATGTTGCTAAAAGTATAGACTGGTACAGCATTGCTGGAGGTATTTATATTGCTGGAGTACTTTTTTTTCTGATTCGATTTTGTATAGATATTAAAGCCATAGTGAAAATGCTTCGTGGAAAAGCAATTGGCTATAAAAATGGCTTTAAATATATCGATTCAGAGGCAGTAAAATCGCCTTTCTCTTTCTTTAATTATATCGTTTATAACTCTAAAGTATTAAGTCCGCAAGAACTACAAAACATATTAAGTCATGAAAAAGTACACAGTGCACAAAAACACTCTTTCGATATGATTATCAGTCAGTTGTTTTGTATTGTCTTTTGGTTCAATCCTTTTGTATGGGCTTATAGAAAGGCTATATCGCAAAACCTTGAATTTATAGCCGATGCAGAAGCAACGAAAGAAATACAAGATATTAAAGCCTATCAAAAAACATTATTAAAAATAACAGTACAGCCCGAGTGTACTGCAATCATCAATCACTTTTATCAATCATTAATCAAAAAACGAATCGTTATGTTAAACAAAAAACAATCTAAAACCAGAAATTCTTGGAAGTATATTGTGGTAGTACCCGCGCTGGTTGCTTTTATGTTATGTTTTCAACTTGAAGTAAAAGCACAGGAAAAAGCTCTTAAAACGGAAACAGTAGAGCATACCTCTATAAAAGTAGCATTAGAAATAACTGAATACTCTAAAGATGAAGAACTGGAAGCAGAAAAAGACTTTTTCAAGCAAGAATTTGATACTGATATTACTTTCTCAGATATTACTCGAAATGAAAAAGGCAAAATAACAGGTATTAAAATAGTTGTAAAAGATGCTACTCAAAGTAGAGTATATAAATCTTCTGGAAAAGCACCTATTAAACCGTTTACTATAGAAATCGAAAAAGATAATAATGGTAATAAAGAAATATCATTCGGTATAGCTCCTACTATTAGAGCTACAGGAGATGTAAATCTTCATCGAAGTAATAATAATGTTAGCTACAAAAGTAATGGCAAAATAAGAGTCTCTGATACTTTGTTTTATAACCGAGAAGATGTAATAAAAAAACATAAAGTAACCTCTCCTCCAATACCATCACAAGAAGGCGGTTGGTCAGTAAATAATATTACCATTAATAATAAAGATATGCTGATTGTTATTAACGGTATAAAGCAAGAAAAAGGAGAAACTATAAAATTACCATTAGACACCAAAATAGATAAAATGAACGTTCTTGAAAAAAAGGAGGCCAAGAATAAATATGGTAAAGATGGCAAAAAAGGCGCTATAGAAATAACAACTAAAAAAGTTGTTTCTCGCTACTCTGTGCATACAATTGAGAGTAACGGGGCATGGAGAACATCAATAGGAGAAAGTAATATTGATTATTATGATGATATGCAAAAAGATATAACTGCTATGAGGAGATTTACCAATATTGATTTTGAAAATATTACATCAGATAATATAAGTCAATTCCCTATGTTACGCGGTACATCTGTCGAAGATTTAGCAGCATTAAAAGAGAGATTAGGCGATGCTCAAATTGAAATTCAAAAAATAAGAAACATAGATGATGATTCAGATGCGTTTAGATTTAACGAAGAACAATATGCTGAATCAAAACGCTACATAGAAGAAGTAAGACAGCAATTAGCTTCTACAAGAGAAGAACTAAAAGCCAAAAGAAAACAAATGAGCAAAGAAAGAGCTAAAGCAAGAGAGGTGAGAGAACTCGAAATACAAGAGTTTAATAAAATAAAAGAAGAATAAGGTGAGTTAGTTATACACCCAACTGTAATAAATTGATATTTATTATAAAAAAGACGGTATATACCGTCTTTTTGTGTTTTAGAATACTATTTTATTAATAAACCAGTGGTGAATATATATCATATTGATTTATTTTCTGGCGTCCGTTAAGAAAAGAAAGCTCCATAAGGAAATTACATTGTACAATTTCGCCACCTAGTTTTTCTACCAACTCACATACTGCTTTTGCTGTACCACCTGTTGCCAATACGTCATCATGTATTAATATGCGCTCCCCTTGCTGTATAGCATCTATATGCATTTCTAAGGTATCTGTACCATATTCTAAGGCGTAAGAAGAAGAAATCGTTTCATAAGGCAACTTATTAGGTTTACGTACAGGAATAAACCCTGCATTAAGACGATTTGCTAAAAGCATACCAAAAAAGAACCCTCTACTCTCTACCCCTACTACTTTATCTATTTTTTTGTTTTTAAGATTATCTATAAATAACTCCATGCATTTATTTACAGCTTCGGGATTAGATAGTAACGGAGTTATATCTTTAAAAATAATTCCTTGTTTCGGAAAATCCTGAATGTCACGTATATACTTATTTAATTCCATTTTTTTCTGTTTTTTATATCATTTACATTTGCAAGTTAAGCATTATTGTCTATATTTGCACCCGCAAACAAGTTATGTATACGGCTAATAAAAACGAGCTGTTTACTAACAAAAAAGGCCTCGTGGCGCAACTGAATAGCGCATCTGATTACGGCTCAGAAGGTTACTGGTTTGAATCCAGTCGAGGTCACAAATATTGAATTATAACCGCAACAAAGGCGAGTACTTTATACCTAAATTGGTATAAAGTACTCGCCTTTAGTCTTTTGTGGCTATTCCAAACAAAACTAGAAATATGCAGAATATAGTAATCTTGGACAATCACGTCCCTATCCACGCCCCTATGAAATTTACTGGGAAGTTAACAGCCAAAATAGTACTCAGAACCGACCATCAACGGGTCGATAATACATATGCACTTTACCTGCAATTATTCATTAATAAGCAGCGTAAATGCTTGCCTTGTAATATCTCTGTACACGAAAAAGACTTTGATAAGGATAAGCAACGCGTAAAACGAACGTGTAAAAATTATAAGGACTATAATTTGGTACTTGAGAAAATGCTCGCCGACATCAATAAGATAGAAGTTAGCTATCGTTTAAGCAATCAGGTACTCACTATGGATAAACTTATATAAGAGTATAAAAATCCAAATTCTAAAATAGATTTTATTACGTTTTGGGAAACTGAAATGCAACGTCAAAAAGAATTATTAAAGCCTGGTACTTATCGCCAACAAGTTACTATGCTAAATAAACTCAAAGCCTACCGTAAGACATGGTATTTTTATGAGATTACCGAAGATGCATTGCAAGACCTTACAGGCTATTTTAAAAACAAACTGAAGAATAAAGAGCAGAAATCCCAAATTAAATTAATTTTCATTTGTTATGAAACACCCCTCTGTTTCTATTGAGTATAGTTTCCCATTTACTCTCCACTCTACAATATCACAAATATCAGTTGTTCCAAACATATTTCTATATTCATTTATTCTAGTTTTAATATCTGATACTAAAATTTCAGAACTATCATTTAAAAAGAATTTCCAATCTGTAGCTGTTGATAAGGGTTTTTCTAACGAATACAAATTATAAGTTAGATGTTGATTTTTAGATTCATTGTAACCATCTAATAAAATAGTAGTTGAATCGACAATTTTTCCTGTTTTTCTTTCTAAAGCATAGACTTTTGCTCTGTTAACATCAGATGGGTTGTAACCATCTAGTTTCATGGATTGAATATATAATATGCCTGCCTCGCAATAGATTCGTTTTTCTTCTTTCCCAATTCTGTTATTTGAAACAAATAACCAAATAGAAATGAATGCAATCAAAATCAAAGCAATTATGATTTTTATTTTTTTCATTTTTTTACAAGTTTCAATTGAAACTACTTGTAGAAATTTTATGTAAGATATTTTACAAATACTACAAGTAGCTTAAATGTCTGGATAACATATATTTGCATATATATTTTGTTCTGTTTAATTATCTACCAAATAGTAAATAATTACATCCCCATCGTTAAAGCCCATAAAAAGCCTACCACTTTGATTAAAATGGCATTCAGAATTACAAACATAAGAACAAGTACAGCATTAATAAATTGCCGATTATATAGTAGTCTTATTAAAACAAACAGTAACCATAAAAAGTGTATTATAATTAATGCCACAATTACAGTGATAAACCTATGTGTCATCAAATCATAAGACTCAGATGGAATACCTGAAAAAAAGACCTTATAATAGTAATATAAAGATACTAATATAAATATAAAGATTAGTAAAATATGTACCCACCATTTAATTCGTGTTTTTTTCATTATCTAATAAATTACCAATTATTATTAAACCAATTTTCAATTTCTTTGAGATATTCTTCTGCCTTCTTTTTGGCTTTTTCTTTCGTTTCTTCTGCTTTTTGTGCTAAAACATATTTTTTAAACGGCTTACCAGCTGGAGTTGGAGTTGGACCGATTCCTGATGCAGAAAGAGGCTTTTCTGGAGAAGAACAAACTTTTAAAAAAGTATCTATAAAAATTTCTGTAATTTCTTTTGAATTACCAGTTAAATGACAAGATGCTATAATTACTTACAATCAAAATAATGATCATCAAAAACTCTATCAAAACGTATGGTGTCGATTTTAGAGTACTCGCCTAAAATAGTATCCATACAATATCCATTTAGGCTACGACCATAATTACTATAATCTAATACTTCTCGTGAGAACATTTTCCATTTATTATTATTGTAAATAAGGTTTATAGAAGTACAATTGAGATTATCATTCGAAGCTGCCATTATTTTAAGATATACTGGGGTTTCGTGTTGCATATCGCTTTTTGAAACAGTATCTAAATTTGTGAATTCCCCTTTTTTCAACACAGGATATTTTATCCAAGAAGGATTAAAAACTAGCTTAGAAAAATCATTAAAAGATTTACCATCATACATAGCTATTGTATAAATAAATAGTGGCTCACTATCAACTTTTTTACTGTAATTCCAAGATTTTTGCCAGTTTTCATAGGTATAAGCACCAAATAAAGAATCCTTAACTATGATTTTTTTTGTCATCAAAAAAAGTTCTTCATTATAATTACCTTTTACATCTATTTTATAATAAATAGAGTCGGATTCAAATTCAGAAAAAGAGGAATACCAATTATCATATATTGGATATTTTTGTTGTTTTGTTTCTTTATTGCCACAAGATGTCAATGCAAGAAATAGAATAATAACTAATTTACTTACAATTCTCATCATAAAAGATTATTTCAATTATATTATTATATTTTAAAGTTAGCTTAGTTATAACCCAAATATTTTTATAAAATTGTTTTGAAAAGGGAATAACTCCATTCTTCACTAAAAAGAAGTTGATTTACCTATTTTTATAGGATATAGTATATTCCTAAAATAAAAAAAGCTTCAGTTTTCACTGAAGCTTTAATTTTTTTGTGGGCAATGAGGGATTCGAACCCCCGACCCTCTCGGTGTAAACGAGATGCTCTGAACCAACTGAGCTAATTGCCCTTATAACGCTAAACATTCAAGAATGATCTTGTTTGTTATTGCGAGTGCAAATATACGCTAACCATTGATATTTGCAAGTAAAAAATGTGAAAAATTTATATTTTATTGATGTCTTTTAGCAATACTTTATTATCATAATTCACCACCTCTACTTCAATAAGCTCATTTTTAGTACTTTTACCTTCTATTATATATATAGTACCCCCTTTATATTTGTCTTTACTTTTCGAAAAAATAACGTCTCCATTTTCTGTACAAGCTTTAACATCATCTATAGTAACCCATCTTTCGTTCAATTTTTTTTGTGCTTCTGGAGAAATTGTCATCCCTTTACTCCTTATATTTTTTAACACACGACAGTTAGGCAAGTAACAAAATTCGGCTTTTTTATTATCTAAAAAAAATATAAGAAACATAACCCCTATTACAGCCCCAAAAAGATAGTATGCTAAACGATATTTAAACTTCATTGTTTTTTATTTACAACGGTACAAGCAGTACCTTATTAATATAATTATATTCTTCTTCTTTTTCTTTCTACGCTTATCAAGTTTAATTCCCTGCTGGTTTGTCCTGCAACAGAAGTGTTCTCCTCTGCCCTACGTATAAGGTATGGCATTACATCTCTTACAGGCCCAAAAGGAAGATACTTTGCTACATTATAGTTATTATCAGCAAGATTGAAACTAATATTGTCGCTCATACCATATAATTGACCAAACCAAATTCTTTCATCATTTTTATTGATACCCTTACTTAGCATCAATTGCATTAACTTGTATGAACTTTCTTCATTATGAGTTCCTGCAAAAATAGCCATTTGATTTATATGCTCTACCATATACGCTATAGCATTGTCATAATTTATATCTGTAGCCTGTTTAGAAGTACATATAGGTGAAACATAACCTTTTTCTTCGGCACGTTTGTTTTCTTTTTCCATATAGGCTCCTCTCACTATTTTCATACCAATGTAGAACCCTTCTTGTTTTGCTTGTTCATGTAGCTTTTTTAAGTAATCCATCCTATCCCAACGATACATTTGCAAAGTATTAAATACAATAATTTTATCCTTATTATATTTGCGCATTAAATTAGTAACAAGATCATCGGCAGCATCTTGCATCCAGCTTTCTTCTGCATCAATAAGTAATGATACATCATTATCATAAGCAGCAGTACATACTTTTTCAAAACGCACCAATACCCTATTCCACTCTTCTGTCTCTTTAGTAGTAAGGGCTTTTCCTTCTCCTATTTTTTCATACAATGCAAAACGCCCAAAACCTGTAGGCTTAAATACAGCGAAAGGTATTGCTTCTCTTTCTTTTGCAAAAACAATGGTTTTTAGTATTTTCTCGAAGGTTTTATCAAATTCCGATTCATCTTCTTTGCCTTCTACCGAATAGTCTAATACAGATGAGACTTTTTGGGTATACATTTTATCTATTACTGGTATGCAATCATCCTCTGTAGTACCTCCACAAAAATGATCGAATACAGTAGCTCTAATAAGCCACTGTATAGGTAAGCGTACTTTTAATGCAAAATTAGTAAGTGCTGTGCCAATACTAACAAATGTTGGAGAGGCTATCATTTTAAAAAGGAAGTATCCTCTTTTAAGCTCTGTATTACTTTTTATAGAAAAAGCAGTTTCTGTATTATTGAATATTTTTTCCATCGCCTTAAAAAAATTTGTGCAAATATAGATACTGTTAAAGAATTAATAATATAAAATACTTTATTTTGCTAAATATTTAAAACCATTAAAAATGGAACCTATACAAGCATCAGGATATACTGTTTATTTTAATAATGATTGTTACGTTTGGCTATATGAAAATGTGAAGCCTGAAATGTATTCTAAATTATTTATTATAGTAGATTCTAATACAGCGACACACTGTTTACCCTTGTTTCTTCAGCAACTTGAAACAGATGTGGTTATTGAGGTTATAGAGCTAGAGCCAGGAGAGATTAATAAAAATATAGATACTTGCATACAGGTATGGCATACACTGGCTGAGCTAGAGTGCGACCGTAAGGGCTTAATTATTAATTTAGGCGGAGGTGTAGTTACAGATCTTGGTGGGTTTGTAGCATCTACTTTTAAAAGAGGTATTGATTTTATTAATATACCTACCTCTCTATTAGCCATGGTAGATGCAGCCGTAGGTGGTAAAACAGGGGTTGATATTGGAGCGTTAAAAAATCAAGTAGGTCTTATTAGTAACCCAAAAACAGTATTAGTTGATACTACTTACTTGGGTACACTACCGTCCGAAGAGATACGCTCTGGCTTTGCAGAAATGTTAAAGCACGGATTAATTTTAGATGCTGAATATTGGAATACTGTTGTAGCTATAACTAACTTAATTAATGATGATTTAGATGGTGCAGTTAAACAATCTATTTATATAAAAAATGAAATTGTACTTAAAGATCCTACAGAGAAAAATATCCGAAAAAAATTAAATTTTGGGCATACTCTTGGACATGCAATAGAATCGTACTGCCTTGAAAATGATGATAAAAAAACCTTACTGCATGGCGAGGCTATAGCAATAGGTATGATACTAGAGTCGTATATATCTATGGAAAAAGGTATGCTTAGCGAAACTGAATATAATAGTATTAAAAAAGTTTTGATTGGGATTTATGAAAAAGTAATCTTTACTCCTAAAGATATAGAAGGTATACTCAAAATGCTTATACACGACAAAAAAAATGAATTTGGGAACATTCAGTTTGTATTATTAGAAAGCATAGGTAGTGCTGTTATAAATAAAAACATATCAAACGCATTGATACACAATGCTTTTAAAGATTATTTAAACTAATTTTTTTTTAATAAAATTGTTTTTAAATAAGAAGTATATTTTTTTACATTTGTCGCGATGAAAAAAATAAATAATACCTTATTCTGTCATTGCATTATCAGCAAATACAAGGCTTTAGCAAAGGCTAAACAACCTATATTATTGCTGTATATTACTATTGCTATAGGTATGCTTCTATGTTTTGAAAATCAGCATGAAGAGTTACAAATAATGTATGCTAATTTAAGGGTTTGAGTATAAAGATTATATACCATAATAGTAGTAACTTTATAATCTATCAAACTTTACAATAAATGAATACAAAATATTACGATTTAATAAACCAGACTTTTTATTTTCCACAAGAAGAATTTACCCTTAATAAAGATAACTTACAGTTTCATAATATCGATTTAATGAAACTAGTAGAGCAATATGGTACTCCGCTAAAATTTACCTACCTACCTCAAATCTCGAACAATATTAATAAAGCAAAAGAGTGGTTTAGGTCGGCAATGGAAAAAAATGATTACAAGGGGGAGTATTATTACTGCTATTGTACAAAAAGCTCTCATTTCGAATACATTATGAATGAAGCTTTTAAAAACAATATTCATATTGAAACCTCTTCTGCCTATGATATTAATATCGTAGAAAACTTATTAAAAAACGGTAAGATAAATAAGAACACCTATGTTGTTTGTAATGGTTTTAAAAGAGACGAATATGTTACTAACATAGCAAGACTTATTAATAATGGTCACAGCAGAACTATACCTGTTATTGATAATTATGAAGAGTTAAACTTATTACAAGAAGAAATTGAAGGTAAATTTAAAATAGGTATTCGTATCGCTGCCGAAGAAGAGCCTAAATTTGAGTTTTATACCTCTCGATTAGGTATTGGTTATCGCAATATTCTTCCTTTTTATAGAAAACAAATACACGAAAACAAAGATGTAGAGTTAAAAATGCTACACTTCTTTATAAATACGGGTATAAGAGATACTGCTTATTACTGGAATGAGTTGTTAAAATGTTTAAAAGTATATATAAGTCTTAAAAAAGAATGTCCTACGCTAGATAGTCTTAATATTGGTGGTGGTTTTCCTATAAAAAACTCACTTGCTTTTGAATATGACTATCAGTATATGATTGACGAAATCATAAACCAAATAAAAATTGCTTGTGAAGAGGCAGAAGTAGATGTGCCAAATATTTTTACTGAGTTCGGATCATTTACCGTTGGCGAAAGCGGAGGTGCTATATATAAAGTACTATACCAAAAGCAACAAAATGACAGAGAAAAATGGAATATGATAGACTCTTCTTTCATTACCACGCTTCCTGATACTTGGGCCATTAACAAGCGTTTTATAATGCTAGCCATAAATCGCTGGAATGACCCATACGAGAGAATATTATTAGGTGGACTGACCTGTGATAGTGATGATTATTATAACTCTGAACAAAACTTGAATGCCATATACTTACCAGAGTATAAAAAAGATAAACCTTTGTATATTGGTTTCTTTAATACAGGGGCATATCAGGAAACTATAGGGGGGTATGGCGGATTGCATCACTGTCTTATACCACAACCTAAACACATCCTTATAGATAGAGATAAAAATGGTATACTGGCTACAGAAGTATTCTCTGAACAGCAAAAAGCCGAAGATGTATTAAAAATATTGGGCTACTACAAACAACAATAAACTTGAACATAAACAATAACAAAATGAGCAAAGGACCAATTAGCCAGTTTATAGAAAAACACTACCTGCACTTTAACGCTGCAGCGCTAGTGGACGCCGCAAAAGGTTATGAAAAGCAGCTTGAAAACGGTGCCAAAATGATGGTAACACTTGCAGGTGCTATGAGTACTGCAGAACTTGGTAAAAGTTTTGCTGAAATGATTCGTAAAGACAAAGTACAGATTATTTCTTGTACAGGAGCTAACTTGGAAGAAGATATAATGAATCTTGTGGCTCATTCTCACTATGAGAGAGTACCTAACTATAGAGATTTAACTCCGCAGGAAGAATGGGATTTACTAGAGCGAGGGCTTAATCGTGTTACAGATACTTGTATTCCTGAGCATGAGGCTTTTCGTCGTTTGCAAAAGCATATTCATAAAATATGGAAAGAAGCTGAAGAGAAAGGCGAACGTTATTTTCCGCACGAGTTTATGTACAAAATGTTGCTTTCGGGCGTACTAGAAGAGTATTATGAAATAGACCTTAAAGATAGCTGGATGTATGCTGCTGCTGAGAAAAACCTACCGATAATTGTACCAGGATGGGAAGACAGCACTATGGGGAATATATTTGCATCCTATGTTATAAAAGGAGAACTAAAAGCTTCTACCGTAAAAAGTGGTATTGAGTATATGGCTTTTCTTGCTGACTGGTATGCAAAAAACAGTAGTAACGGTGTAGGTTTCTTTCAAATAGGTGGTGGTATTGCAGGAGATTTCCCAATATGTGTAGTACCTATGCTATATCAGGATATGGAAATGACCGATATTCCTTTTTGGAGTTATTTTTGTCAAATATCCGACTCTACAACCAGTTACGGGTCATACTCTGGTGCAGTACCTAATGAAAAAATAACATGGGGTAAACTAGATATAAATACCCCTAAATTTATAATTGAATCTGATGCAACAATAGTTGCCCCACTTATATTTGCTTACCTCCTAGATTTATAATATTACTATGAAAAGAGTTATTGTTGATTACGCTAAATTGACTAACGAAATTTTAACCTTATTGGTTGAAAAATTCCCAGAAGGATATGATGATTCTGACATCATTCGCTTTAAAAATGCTAAAAATGAAACTATTGAAGCTGTAGAAGTGCGTACTGAAGATACCATATACTTGGTAAAAGTAAGCACTAAACTTGCCGACAGAATAGAAAATTTTGAAGATGATGATGAGATTGTCGAAGAACCTAATATAGATGCTATAAAAGGCTTAGAAATAGAAAGTGATGACGACGACGATGATATAGATAATAATGATATTCTTGATACCGAGGACGAAGATGAAGAAGAAGATTAATTTTATTATCTAAAAAATACATAAAAAAAGAACCTCAATAACTGAGGTTCTTTTTTGTTTATAAATAACGTTCCTGAAAAATCTTGGTATGATGTTTTTGATGCGCTATAATTAAAAAGCCTAACGCTCGTACCGTTACAATATGTCCTGATGCTACTCCTCTTTTTACTAAATCATCTTGAGTAAATGATTTGAAAAGTAATAGTGTGGCATGGCGTAATGCCGACATCTCGGTAAGCAATGATTGTAGGCTTCTGTCATTAGCATGAGCATTATCGACATAACTATTTTCATCAAACCCTACTAATTCAGTACTATCACCACGTGAAAAGCGCATGGCACGATAGCTAAATACTCTTTCGACATCTATCAGGTGTTGTATTATTTCTTTTATAGTCCATTTACCCTCGGCATATCGATAATCGTGCTTGCCCATGGGTATATCTTGTACAAATTTTATAAATTCATGCACACTTACTTCAAGTCCTTCAACAAGTGTCCAGGTATCATCTACATTTGGTAAATAGGCATTATAATAAGGTGCATACTCGTCTATTTGCAATTGGCTTACTCTCATAAATTTAAGCAGAATTTCTGCTGGCATTAATATTCCCGAAAAGGGAACGTGTTACTATTTTTTCATATACTTCTAGTAATGTATCGGGTTCATTACCATTTTTCATTTCTCTAATTTTATTTAAGGCATATTGCTGAATAGTAAGTAATGGTCGTACTATTTGCTCTCTTATTTTTACTGAGGCTCTACCATCAGGGTAGTTTTCCATAAGTTTTTTATAGCCTGAAATTTTTAGCAATAAACGATTTGTTTCTTTAAATTCCTCATAAATAATTTGCCAGAATTCGCCAAACTCTTTATCGTCGCGCATATAGGCGGTAAGCGGAAAAAATGATTTAGTTAAGGACATCATACTATTTTCTACTAAAGTTCTAAAAAATAGTGAGTCTTCATACAAATCAGCTACTTTATCCCATTCATCATTTTCTTCAAAGTGTTTTAAAGCATGACCAAGTCCATAAAAACCTGGTACATTTTGTTTGAGCTGGCTCCATGAGCCTACAAAAGGTATGGCACGCAAGTCGTTAAAATCCAATTCTGCCGATTTACTTCGTTTTGAAGGACGGCTACCTATATTTGTTTTAGCATAATAATTTAGCGTACTCATGTGCTCTAAATAAGGCAAAAACTTAGGGTGTGCTTTAAAAGCAGCATATTTCTCATAGCTCAATTTTGCCAATTCATCAAATACATCTCTTTGTGGCTGTGTAAGCTGTTTTTTATCTTTATTAAATACTCCATTAGTAATACCCGCACTCAATAAGTTTTCTAAGTTATAACGGCACGAATCGAGCGTACCAAAATTAGAACTAATAGTTTGCCCCTGTATAGTTATTTGTATTTCGTTATTTTCTATAGTTTGTCCTTGTGATGCATAAAACTTATGTGTTTTACCCCCGCCACGTGCTGGAGGTCCGCCCCTACCATCAAAAAATATTACTTTAATGCCATACTCGCGTGCCATAAGGGTTAAGCTCTCTTTAGCTTTATATATACTCCAGTTTGCCATAAGGTAGCCACCATCTTTTGTACCATCACTAAAACCAAGCATTATGGTTTGCTTGTTACCACGTGCTTTTAGGTGTGTGGCATATTTTTTATTTTCATATAGCGACTGCATCACTTTGTGTGCATCTTTAAGATCATCAACCGTTTCAAAAAGCGGTACAATATCAGCTGTAGGATTTTGCCAGCCTAATAGCTCAAACATCGCTAGTACTTCTAGTACATTATGTGCACTTTCGTTATTACTTATTATATATCTATTACAACCATTTTCGCCATTTTTTTCTTGTATGGTTTTCATTGCGGTAATAGACTCTAATGTAAAGCGAGTATTATTATTTTCAAACCATGAGGCTTCTATACTATTATTCTTTATTTTTTCGAGTGCTTGTAATTTTTCTTCTTCGTTAAAAGTTGCGTAATCTTTTAAAGTAGCATCTCCTCTACTTATAAGTTTTGTTATAATATCATTAAAAACAGTATCGTGTATATGACTGTTCTGTCGTATATCTAGCGAAGCGAAGTAATAACCAAAAACAAGTGTTTTGTTTATAAGTGTATCTATTTCATCTAAATATAAAGACTGATGATGGTCGATTATAATTTTTCGTATTGCTGCCAGTCCTGACTGGAACTCTTGTAATGATATATAAATATCTCCATCAGAATAAAATACAGAGCGATACAATCTTTGTTCAATATCAGTTACTAAAGGTTCTACTCCTGTAAAAGTAAGTTTACGCTTTAGTTTTTTAACATCTGTATAATAACATTTTAATATTGATGTTCTTAGTCGGTCGGCTACTTTTAGTGTAATATCAGTAGTTACAAAAGGGTTACCATCTCTATCTCCTCCAGGCCAAAACCCAAATGATAATGCACCATGATTTATGGGGTCTCCCTTATATATAGTGTCTTGTATGTACGATAACATATCGCCTGCTGTTGGGTAAAAAACATTTTCTAGATACCATACTAAGCTAACGGCTTCGTCATAAGGTGTTGGTTTTTCTTGCTTTATAAAAGGGGTTTTACCCAGTTGTGCCAATAATGTTTTTATCTGAGATAAGTTATTATCGCGTATAGCTGCAGTAAGATCGGTAATTATACCCAATACAGCCCCAGGGTAAAACTGTGTGGGGTGTGCGGTAAGTACCGTTCTTACTTGATATTCCTGTAAAAATGTTTTTAGTTCTTCAGTAAGCCCTTGGCTTTCGGCTTTTTCTCTGCTCTCTCTTAATGACCCTCTCCCCTCTAAATTATTGAGTGTATCAAAAGCCGCATCCTCTATAGCATCAAAAAGTACTACTTGTCGTTCTACATACTGTATAAAACGAAACATTAAGTCTATTTTTTGGGATTCAGGATAACCCTGTAAGTATTTTTCTGAAAAATCATCAAATATTTGTTGAGGACTTTTATTGTTTTCGTACCCATCGTCGCATATTTCCGAAAATAAAGGCAATAATACTCCTGTATTACCTATGGCATCAAAAGGTAGTGTCATGAATATACTGTTAAACAACTGATATTTAAGCTGTACATTCTCATTAAAGCGTTCTATTCGGGTTGCGGGATACATAATTTATATTTTTGATTAAATTAATAAAAAAACCCTCATGTTATTAGCATGAGGGTATTAAATTTTTGATAAAAACGATTACATATCTTTAAATATAGTATGCATTAAACGTTTTTTATCGTTAATGCTTTCTTCAAGAGATATCATTGTTTCTGTTCTGTAAACACCATCAATATCATCTACCATAAAGATAACTTCTTTTGCATGTTTAGTGTCTCGCGCTCTTATTTTACAAAAAACATTAAACTTTCCTGTAGTAACATGGGCTACGGTAACAAATGGTATTTCATTTATACGCTCTAACACAAATTTAGTTTGTGATGTGTTATGAAGAAATACACCTACATAAGCAATAAAAGAATATCCTAATTTTTCATAGTCAAGCGTTAATGATGACCCCATGATAATACCGGCATCTTCCATTTTTTTAACCCTAACATGCACAGTACCCGCAGATATTAGCAATCTTTTTGCTATATCAGTAAACGGAACTCTAGTGTTGTCAATCAGCATATCTAATATCTGGTGATCAACTTCATCTAAACGAAACTTACTCATAAATGTGTTTTTATTTGTGTAATTATATTCAGTTCAATACTAATTTTTATTATACAATATTAAAAAAGCACTATTCTACTTCTACTCCATTTATAAATTTCCTGTCAGATCCGATAAAAAAGTTAGCTTCTGTGTCAAAATCAGGAAAATTTTCACCGTTTTTTCCTACATACCTATCTCCTTTACAATCATATTCTGCGTGTCCGACGGCAATATCTAGATTATTTATTTCTTTGATAAAAGCCTGAAACATTACATAATTCTCAAATAGAACTTCTTTGTATTGAGATGCAAAAATCGCTATTTTTTCTTTATTTTCATAATTTATGTTGACATTTTTGTATATGATATCATAAAATACATTCTTATTTTGAGGAATATTGAAATATTCATCGTTTTTGCTAACTACTATAACGTTTTCGTTAATTGAATGAAATCCCGATAATAATGCAAAAAATATAAATTTCCTTGTAACCTCTCTTTCATAGTCTTGCTGATAATGTCCTGCCTCAAATAAAACTGTAGGCACACCTGCTGCTTGAAAATAATCTCCTACACAGTTTATATTAAATGAATCATCAAAACGCCCTACCTGTTCTGGTATATAATTCTGTAAGGTATCATTCATGGCTACAATAAGATTTATAGCTTTTTGTCTATGGTTATTTATAGCTCTTTCTTCATTATAAGCAGGCGCAAGAAAAGAAACTGTAGCAGGTTTTGGTCTTCCATCTGTTTCTAAACCAAATATAGTGCGCTGATCGTGCATATTATAGCAGAAATCAGGTTTAAAAGTATTAAATACCTCTCGTAACACTTTGCTTTCAGGTTGAGATTGAGCAACTGCATCACGATTAAGATCTATTTTATTTGCATTCTCGCGAGTATATAACTTGGCACCATCAGGATTAAGTATAGGTAATATGCATAAAGTAAAATGATCTCTTATTGCTTTAGCTTCTTTAGTATCACTCTGTAACCAGTTGAGCATATCGAATAGCGCCTTGGTGGTTGTCGATTCGTTGCCATGCATTTGTGACCACAGTAATATTTTTGTTTTCCCTTTACCAGCAATTATACTATATATAGGTTTACCTAAAACAGATTTACCCACAACATTTATCTCAAATGAAGATTTTAATTTATCTAATATAGGCTCTATATGAGCGTTGGTTATATATCTTTTTTCAAGTGATTTCTCTTTGTGTTCTAAGTGTAATAATTCTAAATTCATCATACTATTAATTAGTTTACAAAAGTAAACAACATATGTTTTACAATTGTAAACAATAAAGATAAGCTTTTAAATTACAATTGTAAACCTATTATTACTGCATGATTAAACTAATCAATTAATCTAGTTATATTACATATAAAACTATAATAATCAATGATTTAATGCTTTTTAGTTAATGTTGTAGTTTATGTTTATAGGTTGATTATTATTGTTTATTTGCTATCTAACATATTATTGTTTACATTTGTAATGTAATTATATATTTACAATGGTAAACACAGACGATTTTATAAAGCGACTAGAAACTATACTCGATTATTATACTATGTCGGCATCAGTATTTGCTGATAAATTAGGTGTACAACGTTCTGGGCTATCGCATTTATTATCTGGTAGAAATAAACCAAGCTTAGACTTTGTTTTAAAATTAGTAGATAGTTTTCCTGAGGTAGATTTATATTGGCTTCTAAATGGTACAGGTAGTTTTCCTAAACAGGAAATAGAAAAAATATCTGCTAGCACTCCCCCTGCTCCATCATTTACTATTGAGAAGGATACTGTTTTAAATGATCTTTTTTCATCTAATAACGAAAGTGAAAAAATGAAGGCTAATGAGAAGTTTGAAAAAAATGAAAAATCTTTAACAGACGATAGTAATGCAATAGAACGAATAGTAGTTTTTTACAATAACGGTACTTTTAAAAATTATAGACCGCAATAAAAACCCTGAAAATATTTTAATAAATATTTTCAGGGTTCATTATAATAAAGCAAATACAAATTGATTTTGTTAATTATGACTCATAACTATATTCCTTTACATAACCTGTGACTCCTTTATATTGTTTTTCTAAAGTGGCAAAATCAATATCTTTATTACCTGTTAAGTAATATGGCTCTGCTAGCATTACTTCTTTCTTCCCATAATTAAAAGCAACAGGAATAATAGGCACATCTGCTTTTAAAGCTATATAATAAAAACCTGTTTTCCATTCTGTTACTTTTTTACGAGTACCTTCTGGAGCTATTGCCAAACGAAACACCTCTTTCTCTTTAAAAATTGCAGCAATAGCATCTACTTTATTTTCATTTTTGTTTCGGTTTAGTGGTGTTCCGCCCATCCATTTAAAATATGCCCCAAAAGGAAACTTAAAAAGCTCTTTCTTAGCCACAAAATTCATTTCCATACCTAGAATACCACGTGTCATTACTCCAATAAAAAAATCTACCCAACTGGTATGTGGAACTACTATAATAACACACTTTTTAATATCTGTACTAATAGAACCTTTTATACGCCAGCCCATTACTGTAAATAGTATAAATTGATATATTTTTTTCATATATTGTATAAAAAATTAGGCGTAAAAATAGCATATATTTACGATTAGAAAACATTTCTCGATGCTTAAACGAATACTTAGTTACTTTATCCCCATAAATATATACAAGAAAAAATCGAGCATTAGCAAAAATCTTGAAGTTACCTGGAATAATGGAGAACTAGTACTTGACTCTAAAAGTACTAATTATTCGTATGGAAGTCTACAGCGTATACTTAGAAAAGGGTTAAACTATATAGGTTATGAAAGAATCAGGAAATTTAGCAATGTACTAGTACTAGGTGTTGCTGGAGGAAGTGTCATAAAAACACTAGTTGATGAAATACAGTATGAAGGTAATATTACTGGTGTAGAAATAGACCCTAAAACTATTGAAATTGCTAATGAATATTTTGGCTTAAACGAAATTAAAAATCTTAATATTGTTATTGATGATGCTTTTGAGTTTGTATTAAAAACCAAAGAAAGGTATGATCTTATAATTATTGATATTTTTCAAGACACAGTAATGCCTAATTTCTTATTTGAAGATTTTTTCATTAATAGAGTCAACTTATTATTAAATGTAAATGGTTTTATACTGTTTAATACCATGACACTAATTAAAAAAGACAAAGAGCGTAACTTGTACTATCGCGCTCGTTTTAACGAAAACTATTCAGTAAGGATGTACCCAAAAATAGAAGACCATAACGAATTGTTTACCATTAAGAAATTAAAATAGTAAAAATGGATTTTTCAACGTATAAAACTGAAATAGAAAAAGATGGTTTTACTATAATCCCAAATGTATTCTCAGAGAATGATGTAAATACTATAGTTTCATATATAAATGAAGTTAATACTTCATCGGAAACTTTCCGTAAATCAGCAAATCTATTTGCTATTCGACAGTTTTTAAAGGAAGTGCCTAAAGTAAAAAGGGAGTTATTTAATAATAATCTCAAATCGATTGTAAGTTCTATTTTTGGAGAGGATTATTTTGTAGTAAAATCTATTTATTTTGATAAGCCCGAAGAATCGAACTGGTTTGTATCCTACCATCAAGACTTAACTATATCTGTCAACACAAAATCAGATATTGAGGGTTACAGTTCTTGGACAGTTAAACAAGGACAGTTTGCCGTACAACCTCCAATAAATGTATTAGAAAACATATATACTATTCGTATTCATTTAGATAACACTACTGAAGAAAATGGTGTATTAAAAGTAGTACCACAATCTCATAACAAAGAAATTTATAGACCTGAAACCATAGATTGGAATACAGAAACAGAAACCATATGTAATGTAGATAAAGGTGGTATCATGATTATGAAGCCTTTATTATTACACAGTTCAAGCAGAACAACCAATAATAAAAGACGTAGAGTAATACATATTGAATTCTCTAATAAAGAATTGCCACAAGAAATACACTGGGCAGAAAAATTAAGTATAAACTAATATTACAACATCTTTCTTGCCTTCTCTAAATCGTCGGGAGTATCAATACCAATACCGGCATGGCTGGTTTCTACCATTTTTATTCTTTTACCATACTCTAGGTAGCGTAACTGCTCCAGCTTTTCGGAAGCTTCGAGTGACTGCATAGGCAGGTTGTAAAAATCAAGTAATGCGTGTTTTCTAAAAGCATAAATACCAATGTGTTTAAAGTACTTCACTCCTACCCCTTTTTCTCTTGGGTAAGGTATTACGGAACGTGAAAAATAAAGTGCAAAATTTTTCTGATCGACTACTACCTTTACATTATTCGGGTTGTCTATATCCTCTTCGTCAGTAATATACATCATAAGAGAAGCTAAGTCAATTTCGTGTGCTGTATCATTTTTAAATACTTCAAGTACCTCTTCAAGCGGTTCTTTATTAATAAAAGGTTCATCGCCTTGCACGTTTACCACAATATCTACATCCATGCGCTCTACGGCTTCGGCAATACGGTCACTACCACTTTCGTGCTCTTTTATGCTCATTATGGCTTTACCTCCATTGGTTATTACCTCTTTAAAAATAATATCCGAATCAGTCACTACAAAAACATCATCAAAAAGCTCCGTTTTTACAGCAGCTTCATAAGTACGGGTTATTATGGTTTTACCGCCCAAGTCCTGCATTAACTTAGCAGGAAAACGGGTACTGGCATATCGTGCGGGTATAACGGCTATAATTTTCATAAACTTTTTATTATTCTTACAATTTTATAAGCTACTCTTCAAAATTTTCATCTTTAAACCCTATTAGGTACAGTTTATCTTTAGCACGGGTTACAGCGGTATATAACCACCTAATATAATCGGTAGTAATACCTTCGGGCAAATAAGGCTGCTCTACAAAAACAGTATTCCATTGCCCACCCTGCGATTTATGACACGTCATGGCATAAGAAAACTTAACCTGTAAGGCATTAAAGTGCGGATTATTTTTTGTTTTTAAAAACTTTTTATACTTCGTTTCGCCTTCATAATCCTTTTGTACTTCTTCATACAGTCGGTTAGATTCTTCATAGGTAAGCGAAGCCGATTCACTGGTTATAGTATCTAGTAATAGTACTGTTTCAAATGGTATTTGGTCAGGATAATCAACCATGCGTATTTTTACACGGGCAAATTTAAACCCATATAGCTCCTCTATCCTGAAAATTTCCAGTACTTCAATAATATCGCCATTGGCTATAAAACCTGCTTCGGATTTTTCGTTAAGCCAAAAATAATTATTTTTTACCACCATCAGGAAATCCCCTGCCGATAGTTCGCTCTCCCTGCCTAATATTTTGTAGCGTATTTGCTCATTATACTGGTTAGCACGCTTGTTAGAGCGCACTATAAAAGCCGTATCCTCTATACTGTAGTTATAATAGGCTTGGTTTATGGCATCTTCAATATCATAACCGTCAACAAGGCGTATAATGTCTTTAAAGCTCTTTATGCGAAACTGAAAGGTATCTACAAAAGCCGATTTTAATATCTCGCGCAGTTCGGTAGCATTATATAGTATGCCCGAGTTACTTTCTTGTCGCATTACCTCGTCAAGCTCTATTTGCTGTACATCTTTTTGATAATGAAGTCCTAAAGTGTCGATATTTAAGGCAGGACTCATATCTGAGTTTACGGGTGGTAACTGTGCAGTATCGCCAATAAAAATCATTTTGCAATTTTGTCCCGAATACACATATTGCATTAGGTCGTCTAGCAGCGAACCGTTTGCATACATTTTAGATTCTGATGCCGTATCAGATATCATGGAGGCTTCATCTACTAAAAAAATGGTATTTTTAAACTTATTAGGCTGCATGGTAAAGCCTACCGTGCCACCACTCCCCTTTTTTGGGAAATAAATACGCTTATGTATTGTAAATGCTGGCTTTTGCGAATAGCCCGATATTACTTTTGCTGCCCTACCTGTAGGCGCAAGCAGCACATATTTTTTATCGGCATCGCGCAGATGGTTAACAATAGTTGAAATAATTGTTGTTTTTCCTGTTCCGGCATAGCCTTTTAAAACAAAAAGCTCATCTTTGTTAGTATTGGTAATAAAAACGGATATCTTCTGTAAAAAAATATCCTGTTTCAGCGTAGGTTCAAACGGGAATTTTTGGCGCAGTATTTTATAAAATAAGCCTGAATTCATGAAGTGATGTAAATGCTGTTGTGATTAAAAAATCAAAGATAAGATGATTTTAAAGAGTATCCTGCCTTATCCTAAAAAAGATGTAAATTTGCTACCGTAACCGCATACTATATGAATACTGCCATTACCACAAAAAATTATAAAAAACTCATACTACAAGTAGGTCTTGGGGGTATGTCGTTTTGTGTTCTTGATACACTAAACACTGCCGTATCAAACATTAATAGTACTACGTTTTCTAAATTTCAGCCTATAGAAGATGCGCTGTGGAAGTTGTTTGTAGAACATCCTGAGTTAAAAATGGACTATGACGAGGTGGTAGTACTGCATGATAACTGCCTTAATACCTTTGTACCTAAAGCCTTGTTCGACGAAAACTTTTTGGGCAGTTACCTGCAATACAACACTAAAGTATTTGAAACCGATTTTTTTACTTTTGATGCTATTGATAACTACGAGCTGCATAATGTATATGTACCACAGGTAAATATAAATAACTATCTTATAGATCGCTTTGGAAGTTTTGAATATAAAAACACCAATAGTATATTGGTTTCAAAACTACTAGAAGCTTCTAAAAATATCGACGAAAAGCAGGTTTTTATACATATACAAGATTCTCATTTTGAAATAGTTGTAGCATATAACCAAAAGTTATTGTTATACAACTCATTTGAGTACAACACACCCGAAGATTTTTTATATTACCTGTTGTTTACGTTAGAGCAATTATCGCTAAACCCCGAAACGGTAAAAGTGATATTATTAGGAACCATAAACAAAACTAATCCGTGTTACACACTTGCTTATACCTACATTAGGAATATTTCGTTTCATGATACAGAAGCATTACAGGAAAAATACAAAATTAACAGCAACCAAGCTACACAACATTTTATACTACTTAACGCATGAGAATAATATCTGGTAAATATAAAGGTCGCAGAATAAGCCCACCAAAAAACCTACCTGTACGCCCCACTACCGATATGAGTAAGGAGTCGTTGTTTAATATCCTTAACAATCGTTTTGATTTTGAAGGGCTTAAAGTAATGGACTTGTTTGCAGGAACGGGTAACCTGAGCTATGAGTTTGGTTCGCGTGGTGCAGAGAGTATAACATCGGTAGATGGTGATTTTGGATGTATAAAATACATAAAGCAAACCGCTACAGAATTTGATTTTAATATCTCGGCTATAAAAAGCGATGTATATAAGTTTTTGGCAGGGCATAAATCGTCTTACGATATTATTGTAGCCGACCCACCGTATAACTCTGCACAAAAAGAGTTTGAGGCTGTAGTATCACTTGTTTTTGATAACGACTTGTTGCAAGAAGACGGTATGATGATTATAGAACACTCAAAACATACCACGCTAGAACACATGATGAACTGGTCGTTTAGTAAAAAATATGGCGGTTCTATATTCTCTTTCTTTGAGTTTGATAAAGATGAAAGCGAAGAAAACATTAATGAAAATACTGATGTAGAGGAGTTGTAGAAATTATGTAATTAAATATAATTAGAAATGGAAGCAGAATCAAATAAAGTTGAAGATGACGTAATAAACAATTCTAAAATAGAACATCTTTACAATCACGATTTTGGAGGTGGAAGATTTTTTCAAGTAGTTTTTTCTGACAATAACGAAACACATATAAAACTTGCATCAAAAACTTTAATGAAAATTACCTATTTAAAGGAGAGTGATGATATAGAAGGTATTGAAATTGTCAAAGCAATTAGTGGTAATGAAAAAGAAAGAATTAAATTTAGTAAATTCAACTTACAACAACTAACATGCTTCCTTGATTTTATAAAAAATATCGATTTAAAATCAATTTCTGATAGAAGAATCACTCTAGCAGATGATTCACTAAACAATATTGATTCAAAAACAAAAAAACAAATAACAACTTTACTTTCTGGAACTGAAGGCTTAGATGTTATTAAAGACTCTCTTGATAGTGGCTTAATTACTTCCCAAGATCTAGTAAATACAGGTTATCGAAAACAACAACTTAAAATATTTGAAAAGCTTTTAAACAACAAAGAATATATAGTAATCTACAAAACGGAATTTTGTAATCCAAAGACTAAAGACGAAACTGCTTGGCAACATTTTTTTAATAAAAATCAGTGGATTTTTGGATATGGCTTAGATTATAGATTTCAAGGAATTCTACAAAAAGAATTCCATGCCTCAGGTACAACTGCTAGTGGAAGTAATGGAGTAATTGGTGATTTTTTAACAGGTGATAATAATTTTACATCATTTGTTGAATTAAAACTTCCTACAACTCAATTATTTGGTAAAGATAAAAATCGTGCTAACGTATGGAAATTATCAAACGATTTATTAGAGGCTTTTTCACAAATTTTAGAACAGAAAGCTAGTGGTCAGCTTAAAATTGAAACCTCCAAAGAGCTTAATAACGATAAATCTACTCCTATAACGCAAAGAGCCTACGATTCTAAAACAATCTTAATAATTGGAAACTGGTCAGAAATAAATAAATCACCCGAACCCGAAGGCATAAAAAGTATTAAGAAAAAAACTTTTGAACTGTTTAGAAGAGATTCCCGTAATATTGAAATACTGACTTATGATGAATTATATGATAGAGCTAAATTTATTGTTGAAAATAAGAACAATGAATAAAAATAAAGCAGGTCTGTAAGCCGGATTCTGTATTTCTAAGAAAAGAAACCCTTATCATTTATCTAGGCATAACATTGCTGTTATGCTCTATCTGTCTACCCTCCAGCATTGGGCGAGCAGCCCTTAATTGCTGGTATACTTGACATTGCACCGCATAGAGTTTACCTGGTTTCACTACAGCATTACCTGTACATACTTTCTGCTGCACTTGTCCTCCCGTGTTAGCACGGTGACGGGCGTTACCCGCTATGCTGCCCTATGGTGTCCGGACTTTCCTCCCCGTAAAAACGGAGCGATAAGGCGACCTGCGGGACAAAGATAGGTTTTTAGTCCTAAAGTTAGAAAGTCTTAAAGTCAAAAGAAATAATAAACACCTTTCTTGTGCTTCTTTAACTTTTAGACTTTATAAGCTTTAAGACCTTTTAATTTTATAACTAACTTATGTTTAACACTTCATTGGCAGCCATTATAGTTTTGAATGCGTAAATTTATTTTTATAAAACACTCACTAAAAAACTATAATCATGGACAGACAAATGTATCATTATGCCACAGTATCTAAAGCCTTAGAAGAGTTAAAGCAAAAAGGATATACTACCGATTTTAACCTTGAAGAAGAGCGTATTATAAGTCATTATCAAGATTTTACTATAGAAGAAGTATACCGTTATGAAGGAGAAACTGATCCTGCAGATGAAGTTACAGTATATGGTATAAAAGCTACTGATGGCGAAAAAGGTGTTTTTGTAGCTAGTTATGGTGCTTATACCGAAAAAAGTGCCGCTATGGTACTGCATGAAATGACTATAAAAAACAGAGAACAATAATTTACTGATTATAACATAATAGATAGTAATTAACTGATTATTAAACTAATTCACTTTTAGTTGATAAGTTTTAAATATTTTGAAAGTTAATTACATTGCTATTGCCTTTGCAATTATTATATTTGTTGTTCACTTTACCCTATGGAACAATTTATTGTATCAGCCCGAAAATACCGCCCGCAAACCTTTAAGGATGTTGTAGGGCAACAGGCTATTACTAATACTTTGCTCAATGCCATAGCAAACAATCACTTAGCACAGGCTTTACTGTTTACAGGACCTCGTGGAGTGGGAAAAACCACTTGTGCGCGTATTCTTGCCCGAAAAATAAATCAGGAAGGGTATGATGACCCTAACGAAGATTTTGCTTTTAATGTATTTGAGCTAGATGCAGCATCAAATAACTCGGTAGATGATATTCGTAATCTTATCGACCAAGTGCGTATACCGCCACAAACAGGTAAGTATAAAGTATATATTATAGATGAAGTACACATGCTATCTCAGGCAGCATTTAATGCTTTCCTGAAAACGCTTGAAGAGCCACCAAGACACGCTATATTTATACTTGCCACTACTGAGAAGCATAAAATAATACCTACTATACTATCGCGTTGCCAAATATTCGACTTTAAGCGAATAACGGTAAAAGACGCTAAAGAATATCTTGCAGAAGTAGCTAATAATCAAAACATTACTTTTGAAGATGATGCGTTGCATATTATAGCCCAAAAGGCAGACGGTGCTATGCGCGATGCGCTATCGATATTTGACAGGGTGGTGAGCTATTGCGGTACAAACCTTACACGACAAGCCGTAACAGAAAACCTTAATGTACTTGATTTTGAATATTACATTAATGTGACTGATTTGTTGTTAGAAAATAAAATACCCGAACTATTATTGGCATTTAATGATATACTTGCTAAAGGTTTCGACGGGCATCATTTTGTAGCAGGGCTTGCCTCGCATTTTAGAGATTTATTAGTATGTAAAAACCCTGCAACATTAGTACTACTAGAAGCAGGAGAAACAGCTCGCAACTTATATGACGCTCAAGCAAAAAAAACCAGTCAGGAATTTTTACTAGAGGGTATAAATATTGCCAATGATTGTGACCTGAAATATAAAAATAGTCAAAATCAACGACTACTAGTCGAACTTTGCCTTATGCAGCTTGCCTCTATCACCTTTGATGGAGAAAAAAAAAAGCTGAACAATTTATAATTCCCCCTGATTTTTTTAAAAACACTACTCCCCAAAAAGTTGCCAACCCAACTAATGAGGTAAAAGCTAATAATACTACAACACAAGAAAAACCTGTAGTAGTAACTCCCCCACCTGCCTCACAACAACCAGAGCATGTAAAACAACCCGTTACGCCAAAACAGGCAGATAATGGTGCGCCAAAAGTTTCGGCATTTTCGCTATCAAGTATTAAAAAGAAACGAGAACTAGCTGAGAGCCAAAAAGCAGTTCAAAAAAATCAGGATGATTTACCAAAAGAAGCTTTTAGCGAGACGGATATGCTATTGACATGGAATAAATTTGCACAACGCCTTAGCGATAGTGGTCAAAAAATTATGGCTACTTATATGCAAATAAATGATCCTGTTCTTGAAAAAGATGGTTTTACCATAAAATTAGAGTTACCAAACGAAGGTTCTAAAATAGATTTTGATAATGGTAAGCATGACTTATTAGGCTATATGCGTGGTAAGTTGCATAATCATGATATTGTTATAGAAACTCATGTAAATGAAACAGTTTCTAAAAAACATGCCTTTACTCCACTAGAAAAATTTGAGAAACTAAAAGAGATTAATCCTTTAATGGAAAAATTACGCCAAACTTTTGATTTGGATATAGGGTAAAAAAATTAGTGTTGTGCGATAACTTCTTTTAAAATAAATTATATCTATTATGAAAACATATACTTTTTTATCGCTCTTACTTTTTATAACATGTAATCTTTTAGGACAACAAATTTCAAAGAAAGAATATTTGTTAGATGAAAATGGAAACTCTATTTCATTAGAAGATTTTAAAGCAAAGTTATCTCTTACATACACATACGGAATTATAGAAAATGATACGGCTGCAATCGCAAAAATTGTTTTAAGAGAAGAGAAAGGTAAATTAAATCAGGAACAGCTTAAAGAAATAAAATCAACTTTAAAGGCTTTAACTAACCGCTCTTTTGAAGATGACCAAACCTTAGTAATTCACTTCTTTTACAAACCTGATAAAAACCCAAATGGTTCTTGTATTGATAATTATACCTCAGACAATAAATACCACCGATTTTTTAAAAGAAATCCTGAATACATACGATTTAATATTACCGAAAAAGATTATAAATTTAAAAGCAAAAATGTATCTGAAGACACTACTAACACCCTATATAAATACTTCTTATATGGCGGTAAGTGCGGTAATTACATGATTATAAAACCCGACGGTAGTTATTTAAAACATATAGGAGAATATATCCAGAAAGAAATTCCTAAGAAACTTGCTGAAGACTGGTAATCTATTTTTAATTAGAACCTTTACTAATTTCTTTAAAAAAGAATTCCATTTCAGTATTAGGATGTAAGGATAAAAATTGCTCTAGTAGCCCATGCATTTCATTTTGTATTATTCTGTCATTTTTACCATAATCCCATATAGGTAAAACTGTCATATTAAATATTGTTTCAAAATCAGGTTGTTTTACATATATACATGCTTTGTCGTTTTTGTCTTTAATTGTGTTTTCAGGAAAATAAACTACACGATATATAAACAATTCAAAAAGTGCTCGCAAAGCTAATGATGCTGTACCAGGATCGTTAATACCAGGACTTAGTGCCTTAATGGCTATTTCTGTAAGTTGACGAAAACCATAAAAGAAATTACCTACAATAGTTTCATCCTGACTTAGGTACAATGTCTTCTGTATTTTTTTTAGAGCTTCATCAGAAATTTTCTTGTTTACTTTTATTACAGCTAATTCTTTAAATACAAATGTACCAGGAGAGTATAGTATACTAACTTTACAATCATTTTTATTGCAAATATCAATAAGTGTATCTTTATCAAAACCTTCATAAACACCTGTTTTGGGTGTTTTTATTTCATAATTAAAATCTATTTGAGTTATTGCCTCTGGTTCTTTTTTAAGATAACAAGAACCTTTCATATTATGTAAGGTTACAGTTAATATACGTTTAATAATAATCTCATATTTAACTGATTGTGTTATATAATGAAGAAAGTATATAAATATAAATATATCTATTATAGCAATAATGATTAATATATAAGTGCTAATTGCAGGTATAAAAATACCCGAATTTATATCACGAACAGCAGTAAGAAGGAAGAGTGCAAACACTATAGTACCAATATATATACCTAATACAATTTGCTGAAATCGGTTACCTATAAGTTTATTTAATACTCTGTTAGACATTTGTGACGCTGCCTGATTGAGAACTATCATAACCATTGAAAAACTGAAAACCGTTAACGATAGTATTCCTCCTGCAACAACCGCAATAATATTTCGTGCTGTAGAAGCATCACGTAAGTTTAACCATTCAAATTCCTCCTTTAATGTCTGTCCAGTTTCTGAAAAATCGAAACGAATAAAAAGTATAGAGGCTATTAGAAATGCAAAAGCGATAAATGCAGGGTAAAAAGCGATACTATTTACAATGCGGTTATAGCGATGCTTTATCCAGAATTTTATTATACCTATTAGATTATTCATTTAAAGTAAATTAAAGACTACTAATTTAATTCAAATAAAATAAAAGAACCTTAAACTAATACTAAAAAGAAAGCCACTTTTAGTGGCTTTCTTTTTTATTTTACCTGAACTTTATCTCTCCACACAATGCCACTCACATCTGTAAGTTTAAGTATGTACACTGAGGATTTTAAATGTATCAGTTTTTCATGTTTTAAATTAATATTTGCTTTAGCTCCTAACGGAATTATAAGACTATGCTTGCCTGGTTTTACTTTAGCAACATATATATTTTTTATGACATTCGGCGATAAATTTGCTAGCTCATCTGCTTCCATCTTTAATACAATATTACCTTCTGCGTCCTCTAAGGCTATTGCTATTAAAAAAGAACCATATACATCTACACCCTCTGTTCTATAAACATTGAAAGACAATGTATTATTGTCTATTACTGCAT
Source organism: Flavobacterium arcticum (assembly GCF_003344925.1). Taxonomy (NCBI): domain Bacteria; kingdom Pseudomonadati; phylum Bacteroidota; class Flavobacteriia; order Flavobacteriales; family Flavobacteriaceae; genus Flavobacterium; species Flavobacterium arcticum. The sequence goes on along the minus strand of NZ_CP031188.1, from coordinate 2,210,977 downwards.
CTGATAGTTCAATAACAGGTTTTGCAGATTTGTTATGCAGTTTTCCCCATAACCCACCATGAAAATATTGATTGGTAAACAATGTGAGAGATAAGATTAATAAAGCCCCTATTAAAGAAATTGTCTTGAAAGAATTGCTTTTTAAAGATAAGTTACCCGACCCTAACCAACGAAACCATTTATTATTAGTAAACCTATATTCTTTATTCAATAAAAAGTTATCCATTGAAAAATAGCTACTACCTGAAAGGAATAATATAAAACCTCCCGCAATACCTAATACACCTATTTGCCATTCGTCAAGACAAGTAGTGCCTATCCATCCAGAGCCTAAAAGTATACCCATTGCCAAAGCAATTACCCCAATACTCATAAGACGAGTAAACAACCCGAACATGATAAATAATCCAACTATAGCTTCTATTATAGTAAAAACAACCATAGCAATCCAGAGTTTATCAGGATTCAGTACCAAATGTTCTATAATAGGCTTTATACCTAAAGCGTTGGGTAAAAAGTGATTGAATTTCTGACCTATATAACCCGCAGTATCAGGGTCAAGTTTGTTTTCTAATATTAATCTTCTCCAGAAGGCAGAGAAATACGTCCACCCTATTACTAATCGTAGGGCAAGAGTTATAGTACCAGCCATTTTATAGTGCTGATTTTCAGTATGTATGTTTTGCATATGTATTGTAAAAAGTTAAAAAAATAAAATTCTTTGCCTAATATGGGCATAACCTAAACTTGTAAAGTGCATTTAGGCTAAGAGGTTAATTTCATCTTTTTATAAAGAATATATAATGGTGCTTTGGCCGTTATGTTTATTCTTTGAGCATTATGTAACTTTTTATGTCGCTGATGCAAATCAAAAGCAGTAAAAAATACCTGATGATGATTTACTAAAGGAAATAATAATTGTTTGGTTAATGAAGTATTACTTTTTGCAACAATTTTAAAATCAGAGTAATTACACGCGTTACTTACAGAAGAAACCGTTGTTTTAGATATATTTAAAGGCTTTTCATAACCTATTCCTACAGCATCGGCTACAACCTTTTTAACCGTACAAGGAGATAGTAGCACTAGCAAAGTGCTAAATACTACCCATAGGTATATGTTGTTTTTTATGCCTTTATAGTGCATCATATTTCTTTAACTCGAAATTATCATTAGTTATTGTAATCTCAATCGTATTATCTTGTTCTGCCCCGCAGCTACTACTGTTTTATTATCAATAAAACACAAAGTGTGTAATGAGGTATCATGGTGTATTTTCTTCCAATTTTCTCCTCTGTTATAAGAATAATAAATACCCGACGGTCCACAGGTTATTAATTCATTACCATAACTATTGGGTATAAACTGAACACATGAGGCATAACCAAAACCACTACCATCGCCTGCTAATTTCCAAGTTTTACCTCCATCAGTAGTCAATATTTTATTACCTGAGTTATTATCTAAATGCTCATAATCTCCCCCTACTGCAAAACCAATTTTATTATTATAAAAATCAGCCGAGAAAATGCCTGTCATTTCACTACCTTGTACTATAGGGGTGTTATATACTTCCCAAGTTTTACCCTTATCTCCAGAATAAAACACTCTAGATTTTTTACCTCCAGAAACTATCCAAGTATCATTCCCTCTTATTATTAAATTGGTATTACTCGCAGCAAAAGCGGCTTCGCCATCAGCTACTTTTGGTAAAATATCACAAGATAATTTTGTCCATATTTCGCCACCATCAGTAGTTTTTAGTACCGAGAGGCAATCATCTGTAGGGTCGCCCATAGCCATTCCTTCATTATCATTGTAAAACTGCATACTGTCATAAAAAACTTTCTCACCCGTTTCTGTATATACATTATGTACTGTTTTACCATCTTTAGTTATTTTATATAACATAGCGGGCGACCCCACGTTGAGTATAAATATATAATTCTTAGTTTGAGCAATAGCCCTAAATTCAGGCAGTGTAGAATCTTTACCAATTACCCCATTAAAGTCTTTATCATTAGTAAGCGAAACCCATCCATATTTGCCACTACTTCCTGCATACCATACTTTATTATCATCTATAGTTAGGGCACGTATGCTAATATTATCTTCTAATAATGTATCAATAACAACATTCTCAAACGATGGTTGTAACACTATTTTTTCTTCTTTCTTTTTACAAGAAATAATAAAGATCAATACTAGTATAACTAAAGTACATTTTCTCATATTCAGGTTATTTTGTATGCTAAGATAATGTATAAAAGGAAAAAATCTGACTAATTATATTCTTATAAAATACAATCAGTCAGATTTAAAGTTGGGGGCTTTATTTTAAAATAGCATTAAAAAATCAATTCTGTACCTGGCGTTTTCCGCCATCAAACATATACATCCATATCATTCGCGAAAGCCTAAAGTTAAACGTACTTAATAAAAAAGCAGATAGTCCTATTATAGCTATTGTGGCATTATAACTATCTACAAAAATTCTTGATATCAAGAAAATAGGTGCCATTTCTAGTATTGTAAGCCCATAGCTCACATACATCGCTCCGTAAAAAAAACCTGGTTCTTTTTCAAACTTATGATGACACACCAAACATTCTTTATTCATTTTCGGCATTTTAAATAATAAAGGATTTCCTTTTTTAGTAAACACATGCCCTTCACCACATATAGGGCATTTTTCTGTAATTATATCTGTAAACTGTGACATACCTAAAAGTTTTGTACAAAGTTACGTCACATTGTTAGTATAAGGCAATAGCTTATATACTCAATAATTTGTACTTTTAGGACATATTTTAATATATGAAAAAAGTAGCCATACTAAATATAGAACAATTTTTAAAGCAACATAATGTAGAGGAGTTTTATGCCAATACACTCGAAGACCATTTAATTACCAGTCATAAAGATATTGCTCTACCCCATTCGCATAACTTTTATCTTGCTATCTTGTTTACACATGGAAGTGGTATACATGAAGTAGATTTCACTGTATATAGCGTAGTGCCAGGTAGTCTGTTTTTTTTAAATCCTGGGCAAACACATCATTGGGAACTATCTAAAGATATAAAAGGTTATGTGTTTTTTCATACACAAGACTTTTATGATATGCAATATACACAAGCTACTATTAATAGATTCCCCTTCTTTTATAGCATGCACAATTTACCCGTTATATATTTAAAAGAAAATGAGCTTAGTATAATACAAGACCTCTTTAAACAGGTATATGAAGAAAATAATACCAACTTGTTTCTAAAAAGACAAAGAATACTAAGTCTTATTAATCTAATATATGTAGAGAGTACTCGAATTTACTTAACATTAAACCCTGTAGATACCAAAAATAAAAATACCTATTATATTAAGTTCCGTCAATTAGAGCAATTTATAGAAAAGCATTATAAAACTAAAAAATCACCATCGGTATATGCCACTATGCTCAATGTTAGCTCTAAACATCTAAACCGTATTACTCAAGAAGTAGCAGGTAAAACAGTAACCGATGTTATATTAGGAAGAGTATTACTCGAAGCCAAAAAAGAACTTGTATTGCAACAACATAACTTTAACGAAATCGCATATGCTTTAGGCTATGAAGATTACGCCTATTTTTCGCGATTATTTAAAAAGAAAACAGGCGAAACACCTTCTTCATTTTTAAAGGGTTACGGTAAAGGATAGTACAATATTATATCTGCGTAAATTTCAGTACCTTTGCCCCTCAATTTTTCACAATGAGATTACACAGAAATTTAGTTTTTACGGTTATAGACTCACTAGGATTTATATTTAATGACGGGGAGTATGCCGATAAAGTAGTTGCGCGCGCACTAAAAAAAGATAAACGTTGGGGCAGTGCCGACAGAAAGTTTGTTGCCGAAACCATATACGAAATAGTACGCTGGAAGCGTCTTTATACCGAAATAGCAGAGGTTAAAGAACCGTATAACCGCGATAATTTATGGCGTGTTTTTGCCGTATGGGCTGTATTGCGTGGATATAACCTACCCGATTGGAAATATTTTGAAGAAACTCCACTTCGTCGTATTAAAGGGCGTTTTGATGAACTTTCTAAAATAAGAAAATTCAAAGAGTCTATTCCTGACTGGATGGACGAACTGGCTGTTAAAGAGCTTGGAGAAGAAAAATGGGAAAAAGAACTGGCAGCACAAAATGAGCAAGCACGGGTTATACTTAGAGTAAATACCCTAAAAACTACCCGAGAAAAACTAAGATCCATTCTTATGGACTTAGATATTGATACAGAGATGCCTAAAGATTACCCTGATGCACTTGTATTAAAAGAGCGTGCCAATGTATTTATGACCCAAGCTTTTAAAGATGGACTGTTTGAAGTACAAGATGGCTCTTCGCAACTTGTAGCTCGTTTCCTTGAGGTAGAACCAGGTATGCGCGTGGTAGATACCTGTGCAGGCGCAGGTGGTAAAACACTACACATGGCATCGCTTATGGAAAATAAAGGTCAGCTTATAGCTATGGATCTTTATGAAAGTAAGCTAAAACAACTAAAATTACGCGCTAAAAGAAATGGTGCTTTTAATATTGAGTACCGTATTATAGATAATACTAAGGTTATAAAAAGACTACACGAAAAAGCAGATAGAGTGCTGATAGATGCACCTTGTAGCGGACTGGGCGTACTAAAACGTAACCCTGATAGTAAGTGGAAATTACAGCCTGAATTTATTGATAATATTAAAAAAGTACAAGCCGAAGTACTCGAAAACTATTCTAAAATAGTAAAGCCAGGAGGAAAACTAGTATATGCTACTTGCTCAATATTGCCGTCAGAAAACCAAGAACAAGTAGAGCGTTTTCTTGCAACTGAAATAGGACAGCAATTTAGTTTTATAAAAGACAGTAAAATACTAGCATCAGAATCAGGTTTTGATGGCTTTTATATGGCACAACTCGAAAGAAAAAAATAACATTAACCCACATTGGTGTTAAATTTAGGGTGATTCAAAATAATCACCCTAAATTTATAGCCCAATTTTTTTTATATGAAACAGTTTTATACACTAACATTATCATTATTAGCATTAGCAACATTTGCACAAGATGGTGCCCCTGCATCTCCGTATTATGACGGGTTTAATTTTGAGCAAACAGGAACATCTCTTAAAAATGCACTAGCTAGTAAAATAACTACTACACACGTTAACAATTTAACTTATCAAGAGTTAGAAAATGCTTTAATGATAGTAGATCTTGATCCTGAAGATAACTCTAACACTAACTTACTTTTAGTATATGGTTTCAGTGACAATATGTGTCCTGCATCTACTAGTGATGATGAAGATCATAGAAGAAGAAATAAAAATTTTGATGACAACGGTACAGCCGATCCTTGTCTTTGGAATAGAGAGCACACCTACCCTAAAGCACTTGGTAATCCAGATTTAGGCACAAGTGGTCCTGGTGCTGATGCTCATCATGTAAGAGCTAGCGATAAAAAGCGTAATGCTGACAGAAACAATGATAAGTATTTTGATGGTACAGGAAATTCATTTGAAAGTGGACAATCTTGGTACCCAGGAGATGAATGGAAAGGTGACGTTGCTCGTATGATGATGTATATGTATCTTCGTTATGGTTCTCAGTGTTTACCAACTAATGTAGGAGTGGGTACACCTGTAGCTTCTGATGCTAACATGATCGATTTATTTTTAGAATGGAATGCCGAAGATCCTGTATCTGAGTATGAAGATAACAGAAATACTTATCTAGGTAATGCAAATAATGCTTATGGGCAGGGTAACCGTAATCCTTTTATAGATAACCCATATCTTGCTACACAAATTTGGGGGGGTCCTGTTGCCGAAGACCGATGGGCTACCGCTGCAACTGATAATTTTTTCGCTACACACCTTTCGGTATATCCTAACCCTGCTATAGACCATGAGGTTAATATATACAGCGAAACAGTACTTGAAGAAATTCAACTAATAAACCTTAACGGTCAGCTTATACAATACATAGAGCAGCCAAAAGCTGAAAATAACACCTATACAGTAGATAATTTACCACAAGGGTTTTATATCCTGAGAGTAACATCGGGTAACCAATCGGCTACTAAAAAAGTGATTGTAAATTAATCTTTTACTATAATAAATATACTGAGCCTCCTCTTTGGGAGGCTTTTTAATTAAATTAAAATATCATATCAATAATTTTTACACTAAATCGTTGTAGTAATAGCAATTTATTTACCTTTGCCGACTGTAAATAAAGTAACTTTACAAAAATAGTCGGTATTGCTATGAACGAATGTATTTCTGTTTTCGATATGCTTAAAATTGGTGTAGGACCATCAAGTTCTCACACATTAGGTCCTTGGCGTGGAGCCGAACGCTTGCTTGAAGAGCTTCGTGAGGAAGGTATTTTTAATACGGTAAATCGTATAAAAGTAGATTTATATGGTTCATTATCACTTACAGGTAAAGGTCATGCTACTGACTTGGCTGTTATGCTTGGTTTAACTGGTGCAGATCCTGAATATATACCTGTCGAGGATATAGATGGCATTATCAAAACTATTAGCAGCACCAATATATTACTATTAGGGAACGAAAAAGAAATTACCTTTAATCCTGACACAGATATTGTTTTTAATAAAGATTTCCTTGAATTCCACTCTAATGGGTTTAGGTTTACAGCCTATACTACTGATTCAGAATATGTTTCCACATTCTACTCTATAGGAGGTGGTTTTGTAGTTAAAGAAGAACGTACGGTTGCTAAAGAGAAAAAAGAAATAAGACGCTCTTTTCCTTATCCTATGGATAAAGCAAGTGAGTTATTAACCTATACACAAACGCTAAATAAAAGTATTTCGGAAGTTGTTTACGAAAATGAAAAATCTATTCGTAGTGAAGATGAAATACACCATGAATTAATGCGAGTATGGGATACTATGCTAGAGTGTATGTACACAGGCTGTCATACCGAAGGAACACTACCTGGTGGTCTAAATGTGCGAAGACGTGCTTATGACATGCACCAAAAAATGATTGGCGATATACCTTATAACTCTCCGCAAGAATGGCTACAAGTAATACGTAAAACAGAAGTAAAGTTTAGACAAATATTAAAATGGGTTTCTTGTTTTGCCCTATCGGTAAATGAAGTTAATGCCGCTTTAGGACGTGTAGTAACTGCTCCTACTAATGGTAGTGCAGGCGTAATACCATCGGTACTAATGTACTATATGGTTATTGAAAACCACGATGCTAATGAAGAGCATATAAAACAATTCTTATTAGTCGCTGGTAAAATTGGTACTATCTTTAAAAAAGGAGCTACCATATCAGCAGCTATGGGCGGATGTCAGGCAGAAATTGGCGTTTCATCAGCTATGGCAGCCGCAGCATTATGTGAAGTAATGGGAGGAACTCCAGAACAAGCGCTTATAGCAGCCGAAATTGCTATGGAACATCACTTAGGGCTCACCTGCGACCCTATTGCAGGACTAGTACAAGTACCTTGTATAGAACGTAATACTATGGGGGCTATTAAAGCTATTAACGCAGCTGAACTAGCACTAGAAACTGACCCTAAAAATGTAAAAGTACCATTAGATAAAGTAGTAAACACAATGTGGGAGACAGCAAAAGATATGAATAATAAATACAAAGAAACATCCGAAGGAGGGCTTGCCATAACTGTTAATCTTGCTGACTGTTAATTAGATTACTCTTGTTTTTTACGTCTTGTATCTATTATACTAACAATTTTCCAAGTACCATTATCTTTAAATAATGTAAAAGAGTTTACCCCAGTGTGGCTTAATTTATCATTTATATAAAATTCATAAGGAGTCCATACATGTGCCATAGCGCCATCTATTTGTATATCATAGCGCAATAACCTCTCCTCTATCTTAATATTTTGAGGAATTGTGGCAATTGAATTATAAAACTCCTCGGCGGTATTTGTAGTAAGATTACCTTCTCCATTCATTTCAGATATTGATTGTAATATTATTGTATTACTACAAACCGATTTTATTTTTAAAGTATCGGCAGTATGCATACCTTTAAAAAAAGTAACAATTGTACTTTTTATATCGTTCTTCTGAGCACTAACTATTATAGTTACAAAAAGTGCTAATAACAGTACTATTCTTTTCATGTTTATATTATAAATTAGTATCAAAAAACAAGTTAATACCAATTACATTACTCTTATCATAAACATAGAGCAATAAAACAAGTACATACCCTTTATTCTTATCGCAATTTAGTATTTTTACAGCTTTAATATATCAATTATGTCAACTGCAAAGAAGGATTATAAAAGAGTTACTACAAAGTCGTTAATTGAAATGAAAGCCAACGGCGAAAAAATATCGATGCTTACGGCTTATGATTATACTATGGCAAAAATAGTAGATACTGCCGGAATAGATGTTATACTAGTGGGCGACTCTGCATCTAATGTAATGGCAGGGCACGAAACTACACTACCCATAACGTTAGACCAAATGATATATCATGCCTCATCAGTAGTAAGAGCAACACAAAGAGCACTTGTAGTAGTCGATCTTCCTTTTGGTAGTTATCAATCAGATCCTAAAGAAGCACTTCGTTCTTCTATACGAATCATGAAAGAAAGTGGTGGGCATGCTGTAAAAATGGAAGGCGGAAGCGAAATAAAAGACTCTATTAAGAAGATACTTCATGCAGGTATACCTGTTATGGGGCATTTGGGGTTAACCCCACAATCTATCTATAAATTTGGTACTTATACTGTAAGAGCTAAAGAAAATGCTGAAGCCGAAAAACTTATAGAAGATGCTAAAATGCTAGAAAGAATAGGTTGCTTTGCTGTAGTGTTAGAAAAAATACCAGCACAACTGGCTCAAAAGGTTGCCGAAAGTATTTCTATCCCTGTAATAGGTATTGGTGCAGGTGGCGGTGTAGACGGTCAGGTACTTGTTATACATGATATGCTGGGTATGAATAATGAGTTTAATCCACGTTTCTTACGTAGATATATGAATTTATTTGAAGGCATGACAACAGCTATATCTCAATATGTTACTGATGTAAAATCGAAAGATTTTCCTAACGAAACAGAGCAGTACTAATTGACATAATAGATTAATGAAAATTATTTCTGATAAAAATAACCTACAAGTATTATATGAAGATAATCATATCATTGCTGTAAACAAGCGTGTAGGCGACATAGTACAAGGCGATAAAACTGGCGACAAACCACTTAGCGATGTAGTTAAGGAATATATTAAAGATAAATATAATAAGCCTGGAGATGTTTTCTTAGGAGTTGTGCATCGGTTAGATAGACCCACTACAGGTATCATAGTTTTTGCACGTACATCAAAAGCCCTTACAAGACTTAACGACTTATTTAAAAACCGTGAAACCCAAAAAACCTATTGGGCTGCCGTTAAGAAAAAACCAGATACCGAAAAGGGAACGCTGATTCATTACCTTGTTCGTAATGAAAAGAATAATACATCAAAAGCACATACTAAAGAAGTGCCCAATAGTAAAACTGCAAGCCTTGATTTTACTATAATACGAGTACTAAAAACCTTTAGTATTTTAGAGATAAATTTACACACAGGGCGACATCATCAAATAAGGGCGCAGCTTTCGGCTATTGGTTCACCCATAAAAGGTGATCTTAAATATGGTTTTGACAGGAGTAACCCTAATGGAGGTATTCACTTACATGCACGCAAATTATTTTTTATACACCCTGTATCAAAAGAAGAACTAACAATTACTGCTCCACTACCTGATGATGCAGTATGGAATGCTGTATAAATACTCAGTAATAGGTATTTCTATATTTATTTATTAAATTTAAATTTGTAACGTATCTCTTATAATAAGAAATACTGTATGAAAATGCAATGATTATTTTTTACTAAATTTATAATACATGTATTTTTTCAACCTCAAAATCAATTTAACATCTATTTAAATACTATCTGAATATGAAAAAAACTTTACTCTTTATTTTCTCTATCTTAGGGACAGCTACATTTGCTCAAGAACATTTCTCGGGCATTAGTACTTCACGAAGGGTGGGATTATTAAATGCGGGTATTAATCCTGCCGAACTTGCTAATCTTAAGGGCAAATATGAAGTTAATGTTTTTAACTTTAGTGCCAATGTAGCTAATAATAAAATGACATTTGGCGACCTTTTGGGGGGCAACGATAATTTTGAAGAGATGCTTTTTGCAGGAAGCGAGCCTCTTAATATGCGTGCTGATGTAGAAATACTAGGACCTGCTTTTGCTTTTAAAGTAGAAAAATGGGCATTTGGTATATCTTCTTCTGCTAAAATTAAAGCATCATTAGTAGACGTTAATACTACACTAGGTAATGCTGTAACTAATGGTGGTATTGATAACGTTAGTGAAGTATATGATATATTGGCTAGTGAAAACCAAAGAGTCACAGGAACATCATGGGGAGAAATAGGGTTATCTATAGCTCGAGAAGTGTATAATACCGAAGAACACCGTATTACTGCGGGAGCTACTTTTAATTTTCTTTTCCCGGGTACTTATGCAAATATGGGAGTTAGCAAATTTGAAGGTACTATAGAAAATAATTTTGGCGATGTAACACTTACAGATGCACATGCCGAACTTAATTTTGCTTATTCTGGTTCTTTAGCAGGAGATTTTTCTGAGAGTGATAATTTTACAGAATTTTTTGCAGGCGGACTTAATGGTTTTTCTACTGATATTGGAGTTAATTACCAATGGAAAGCTGTAGACTCTACTAAATACAGAATTAATGCAGGACTAGCAATACGAAACCTTGGTAGTATGACTTTTAAAGATGATAATAATGAGTCCACTAATTATGAGTTAGATATACAAGGTAATGATGCATTAAATCTTAACCAGTTTGAAGATGCCGAAAGTATACAAGATGTAGAAGACGTATTGTTAACAAGTGGCTATTTAAATATTTCTCCTAGCGAAAAAGATTTTAGAGTAAAACTCCCAGCTATATTATCTGGCTATGCCGATGTTAATGTGTATGGTAATTGGTATGCAACAGCCTATATACAGCAACGAATGAATGAAGATAATGATAACGACCAGATAGCAGTACAAAACATTATAAGCCTTACTCCTCGCTTCTCTACAGGTTTTTTTGAAGCTTATACACCGCTTGCAAATAATGAAGTTTCAGGTTTTACAGCAGGTATAGGTTTCAGGCTAGGTGGTTTCTTTTTAGGTTCAGGTTCTGCATTATCAGCAATGATTGGCGATACTAATCAAGCAGATGCCTATATGGGTTTCCGTATTGGTTTTTAAGAACAATAAAATAACATCTAAGCAAAAGAGCCATTATATAATGGCTCTTTTGTTTTCTAAAATATTTATTAATTACTTAGTTGCAAATACTTTCATTGAATAAATATCGGCAATTACTTCAAACTGCTTATATACAAAAAGGTTTGGATCATTCGTATCAATAATAGACCAACCTACAGCATTTCTTTTAAGGTTTATTTGGTCTATAGTATTAAGAGTATCAATTTCTATTAGGTTATTATTTCCATCATTAATAATTGATTTTATTACTTTATTATTTTCGGTATTTATATAATAATATTCCGATAGTCGTCCTACACCATTATCTAAACTAAACCGAAAAACTACAGCATTACTCTCAGGATAATCGCTAATATCCCATTCAATATCTTCTTTTATACTTTCTAAAGTTTTCTGAATCTCTTTAGTAGCTTCTTCATCTGAATTGTAAGTAAACAACTTTGTAAAATCAATATTAAGGCTAAAGCCCTTCAAAAGCTCTACAGTAGCATTTGTCAAAGCATTTTTATCTAAGTTTTTTGCAACAAACTCTTGTTCATTAACAACTGCTTCAGTTTCTGTTTTAGATACAGTATCTTCTGTACTACAGGAGTATGTAAAAACAACTATAATAGCAAGTGGTAAGTAAAATACTTTTTTCATAATAGTAATTATTTCAGTTAGTTAAATGTAATAAAATAATACTTAGACAATACTATTGTTTTAGCTATTTTTTCTAGAATTTATAATCTTCCACTGATCATTAAGATATTTTACTTTATGTACATCTTTCATTATAAGCTCTCGTTCTTCTTCATAATATTCAGGGTCTTCACTATTATATTTATCATACTCCTCTGCCCTCTCTAAAATATTTTCTATTACAGGTTGCAATTTATCTTGTACCAGTTGTGGCATACTATTAAATAGTAGTTCTAATTCTTTTTTAAGCATTTTTGTTATTCTAATTATAGATAATAATCTCCTCTAACAATCCTTCATGTAAACTATAATATTACATCGTTAGTAAGTATCTATATTAATTTATTAAGTGTAAAGATAACATATACTATTAGAGTTTTTCGAAGTTGTTATTTGATACTATTTACTTGTACATTTTTTTTATCTAAACGATGTCTCCACTTTAAAAGTATAATTGAGAGCTAATAATTTAAAAATTTAGTACTCATAAAGGTGTTTTGTTTACTAGATGTTAAATTATAATATATAATTACAAAATTTAGCTTTTTGACAATGAATATTAAAACGCTTTGGCAATTAGATGATTACAGCGTGATCATCTAATTATTAAATAATTATTATAAAAATATAACAAATTAGATACAAAATGTTATTAACCTTGAAAACCCACGCTATTGTTAAGGATATCAAAATTGTAATCATAAATATTTAAGGTTTTGTTAAATTTTATGATTTGTTTAACGTTTAAGCTGAGCTTATTATATCTAATTTTATAAAAGTTAAAATATTGTTTAACATTCAACTAAAATTATTATTTATGAAGCAAAAAGATGCTCCTACGCAAAAGCGGCAGGCTCTGCTGTATTTGTGCGCCCTTGTATTTGGGCTTTTAACTTTCACGGGCAAGACCTATGCCCAAGCAATCTCAATCACTTGGAACTCAGAAACCGGATGCCTCGTTTACGATGATAAACGAGAAAAGTACACAGAGGAAATTGAAGATGGCCCCTGTGTTCGTGTATGCGAACAGAGTACAGTTACTTATTCGCTTACAGGAAACAGCGCGAACTGGGTGTCCTCTGACTGGAATGCCGCAGGCGGTACAATTGTAAGTTCGTCACTTACGCAATGTGTTGTTAACTGGGGGAATGCCGGATGGGGTTCTGTCTCAGTTGAAGTTACTAAAAACGATGAAACGGTATATGAAGAAGAAATTTGTGTAGAGGTAATTATATCTCCCACAGCACTCTTTGGATTAATGCCAGACATATCGGCAGATACTGTTGAGGTCTGCTTAAAAGAAACTCACCAGTTTATAAACCTATCAGAAACCAATGGTGGAACGGGGCTAATATCCTATTATTGGGATTTTGGAGACAATACCACTTCTTCTGAGTTTGAACCTGCACATCAATATTCTAACCCTGGAGTATATCATGTGACTCTTACTGTTACTAATGCTTGTAATTGTACAGACACTTATGAGATGAAACTTAAGGTTAAAGAAGGTGGTTTTGAAATTGCATGTGCTAGTGTAGTATGTGATGGAGAACAAGCTACTTACAGTATACCTCAAGAGGTTCTAGAAGCATGTGGAGGACACAACAATTGGAGTGTTATAGGCGGAACCATTGCATCACAACAGCCTTATGGTAATTCTATAGAAGTTAACTGGGATAATGTAGGACCTGATGGATTTGGTTATGTAACTTATGATGCTTCGCACTGCGATTTAGAGTGTGTAGGAATTGTAACTATACAAATACCTGTTATACAGTCTCAAGGAACTATTGAAGGTGAAAATGTAATTTGTGTTAACGAACAAAATATTTATAAATTACCACAATGGCCATCAACAGTTTTTGACTGGACGCTGAATAGTAATGGTACAGGTGCTACACTTGTAGAGTCTCAAAATGCTAATGAAGTTATAATTCAAACCTATAATAATTCAGGACATATAACACTTAATGCAACATACCATAATACCTTACTTAACTGTAGTGGTGTAGCTACATTATATATTAATATAAGACCAAAAGCTATTATAGATGGTGACTTTAACCTTTGTAACTTTAGTACAGGTAATTACCAAATACAAGGTGGTTATAGCGGTAACTGGGAACTTAGTGGTCCAAATGGAGAAACTGCAGGAAGCGGTAATACCTTTAGTTATAACTTTACAGAAGCAGGTAACTATACCCTTACTGTTACTGGAAATAGTTTTTGTAAATCAGGAGTAGTTACTATTGTAGTAAGAGATCAAGAAGATGCTCCTACTGCGATTATTGGTCCAGATGAATCTTGTCCAGATGTGCCTGTAACATATAGTGTTGTAAATAACATTACAGGAACACAAATAGGCTGGGAAGTAGTTGGAGGAACTATAGATGGTAATAATTATGGTAACGATGTATCTATAACTTTTACTGGAGCAGGCCCTTACATTGTTAAAGCATGGCGCGAAAATGTAACCGAACCAAATTGTGTATCTGATACTATTACTAAAACAGTAACATTGCCTGTACTAAACATGGCAGTTACAGGAGACCAAATTGTATGTTCAAGTACCTATGGTGATTATCAAATAGATTATAACGATGGTGAAACATACTCATGGTCAATAACCCCTGCAACAGCAGGTAGTGTTAGCTCTGGTAATGGAACTACAAATATAGAAGTACTATGGAATGAATTCACTGGTACTAATCCTGTTTTTGTAGTAGCATCGGTAACTAAGTGTGGTATAGTACAGCCAGATGTGGTTTTACCAGTACAAATTATAACATCTCCAACGGTGTCATTAGGTAATATTCCTAACCAAATATGTCAAGGAACTCCATTAACATTAAACCTTACTTCTACTCCGGCATTAACGTCAGGAACTATAACATGGGACTTTGGAGATGGTACTACTATTATAACCGACGATAGTATGCCAAATTGGCTAACAGCAACCCATACTTATGCTGGTGGTGGTAGCCAAATTAATTATGATATACAAGTAACTGTAGCAGGTGCAAATGGATGTGTTAATGATGCCATTGCAAATGATCAAATAGAAGTATTGCCTTCTCCTGTAGCAAGTATAAGCCCTGCGGGTGTTTATGCAATATGCCCTAGTATGTCTCCACAAGTATTAACGGTAAACATACAAGGAGGATTATCGGGTGTAACAAATATAGAGTGGTTTAAAACTACTAGTATGACTCCTGTTCTTTCAGGACCTACAGCATCAAGCTATACAGCAACTACTTACGGATCTTACTATGCTGTAGTTGAAGGAACTAACGGATGTACCACAACAACTAATACAGTAGCGTTTAACGGTAACTGTACCGATCCACCTCCATGTACAACAGGTGAAACTGTAACAATAACTTCGGCTGTAAATAATTGCGGTACTATTACAGTAAATGCAACATATACGGGAAGTCCAAGTGGTATACAATGGGTAACCAATACACCACCAGTATCACAAAGTACAACAAATAATACTGGTCAGTTTACTTTTGCAGAATCTGGAAGTTATACCATTTTCTACAAAGTTACTTATGGTAATTGTGTTGTAACTAGGAGTACATCGGTTATAGTTTCTTATATGCCAGATCTTAAATATACTATTACATGTGGACCTAATAACAATTATGAAGTAACGTTATTAGACAACTCTAACCACTACCCTAATCATAATATAACAAGTCACATTTTTAGTGCTGATGGTACTAATTATTCTCAAGGTCTACTTACATCAAAAACGGTTTATCTTTCCCCTGGTGTTCATACACTTGGTTTAACTATAGATGGACCTAATAGTACACCATGTAGCGTGTCGCCATTAACAATAGATCTACCTACACTACCAGTAGCTACATTTACACATAATGGTCCACGATGCCAAGATGCTGTTTTTGTTTTTGAACCAGATGATACACAACCAGGACTTAGCTATCTTTGGGAGTTTGGAGATAGCTCTTCAAACCGTCAAGAAGAACCTGAAAAAGTTTATGAAACCCCTTCATCTTATAATGTTACACTAACGGTTACTAATCAATATGGTTGTAGCGCAGTTTATAATGAAAATGTAACTGTAACTACCAATACTTTAGATGGTGAATTAACTGCTAGTGCTGAAACAGCATGCGACGGTTCATCAATTACATTAGGGTATACTAATCTAGGACTTACGCCTCAAACGTATCACTGGATGAATGGTAGTACCGAAATTGGCACTACTACACACCCTAATAATACATTTGATGTTACAACATCTGGTACATACTGGATAAGTGTAGAAAGCGCTAATGGTTGTACCAAAGACTTTAATGAAAGTGGTGATAAAGTTACAGTAACATTCATCATACCTCCTACTGCTAATATTGGTGGGCAAGATGAAGTTTGTGTAGGTAAGAATTTTACACTTACTACAGCCTCAGGATCTAATGATGTTGATTATGCATGGACATTAGATGGCAACCCACTTACTCAGTTTAATGGGCAAAACAGTATAAGCCAAACGCTAAATACAGTAGGCACTTATGAGTATGAAGTAACTGTAAGTATACCAGATGGTAATGGTGGTTTTTGTACAAATACGGATAGCCATATTGTAATAGTAAACCCACTACCAGCAGTACCTCAAATAAATATAATAAATGTAGATTGTGAGACATATACCTTTACACTTGAAGCAAGTGCACCAGGTACTGGTACATTCACTTGGAGTAATGGTCAAACAGGACCAGTAATCGATGTAAATCAAGGAGGTGCTATACAAGTAAGGTATACAAACACTTCTGGATGTTCTACAACAAGAACAATAGTACTTCCAAAAGATCCTTCAATACACTTATGGACAGTACCAACAGGGTGTTATACTATATGTAAAGAATTACTTAGTTTAAGCTCTTTAACAGGTCCAAGTTCTGTTATGACTTTCCCATATTGGGAATGGTTGCAAAATGGTGATGTAAAAGACTCTGGTACTTACTCATCTGTTACTCCTCTAGATTTAGCGCCATTAGGCAATGGAGTTTATCAGCTTATGTTAGATAATGGATATTGTAAGCGTGTTAGTGATGAAGTAAATATAGATCTTACCGAATGTCCTAAGTGTGAGATTGAAGCTAAGGTAAAAGAGGTTAAGGTAAGTAATAAAGAAGGTTTCTGTTCTTATAGGATATATTTTGATATATACAATCCTCAAGGTATTCCTGTACAACTAACCCTTACAGAGCTAAACGGTTTTGGAGTATTCCAACCAACAAGTATAACTGTTAATCCTGGTAATGCGATATATGCTGTAGACATGATACCAATTAATGGGTATACAGGTGGTACTGTAGTTATTGCTTTTGAAGGTACAATAGAGGGCAAACCATGTTTAACAGTACTTAAATTTGAACTACCAGAGTGTAGAGGTGATGAAAAACGTATGGCAACGGCAGATGATAATGAAAAACAAGGTATAAGCCTTTTATTATCTCCAAACCCTGCACAAGATAATGTACAACTGCAATATGATTTTGGTAATAGTGTTGACGGCGATAGCCGACGCTTAGAAGTGTATAGCCTAATGGGTGTACTCATGGAAAGCCATAATCCTAAAGATGCAAAAGGAACATGGAGTTCTAATCTTGCACGTTTCTCTGCAGGTCAATACATTGTAGTAATGAAACTTAACGGAACAGTACTTAGCCAACAGGCACTTATAGTAAAATAAGTAATTTCCGAAAACTATTAATAACAGCCGGGATGCATTGCATCCCGGCTTATTAACTTTTTTTAACTATGAAAAAAAAATACTTTATAAAACTAGCTTTTAGTTTATGCCTTATAACCACTATAAGTAATGCCCAGTCTTGGCAATGGGGTGTTAGCGGAGGAAGTTTTGATTCAGATACTGCTAACGATGAAACCGTTAAATGCATAACTACAGATAATGATGGTAATGTATACAGCCTTTCTAATGTGGGAGTAAATGGTTTGCAGGTAGCTGGTGTGAATAAAGAAGGTTTTAACGGTATTGACTATATGATATCAAGCTTTAGTTGTAGTGGCGAGTACCGATGGTCACGGGTTATAGGCGGACCTGGAACTGATGAAATACAACGTATACAAACTGATGCTCAAGGTAATATTTATGCAGTAGGAAAAATTAAAAGAAATGGAGAGGCTTATTTTGGAGGAGAAACAGGGTATGACATTATCCTTCCTACTTCTTCTTCTTCAGTTAACCTAAACAAGCAAAACCTTTTTATTGTAAAATACAGCTCTGAAGGAGAATTATTATGGATGGAAATGCCACAACCTGAAGACATAAGTTATACAGATGCTTTAATAAACAGCAAATCTCTAGATTTTCAAGTAGATGATGCTGGCAATAGCTATTGGCTTTGTTTTATACCACCAGGTACTTATGCTGATGGAGCTTTTGTAAATACATTAGAGGGGAATAATCTTTTTATTTTTAAATATGACGCAGATGGTAATTTTATAACAGCATCCGAATCAGAAATGCAACCTATAGAAAATTCTTCTATGAATTCAATTCCAAATATGCAACTGGTTTTAGATCATAATAATAACAATTTCTATATCTCATGTAATAAAATAAATACAGATATAGTAGATATGGATATTAATGGTGAGACAATAAGTAACAACTCTTTTTTGGCAGCTTTTAATGAAGATGGTAACTTTTTATGGAAAATAGTTTCTACTATAGAACAAGGTTCGGCAGATATCTTGGATATGTTTATAGATAGTGATAATATGCTGTACTTATCTGGAAGTACCTTTGACGGAAATACTTTAGGAGAAACAACCTTTACATCTCCAACAAACGGAGGATTTCCATACATTATTAAATTAAATGCCGAAGGTGAGGTTATATGGGCCACTAATGGCTCGACTATAAATAGCTCAACATCTGCATATAGTATTACCGTACAAGGCAATGAAGTCGCCGTAACTGGAGGCTTTGGTATACTAAATTGGGATGGATTAGAATTATCACAAGAAACAAACGAAGGGTATGATATTTATTTAGCACGTTTTAACAAACAAGACGGTAGTATTATAGGACTTACAGATATTGAAGGTAACTCTGGTTATTGGGATTATGGTAATGCTATAACTGCCGATATTTACGGAAGTTATTATGTAGGTGGAAGATTTGATAACCTCTTGTATATAGGCGATACTACTCTAGCAGATGGAGCACAAGGAAGGGATTTTTTCATAGCAAAATATGGTACAGAGAATTGTGATTGTAGCATACCACAACCCTCTTTTGGAGTAGTTCCTGACGAGCAAAACGGAAGTAATTTTTCTTTTAACTATACAGGAACAACACCTTATAATACCATTTTATGGAGCTTTGGTGATGGGCAAACATCTGATGTAGAAAGCCCAGAATACTCATATAGTACCCTTGGTACTTATAACGTTTGTGTAACCGTAACTAATGACTGTGGCGATGAAGAATATTGTACTGAAGTAGAAGCTACAACCCTAGGCACTGCTGTATTTAAAAACACGTTAGCAACTGTATATCCTAATCCTGTTGACGAAGTTCTGAATGTTAGAACAGAAAAAGCTTTATCCTATAAAGTTTATTCTATTTTAGGTAGTGAAATAGCTATGGGTAATCTTGATGCTGGCAGTACAATATTATATTTTGATAGTCTTGAATCTGGTGTTTATTTTTTACACTTATCAGATAAAAACAATACTTCAGAAGTAATAAAGTTATTTAAAAAGTAGCCTATTTTATATACTAAAACATAAATAAGCCTCTGATACTACTATCAGAGGCTTATTTATTATATTACGATTATAATTTATGTAAGACATAAAAAGAAAGTATAAACTATCCGAGCCACCCTTCTCTATCAAGACTTCTATACTGTATTGCTTCAGATATATGGTGCGAAGCTATATTTTGAGTCCCTTCAAGATCGGCAATAGTACGGCTCACTTTCAATATCCTGTCATATGCCCGTGCCGAAAGGTTTAATCGCTCCATAGCTGTTTTAAGTAATTGAAGCGAAGCGGTATCGAGCTGGCAATACTCATGTATTTGTTTAGTATTCATTTGTGCATTATAATGTACATTTTCAAATTGTTCAAAACGCTGTGTTTGTACCTCTCTTGCCTTAGTTACACGTTTACGTATTTCTACACTACTCTCTGCTTTATGGTTATCGCTTAGTTTTTCAAAAGGTACAGGAGTAACCTCAATATGAATATCTATCCTATCTAATAATGGTCCTGATATTTTACTCAAATAACGTTGCATTTCGTGTGGTGATGAGCTAACGGGAGCATCTGGGTCATTAAAATATCCTCCAGGGCTAGGGTTCATACTCGCTACCAACATAAAAGACGATGGGTAGGTTATGGTAAATTTAGCCCGACTTATAGTTACTTCTCTATCTTCGAGTGGTTGTCGCATAACCTCTAATACTTCCCGTTTAAACTCAGGTAGCTCATCTAGAAAAAGTACACCATTGTGTGACATAGAAATTTCGCCTGGTTGCGGATAGCTACCACCACCTACAAGTGCTACATTACTAATAGTATGATGCGGACTCCTGAAAGGGCGCTGATTCATAAGCCCCACATTTTTGAGTTTACCTGCTACACTATGTATTTTTGTAGTTTCGAGTGCTTCACGCAATGTCATTGGGGGTAGTATACTAGGCAATCGTTTTGCTAACATTGTTTTACCTGAGCCTGGTGGTCCTATTAGTATAATATTATGCCCGCCCGAGGCAGCTATCTCCATACATCGTTTTATACTCTCTTGTCCTTTTACATCACTAAAATCAAATTCAGGAAAATCAAGGGTTTTATAAAATTCTTCTCGAGTATTTATAGTAGTAGGTTCTAGAGTTCCCCTACCCTCAAAAAAGTCAATAACTTCAGTTACATTTTCTACTCCATATACATCAAGTCCCGCTACAATTGCAGCTTCTTTTACATTTTGTTTTGGCAGAAAAAAACCTTTAAAACCATCTTCTTTTGCTTTTATGGCAATAGGCAATACTCCTTTTATAGGTTGTAGGCTACCGTCTAGCGAAAGCTCCCCCATTATAATATATTTCCCTACTTCGTCGGCTTTTATTTGTCCGCTTGCAGCAAGTATACCTATAGCAAGTGTCAAATCATAAGCAGAGCCTTCTTTTCGCAAGTCGGCAGGAGCCATATTTATCGTAATCTTTTTTCCTGGAAGTTGATAACTGTTATTTTTTAAAGCAGCAGCAATACGGTAGCTACTCTCTTTTATAGCATTATCTGGTAATCCTACTAAGTGATAACCAATACCTTTATCAATATTTACTTCTACAGTAATAGTAGTGGCTTCTACACCAAATACCGCACTCCCGAAAACTTTTATAAGCATATAGCAATTTTTTAGATAGCCGAAAATAATCTAAAAAAATAAATCCTCCCAAAATTAGGGAGGATTTTATTATTTATTTAAAAATTTGCTATTCCAGATTTTAACCAATTTTCATACTCTTCTATATCGGGAGTATACCCTACAGGGTCATTAAGGTTTTCTTCATCAAGATTTATCAGTACATAATAAGGTTGTGCATTAGCTTTATAGCGACTTATCTGAAAGTCACTCCATTTATTACCTACTGTTACTATCTTTTTACCTGTAGTTTCAGATACATATTGCTCGCTTTCAGGTAGCTCTTTTTTATAATCAACATATAATGAAATTAGTACTACATCATTTTTAAGTATAGAAAGAATTCTTTCGTCAGACCATACGTAATCTTCCATTTTACGACAGTTTACACAAGCATAGCCTGTAAAATCTATAAGTACAGGTTTATTTACCTCTTTAGCATAAGCCAATCCTTCTTCATAATCTTCAAAACCGATAATACCGTGTGCTGCTAATTTAGCGCCATCAGGTAACTCTTGGTCATTGCTTACACCTGTTGAACCTCCGAATCCAAATGGCGATTCGCTATAACTCGATGGTGGCGGAAAACCACTTATAAGTTTTAAAGGTGCTCCCCATAATCCTGGTATAAGATATACTGTAAATGTAAGTACAAAAAGTCCCATTAATAACCTACCTACAGAAATTGAAGGTAAAGGACTATCGTGAGGTAATGTAATTTTTCCAAAAAGATATAAAGCTAATACTCCAAAAACAGCTATCCATATTGCTAAAAATGTTTCTCTTTCTAATAAATGCATTTGTAGTACTAAATCGGCATTCGATAGAAATTTGAATGCTAACGCTAATTCTAAGAAACCTAAAACAACTTTAACGGTATTAAGCCATCCACCTGATTTTGGTAAACTGTTAAGCCACCCCGGAAACATTGCAAAAAGCATAAAGGGTAATGCTATAGCTGTAGAGAAACCAAGCATACCAACTATAGGTGCTATACCTCCTTTTGAAGCAGCCTGAACAAGTAATGTGCCTACAATAGGACCTGTACATGAAAACGAAACAATAGCCAATGCTAAAGCCATAAATAAAATACCTATAAAACCTCCTCTATCAGCTTGTTTATCTACTTTATTTGCCCACGAATTGGGTAACATTATCTCGAATGCTCCTAAAAAAGACATTGCAAAAACTATAAGTAGTATAAAAAAGATAATGTTAAACCATACATTGGTAGAAAGAGCATTTAAAGAGTCGGCACCAAAAATTGCTGTTACTAATGAGCCTAATATTACATATATTATTATAATAGATACTCCATAAATAATAGCATTCTTTATACCAGCGGCTTTTGTTTTACTTTGTTTGGTAAAAAAGCTCACCGTCATGGGTATCATTGGGAATACACAAGGGGTAAGTAATGCAGCAAAACCTGATATAAATGCTATAAAAAATATTGCTATTAATCCTTTTTGTTCTTCCTCTTTCTCAGGTTTATCTATACTAGTAGCTTTTTTTTCACTACCCTTATCATTGTTAGGTGTAGTAGCTGCTGCTTCAAAAAATTGTACTTCTTTAGCACTAAGTGATTTTAAATCAAATTCAAAAAACTTATTTTGCTGAATGCAGGACTCTTTACATGCCTGATAAAAAAGCTCTACTTGAACAATACTATTATCAGGGTTTAATAATTTTATAGATTGTTTAATTTGTGCATCTTCTTCAAAAAAAGTCTCATCTACTCCAAAAATATCGTTGAATGCAGTAACTGTTTCACTTTCTTCTGTTTTTCCAGCAGCTTCATAGTTACCTTCGGCATTATTAAATATAACCTCCATGGGTAAACCTCCACCATCTGGAGTAAACTGTGAATATACATGCCAATGATCTTCTATAACAGCATCAAATATAAGTAAGTATTCTGTATCTGATTTTTTCTCAACTTTAGATGTCCATTTTACTGGGTCTAATATCTGTGCATTTGCTGTTATAAATGCAAACAGCATAAAAACAAAATATGTTAATTTTCTCATTATTATATAACCTCTATTTTTAAAATTTGTGTTGTGTTATCTGTTACTTTAAATCGGTCATCAGCACGCCTGCCAATAATCCATATAATTTTATCTTCAGAGCATAAAAGCCATGTATCTTCTTTTTCGGACAAAGACATTTTTTCATCTTTAAAAAACTTAGAAAGTTTTTTTCTTTGTCCATTCATTCCTAAAGGGTAAAAATAATCACCCTCTTGCCATTTTCGCACAAATAAAGGGAATTTTATTAATTGATTATTGATATGTATATGTTTTTTAACTATTTCTTTAGAAAATTGGGTTACATTTTGAAATTTTAGTTTTACAGGGGAGTTTATTTCTTCCTCTTTAGCAGTTATTTTATAAATATTTCTCTCTTGATTTTTTTTAGGTTCTAGTAACAACGTTTCCCTATCTTTTAAAAGTCTATATCCATTAGTCAATACCTGCTTGCCTGACTGTGCTGTTACTAAAGCGTAAATATCATCCCATGCTGTAAACCCAAACGGTTGTAACCATTGGTACAAGTAAGCTCTATAATTGGGTAGTTTTTTAAGTTTATTAATATCAAAAGACTTTTTGTCTTCACCCTCTGTAACTACTTGTTTATAAACTAAAACTGAAGCGTCATCGACCATCGATTTTGCTTGCTGTATATGGTTAAGTGTGTCCTGAAATGATATAGACAATGAAGGGTTTAATGACCTTAATACAGGAATTACATCGTGCCTTAATTTATTACGTAAATATTTATCGGATGCATTACTACTATCTTCTCGCCAATTGATAGTATTAGCTTTAGCATAAGCCACAATTTCCTCTCTTGAAAAAGGTAATAGAGGACGAATTATTTTGTCATTCTGCTCTGGTATTCCTGTGAGTCCATCAATACCTGTACCTCGTATGAAATTAATTAAAAAAGTCTCAATATTATCATCTAGATGATGTCCTGTAAGTAAATAATCAAAATGATTCTTTTCTAATAATTCATAAAACCAAGCATACCGCAACTGTCTTGCTCCTACTTGAATAGATACTTTATTATCATTAGCAAAACTTACTGTATCAAAATGAGTTACAAATATTTTAACTTCATTTTTTTCAGCATACTGCCTGATAAATTCCTCATCGCCATCGCTCTCTTCTCCTCTCAGGTTAAAGTTGCAATGTGCTACAGTAATATCATAATTTAATACTTTAAAAAGGTGTGTTAAAATTATACTATCTACCCCTCCACTAACAGCGAGCAATAGTTTTTTACCTTTAAGAAAAGGCATATTCTCATTAAGATGGTTTCGGAGTTTTGTAAGCATTTTCAAAAGTAAGAAATAATAGAGAATAAAAGAATCAAGCTACTTATACTTCGAGTGTCTTTAACATTGCTTTTGCTTTTAATAAACATTCTTCATATTCTTTTTCAGGGTCAGATTTTGATGTTATGGCGCTCCCTACAGAGAACGACACATATTTATTACTGCTATTGTACAAAATGCTACGAATAACCACATTAAAATCAAAGTCACCATTAGGTGTAAAATAGCCAACAGCGCCACTATAAAGCCCGCGCTTGGTTTCTTCTAGTTTTTCTATAATCTCCATAGCCGATATTTTCGGCGCACCCGTCATACTACCCATTGGAAAGGTACTTTTTATAACATCTACAGGGGTATGCCCTTCTGCTACCTGTGATGTTATTGTAGAAATTAAATGGTGTACCTGTTTAAAGCTATAAACTGCGCATAACTCCTCAACATTTACCGAACCTTTAGCTGCGGTACGCGATAGATCATTACGCACTAAATCGACAATCATTATGTTTTCTGAGCGTTCTTTTTCATTAATTACCAATTCTTGCTTAATAGCTTCATCTTCTATCACATCAGCACTTCTACGGGCTGTACCTTTTATAGGCTGTGATATTATTTTACTCCCCTCTTTTTTAATATACCGCTCTGGGGATGCAGACAGCAAGTAGTGTTGATGATTTTTAAAATAAGTTGCAAATGGTGGTTCGGAAATAGTGTTTAACTTTTCATAGGTTTCTAGCGGATTGACAATAGCTTCTTCTGCATAAAACTCCATACAAAAATTAGCTTCATAGATATCCCCTCTATGAATATGTGCTAGCATATCGCCTACTTTATCAATATAGCTTTCTTTACTAATTCTTTGATTAATAACTACCTGTTGAGTATCATTCGTAATTATTAATTCTAAATTCTCAATTTCCTTCAGGTCTATGTCAATCTCATCATCACACATATTCAAGTAAGCAATTTCTAATTGATTATCTTTAATCAAAAATAGCTTTTTAGGCTGAAAGAAAAACAAATCAGGAAAATCTAATCCATCAAAATTATTAGATTCTAATTTCTCCGTATCATTTTTAAGATCATAGGATAAATAACCAAAAATCCAATCTTTTGTTATTTGCTGGTAGGTATTTAAGTCTTCAAATACATTATTATAATCGGTCTGAATTGCTGTAAGGGCATCTACTGCAAGCACGGCATCATAAGTATTATATTCCCGATGATAATCATTACTGTCTAAAAATACAACTTCGCGAAATTGTTGTGCCCATTGCAATAGTTGTTTTTTAAACTCTTTCGGGTTTTGTATAGTTTGGGATATGGAAGTTCTCACATTTTAGGTTTAAAGCTATCAAAAATACAATAAATACAGGGTACTAAAAAACCCACTCTTTATTAAGAGTGGGTTTATATATAGTATATATAATAAATTACATATGTAATGGTCTGTTATCTGTAGCAGCAAGCGCAGCTTCTTTAACAGCCTCAGCATAGGTTGGGTGGGCATGGCTCATTCTAGAGATATCCTCTGCAGATGCTTTAAATTCCATAGCAGTAACTGCTTCAGCAATAAGATCGGCAGTACGAGCACCTATCATGTGTACCCCTAATACTTCATCTGTTTTTGCATCAGCAAGTATTTTCACAAAACCGTCAGTATCCATACTAGCACGCGAGCGCCCTAATGCTTTGAAAGGGAAACTACCTGATTTATATTGTACTCCTGCTTCTTTCAGTTGCTCTTCAGTTTTACCTACAGCAGCAACCTCCGGCCATGTATATACTACACCTGGTACAAGATTATAATCTATATGCGGTTTTTGCCCTGCAATAGTTTCAGCTACAAATACCCCTTCTTCTTCCGCTTTGTGTGCTAGCATTGCGCCACGCACTACATCGCCTATAGCATATATAGTAGACACATTAGTTTGTAAATGCTCATTTACTTCTACTTGCCCTCTATCTGTAAGTTTTACCCCTGCTTTATCTGCGTTAAGCCCATCTGTAAAAGGACGACGACCTACAGATACTAGTGCATAATCTCCATCAAGTGTTATTGTTTCGCCTTTTTTATTTTCAGCTTCCACTTTTACATCAGCACCGTTTCTTTCTACCGATTTCACTTTATGCGAAGTGTAGAATTTCATACCCTGCTTTTTAAGCACTTTGGTAAGTTCTTTAGATAATGAAGCGTCCATAGTAGGGATTATTCTATCCATGTACTCTACTACCGATACTTGTGCACCAAGACGAAGATATACTTGCCCAAGCTCAAGACCAATAACCCCACCACCTATAATAACAAGATGCTTAGGTACTTCTTTTAGTTTTAAAGCCTCTGTAGAAGTTATTATTTTTTCTTTATCAATTTTTATAAATGGTAACGATGATGGTTTAGAACCTGTAGCAATAATAACATTTTTTGCTTCTATAGTTTCGGATGAACCATCGTTTTTAGTAACTTTTACATGAGTAGCGTCTTCAAAAGAACCAACACCTTCTAGAACAGTAATTTTATTTTTGTCCATTAGGTATTTAATACCACTAACGTTTTGGTCAACAACCCCTTGCTTACGGGCTATCATTTGCTCAAAGTTCACTTTTATTTCTCCGGCAATATCAATACCGTGTTCTTTAAAGTGTGAAGTCGCATCGTGGTAATGGTGCGAAGAATCTAACAATGCTTTAGATGGAATACAACCTACATTAAGGCAAGTACCTCCTAGTGTTGGGTATTTTTCTATTATTGCGGTATTAAAACCTAGTTGTGCACATCGTATAGCTGATACATAACCACCAGGACCAGAACCTATAACGACTACGTCGAATGAACTCATAATATAGTTTTTTGTGTATATTTTATTTTTCGTAGAGCAAATTTAGCGAAGTTTTTTTGTTTAGGCTATTCTAACCGAAAACTAATAACAAAAATTTAGTTTTTATACCTCTATTACATTGGTATTCTTTACTTCATTTATCATAAATATACTGTGAGTACTACCTATGTGTTGTATAGTAGTGAGTTTTGTAACCATAAACTCCCTATAAGCTTCCATATCATCTACATATATTTTCAAAATATAATCATAATCACCACTCACATGGAAACACTCGAGTACTTCATCAAGTTTTTTAACTTCTTGCTCAAATTTTGTTAGATATTCTTTAGTGTGCTGTACTAACTTAATATGGCAAAATACCCCGAAAGCACGCTGTACTTTTTTATGATTTAATAATGCTACATAATTACTAATAATACCTTCGCGTTCTAGTTTTTTTACACGCTCATAAACAGCAGTAACCGAAAGATTTAATTTTAAAGATAATTCTTTAGTAGTACGTCTGCTATCTTGCTGTAACAGCATAAGGAGTTTTTTATCGGTAATATCTAAATTCATACTGAAAATTTTTCGGCAGTTATATAACAACTATTACTTTTATAAATTATTTATCTAATATAATTCAAATTTATAGAATTTTAATCTAAGTAAACCCATATCTATTGATTATTTACTCAGTTTTCATTCTCTTTGGTTAATTAAAATAGTAACTACTAACTCAAAACTTTTTATACTATGGCATTTAATCCTGCAGACAAAATTCAAGATTTACAATATTTCGGTGAATTTGGTGGTGTAAACCCATCTGTTTCTGATTCTTCTACTTATACATTCCTTTCGGCAAAAAGTATGTTTGATACTTTTGAAGGTAACGCTGAGGGTTGTTATCTTTACTCACGCCACACATCACCAAGTAACCTTTATTTAAGTCAAGCTCTTGCTGCTATGGAGGGTACTGAGACAGCTAATGTAGCTGCATCGGGTATGGGAGCTATTACTCCCGTATTATTACAACTTTGTGGCGCAGGCGATCATATTGTATCGAGCCGTACTATATATGGAGGTACATATGCCTTTATGAAAAACTTTTTGCCACGACTAAACATCAACACAGCATTTGTAGATATTACAAAACTAGATGTGGTAGAGGCTGCTATTACTCCTACTACTAAAGTTTTGTATTGCGAAACAGTAAGTAATCCACTACTAGAGGTTGCCGATATAGAAGGTTTATCTAAAATAGCAAAGAAACACAACCTAAAACTTATTGTAGATAATACATTCTCTCCATTATCAGTATCTCCTGTAACAATGGGTGCCGATGTAGTAATACATAGCCTTACTAAATTTATAAACGGAAGTAGTGATACTGTGGGCGGTGTTGTTTGTGCTTCAACAGAGTTTATAAATTCGCTTAAAAGTGTAAATGATGGTGCTAGTATGCTACTTGGTTCTACAATGGATAGCCTTCGTGCATCGAGTATATTAAAAAACTTACGCACACTACATATCAGAATAAAGCAACATAGCCATAACGCATTATACCTTGCTGAGCATTTTGAAAAAGATGGACTTAAAACTGTATATCCTGGTCTTGCAAGTCACCCAAGCCATGAATTGTATAAAGGTATGATTAACCCAGAGTATGGTTTTGGAGGCATGCTTACCATAGACGCAGGTTCTCTGGAAAAAGCTAACGAATTGATGGAGTTAATGCAAGAACGTAACTTAGGCTACCTTGCTGTAAGTCTTGGTTTCTATAAAACATTATTCAGTGCACCGGGTTCTTCTACATCTAGTGAAATACCAGAAGATGAGCAAAAAGATATGGGACTTACTGATGGTCTTATCCGTTTCTCTATAGGTCTTGATAATGATATAGAACGTACCTATAACATGATGAAAGCCTGTATGGTAGAACTTGGAATTCTTTCTGCATAAAAAATAATAAGATTACTTTAAAAAATCCGTTTCGTTAATGAAACGGATTTTTTTGTAACTAATTTGCGCTTATTATTACTAATAATGCAAATTACATCTCGGCGTATTACGTAGTTTTCGTTAAATTCGCTTTTCTAATCGAACAACAAACAAATTAAAATGAGAAAATTATTATTCCTATTCTTATTGACAGGTTTTGTAGCAACTGCACAACGTAACCTAAACATACAAGAAGCTACTTATGGACAATATCAGGCATTTGCTGTTAAAAGTCTTGTATCGCCGCAATGGCGACCAGAAACTAATACCGTTACACATCTTAACGCCTCATACTCGGCACTAGTAGCACGTAGCGAGGGTAATAAATGGAGTGAAAATACTTTACTTACTAAAGAAGATATAATTACCGCCTTAAAAAATAAATTTCCAGAGGAACAATTTACAATACAAATTTTCCCATATAGCTATACTTGGAAAGATAAAAATACCATTTCTTTTGAGGTTACAGGAAAGGATGCTAACTATATAGTACTTTTTAATGTTGATAAAAAAGAAGTAAGTAATGCCATTACTATAAATACCGAAGCTACACAACAAGCACTTTCTCCTAATAATAAGTATGCAGCTTCTTTAAACGATAATAATATTGTTATTACAGCTGCAAATGGTAAAAATACTGTTGTTACTAATGATGTTGCGGGCATTGTAAACGGTAGCGACTACACCCACCGTCAGGAATTTGGTATTGATAGAGGTATGTGGTGGAGTCCTAACAGCGATAAACTACTTTATTACCGCAAAGACGAAACAATGGTAGGTAACTACCCTTTAGTAGATTTTGGTGCTCGTACAGCATCAGAAAAAGATGTTAAATACCCAATGGCAGGATTAAAAAGTGAAGAGGTTACTCTTGTAGTATATGATATTGCATCAGCTAAAAAAATTACTTTAAAAACTGATGGTCCTAAAGAGCAATTTTTAACTACAATAACATGGTCTCCTGATGGTAAATATATATTTGTAGGTGTATTAAACAGGGAACAAAATGATTTAAAATTAAATAAATATGATGCCACTACAGGTAATTTTATAAACACACTTTTTGAAGAAACAGCTACTACTTATGTAGAGCCTTTGCACCCACTTACTTTTGTGCCTGGTAAAAACGACGAGTTTATATACCGTACAGAAAAAGACGGTTATGAGCAATTATACCTTTATAATACTAATGGAAAATTATTAAAAAAACTAGGCTATAATGATGTTGTTATTACTGACCTATTAGAATTTGATGCTAAAGCCAAGAATGTATTTTATGTAGGTACTGCTAACAATGGTCTTGACAGACAATTGTATAAAGTAAACTTAAAATCAGGTAAAACTACACCCGTTACTACTGCATCTGGTGTACATAATATTGTACTAAATAGTGATGCTACTTATGCACTCGATAGCTTTAGTAATACTACTACACCTAATGATGTAAGTATTATTAACCTAAAAAATAATAAGACTACTACCCTATTTAATGCTGAGAACCCTTATACAGGAAAAACGGTATTACCTAAAATGGAACTGGTTACTATAACGGCTGCTGATGGCAAAACACCGCTAAACGGTAGATTGATTTACCCTGCTAATTTTGATGCTTCTAAAAAATATCCTGTTATGGTATATGTTTACGGAGGTCCTCATGCGCAGCTTATAACCAATAGTTGGTTAGGCGGGGCTTCATTATTTGATTACTATATGGCACAAAAAGAGTATGTAGTATTTACTTTAGATAATAGAGGTAGCGATGCACGCGGGCGTGATTTTGAACACGTAATACATCGTCAGTTAGGTCAAAATGAAATGGCTGACCAAATGAAAGGTATTGATTTTCTTAAATCGAAGTCTTTTGTAAATCAAGATAAAATAGGTGTTTATGGCTGGAGCTTTGGTGGTTTTATGACTACGTCATTAATGACAAGCCATCCTGAAACTTTTAAAGTAGGTGTTGCCGGTGGCCCTGTTATTGACTGGAAATTTTACGAAATAATGTATGGTGAGCGTTATATGGATATGCCGCAGGAAAACCCTGAAGGCTATGCTAAAACTAGCCTTATAGACAAAGCTAAAAATCTACAAGGTAGATTACTTATGATACACGGTGCGCAAGATAATGTAGTAGTGCAACAGCACAGTATGGAGTTTATACAGGCTTGTATAGAAGCTAACAAACAAATAGACTACTTCCTGTACCCTACTCATGAGCATAACGTGCGTGGTAAAGATCGTTTTCACCTAAATCAGAAAATTGCTGATTATTTTGATACCTATTTGAAAAAAGATTAATTAAAACGGAGACTTAGGTCTCCGTTTATTATATATAATATATGAATAATCACATTGTGCTAATTTATAGCAATGACTTATCTGTAATTAAAGAAGCAATTAGGGAATGGATATATCTTTATAAAAATAAATTAGAGCCTAGTACAACATTTAATATATATCAGATTGAAGAACATGGGTATTTAATAGAATTATCTAAAATTATTAATAATGATCTATTTGCCTTTTTCGTGAATTATCTTACATATTCTAAGAAAGATGTTTGGGTACATGTTGAAGGTTTTACTACTGCATACAACACGGGTTTTGATAAATCAGTTCGCGGTAAAAACATCATTATGTTTATTCCTGAAACGGATGATGAGTATGATGTTGTATATGTAGTTACTGAAGACAACAAAAGCTATAAATACGATTTTGGAGGAGGTATTAGTAAAACAACTATCGATAAAGTATATTCTTTTCCTCATATAAACCTAAAAGAATTAAAAGAACCTGAGATTATAGTTACTACTGATTTTATGAATGATAAAGAAACTGAATTCAGTTTAACAAAATGGTTTTAGAAGTTTTTTAATCTAAAGTCATAGAATAATCGGCATTTATCATTAAAAATACCCATTATTGGGTATTTCCAATATGTATTAATAAAATAACTTTGCAGTAGAGATGGTCGAATTACAGTAAACCAACTATTCTTTTTTAGGATTTAAAATTTCTGTCAAGAGTTAGGGGTGATTTTTTGACAGAGCAACAGGGACTTCACAGTCCCTGTTTTTTTATTTTAAAAATATAATACATTTTAATAAAATGTATTATATAAAAATGTATATTTGTACTATGTATAATAAAGAACTAACAAAAGGAACGCTACAACCTATAATTTTAAAGCTCATTAGCGAGAGCGATAAAATGTATGGTTATGAAATTACCCAAAAGGTAAAAGAACTCACTAAAGGAAAAATTGATATATCCGAAGGTGCACTTTATCCTATACTTCATAAAATGGAAGCTGATAAAGTACTTGATACAGAGAAAATTTATATAGGTAAAAGGGTACGCAAATATTATAAAATTACAGAGTCTGGCAAAAAGGTAGCAATGGAGATTACCAATGAACTGAATGATTTTATAGCGACTCTTTCGCTAATTTTTAACGAAAAAAAACTAGTCAGATGATAGTAAGTGAAGAACAAATTGAATATATAGCTACCAATCTTGAATTTTATGGAATAACTTCTGGTGAGCTTAAAGAGGACTTACTAGATCATATATGCACTCAAATAGAAACGG
Organism: Flavobacterium arcticum; assembly: GCF_003344925.1. Lineage (NCBI taxonomy): Bacteria > Pseudomonadati > Bacteroidota > Flavobacteriia > Flavobacteriales > Flavobacteriaceae > Flavobacterium > Flavobacterium arcticum. The sequence goes on along the minus strand of NZ_CP031188.1, from coordinate 2,177,741 downwards.
GTAATTATACAGATTTTGAAACTGCTTATCAAAATAGTTTACAAACATTTGGCGGTCATCATGCCATACATACCATACAGCGTGAAACTTATACTTTAACTACTATGCAAAAAAGTAAAAGAAGACAAAAGCTGGTTTACATTAGTGCTTATATTTCGGCTACATTAATAGCTTTGGGATCACTCTTTAAGATCATGCATTGGCCAATGGCTAGTATTCTTCTAGCTCTCGGTTTTATTGTACTAATCTTATTATTTTTTCCTGCTTTCTTTTACCATCGTTATAAATCATCAGAAATAAAACTATACGAATAATCATTAATTAAAATCAATCATATCATGAAACGAACAGTTTATTTATTAGGATTCATTACCTTCTTTACACTAAGTACAGGTATTATGTTTAAAATTATGCATTGGCCAATGGCAAGCTTATTAATGGTAATAGGCTTTATGCTATTAAACTTCGGTTATCTTCCTATTTACTTTTATCAAAAGTACAAAATGGCAGCATAACCATTTTTTTCGAGTTAGTTAAAAATAAAAGAGGGAATTATAGTAATTCCCTCTTTTTTATTTAACCTCTTTTACTCCTTTAGTAAAAAGCCATTTCATAAATATTTTATCTTCTCCTTGAAATTTCACTACCTGAAATTTTGGTGCAAGTATAGTAGCAACTACAGCAGCAGTTACAGGAACCATAATCCCTGTTAACTCTGTATACTGAGCAGTTAAAAGATATACTATAATAAAGAAAGGAGCATAACCCGCAAGGTTATATAAAATTGATTTTACTTTTTTATTCATAATGCATATTTTGTAATATAGGTAACTACCTATATTTATTTATTAATCTTGTTCCTGTTGTTGTTGAAACTTTGTTCGCTTACTACCTTCATACATTTCATATTTAACCAATCTGGCTTCTAGCTTACCGTTAAATAGCTTTATTTTTCGCGAAGGTCGTAACCCTACATATTTTAGGGCTTCTAGATTAGCGGTTATAAACCATGCATTAGTACCTGGGTAACCTTGCTTTAATGTATCGCCTATTTCACGATAAAAACGTTCCATATCTACATCAAGCCTTTCACCGTATGGGGGGTTAAAAACCATATGCAATGGTCCTTGACTTTCTTTATCTGTTTCAAAAAAGTTCTCACGACTTATAGTAACATACTCATCTAGATTGGCATTTTTAATATTATCTTTTGCTTTCTCTACTGCCGATGGTGCTTTATCATAGCCTTTAATGGTATAATGAAACTCACGCACTTTTTTCATTAACGAGTCGATAATATCATCAAAAAGATCGTTATCCCAATCGCTCCATTTTTCAAAAGCAAATTCTTTACGATTTAAGTTTGGAGGTATATTACAAGCTATCATAGCCGCTTCGGCAAGTATCGTTCCACTACCACACATTGGGTCTAGGAAATCGCCTTGTCCATCCCAACCACTTAGTAATAGCATACCTGCAGCAAGCACTTCATTAATAGGAGCTATATTAGTAGCTGTACGATATCCTCTTTGGTGTAGCGAGTTACCAGAGGTATCTAGCGCTACAGAGCATTGATCATTATAAATATGTACATTGATTCGTAAGTCTGGAAAATCTTTATCAATATCTGGGCGTTTTCCAAATTTATCTCTAAACTGGTCTACAATAGCATCTTTAGTTTTTAAAGCTACAAATTGCGAATGGTTAAAATGGTCAGAATGTAAGGTAACATCTACCACAAATGACTGATTTTCATTTATATATTCAGACCAGTCTATACCTTGTATACCTTTATATAAGCTACTTTCGTTATACGCTCTAAAAAAATAGATAGGTTTTAATATTTTTAGTGCAGTACGCAATGCAAGATTAGCTTTATACATAAAGCCTTTATCGCCTTTAAAGCTTACCATTCTTACCCCCTGCTCTATATCCTGTGCGCCTAGTATTTGTAATTCTTTTGCAAGTATTTCTTCAAAACCAAATAAGGTTTTGGCTACCATTTTAAAATTTTCCATTCTGTCTTTTCAAGATTCTCTGCAAAAATAAGGTAAATAATTAGCATTTATTTATTATATCTCATTATTACCTATATACAGCACCTTCATTAAAAAATTTCAGAAAAATATTATATTTCTAAAATTTATTGTTTAACTTAATTAGTATAGAGTATCTCTATAGATAGATAGGTAAATGTGATAAAAATCATTTACATATAGTAATCATTGTTACTATATTTGTCATGTAGAAAAAATCAATAATCTTAAAAATTATACACATGTCATTAGTAGGAAAAAAATTCCCAAACATTGCCGTAGACGCTATCTCTGAAATGGGAGATAATCTTTCAATTAACATTTTTGAAGAAGCTGTAAACAATAACAAGAAAGTATTATTATTTTGGTATCCTAAAGATTTTACTTTTGTATGCCCTACAGAATTACATGCTTTTCAAGCTGCTTTAGGTGAGTTTGAAAAAAGAAATACTATGGTAGTTGGTGCATCTTGCGATACTAACGAAGTGCACTTTGCATGGTTAAACACTGCAAAAGATAACGGTGGTATAGAAGGTGTTACTTATCCTATACTAGCAGATACTACAAGAAACTTATCTAATATTTTGGGTATTCTTGACATCGAATCATCTAGCTATGATGAAGATAATGATTCTGTTATCATTTCAGGTTCTAATGTTACTTATCGTGCTACTTATCTTGTAGATGAAACAGGTAAAATTTTCCACGAAAGTGTAAACGATATGCCACTTGGTAGAAATGTAAATGAATACCTACGCCTTATAGATGCTTATACTCACGTACAAGAAAAAGGTGAAGTATGCCCTGCAAACTGGGAAGAAGGTAAAGATGCTATGACTGCCGACAGAAAAGGTGTTGCTTCTTACCTAAGCCAAAACTAATAACTAAAAATAAATACTATGTTACAGGAACTTGATAAAGACAATCTTGCAGATATCGTTGCCGGAGAAGATGTGGTAGTAGTACAATACTCTGCCGGATGGTGTGGTAACTGTAGGATAATGAAACCAAAATTTAAAAGAATAGCAGGAGAGAATGAAAATGTAACATTTGTTATCGCTGATGCTGAAAATTTTCCAGAGTCTAGAAAATTAGCTAATGTAGATAACCTACCTACTTTTGCTACTTTTAAAAATGGTAGCTTGGTAAACCAAGTACAAACAAACAAACTTGAAATTTTAACCGATTTAGTCAATGAAGTTACCAGTAATTAAGCACTTAAACGAGTTTATAGAGCAAAACGACCAAGACTATATAGTAGAAACCTTGGAAGTACTAGAAGCACTTACAGAAGTTCCATCTTTAAAAGATGAAGAATTAGATGTTATTGGAGAATTAATATCTAATATGTATGGTGCACTCGAGGTAAATAAGATGATTAAAGACGGTATGAGCAAAAAGGACGCAGTAAATAGTTTTATGCAGCGTGTACTTGGCGCAATAGACAAAAATTAGATTTTTCATAATTAGGTTAAAAAAGGTGCTTTCGATAACGGGAGCACCTTTTTTTTATAAATATAATAGAGTTTACCTCTAGAAATGATACAACTATAAAAGTAAATGAGATACTCTACAGCATACAATATAATTTGTTACTTTTGTTTACTTAAAAATATACAAAATGGCAGATATCAATTTAGGAGGAAACCCTGTAAAAACATCGGGCAACTTACCCCAAAAAAATACTAAAGCACCGAATTTTAATCTTGTAAAAGGCGACCTTAGCAATGCAACGCTTGCAGATTTTGAAGGTAGCAAAGTAGTACTTAACATATTTCCTAGTGTAGATACAGGAACATGTGCTGCATCGGTAAGAAAATTTAATGAAGAAGCATCTAAATTAGAAAATACAAAAGTATTATGTATATCGCGCGATTTACCTTTTGCTCAGGCACGTTTTTGTGGAGCTGAAGGATTAGAAAATGTAATTTCGCTTTCTGATTTTAAAGATGGTAGTTTTGGAGATAGCTACGGACTCACTGTTATAACAGGACCACTAGCAGGACTACACTCTAGAGCTGTAGTAGTTATAAACGAAGAGGGTAATATTATTTATACAGAACAGGTTGCAGATATAAAAGACGAACCTAACTATGAAAGTGCCTTAGCAGTTTTATAATATATGAAAGACAACAGGTTTGTAAAAGGTAGATTAAAAAGTGTAGTATATGCTGCTAAAGGTGCATATAAATTAGTTACTACAGAGCATAGTATTATGGTACAGTTTGCAGTAGGCATACTGGTAACTATGGCTGGCTTTTTTTTTAAGATATCGCATACAGAGTGGCTTATACAAACCTTAGCCATAGGCTTAGTATTAGGTATAGAAGGTGTAAATACCGCTATCGAAAAAATTGCTGATTTTATACATCCGCAGTACCATGAACGAATAGGTTTTATAAAAGATATTGCTGCGGGTGCTGTTTTTTTTGCAGCACTCACAGCGTTAACCATAGGTGCTATTATTTATTACCCTAAAGTTTACCTACTTTTTCAACTAAATTGATATTTTATATTTAAAGACAGTTCCCTAAATGGCAAAAAAGAAACAAGATACTTCTAAAAAAGAGGCTAAACCCATTAATGATAAGAAGAAATGGACCTTATCGCGTAGAAATAAGGTATTAACAGGTGTCCTATTTTTCTTATTCGCTATAGCACTACTTCTATCATTTGTATCTTATTTCCTGTATGGTGAATATGACCAAAGTGCACTTTATAAGTTTGGAGAACGTAGTGAAGCTGTACACAACTGGCTAGGAAAATTTGGGGCTTATCTTGCCTATGTATTTTTATATAATGGTTTTGGTATAGCATCATTTATAATAATACGCTTTTTTTTCTTGTTAGGAGCATATCTCGTTATAGACTTGCCTACTAGTAAACTTAAAAAAACACTTTTTTGGGATCTTTTCCTTACTATTATAGTATCGGTGCTATTCGGTTTTTTCAATCAGTATCTTCCTGAATTAGGAGGTATTATTGGTTATGAAATAAACCTTTTTATGCAAGATTATCTTGGTAAAACAGGTACTATATTAGTACTTATTTTTGGACTGTTTGTTTTCTTATTATTCAGAGTGAAGATTTCACCCGATGTAATAAAATCACTTTTTGAAAGAAAACAACGCGAAGTACAAGAAGCTACTATAAAAGATACCGATGATATAGTTGCTGATAATAATACTGTGCCTGTGAACGAAACACCTATCTCATCAAATGAAAGTGAATCAACAACTCCTACATCTAATATTGAAGATAATGAGGAGGATGGGTTTGAAAAAATGGAACTTACTATAAAACCATCGCAGTTTGAAATAAATAAAGAGGATTTAAAACCTACTATATCACATTCATCTGAAATTACACTAGATACAAAACCTAAAGAAACTGAATTAAATACAGAAACTGAAGAACCTATTACTGAAGATTTTGTAATAGAAAAATCGACAGAAGAAGAAACTGTAAAAGAAAATCTTTCTGATAAACTGGTTAAAGACTTTGGAGAGTTTGACCCTACGCTAGATCTTTCTAATTACCAATTTCCGTCTATAGAATTATTAAAAGACTACTCATCAGGCGGTATAACCATTAACCAAGAAGAGCTTGAAGAAAATAAAAACCGTATTGTAGAAACATTACGCAATTATAAAATTGATATTGCTCAAATAAAAGCTACCGTAGGTCCTACTGTAACACTATATGAAATAGTACCCGAAGCTGGTATAAGAATATCAAAAATTAAAAACCTAGAAGATGATATTGCCTTGTCATTATCGGCACTGGGTATTCGTATTATTGCACCTATTCCTGGAAAAGGAACTATTGGTATAGAAGTACCAAACAAGAAGCCAACTATGGTTTCTATGAGAAGCGTTATTGCTTCGCCAAAATTCCAGAATGCCGAAATGGAACTACCTATTGCATTAGGTAAAACCATATCTAACGAAACCTTTGTGGTTGACCTTGCCAAAATGCCTCACTTGTTAATGGCAGGTGCTACGGGGCAAGGTAAATCGGTAGGACTAAATGCTGTACTTACATCATTACTATACAAAAAACATCCTGCCGAAGTAAAATTTGTATTAGTTGACCCTAAGAAGGTAGAGCTAACACTATTTAATAAAATAGAGAGACACTACTTAGCAAAATTACCTGATGATGGCGATGCTATTATAACAGATAACACTAAAGTTATTAATACATTAAACTCTCTTTGTATTGAAATGGATAACCGTTATAACCTACTAAAGGATGCAATGGTGCGAAATATTAAAGAATATAATGATAAATTTAGACAACGTAAATTAAACCCAGAAAATGGGCATCGTTTTCTACCCTATATTGTACTAGTAGTAGATGAGTTTGCCGATTTAATAATGACCGCAGGAAAAGAGGTAGAAATGCCAATAGCAAGACTAGCACAGCTTGCAAGAGCTATAGGCATACACCTTATCATTGCTACACAGCGTCCGTCGGTTAATGTTATTACGGGTATGATTAAAGCTAATTTCCCAGCACGTTTAGCATTTAGAGTAATGTCTAAAATAGATTCTAGAACCATTTTAGATGCTGGTGGAGCAGATCAGTTAATAGGTCGTGGAGATTTATTATATACTAACGGAAATGACATGGTACGTGTTCAATGTGCCTTTGTAGATACTCCTGAGGTTGAAAGAATAACCGAATTTATCGGATCTCAAAAAGCATATCCTGACGCTTACCTCCTACCTGAATATTCTGGTGAAGAAAGTGGCACTAATCTTGATAATGATATCTCCGAAAGAGATTCTATGTTTAGAGAAGCTGCCGAGGTTATTGTTATAGCACAACAAGGTTCGGCTTCGCTACTACAACGTAAGCTAAAACTTGGTTACAACCGCGCAGGTAGAATTATAGACCAGCTAGAAGCTGCTGGTATAGTAGGACCGTTTGAAGGTAGTAAAGCAAGAGGCGTACTTATACCTGATATGGCATCTCTTGAGTTATTTTTTAAAAATGAAGGAAATGATGTTTAACATGCAAAAGAGTATAAAACTTATAGTACTTTTTATACTTACATTTTGTTTTTCTGCCAATGCACAAGATTCGCTAAAGGCTAAAAACCTGCTCGACCAAGTATCTTTAAAAGTAAGGAGTTACAATAACATTGTACTCGATTTTAAATATACCGTTGTAAATGCAGACCAAAACCTCCATCAGGAAAGTAAAGGCAATGTAGCCCTTAAAGGTGACCAGTATGTACTAAACATAATGGGTATTACCCGAATATATGATGGAAGCAAAGTGTATAATATTGTACCAGAAGACGAAGAAATATCTATTTCTACTTTTGATGACCAAAAGACCGATGAGCTTACACCTGCTAAAATGTTTACTTTTTTTAATGTAGGTTATAAGTACACGTGGGATATTACCCAAAACATAAAAGGCAGAAAAATTCAGTACATAAAATTAAAGCCACTTGATAAAAACAATACTACTAAAGAGGTATTAATAGGTATAGATTTGCAAACAAAACATATTTACAACCTTTTAAAAATAGACAAAGATGGTACTAAAACCACGTTTACTATAAATTCTTTTAAAACGAACCAGCCTTTGTCAAAAAATCATTTTACCTTTACAGAGGGTAAATACCCCAATTACTACATCAATAGATTAGACTAATTTTCTGGTGAAAATATTAGACCGTTACATCCTTACTTCGTTTCTTAAAACATTTGCAACTGTATTTGTTATCCTGTTCTTTATATTTATTTTACAGGGCATATGGCTATTTATTGCAGAGCTTGCAGGTAAAGACCTAGATGCTTGGCTTGTTGTAAAGTTTCTGCTTTTCTACTCCCCTACTATTGTACCATTAGTACTACCACTATCTATACTGTTAGCATCTATAATGACTTTTGGTAACTTTGCCGAAAATTATGAGTTTGCTGCCATGAAGTCATCTGGTATATCGCTAAAAAGAGCGATGCGAGTACTTATGATATTTATTTTCGGCTTGAGTATTGTCGCATTTTTCTTTGCTAATAATGTTATACCCAACGCACAGTACGAATTTATTAACCTTCGAAAAAATATTGCAAAGCGAAAACCCGCTATGGCTATCATAGAAGGACAGTTTAATGCCATTGGACCATTTAATATTAAAGTAGAAAAAAAATCAGGCGAAAACGGAGAGAAACTAAAAGGAGTAACAATACATAAACGTATGCCAAATGCTCCATATGCAACAGTTATACGAGCTAAAACAGGATTACTTCACAGTAGTGAAAATGATAACTTACTTCAGTTAGAACTGTTTGATGGTTATTATTATGAAGAGGTTAATGCTAAAAAACCATCAGAACGCAAAAAACTACCATTTGCAAAAAGTAGTTTTTCAAAGCAAGTAATGAATATAGACCTTACTAAGCTAAACACAAACGATACAGATAATAATCAGGGAGTACATACTAACAATATGCTTAATGTAACAGAGCTTAATTATACACTAGACTCTTTACAATCTAACTATAAAAAAGAAAGAAAAAGTATAACCGATAATATTACAAACCGAGTAAACATTCATCTTACAAGTTTACCTGTTATAAATACGATAGTAGATAAAAAACCTATCGATACCCTAAATACAACAGTAGTGAGAGATAGTGTTCCTGAAAATGTATTATCTCTTTTTGAAAAAGATAGTGATAAAAAAAGAATATTAGAAATTGCCTCCAATAATCTAAATAGTTCTCAATTTGTTATTAAATCAGGACAAAACGAAGTAAGAGAAAAAATAAAAAACATCAATGGGCACTGGCATGCACTTTATGAAAAATTTGTAATAGCATTTGCCTGTATACTCATGTTTTTCATTGGCGCGCCATTAGGAGCTATTATACGAAAAGGAGGGCTAGGACTACCTATTGTTTTTGCTGTACTTATATTTATTATATTTCATTTTATAAATACATTTGGTAAAAAATTAGCTCAAGAAAATGGAATACCACCATTTTTAGGAGCATGGATGTCATCTTTTGTATTAAGTCCACTTGCTGTACTACTTACCTACAGAGCCACCAACGATATAGGACTAATTAATATGGATAACATATTACTACCATTGCAAAAACTAGTTCAAAAACTATTTAAATTGAAACCTAAAGAAAAGGAATAATGATAACTACAGAACAAAATATACAACTCAACACAATAGAAGAAGCCATTGAAGATATTAGAAACGGAAAAATAATTATCGTAGTAGATGATGAAGATCGTGAAAATGAAGGCGATTTCCTTGCTGCTGCCGATAAAGTAACTCCCGAAATGATAAACTTTATGGCAACACACGGTAAAGGGCTTATATGTACTCCTCTTACCGAAAAAAGATGCAAGGAACTGGAGCTTAATGTAATGGTTACTAATAATACCGATGCTATGGAAACAGCTTTTACTGTATCGGTAGATCTTAGAGGTAAAGGCGTTACAACAGGTATATCGGCACATGATAGAGCCAAAACAGTAGAAGCTCTGGTAGATAAAAATACAAAACCATATGAATTAGGACGTCCAGGGCACATATTTCCGCTCATAGCTAAAGAAGGTGGTGTATTACGCAGAACAGGGCATACAGAGGCTGCTATAGACTTTGCAAGGCTTGCTGGCTTTCAGCCTGCAGGTGTTATTTGTGAGGTAATGAATGATAACGGTACCATGGCACGCTTACCAGAATTATATGAAGTAGCTAAGAAATTTGATCTTAAACTCGTTTCTATAGAAAGCCTTGTTGCCTACAGAATGCAGCACGATAGCCTAATACATAAAGAGGATGATTTTGAGATTAACACACGTTTTGGTACATTTCGCTTAAGAGCTTATGTACAAACTACCAATAACCAAGTGCATATAGCACTAACCAAAGGTAGTTGGAATGCAGGCGAGCCTGTATTAACCCGTATTAATGCTACTCAGGTAAATAACGATATATTAGGCACACTTACAAAAGATGCCGACAGAAAGCTAGAAAGCATCTTTAAAAGAATAAATAAAGAAGAGAATGCTGCGGTACTATTTATAAACCAAGAAATACGCCCTTCTCAGTTATTAACACGACTTAAAGAATTAAAAACATTACAGTCAACAGGTGTTAATGAAGCGCCACAAATTAAAATGGATGCCAAAGATTTTGGTATAGGTGCACAAATATTACATGATATTGATATTTCAAAAATAAGATTACTTACCAACTCAGGACAAACGAAACGTGTAGGAATGATAGGGTACGGACTTGAAATAACAGAATATGTAGAATTTTAAAAAAAATATTATTTCATTAAATAACAGTTAATGAAACACTTAAAAAACGTAAAGAAATATTTTTGAAATTTTTTAAAAAATGTATTTGGAAAACTGTAAAAGGTTAGTATATTTGCAACCGCAATCAGCAAATGATTGTGGTCTTACTGGAGGAATGGCAGAGCGGTCGAATGCGGCAGTCTTGAAAACTGTTGACTGTAACAGGTCCGGGGGTTCGAATCCCTCTTCCTCCGCTGAATAAAAAAAGCGTAAACTATATAGTTTACGCTTTTTTATTTTCTATAATCACCTAACTTTTTATTATTCTCTTTTTTTAAGGTCAATTCAAATTATTATACAAAAAGACAATATAATATTAACACCTATACTAACAAAAAACTATTTTTGATGTATTAAAGATATATAATTCATAAAAAATGGAAACAAAAATAGCCAATCCGGCACCTTTAGGACTTATGGGCTTTGCCATGACCACTATTTTACTAAACATTCACAATATGGGGTTCTTCCCCGTTAGTTCGGTTATACTTGCTATGGGCATTTGCTATGGCGGACTGGCGCAGATAATAGCTGGTATTATGTGTTTTAAAAAAGGAAACACTTTTGCTGCAACGGCATTTACGTCTTACGGGTTCTTTTGGTTATCGTTAGTATGTGTATGGATGTTGCCCGCTACAGGCATAAAGGAAGCTGCTGCAACCCCACCGGCATTCTTAGGTTGGTACTTAGCACTGTGGGGAATTTTTACAGGCTTTATGTGGGTTGGCACTTGGGGTAACAGCAAAGTACAGCAATTTGTTTTCCTGTCGTTAACGATACTGTTTTTTATGCTGGCAACCGCCCTATGGACAGGCAATGCCATGATACACCACTTTGCAGGTGTTGTAGGGGTTATATGCGGTAGTAGCGCTTTTTATCTTGCTATGGCAGAGCTACTTGAAGAAGCAAAAGAAAAAAGAGTGTTGCCTTATTAATAACTGGTATAAAGGTTTAGTTATTAAATAGAATATACTTCTTCAACATTTAACTCAGATTTTATTGACTGATAGGTAATAATTATTAAATCTATTGTGTTAGATATAAAAAGTGTGAGTAAAAAAAGAGTAGCTATATATTCAAACTTCTCACTTCCTTGGACAACATATACAAACACTGACAATATTAATACAATTAAGAATATAAGCATATTGTAAAAGCTATATCTAAAAAGATTAAAATACCTGTTCTTATTTAAGCTATTGAGATATAAATGTTTTTTAAAAACGTCTTCTGTAAAATGGTTAAATAATTCTTTTATTTCTGTTCTATATTCATTATCATTTATGGGTTTATTCATTATCTTAAAATAAAGTTCTTTAACAAATTCTAAACTATAAGAATTTACTCTATTAAAATCATACATACTTTGATTGGGTTTATCTAAAAAATACCAAACAGAACTAACATATTCATCATAACGCTGAATATCTTCTATAGAATAATTTTTGGGGTTAAACTCCGTAAACATTTCAAATGAATTTCTTGTATCTTGTAACCCTTTTAGTGCTAAATAAGCTTGACCACTCATTGAAATATCGTTATCTACCTGATCTCTTTCTTCTTGGGATATTTTATTACGATTTTCTTCATCATCTCCCCTATATATTTCATATGTGAGTTCAGGGTATTTACTATCAATTTTAGATTTGATACTTACTGATTCAAGTCTCCAAAAATCATGAAAGCCTACAATATGATATGCAATCCTTCTTAAATATGTGATTTTTTTTGATATTTTATCTATTTCCTTTTTACGCTCAATCATAATGGCTTTCTCAAAAAAAAGCTTAGAAAATAAATATGTAATTATAATTGCAATAATTATAGAAACTACGGAAATCATTATACCCAATAGATTCTCCTTGTCAAAATCTTTCCAATTTGTAAAAGAAGTAAATATAAATGTTGTTGCAAACATACCAACCTCAAATATAAAAAGTCTCCAAAATAATTTTTTAGTCATACATAATATATTTTTATACAATATAGTAATTTTAGGACTACTTTCTTTAACAATTTCTTACCTATTCGCTACCCACAAAAATACCTCAAAAATCAGTACCTTTGCGCTTTGCACAAAAGTTACTATGCTAGATACTACAGATGTTATAGAGGTACTGGGTGCGCGCGCGCGCAACCTTAAAAATATAGATGTTACCATACCCCGCGAAAAACTTGTAGTTATTACAGGGCTTTCGGGTTCAGGGAAATCATCACTCGCTTTTGATACCATTTATGCCGAGGGGCAACGCCGTTATATAGAAACATTTTCGGCGTATGCACGTCAGTTTTTGGGTGGTTTAGAACGCCCCGATGTCGATAAAATAGACGGGTTATCGCCTGTTATTGCCATAGAGCAAAAAACAACAAGTAAAAGTCCGCGATCTACCGTAGGGACTATTACCGAGATATACGACTTTTTACGACTGTTCTACGCACGTGCTGCCGATGCCTACAGCTATGAAACGGGCGAAAAAATGGTAAGCTATAGTGACGACCAAATTCGGGAGTTAATCATCGAAAAATTTGATGGCAAGCGTATTACTATACTTGCTCCTGTAATTCGTTCCCGTAAAGGACACTATCGTGAATTGTTTGAGCAAGTATCAAAACAAGGTTTCCTAAAAGTACGTGTCGATGGCGAAATACGCGATATAGAAAACGGTATGAAACTCGACCGTTATAAAACCCACGATATCGAGACGGTTATAGACCGCCTTGCGGTTGACACTACCGAAGATACCGACAAACGCCTTGCTGATAGTATTAAAACAGCGATGTATCATGGCGATGATGTTATGATGGTTATAGAGCAGGAAAGTGGCGAAGCACGCTACTACAGCCGTAACTTGATGTGCCCAACATCGGGTATCTCCTACCCTAACCCTGAACCGAACAACTTCTCGTTTAACTCCCCAAAAGGAGCTTGTGATAATTGTAACGGATTGGGTAAGGTAAACGAGATTAACCTGAACAAAATAATACCCAACCCTAAACTAACCATTAAAAAAGGTGGCTTTGCACCATTGGGCGAATATAAAAACTCTTGGATATTTAAGCAGATTGAGGTAATAGGCGAAAAATTTGATTTTAAGCTCACCGACCCTGTAGAAAAAATCCCTGCTGAGGCAATGGATATGATATTGAATGGTGGTAAAGAAAAATTCACGGTATCGTCTAAAACATTGGGTGTAAACCGCGAATATAAGATAGACTTTGAAGGTATCTCCAGTTTCATCAAAAATCAGTATGACGAGAGCGGTTCGACTTCTATAAAACGATGGGCAAAGGAATACATGGACGAGGTACAATGCCCCGTATGCAAAGGTTCAAGGCTTAAAAAGGAATCGTTATACTTTAAAGTTAATGGTCTTAATATTGCCGAACTGGCACACATGGATATATCCGATCTTGCCGATTGGTTTGAAAACCTTGAAGAGGAACTTTCGGAAAAACAAAAGGCTATAGCCCACGAAATTGTAAAAGAAATAAAAACACGCCTTAGCTTTTTGGTTAATGTAGGGCTTAATTACCTTGCGTTAGACAGAAGCTCAAAATCATTATCCGGTGGCGAGGCACAGCGTATAAGGCTTGCCACACAAATAGGCTCGCAACTTGTGGGTGTACTCTATATTCTTGATGAGCCGAGTATTGGGCTGCATCAACGTGATAATGAAAAACTGATACACTCATTAGAACAACTGCGTGATATTGGTAACTCGGTTATTGTGGTTGAGCATGATAAAGATATGATAGAGCGTGCCGACTATGTTATTGATATAGGTCCTGCTGCGGGGCGTTTTGGCGGACAAATAGTAAGTAAGGGCACACCTGCCGAGCTATTGAAAGAGCATACACTTACGGCTTCTTACCTAAATGGAGAAAGAACAATAGCTATCCCCGAAAAAAGACGTGAGGGTAACGGCAACAAACTAAGGCTTACAGGAGCAACGGGTAATAACCTAAAAAATGTTAGTATCGATTTACCTTTAGGTAAACTAATATGCGTTACAGGTGTATCGGGTAGTGGCAAGAGCACATTGATAAATGAAACGCTATACCCTATTTTAAATGCTCACTTTTTTAACGGAGTAAAGAAACCTGCTCCTTACAAAAAAATTGAAGGATTAGAACATATTGATAAAGTTATTGATATCGACCAATCGCCTATTGGTCGTACGCCACGCTCTAACCCTGCTACTTATACTGATGTGTTTAGCGAAATACGGTCTTTATATACTAAAACACCTGAAGCGATGATACGAGGTTATAAACCAGGTAGATTTAGCTTTAATGTAAAAGGCGGACGCTGCGAAACCTGCGAAGGTTCGGGACTGCGCGTTATAGAGATGAGTTTCTTACCCGATGTATATGTAGAGTGTGAAACGTGCCAAGGAAAGCGTTTTAACCTCGAAACATTAGAAATTAGATATAAAGGAAAATCTATATCAGATGTGTTGAATATGACGGTTGACGAGGCTGTACCTTTTTTTGAAAACATCCCGAAAATATATCGTAAGATAAAAACCATACAGGATGTAGGACTGGGCTACATTACGCTTGGGCAACAAAGCACTACATTATCGGGTGGCGAAGCACAACGTATAAAACTAGCATCAGAGCTTTCTAAGAAGGATACAGGTAATACTTTTTACATCTTAGATGAACCTACTACAGGACTTCATTTTGAAGACATACGTGTATTAATGGAAGTTATCAATAAGCTAGTTAATAAAGGTAATACCGTGCTTATTATAGAACATAACATGGATGTGATAAAACTTGCCGATTATATTATTGACATTGGTTATGAAGGTGGTAAAGGTGGCGGACAACTTGTAGCCAAGGGGACACCCGAAGAAGTTGTGAAAAACAAAAAAAGTTATACGGCGCAGTTCCTTAAAAAAGAATTATTTTAGCGCGTTTGTTTAATTATAAAAAAATTATATGTTACAAGAACCCTACGAAAATGATGAGCAGCGCATTCAGGAAAAGCTACAACAAAAAAATTGGAGTGAGATAAGGAGTAACGACTCTTGGGCTATATTTAAAATAATGTCGGAATTTGTAAACGGTTTCGAGAGTATGGCACGTATAGGGCCTAGTGTTTCAATATTTGGATCAGCACGTACTAAAGTCAACGATAAATATTACCTACTTGCAGAGAAAATTGCAGAGAAAATATCAAAAGCTGGTTATGGAGTTATAACAGGTGGTGGTCCTGGTATTATGGAAGCTGGTAATAAAGGTGCTCATGCTGGTGGTGGTCCATCAATAGGTTTAAATATCGATTTGCCTTTTGAGCAGCATTTTAACCCGTATATAGACCGTGATAAAAACCTAAACTTTGATTACTTTTTTGTTCGCAAAGTAATGTTTGTAAAGTATTCACAGGGGTTTGTAGTTATGCCTGGAGGCTTTGGTACACTAGACGAAATGTTTGAAGCCATAACGCTTATACAAACTAAAAAAATAGCTAAGTTCCCTATTATATTAGTAGGTCGCGAATTTTGGACAGGCTTGATGGATTGGATAAAAAGTGTAATGATTGAAAAATATCATAATGCTAGTCCTGATGATCTTAACCTAATACAAATTGTAGATACTGAAGACGAAGTACTAGAAGTTATAGAGAACTTCTATAAGAAATATAATCTTAGTCCTAATTTCTAAAAATTGGGGTTACTTAAAAAAACAATTTTTATACTTAATATGTTAATAATAAAAAATGCCTATGTTGTATACATAATTGGTATAAAAATTGTTTTATAATAATTAAACCATCCATCAATCTAGATTTTTATTATTTAAAGCATTGAAATTACTTAATTGGCTCTTTTTTGTTTTACTGATATATTCAGTTAACCTACAGGCACAGCATCTTAATAAGTTGTTTGTGGATGTAGACTATGATGCCAAAGTACTAAAAGTAAAACAAGAAATTATTTTTCATAACCAGTCGCAAGATACGCTGAATAGTTTTGTGCTTAACGATTGGAATAATGCCTATTCAGATAAAAACACACCGCTTGCCAAGCGTTTTTCTGATGAGTATATCCGTGCTTTTCATCTCGCAAAAAATGAAGAACGTGGTAGTACAAATATTCTTTCGATAACAGACCAAAACAGGCGTTCGCTAAACTGGACTAGACCAGAAAAACACCCTGATATTGTAACCGTACAGCTTAAAAATCCTATTTATCCCAATCATAAATTTAGTTTTTTTATTCGCTATACAGTAAAAATACCCAATGCCAAGTTTACAAGATTTGGTTATGATGATAAGGGTAACTTTAATCTAAAAGACTGGTACTTGTCTCCTACCCGATTGGAAAAGGGTAAATTTATACTATACAGTAACGAAAATCTTGATGATATTGCCAATGCTATAAGCGACTATGAGTTAACACTTACTGTACCGCAAGACGTAGCTGTAACATCTGACCTTTATATAGGTAATAAGACAGATAAAGGCGAAAAAACAGAGTATTTCCTTATTGGACAACAGTTTAATAACTTTAATCTGGTACTCGAAAAACAAAAGAGTTTTGAAGTATATCGTAATTCGGTTGCCGAAATAAGTACTAATTTTAAAGACCATAGAGTTACCGATATTCAAAAAACATTACTGATAGATAACATTACTCGTTATACAGCAGATAAGCTAGGGCATTATCCTAATGGTAAAATTATGGTAACACAGGTAGATTATGATCGTAATCCTGTATATGGGCTAAATCAATTACCATCGTTTTTAAGACCGTTCCCAGATAGTTTTCTGTTCGAAATGCGTTTTTTAAAAACCTACTTATATGCCAACTTAAAAAACACATTAAAACTCGATCCTCGTAAAGATGCATGGATATATGATGCTATACAAATGCATATAATGATGCAATATGTAAAAGAATTTCACCTAGACAAAAAGATGATGGGAGACTTATCTAATTGGGGCATACTAAAAGGACATCATCTTTTTCAGCTTGACTTTAATGATAAATACAATTATTTGTATTTATTAATGGCACGTAAAAATTTGGATCAGCCTATTGGAAATCCAAAAGATGAAATGATAAAATTTAATGAGCAAATAGCAGGAAAATATCGTGCAGGACTTAGTATTGCTTATCTTGAAGATTATCTTAACGATGATATATTAAACCAATCAATTACAGAGTTTTATCAGCTAAATACCAAACAACAAACAAATAGAAATGATTTTGAAACGCTTTTAAAAGCTAAGACAGATAAAGATATTAGTTGGTTTTTTGATACTGTAGTAGATACTCGTGATATTATTGATTATAAATTTGGTAGTGTTAAACAAGAAAATGATTCGATACAAATAAAAGTAAAAAACCGCACAGGTACTACTGTACCTATAGCTGTATATGGACTTAATAATAATGAAGTTATTTTTAAAAAATGGCTCGAAAACGTAAAGGTAGACACTACATTTACTATAGCAACGGGTAATGCAGAGCGACTTGCTCTCAACTATAATAATGAAACCCCCGAATATAACCTGCGTAATAACTGGAAAAAAATTAATGGGTGGCTACCCAATCAAAAGCCTTTTAAGTTTACTTTTTTTCAGGATATAGAAAACCCAAAGTACAATCAGGTTTTTTATGTGCCCAGTTTTGTTTTTAATCTTTATGATGGTTTTTCACCTGGGTTGCGTTTTCATAATAAATCATTACTCGAAAAGCCGCTTATTTTTGATGTATCCCCTACCTATTCTGTAAAAACAGGAACTTTAATAGGTTCTTTCTCGTTGGCTTACAATAAC
Source organism: Flavobacterium arcticum (assembly GCF_003344925.1). Classification (NCBI taxonomy): domain Bacteria; kingdom Pseudomonadati; phylum Bacteroidota; class Flavobacteriia; order Flavobacteriales; family Flavobacteriaceae; genus Flavobacterium; species Flavobacterium arcticum. Next base: position 2,159,570 of record NZ_CP031188.1, on the reverse strand, counting down.
TATATAAGAGACCAAGACCTATATAATGTTAGGTATTTTCTTAGTGGTTCTACTTATCATTATGCTCCTGATGCCCGATACATTAAGTTTGTTCCTTCTGTACAATTTAGAATACGAGATGAAAATTTAAGAAAAAACAAAAAACAATTCATTACACTCCGTCAAGTTATGGTAAAGAGAGAGCAATCTTCATATGTTATAACTGACGAACAAAATGAAAACTACTCTGTATTTAACGCTCGTTATACAAAATATGAAGCAGAAATTACAAAACACTATAGTTTTAATACAGATATACAAATAGCCAACTCTTTTGGTAAAGTATCAGGCGAAGTACAGTTTAGAAGACTCTTTAATAATAATAGGCGTATAAACTTACGTCTATTTGCAGGTGCTTTTATGTACCGAGGTACAAAATCAGAGTTCTTTAGTTTTGGATTAGACCGCCCTACTGATTATTTATTTGATCATAATTTTTATGGACGTTCAGAAAACAGCGGACTGTTTAGTCAACAATATATCATGGCAGAGGGAGGTTTTAAGTCAATATTCGAGACACGTTATGCTAACCAATGGATGACTACCATTAATGGTAGTTTTAATATATGGAACTGGGTAGAGGTATATGGTGATGCTGGGTTATTTAAAAACCAATATAAAAATACCCGATTTGTTTATGATAGTGGTATAAAACTAAATTTATTACCTGATTATTTTGAGCTCTATTTCCCTGTGTACTCTAGTAATGGTCTTGAATTTGAAAATGGAAATTATAGCGAAAAAATACGTTTTGTAGTAACTATAAGTCCTGGTACACTTATTAACCTTTTTACTCGAAAATGGTTTTAAAACAATCGTATTACATCTAGCTTTAAAACCTCAAAAAATATATTATATCTATTTTTTTACTCACTTTGTTACATTTTATATATCAAAATAGTATAATAAAGTTGGTTTATTAATAAAAATGAAATCATTTTTTAACGCTAAGCTATTAATATTTAATTCTTTTATTTAAATTTGTAGCTATACAACCCGTTTTTTATGACAGAGACAGAAACAAAAAAATCACTTTCTTTTGACGATTTTAAAGCCCAAGTGCTTAATGACTATAAAATTGCTGTAACCAGTAGAGAATGTAGCCTTTTGGGGCGCAAAGAAGTACTGACTGGAAAAGCCAAGTTTGGTATTTTTGGTGATGGTAAAGAAGTGCCACAGCTTGCTATGGCTAAAGCTTTTAAAAATGGTGATTTCAGGTCGGGTTACTACCGTGACCAAACCTTTATGATGGCTATAGGACAACTTACAGTAGAACAATTTTTTGCAGGACTGTATGGACATAGCGATTTAGAGCACGACCCAATGTCGGCAGGAAGACAAATGGGCGGACACTTTGCTACACACAGCCTTGATGAAAACGGAAATTGGAAAAACTTAACTACACAAAAAAATTCGAGTGCCGATATATCGCCTACTGCTGGGCAAATGCCGCGACTATTAGGATTAGCACAAGCATCAAAAATATATAGAAACGTACCAAGTGTAAAGAATAATACTAATTTCTCTATAAATGGTAACGAAATAGCTTGGGGTACTATTGGTAATGCTAGTACATCTGAAGGATTATTTTTCGAAACTATAAATGCCGCAGGCGTACTGCAAGTACCTATGGTAATAAGCGTTTGGGATGATGAGTACGGTATCTCGGTACACGCACGTTACCAAACTACTAAAGAAAATATCTCTGAAATATTAAAAGGATTTCAGCGTGATGAAGACACAAAAGGATACGAAATAATAAAAGTAAAAGGTTGGGATTATGCTGAGCTAATCTCGGCTTATGAGAAAGCAGCAACTATTGCTCGTGAGGAACATGTACCTGTACTTATGCACATACATGAATTGACTCAACCACAGGGACACTCTACATCTGGCTCTCATGAACGTTATAAAGATGCTGACCGTTTATCATGGGAAAGCGAATATGACTGTATAGCACAGATGAAAAAATGGATGCTAGAAAATAACATTATCAGTGTAGAAGAAGCCGAAACTATAGAAAAAGAAGCTAAGAAAGAAGTGTTAGCGGGTAAAAAAGCTGCATGGGCTGCCTTTACCACTCCTGCTAAAGAGGAGCAAAAAGAGCTTGTTGCTGTACTTAATGCTATTGCTCAAAATAGTGAAAACAAAGTTTTTATAGAAAAGTATGCTAATGAGCTTGCTGCTATTAAAGAACCTATTAGAAAAGAACTACTTGTAACAGCACGAAAAGTGCTTAGGCTTATAGCTAAAGAAAACGGTAGAGCTACAATAGCACAATGGATTAAAGACTATACCGAAAAAATACAACCAAAGTTTAGCTCTCATTTATTTTCACAATCAGATAAAAATGTATTTAACGTAAGTGAAATACAAGCAGAATATAAAGAAGGTGCAGAAGAAGTTGACGGACGTGTTATAATGCGCGACAACTTTGATGCTATATTTACTAAACATCCTGAAGCACTCGTGTTTGGTGAAGACTGTGGTAACATAGGCGATGTAAACCAAGGACTAGAAGGTATGCAAGAAAAATATGGCGACTTTAGGGTTTGCGATGCGGGTATACGTGAGGCAACTATATTAGGTCAGGGAATTGGTATGGCAATGCGAGGCTTACGCCCTATTGCCGAAATACAATATCTTGATTACTTATTGTATGCTATACAAATTATGAGCGATGACCTTGCTACATTACAATACCGTACGGCAGGTAGACAAAAAGCACCTTTAATAATACGTACACGAGGACACAGACTAGAAGGTATATGGCACTCAGGTTCGCCAATGGGTATGATTATTAATGCGCTTAGAGGTATACATGTACTAGTCCCTAGAAATATGACTAAGGCTGCTGGTTTTTATAACACCCTTTTAGATACCGATGAGCCTGCACTTGTAGTAGAGTGCCTTAACGGGTATCGTCTTAAAGAAAAAATGCCTGTAAACATGGGCGAGTTTAAAACCCCTATCGGTGTTGTAGAAACTATTAAAGAAGGTACAGATATTACATTAGTTTCTTATGGTTCTACACTACGTCTTGTAGAGCAAGCTGCAAAAGAATTAATGGAGATTGGTATAGATGCTGAGATTATAGATGTACAATCATTATTACCATTTGATATCAATCATGATATTATAAAAAGTGTAGCGAAAACAAACAGACTATTAGTTATAGACGAAGATGTACCGGGTGGAGCTTCGGCATACATTATGCAACAGGTACTTGATGTACAAAATGCTTATCGCTATTTAGACAGTAAACCACAAACACTTACTGCGAAAGCACATAGACCGGCTTATGGCACAGATGGCGATTACTTCTCAAAACCATCTACAGAAGATATTTATGAAACAATATATGCTATTATGCATGAGGCAAAACCTAACGAGTATCCTGCTTTATATTAATCAATAGCAATATATATAATACAAAACACAAAACTCCAGCTAGTAGCTGGAGTTTTTATTTATATGTAAATCAGAAAAATAGTCTATTTTATATAAACAGTTTTTACATTTACAAACTCTTTAATTCCGTTTTCAGCCAGCTCACGACCGTACCCAGATTTTTTCACGCCACCAAAAGGCAATGCAGGGTCTGATTTCACTAGTGCATTTATAAATACTGCACCTTCTTCAAAAAGGTGTATTTTTTGTTTAATGCTTTCTATATCTTCGGTAAAAATACTCACACCTAACCCAAACTCTGAACTATTACTCAATGCTACAGCTTCTTCAAAAGTATCAAAAGGCATAACAGGTGCTACAGGTCCAAACACTTCTTCTTTAAACACAGGCATATCAGTAGTAATATTCGTCATTATAGTTGGAGTATAAAAAGCTTTATCTCTTTTACCCCCTACAACAATTTTAGCTCCCATCTCTACCGATTTTACCACCTGCTTTTCTATCTCTTCGGCTAAATCAACTCTAGCTAATGGCCCTATATCGGTATCCTCATCCATCGGGTTACCTGTTTTTAATGCCTTTATAGCTATCTTAAATTTTTCAAGAAATGTATCGTATATAGATTGGTGTACTAAAAATCGTTTAGCAGCAATACAACTCTGCCCAGTATTTTGCATTCGTGCAGTTACGGCTGTGGCAACTGCTTTTTCTATATTCGCATCTTCAAGTAATATAAAAGCGTTACTACCGCCAAGTTCTAAAACTGATTTTTTAATAGTACTAGCAGCTTTAGTAGCTACAGCAACCCCTGCTTTTTCACTTCCTGTTAACGATACTCCTTTTATATAAGGTAAGTCTATTATATTGGTAACTTGTTCTCCAGATATGAGAAGGTTTTTATATATTCCTTCAGGAAAACCTGCTTTTATAAAAATTTCTTCAAGCAATATGGCACATCCAGCTACATTTGAAGCATGCTTAAGCACTACGGTATTACCTGCTATTATAGCTGGAATAGCAAAACGAAAGACTTGCCAGTAAGGGTAGTTCCATGGCATAACACCTAAAATAACACCTAGAGGTTCATATGTTACAAAACTCTCTGTTCCATCTGTAGTAATAGTACGTGGTGACAAAAAATTTAATGCATTATTTAAATAATATTCACATAATAAAATACACTTCTCTACTTCAGCAACAGACTGTCGTATAGGTTTTCCCATCTCTAAAGTACACTGTTTTGCTAAGTTTTGTTTATCTTTATATAATATAAATATTAAATTTTCGATAATTTTTAACCTTTCATCTAAGGTATTTGTTCTCCATATAACAAAGCTTTTCTTACACAAATTACAGTCATAAAAAGCCTGATTATCAGTAATATATTGATATTCAGATAAAAAAGTTGCATCGAAAGGATTTACAATTGAAAACATTTTTTTACATTTTTTTAAATAAGTTATAAATATAACATATATTACTTAATATAAAATTATTACTTTTACACCTGAATTCAACATACCGATAACAATCAAACAATTATTATGAAGAAAATTGTACTATCCTTATTATTAATCAGCCTTGCATCTATAGAAATGAATGCACAAGATGGCGGTGCTAACGATTTTAACAAATGGTCTATTGATATTAATGGAGGTGTAAACAAAGCAGCTAATCCTTTTACACCAGGTTATCACATGAATGCTGATAATTTATTTCATGCTGATCTTGGATTTAGGTATATGTTTAACACCAAATTTGGTTTGAAAATACAAGGTGGTTATGACGTTTTGAATGACGATGGTGACACAAGTGCTGAATTTCAAACTGAAGTAATGGCTTTAAACTTACAAGGATATGTAAATTTTGGTCGTATCATGGAGTTTGAAACTTGGACTGACAGGATAAATGTACTAGGACATATGGGTGTAGGTATAGCTCATGCTACTAACGACTTATATGAAGGTTCTGACCGCTTAGGTAACTTTGTAATTGGTTTGGGTATGCAATATAGAATATCTAATAGAATTGCGTTGAATGCCGATTTCACAATGTATAATAACTTCTCTCAAAACAAAACTTGGGATGGTAGAACTTATGATAGACAAGGACGTCAAGGTTTTGATAGTACATTATATAATGCAACCCTTGGTCTTTCTATATACTTAGGTAAACATGAAAAACATGCTGACTGGTACATTGATGAAAAATCAGATGAACTTGAAGATTTAGAAAGCAGACTTGGTGAAATGGAAACAATGTTAGATGACTCTGACAAAGATGGTATTCCTGATTATCTTGACTCTGAACCTAATACTATTACAGGTGTTGCAGTTGATAGTAAAGGAAGAACAATTGATAGAAATAACAATGGTGTTCCTGATGAATTAGAGTCATATATAGATAATAAAAACTCTGAAATAAGAAATGAAGTTAAAAGTGGATCTCTTGCTGTTAATGGCGCAGGAGGTAGCGGTAGTGGCTATATTAAAGAGCTTATTAATGGTGGTTATGTAAATGTATATTTCGACTTTAACAAAGCTACTCCTAATCAAGAGTCTGTAAATGGTATTAACTTCCTTATAAGATACTTAAACGAAAATCCTAATGCTAAAGCTGACGTTATTGGTTATGCTGATGAGGTTGGAGATAGTGCTTATAACCAAGAGCTATCTAATAGAAGAGCTGAGAATGTTAAGAAAATATTAGTTGATGCTGGTATAGATGCTTCAAGACTTAGTATTGTTGCTAACGGTGAAGATACTACTGGTGGTTCAGGTTCTAAATATGGACGTAAAGTGGTAAGAAGAGTAACATTTATTCTTAAATAAGACATACTTTTTAATAAAATTAAAAAAACCTCTGCTTTAAGCAGAGGTTTTTTTTATACCTTTAAAATAAAAACAAATGGACGCAAGAGATAAGAGTATTCTTGATTTGAGAGGTGAAGCACTGGGAGCGATTCATGAACAATCATTAGAAGAAGAAACTTTTCAGAATCGAACATTACGACCTATATTGAAATTTCAGAACAATTTGTTTATTGCCTCTTTTCTAAACTATGCTAATAAGCATAAAAATGACTTTCATAAACTAAGTATAGAAAAGAAATTACTATATATAGAAAATGCTATACAAAAAGACATCAAGTTTAGAAATGCTCTAAAAGGTATGGTAATAGCCATGTTTACTATTGAAGAATTTAATCAATATATTAAAAACTCGTCAAAACTAAATAAACGAATGATGAGCTTACTTATTGAAAGACTAAAAGATCAAGTGCTTTTATTAGAGCAAACAACATAAAAAGAAAAAGGGGAGCATTTGCTCCCCTTTTTCTTTTTATTATTTTAATTATTCTTTAGGTACAAATACCATTATAGTTTTATCATTATCCAAAAAAATCAACTCATCTTTACTCTTTTTTATAGTATTTACCTGATTTAAAGCACCTAAAAATTCACTTTCAGGAACACCATCACAGTACATTTTTGTACTGACCATTCTACTGAAAACTATAGTCCCTTTATTGGTTGAATTACTATATGCCCCATTAAAACTATTACAGCCTGTATTACCCGAAACTCTATCATCTTCAGTAAAATTTATATGGGGTATTTTTTTGCTAAAACCTGATAACTCAGCATCGCCATTCAGCGATTTTAATTGCCATGTTGTTTCGGTTAAAATAGCTTTAGACATCTCTTTTGTTCCACTACAGGAAATCAGGAAAGTAATAATCAATATAAAAAATGCTAATCGTTTCATGTCTTTCTGTTTTTATAATAATCCATTATACTTACGCACAAACCATTCAGTAGCAAGTGTTATTACTAATATGATTAACAACCAAACCCAGTCGATAAATGGTGATTTTTGTGTTATCGCTTTTTGTAATGGTTTATAACTTTCATTATTCACTAAAAAATCAATCAATTCCTCCACTTGGTCAGGATAATATACTACTCCGTTAGTACCCGCTGCAACTTGCTTTAATCTAGTAAGATCAGGATTTACAAATTGCTTTTCAATTTCAAAATCAAGCACTTCAAACGAGCCATTATAAGTTGTGTTAGTATTACTTTCTTTTACTATAAAACTATACTTACCAGCATCTAAACCTTCTAAATTAACTTTATACTCATTACTACCTTTCAGGAAATCGTAATTCTTAGCTTGATTAGTTGTGTTGTTTTTCAATTGTACATTGAGTCTTGCATTCTCATCAAACTCATAATTTTTATTAAAAAACTGAGCTGTTACACTAATATCTTCACCCGAATTATAAAAAGTCTCATGATTAACCACAAGCGACTTTCTTTTAGAATTAGATGCTAAAAACTGTATCGTTTTGTCAATAAAAATATCAAAATCTGCAAATGATTTATTTTGTAGGTGACTTTCTATACGCCACTTCCATATATTTTCGCCTAACAAAAACGCACTACGCGATGCGCCTTTTTCTGAAAAAACCAATAACGGATTTTCTGTTTCTATATTTCTTATTCGTGCTTTCAGTAAAGTTGCAACATTCGATTTTGAAGTAACAGTACCAAAAGGATGCTCTAAAGGCGGGAACTGTTCGAAACCAATATCATCTAACGAAAATAGATTAAACAACGGATTGAAACTTGTAGAATAATTTTCGCGCTGCGATGTCATCTTAAAACTCAATTCATCCTGATAGCGATTAAGCAAATTAAAATCAGTAGTAAGTCCTGTAATTATAAACGTATTAACACCTACTGTTTTATTTTGTTCTAAAAGTGATTTAAACGACGTGTCAGGTTGGTATAATATCAACACATTATAATCCTGTAACGATTTAATTTCGTTTGGTTTTATAATAGTGACATTACGCTGCTTATTCGTTTCTATAGCGCGCTTTAATGCACCAAGATCAGGATGTGTAATGGACGATACTATTGCTACTTCTGATCTTTGGTCAATAACCTCTACCGCAAAATTTTTGGTGTTATTATATCTATTTTTTTCCTGCTCGGCAGATATTATAGTGGCTTTATACGTTTGTACTCCTACCCTTTCGGCATTAAGTAAAACAGTTACAGCCTGTGCTTTGTTTTGATTCGTAAATGAAATGTTTTCTTTATGCAACACCGAGTTACCCTGTGTAATGCTAAAAACTGCATCTACAGGCTTAGTACCATTATATTGTACAAAAACCTCTACAGGAAATTTATTTTTAAGCAGTGCATACTTATTTACATTAACCTGATTAATTTTCAAATCAGTATAAACCGTAGTGTCTCCTAAAACTAAAGGATATACAGTCATGTTTTGAGAAAAACTATACACATAATCATTACCCAATGTTTGATTACCATCAGTAAGCATCACTACAGGATAATTATTATTTCGATATAGCTGTCTCAGGTTACGTACCGCTAGGTCAATATGAGTTTGCTTTCCTGTAAAATCTAGAATTTTACTAGACTCAAATCCATCGGCAAAGCTAAAGAGCTGTACGTCATACTTTTCTTTTAGCTTTTTATTATCTAGCAGCTGTGTATATAATTCTGTCGTAAGAGCATCTTGCCCTAGCTCTTTTATAGATAACGAATTATCTACCAGTATAGGTAATGGTGTTTTTACTGTTTCATACTCTTTATGGGTTATAATAGGATTTATAAGCAGTAAAAAGATAGAAAAATAGGTTGTAAAGCGTAAAAAAGCTAAAAAGAATTGCAACTTGCCCTTCTTTTTAGCTTTAAATAAATATTGATAAAATGATAGTGCAAAGGCTACAAATGCAGCTACTATAAGTAAAAAAACTGTAGTTGTAGTCATTTCAGGTATCAGTATAAATTTTTAAATAGTAAATTCTCAATTATGTAAGCATCCCGCCATCTACGTTAAGGGTTTGCCCTGTAACATAAGCCGACATATCTGATGCTAGGAATACACAAGCATTGGCTACATCTTCTGGAGATCCTCCTCGTTTTAACGGAATATTCTCTGTCCAACCTTTCACTACATCTGCACCTAGTTTTTCAGTCATTTCTGTTTGAATAAATCCAGGAGCAATAGCATTACAACGAATGTTTCTTGAACCAAGCTCTAACGCTACTGATTTTGTAAAACCTATAACTCCAGCCTTAGAAGCTGCATAGTTAGTTTGTCCTGCATTACCTTTAACACCTACTACAGAGCTCATGTTTATTATAGAACCATGACGTTGTTTTAGCATCGTTCTTTGAACGGCTTTAGTCATATTAAATACCGATTTTAGGTTTACTTCTATAACCTTATCAAAATCTTCTTCAGAGATGCGCATTAACAGGTTATCTTTGGTAATACCTGCATTGTTTATCAAAATATCCAATGCGCCAAAATCAGCAACTACATCATCAACTAGTTTTTGAGCTTCATTAAAATCGGCTGCATTACTTTGGTAGCCTTTAGCTTTTATACCCATAGCATTCAATTCGTCTTCCAGTGCTTTTGCTGCTTCGGCAGATGCACTGTATGTAAAAGCCACATTAGCACCATGTTTAGCAAAAACTTGTGCTATACCACGACCTATCCCCCTGCTTGCGCCGGTGATTATTGCCGTTTTTCCTTCTAATAATTTCATAGATATCGTTTAGTTTGTTTTTCTTTACAAGAGAACAAATATAATAAAATGTTTGCGGTATTATTCCCCGATGTTTTTTAGTTTTGAGCAATAGCATGTATAAAGTTGTTAAATTTGCAGGTATAATTATGCTATAGCTAATAATAGCACTTCTTTTTAATGAAAACGACACAAGAAACATATACCAGTAAAAATGATAAAAACATAATAGTACGCAATGCTACTGAGTGTGATGCTGCTACTTTAGTGGCATTAAAAAAAGGGTATATTAGAGGAACAACGACCATTCCGCTTTATGAGCATGAATATAAGAATACTACTGAACAAGAAGCCAAACTTATAACAAAATATAATACTGAAGCTAATAGTATTCTATTGGTTGCCGAGTGCGACGGAGAGCTAATTGGAAATATTGACATAACTGGAAACCAAAGGCAAAAATTGCAACATACTGCTATGCTGGGCATGGGGGTAGCCAATAATTGGCAAAATACAGGTGTAGGTAGTTGTCTAATGAATAGTGCCCTGAAAACCATTGCACAAACAGTAGTTAGTATTGTATGGCTGGAGGTATATGCCAGTAACATAGCTGGACTAAAGCTATATGAAAAATTCAGGTTTGAAAAATGTGGCGCAATAAAAAACTTTTTTAACGAAACAGCACCCATAGATAAAATTACTATGGTAAAGTATATAAAATAGAATATATGTTTAAATCGATATTATTAGTAGGACTTGGCGGAGCAATAGGGAGTATCCTTAGATACTTATCTTCGTTATTTATTACCCGCTATTTTAACTCAGTATTTCCGCTTGCTACTTTTACAGTAAACATTATAGGTTGTTTTATAATAGGACTTATTTTTGGTTATATGGAGAAGGAACAGATAACTAACGATAACATCAAATTTCTATTTATTACAGGCTTTTGCGGTGGCTATACCACCTTTTCTACTTTCGCAATAGAAAATGTGGGTTTAATACAAAGCGAACATACGCTTAGTGCTTTTGCCTACATTGCTGCAAGTATTATTACAGGACTCTTTGCTGTATGGCTTGGGCTAATTGTGTTCAAGTAATATTAGTATTAACAAATTACAAGATAATCATTAAATAAGCCTAATAAGTATTAAAGTTTTACTAATAAGCTTTATTGTACATATGATAATAGGTAGTTTTGTAGTGTTATTATACGAATAGCAAAATAAAGTAACAAAACAACCATTAAAATTGCATGAAGATGAAAATGATAACCGAATTTTTAACAGCTATACTTGTAAAGCCTGGCTTTATAAAAAATCATGGTTTTGCCACAGAGGCAGAATGGAATGAACATGAAGAAGAACAAGAAACATATAACGAAGAGGAATATCCACTATTTGTGTAAACGATAAAAAGCCGACAGTATGTCGGCTTTTTTTATGCACTATCGTTATTTTATCTATGGTCGTTATATATATTTCCTGACCATATTTCTTGTAATATTTCTCTTTCTTCAGTAGTAAGCAGACTACTATTAGCGGCTCTAATAGCTTCCGTTAGCTGCTCTATAGTACGAATACCAACCACAGCAGTAGTTATCGCAGGATTGTCTATTACATAGCGTAATGCTTTTTCGCCTAAATCTCTTTCTAGCAATACATCTTTTACTTTATTTAAAATAATAGCTATTTTGGTTATATCTATTCCTAAATAATCTTTTGCAGGTTTACCAGCAAGTAACCCTCCACCCACTGTACCTCTTGCTAATATACCAATGTTATTTTCTCTCAATAAACCCAGAGTTTCTTCTTCGGGTCGTCTATCCAGCAGACTATATTGTGTCATTACCGCTGTAATATCAGAGCGTTTTACAAACTCCCGTATCACATTGGGACGTATCGATGAAAGCCCGTAACTAAGTATTTTGCCCTGTTCCTGTAAACGTTCAAAAGCTTCTATAGTTTCATCAATAGGGTCATCTATAGTACCACCATGCAGCAGGTATAAATCTATATAATCGGTTTGTAAACGTTTTAGGCTTTCATCTACTGCCTTAAGTATATGTTTTTTGGTAGGACACCAGTCCCAACCACTACCATCTTCGCGCCAACGGTTACCCACTTTGGTAGATAATACGATATCCTTTCGTCTACCTTTTAAGGCAGTACCCAGTAACTTTTCGTTTTCCCCTTTTTCATAAAGGTCAGCAGTGTCAAATAAAGTAATCCCTTTATCAATAGCTTTATTAATCAGGGTATCGTTATCCTTACTATCGCTTTGTAAAGACATACACCCAAAAGATACTTCACTAATTTTCTGGTTTATTTTATTAAGTTTCTTATACTGCATATTATCCTTTTTTTCACAAATTTAAGTATTCCTTATAACATACCTAAACAGGTGTTTTGTAACTTTGTAAAAAGAAAAAATAATGTATAAAAAGAACCGAAAACGCGAAGAATTTTGGAACACCCTTACACATGGTTTGGGTGCTGTACTTGCTGTTGTTGCACTAGTTCTTCTTATTATTTTTTCGGCATATAACGGCTCAGCAATGCATCTTGCTGTTTCGCTTGTATTTGGTATTAGCTTAGTATTACTATACTCGGCATCAACAATATACCATGCCGTAGTTAAACTAAAATGGAAACGTTTTTTTAGGCTTATAGATCACCTTAGTATTTATGTACTTATTGCAGGGACTTATACTCCTTTTGCATTACTTGGCTTAAAAGGCACTTGGGGCTGGACAATATTTGGGCTAATATGGGCTTTTGCTATAGTAGGTTTTATATTTAAGTTCTCGCCACTTCGTCGCTCAGAAAAATTATCACTTTCACTATATGCACTCATGGGATGGCTTATTATTATAGCCATAAAACCTTTATTGGCAAACGTGCCCTCTCCTGCCCTTTGGTACTTACTGGGTGGCGGGCTGTGCTATACTTTTGGTATTTATTTTTATGCCAAAGAAAAAATTCCTTATAATCATGCTATTTGGCACGTTTTTGTATTAGGAGGTAGTACGCTACACTTTTTGGGAATATTCCTGTACCTTATTCCTTAAAAATAGTAATTAGGCTTTTAAAAAAAGCCTAATGGCACAACCTTATAAAAGTAAAAGTTTTTACTTAATTTTGAATCTTTAAATTTTTAGATATCTGCTATGGCAAAAGTAAAAGTAGGTTTAGTACAAATGTCCTGTATGAAAGACAAACAGGGAAACCTTGAAAAAGCAATTATAGAAATACGTAACGCAGCAGAAAAGGGCGCGCAAATAGTATGTTTGCAAGAACTTTTTACATCGCTGTACTTTTGTGATGTGGAAGATTATGATAATTTTAATCTTGCCGAGGCAATTCCGGGTCCTTCTACCAATGCACTAACAGAAGTAGCAAAAGAACTTAATGTTGTTATTATTGCTTCTCTTTTCGAAAAACGTGCCGAAGGATTATACCACAACACTACTGCTGTAATTGATGCAGATGGAACATATTTAGGTAAATATCGTAAAATGCACATTCCTGATGATCCTGCATTTTATGAAAAATTCTACTTTACACCTGGCGATTTAGGATATAAAGTATTTCAAACTAAGTATGCCAAAATTGGTGTGCTCATCTGTTGGGATCAATGGTATCCTGAAGCAAGCCGTATCACAGCACTTATGGGCGCCGAGATTATGTTCTACCCTACTGCTATCGGTTGGGCAACATCGCAAGATGAAGATACTAACAAAGAGCAATATGATGCTTGGCAAACTATACAACGTTCGCATGCCGTTGCTAACGGTGTACACGTAGTGAGTGTAAACCGTGTAGGCTTTGAGCAAGATGGTGCAATGAAATTTTGGGGTGGTAGTTTTGTAGCTAATCCACATGGTAAACTTATGTACCTTGCTTCTCACGACAATGAAGAAACGACAGTTGTTGAAGTAGATACAAAAGCTACCGACCATTACCGTACACACTGGCCTTTCCTTCGCGACAGAAGAATTGACAGCTACCAACCTATAACCAAACGTTATATAGACGGAGATTAAATATCGAACATTTGATACTCGATATTTAATATTACTATTATATTTTATTTAATGACACAAGACCAAAATAAATCAACCCCTAAGCAACTGGGATTTACTTTTCCTGCTGAGTTTGCACCACAACGTGCACTTTGGCTGTCATGGCCTCATAAAGAAGAATCTTGGCCTGGTAAACTGGAAACAATATACAAACCCTATTGTGAATTCATTTTATATGTTTCACGTCATCAGCAAGTATGTATTAATGTAGCAGATGATGCTATGAAGCAATTTGCTAAAGGTCAGATTGAGCAATATACCCGTTATATTGCTGATAGCAAGCTTGAAAATATTACTTTTTACTTTCACCCTACTAACGATGCATGGTGTCGTGATCATGGTCCTGCATTTGTAGTAAATAACGAAACAGGAGAAAAAGCTATAGTTGACTGGGGTTATAACGCATGGGGCGATAAATACCCTCCGTATGACCTTGATGATGTTGTACCTACCAAAATAGGCGAAGCATTAGGTTTAAAAGTATTCCATCCCGGTATTGTTATGGAAGGTGGTAGTGTAGAGTTTAACGGTAAAGGAACGTTAATGACTACTACGGCTTGCTTGCTTAACGAAAACCGAAATCCGCATTTAAGTAAAGAGCAAATAGAGGAATATCTTAAAGAATATTATGGTGCTGAGTATATACTATGGCTTGGCGATGGTATAATTGGTGATGATACCGATGGGCATATTGATGATATTACCCGTTTTGTAAACGAGGATACCGTAGTAACTGTAGTAGAAGATAACAAGGAAGATGAAAACTACGAGATATTACAGGAGAACCTGAAACTATTACAAGACATGAAGTTACAGGATGGCAGTCCGCTAAAAATAGTGGAATTACCTATGCCAAAGCCTGTAGAGTATGAAGACCAGAGATTACCTGCATCCTACGCTAATTTTTATATTGCTAATAAGTGTGTGATAGTACCTACCTTTAGAGATGCCATAAACGACAAAAAAGCGATAGAAATACTGCAATCCTGCTTTAAAGATCGCGAAGTAATTGGTATTGATTCTACTGATATTATATGGGGACTTGGTAGCTTTCACTGCCTTAGCCAGCAAGAACCTTTATAACTATATCTCCTATACTATAAAAGAAAAGCACTCTATATAGAGTGCTTTTTTTTGTTAGATAGAACTTAAAATTTTATCTATAATTTCATCTTTAGGTACAACACCTGATTGTTTCCAGAGAACCTTACCATTTTGAAACAGCATTAATGTAGGTACTCCCTTAACCTGATAGTCAGGGTGTGCCATAAGTTGTTGGTTTTTATCTACATCAACTTTAATTATAGTTATCCTTTCTCCAAGGTTATGTTTTACCTCTTCGAGTATAGGGCTCATCATTTTACAAGGACCGCACCACGTAGCAAAAAAATCTACCAATACGGGTTTGTCTCCATTTATTAATTTATTAAAACGTTCCATAGTCAAACAATTTGTTATAAAAATACAAAAGAAAAAGCCCTTTCCATAAATAAGAGAAGGACTTTTTTCTAAAGGAATTGTTAATTATTACAATAACGTAGTCGGGCAAACATAATCTGTTTTCGGTACTTTAGTGAGGGCTATTTCCTTAAATCCACCTTCTACATCTGAAAAATTCTCGTATCCCAGTTGTTTTAGTATAGATGATGCTATCATGCTTCTATACCCTCCTGCACAATGCAATACAAAGGGTTTATCTTTTGGTATCTCAGACAAATGACTGTAAATACTATTCAGAGGAATATTAACTGCATCTACAACACGCTCTGAGTCAAATTCGCTTTTCTTTCTTACATCAATTACCAAAGTATCTTTAGTATATTTATCTGCAAACTCCTGTGCGCTTACTCTTGCTGTAGTATCAATTTCTTTTCCTGCTGCTTTCCATGCATCAAAACCACCTTTCAGGTAACCTATAGTATGATCATACCCTACTCGTGACAGACGAATCATAGCTTCTTCTTCCTTATCCGCATAAGTAACCAGTAGTATTTCCTGATTAATATCTTTTATCATTTCGCCTATCCACATAGCAAAACTGCCATTTAGCCCAATATTGATACTATTTGGAATAAATCCTTTGGCAAAATCCTCTGGATTACGAGTATCTAATACTAAAGCTCGTGTAGCATTTGCAGTCATTTCAAACTCTTCAGGAGATAAAGGCGTTTGTGCTTTTTCCATAACATTATCAAGGCTCTCATACCCTTTTATGTTCATCAACACATTTTTAGGAAAATATCCTGGAGGTGTGGTAAGCCCTGTCAGTAATTCTTTTACAAACTCTTCCTCTGTCATATCTGCACGTAGGGCATAGTTTGTTTTCTTTTGATTACCTAGTGTATCCGTCGTTTCTTTACTCATCATTTTACCACAAGCACTACCTGCCCCGTGATTAGGATATACTATTAAATCATCTGCCAATGGCATTATTTTGTTTCGTAATGAATAGAATAAATGACTTGCCAGTTTTTCCTCTGTCAAATCGGCAACTACATGCTGTGCAAGGTCAGGTCGTCCTACGTCACCTATAAATAAAGTATCTCCTGTAATAATACCATGTTCTTTATCATTTTCATCTATTAGCAAATACGTAGTACTCTCCATAGTATGCCCAGGTGTGTGTAATACTTTTACTTTATAATTCCCCACCTCAAAAACCTGACCATCTTCGGCTACAATAGCATCATATCCAGGTTTTGCAGTAGGACCAAAAACAATTTGCGCACCTGTCTTAGCTTTCAGGTCAAGATGACCACTAACAAAGTCAGCGTGAAAATGGGTTTCAAATACATATTTAATTTTAGCTTTGTCTTTATTTGCTCTATCTATATAAGGCTGTACTTCACGAAGTGGGTCAAATACCGCTGCCTCTCCGTTACTCTCAATATAATATGCCGCATGGGCAAGACATCCTGTATAAATTTGTTCTACTTTCATGATTATTTAATTTTTGTGATTATGGTGTAAAATTATAACTACCTGTAGTAATTGACAGTAACAAATGTTACACTAGCAATAATTATGTAAAATAATTAAAACGGGAGAGATAAAAGAATGATAAATATCATACAGTCATAATTATAAGAACTATTAAATTTACAGCTATATTTTATATTTATTAAGAATATATGATAAATAAAACCTAAAAATTTATTTGATATAAATAGTCATTAAAAAAAATCGTAGATTTAAAAATATGAACAAAATAATAGCTATGATTAAATTGCAAAAAATATTTCCTTTGATAATTTTAAGTGTTTTTTTTATAATAACTTCTTGTAAAAAAAATGAAAATAAAAATAATCTAGCCGATGTAGAAGTACATGAAGAGGATAAGGTTATACCTATTGATACTACAAAGTTTGATGTTTTTTTTAAAACATACCCTCTATTTAAAGCGTATGAAAAAGAGATAAAAGAACTATATAAAAAACACGATCATTTTATTTGGCAAGATAAAGATGGGTTTATAGAATTTGCGCAGGTATTATATAACCAAACCCATCAACTAGATGAAGAAGGGGTTAAAATGGATATGCCTTATAATGATGTTATCAGTAATATATTTTATAGTGATACAAAAAAAGAGCCAGAACTTGATACCGAACTTTTAATAAGTTCTATGTATTTTTATTATACTTCAAAAGTATATGCAGGTCTTGATGAAGAAGCTAGTAAGGAAACGGGGTGGTACTTACCAAGAGAGCGAACATCTTATATTGCATACTTAGATACATTAATGATTGATCCTCAATTAATAAAAGAAGATAAATCTGAATTTTTTAAGCAGTATTACAACCTAAAAAAAGGACTTAAAAAATATCGAAATATAGAAGAGAAAGGTGGATGGGGTACTATTACACTAGAAAAAGGCGTAGTTATTAAACCTGGCGATTCAGCAACAGCAGTAGCACAACTTAGAGAACGTCTTTATAAAGAAGGTTATCTAAAAGACAATAATGAAAATAATATTTATGACGAAGAGCTTGTTAGTGCAGTAAGTAATTATAATACTAAACATAATAGAGAAGGAGAAAACAATATTACATCATCATTAGTTAAAGAACTTAATATATCTGTAGAAGAACGTATTAAAACCATATCTGTCAATATGGAGCGTTGCCGATGGATAACTCCTAAAATTAATACTGCAAAAGAATATATAGCGGTAAACATTCCTTCTTATAGGTTACATTATTTTCAAGATGGTAAGCCAGAACTTATATCGAGAGTAGTAGTAGGTAAGGAACTTAATAAAACAGTCGTATTTAGCGGAGAGATGAGCTATATTGCTTTTAGCCCTTACTGGAATATACCTAAAAGTATTTTAGAAAATGAAATTAAACCTAAAATAGCAAAAGATGATAATTACCTTGCAAAGCATAATATGGAATGGGTAGGTAATAGAGTAAGACAAAAACCCGGAGGCAACAACTCTTTAGGGTTAGTAAAGTTTATGTTTCCTAACTCTAACAATATTTACCTGCATGACACACCTGCCAAAAGCCTATTTAACAAAGATGAAAGAGCATTTAGTCATGGTTGTGTACGTGTAGAAAAAGCACGTGAACTAGCTATAGCAATTACTAAAAAGCATGGCGACTGGAACGAAGACAAAGTTGATAAAGCAATGCATGCAAGCAAAGAAAATATATTTAATATTAAAGATAAAATACCTGTATATATCGCCTATTTTACCGCATGGGCAGATAAGGATGGTAATGTAGCTTTTTATGACGATATATATAACCGTGATGAAAGACTTGCTCATCTACTATATAAATCCTAAATATATTTATATAAATTCCTAAGATTTACTTAATGTAACAAGGTTACTATAAATAAAATTGCTTTTATGTATTAACTTTGAATAACAATACATTCCAGTTTCAAGTGCCTCGAAACTTGTGTAGAAATTGTATTAGGGTAAAAAACAATGAAAATTCTAATTGCAGAAGACGAAAAAGGGATAGCTGGCTTTTTAAAACAAGGGCTGGAGGAAGAAGGCTATGATGTATTGATAGCAGACAATGGTAAAATAGCATGTGAAATAGCATTAAAACAAAAGCCCGACCTTATATTACTAGATTGGACAATGCCACAAATGACAGGGCTTGAAGCCTGCCGTACCATACGTAAAAAAGACACTACTACACCAATACTTTTTGTTACTGCAAAAGACACCGTACAAGAAACGATAGAAGGACTTAAGGCTGGAGCTAACGATTATATTAAAAAGCCTTTTAGCTTTGAAGAACTATTACAGCGAATAAAAATTCACTTTCGTTATAAAAGTGAATCTGAAGAGCTTGTTATAGATAAAACCGTAATTGTATTACCGCGTCATGAAGTTTATCAGGATGGTATGGAAGTAGCCCTAACCCAAAAAGAGTATGACCTCTTAGTATACTTAGTAAAAAATAAAGGCAAGGTGTGCAGCAGACAACAAATTATAGAAGATGTATGGAATATACATTTTGATTATGATACTGGTGTTATAGATGTTTTTATAAATGCATTGCGCAAAAAACTACAGCTTACTAAAGAAGATGACTTTATAAAAGCCGTAAGAGGTGTAGGTTATATTGCAAACGATACATAAAATAAATTTTAACTATTGATTAAAATCAGGGATATAAATACTATTCCTGATTTTTTAATTTAAAACTATATGTATAGACTTTCGTACAAAAACAGAATTGCTTTTTATTACATTATAAGCACAGCACTGCTCATTTTTGCTGTATTCTTAGTATTGTATAGTAGTGCAAAAGCTAGAGTCTATAATGATCTAGAAAATGATATTAGTGCCGAAGTAGGCGATTTATATGATGAAATAAAAACAAGCCCTGCTGGTTTTATTCTGATAGATGAGCATGAATGGAAAGAAAAAGAACATAATACACTAGACCTTAATCCTATATTTATTCAGTTTGTAGATCTACAGGGTAATTTTATTGATAAATCACCCAATCTAAAACAAGAACAGTTAAAAGTTATACTCCCTCCTACTAAAGAAAAATTTTATAACACTAATATAAATACAGCCGCGATAAGGCAAACGCAAGTAGCCATATATCATAATACAAAAATAGTGGGTTATATACTGGTTGCTATGTCATTAGAAGATGCAAATAATGTACTAAAAAGTCTCTTTAATATTATGATGGTCGCCTACCCACTTATTTTAATAGTACTATTTGGTATAGCACGTTTTCTAGCAGGAAGAAGCATAAGTCCCGTAAAAGATATAATAAGAACATCTGATAAAATATCGCGAGATAATCTTGTTGCGCGCATTCCCCTACCCGCAAATAAAGATGAGCTTTATGTACTGTCAGAAACTATAAATAACCTATTAGACAGGATAGAAAATGCTATAGAGCGGGAAAAACAGTTTACATCAGATGCTTCTCACGAATTACGAACACCATTATCTGTAATAAAAGGAACACTTGAAGTATTAATACGTAAGCCCCGTGAGCGTAATGAATATGAAGAAAAAATAAATTACTGTATTAACGAGGTAAACCGTATTAACTATTTGGTAGATCAGCTACTCTTATTAGCGAGATTTGAAAACCAAAAGAAAAGCATTCAAATGGAGCAGGTGTATCTTAACCCTATTATTCACGAGGCGCTATTACGGCAATCAGGAAATATACAAGTTCAGAACATGAAAATTGTTCCTATACAAAATCAAGATTATTATGCCAATACTGATAGTTATCTATTATCAATAATAATTGATAATTTAATTTCTAATGCTGTAAAATACTCTGGAATGGGTAGTACACTATCTATTACAGTGAGTGGAAATGAAAGTACAACCAAAATACAAATAGCCGATAACGGTAGCGGTATAAGTAAAGAAGATTTAAAACGTATTTATGATCGTTTTTATCGTGCTAAAAGCGAAAATAATAATGATGGTAAAGGCATAGGGCTAGGACTCTCTATAGTAAAACGTTTATGTAGCTTACTAGATATAACCATAACAATAGAGAGTGAAGAAAACAAAGGCACAACAGTAACATTACAATTTTAATCTCATTTACATTTCAAGGCACTACAAGTCCTAATGCTAAATTAATTTCATTATTTTTACAGCTATAAAGCCTATATTTAATGGTACAAATACCCAATTTACGGACTGTAAATGTTACGCGCTATATTACAGCCTTACGCGAAGGCGGATCGTTACCCGCTATTGCCGAGGCGGACGATAACTTTAACTATGTACTGAAATTTAAAGGAGCAGGACATGGTACTAAAGCCCTTATTTCAGAACTCATTGGTGGCGAAATTGCCCGATTGCTAGGGTTACCCGTACCAGAGCTAGTATATGCTAATCTTGATGAAGCTTTTGGTCGGACTGAGGCTGACGAAGAAATACAAGATTTATTACAAAGCAGCCAAGGGTTAAACTTAGCATTACATTACTTATCAGGAGCTATAAACTTTGACCCTGTGGTAACTACTGTACCAGCTAAATTGGCTTCGCAAATAGTATGGCTAGATGCTTATATTACTAATGTTGATAGAACTTTTAGAAATACAAATATGCTAATTTGGCATAAAGAGCTATGGCTTATAGACCATGGAGCAAGTTTCTATTTTCATCATTCGTTTTCAAATCCTGAGCAACAGGCTAAAACTCCTTTTGCCCTTATAAAAGACCATGTACTGTTACCACAAGCAGCATTACTTGAAGAAACCAATGCAGAATATAAAGCTTTGCTTACCGAAGATAAAATTAAGGCTGTTATAGCTCTCATTCCTGACGAATGGTTGCAATGGGAAGGTATAGAGATGACTCCTGAGCAAATACGAGAAGTATATGTAACATTCTTGGTAACCCGATTAGCTAATACTGAACTATTTATAAAACAAGCGCAAGATGCAAGACAAGCACTTATATGAGTACGCCGTTATTCGTGTTGTGCCAAGGGTAGAGCGCGAAGAATTTATTAATGTAGGTATAATACTATTTTGTAAAAGACAGAAGTTTATAAAAATGCTTTATACTATTAACAAAGCAAAACTAACTATGTTAAATACCGAACTTGATACAGAGCAGTTACGGAAAAACTTAGATTCGTTCGAAAAAATAGCACATGGCAATAAAGATGGTGGACCTATAGGACAAATGGAAACACCCGAAAGGTTTAGGTGGCTTACTGCGGTAAGAAGCTCTGTAATACAAACCTCTCGCCCTCACCCTGGTTTTTGCGACCATCCTGAAGAAAAAGCAAATAAACTATTTACTGATTTAGTACTATAAAAATGACGATTAGCATTATATAAATAATGCTAATCGTCATTTTTATTTAATATCCGTAAGGATATAGATAATTTTACAAAAAACTACCAATAGGTAGTTTTGTATTATTCTGTTTCTCTATTGTTTCTTTTTTCTTTTATAAGTTCGATGGTTGCACCACCAAGCCAATAAAACACAAAACTTACAAGGAACATCATTAACCAGAAGCCTATAGTAAGTACTGTCAAGAAAGCTATAAATCCTAAATATTGTCCGAATTCCATCTTTTGCTGAATTTTATTACGGCTCAAAGATAAGCGGAAAATTTATTTTAACCAATATAGTACACTAAAAAACCTTAAAATTATTTAACAAAATCATTTTTTAAACGGGGCTATAATGCTTAATTTTGACAGGCTTCTATACATTTGACATATTGTCGTATGATTAGCCATTACTTTAATTAAAACATATACAACAAATAACAACCTAAACAATGGATTACAGGATTGAAAAAGACACCATGGGTGAAGTAAAAGTACCCGCAGATAAATACTGGGGTGCACAAACAGAACGTTCTAGAAACAACTTTAAAATAGGTGCATCGGCATCTATGCCAAAAGAAATTGTAGAAGGTTTTGCTTATCTAAAAAAAGCTGCTGCTTATGCTAATCATGACTTAGGCGTGCTTCCCGTAGAAAAACGTGATGCTATAGCCCAAGTATGTGACGAAATACTTGCAGGTAAACTTACCGACCAATTTCCGCTAGTAATATGGCAAACAGGTTCTGGTACGCAAAGTAACATGAACGTTAACGAAGTAGTTGCTAATAGAGCACAGGTTTTGGCTGGTCATAAAATTGGCGAAGGCGAACCTGTACTAAAAGCTAATGATGATGTAAACAAATCGCAATCATCTAATGATACCTTCCCTACAGGAATGCACATTGCTGCCTATAAAATGGTTATAGAAACTACAATACCGGGTGTAGAGCAACTTCGTGATACGCTAAAAGCAAAATCGGAAGCTTTTATGAATGTGGTAAAAATAGGTAGAACTCATCTTATGGATGCCACTCCCCTAACACTTGGACAAGAATTTTCAGGCTATGTAGCACAACTTAACTACGGGCTTAAAGCACTTAAAAATACACTTGCTCACCTTTCTGAAGTTGCCCTTGGTGGTACAGCGGTAGGAACAGGACTTAATACTCCTGATGGGTATGATGTAAAAGTTGCCGAATATATTGCCAAGTTTACAGGCTTACCATTTGTAACTGCCGAAAATAAATTTGAAGCACTTGCTGCACACGATGCTATTGTAGAAAGTCATGGCGCACTGAAACAACTTGCAGTATCGCTTAACAAGATAGCGAATGATGTTCGTATGTTAGCTTCAGGACCACGCTCTAGTATTGGTGAAATTATAATTCCTGAAAATGAGCCAGGTTCTTCTATTATGCCTGGTAAAGTAAACCCTACGCAGTGCGAAGCACTTACTATGGTATGTGCTCAGGTTTTTGGTAACGATGTAGCTATTACTGTAGGTGGTACACAAGGACATTATGAGCTTAACGTATTTAAACCTGTTATGGCTGCTAACTTCTTACAGTCGGCACGCCTTATAGGTGATGCCTGCGTGTCGTTTGATGAGCATTGTGCAAGTGGTATAGAGCCAAATCATGCTAGGATAACAGAGTTAGTGAATAACTCACTAATGCTTGTTACGGCACTTAATACTAAAATAGGTTATTATAAAGCTGCCGAAATAGCACAAACAGCCCATAAAAACGGCACTACTCTTAAAGAAGAGGCTGTACGTTTAGGTTATGTTTCTGCCGAAGATTTTGATGCTTGGGTAAAACCAGAAGATATGGTAGGTAAATTAAAATAATTCTTATTATTTACTTGATATAAAAGGCTGTTCCTTATTGGGACAGCCTTTATTTATTATATTTGAATATACTATTTACTATTATGTCTATTACCATAAAACTTGCCCAATTATCTGATGTAGCACAGATATTATCTATAGTAAACCATGCTATACTGCACACTACGGCTATTTATGACTATAAACCTCGCACACTTACCGATATGGAACATTGGTTTACAGCAAAACAGCAAGGCAATTTCCCTGTGCTTGTTGCTGTACAAAATAATATTATAGTAGGTTATGCCAGTTATGGTCACTTTAACGCAAAGGAAGGCTATAAATACTGCGTAGAACACTCGGTATATGTAACAGAAGGATATGCAGGAAAAGGCATAGGTAAACTACTACTTGCTACATTAATAGAGCACGCCAAACAACAAAAACTACATACTATGATAGGGCTTATAGATGCTGATAATAAAAATAGTATTGCTTTTCATGAAAAGTTTGGGTTTACCAAAACAGGTGTTTTACAACAAGTAGGCTATAAATTTGACCGTTGGCTAGACGTACAGTATATGCAGCTTATCCTTTAAAACCAGTCTTTTACTTTAAAATATATAATCATAACAACGGTAATAACTATCATTAAGCCCAATATTATGTAATAACCATTTTCGGCATGTAGTTCTGGCATATTTTCAAAATTCATACCATATACACCCACTATAAAAGTTATGGGCATAAATATTGCCGAATATATGGTAAGCGTTTTCATTATCTCATTCATACGTTGTCCCTGTGCCGAATAATGAAAGTTAGAAATACTTTCTAATGAATTTAAATCATATTCTACCTGATCGAGAAGTTCTAAACTTTTATGATGTAATCGTGTAAAAAAGGTATAACTATTAACATTAATAACTTCAAATTCACCATCCTCCTCTGCATTTCTAAGATTATACAAGGCTTCTTTTAAAGGACTTATAGCGCGTTTCAGGTAATTAAGGTCTTCACGCATTCTTTCAACCTTTGTTATTATATCGGCTTTATAATTTGTTTTAGCTTCTAATGTTAATTGTTCGATACTACCTTCGTACTTTTCTATAGTAATAAAGAAATTTTCAATAATAGCATCGAGCATTAGGTATAGTAGATAATCGGTTTTCTTTTTACGAATGACACCTGTACTCGTTCTTATTCTTTCTCTTATATGCGAAAAATAATCGCTTTTCTTTTCTTGAAATGAAATAATAAGATTATCTTTTAATACAAAACTTATTTGTTCGGTATCTATAATATCTTCATCTTCTTTGGGCAATATAGATTTAACACTAAAAAAAAGCACATCTTCTAGCTCTTCTATACGTGTGCGTCGTGATGTATTAAGTATATCATCAATTACAAAATTTTCTAGATTTAATTGCCTACCTATTTGTTTTATCAGCTCTACATCATGAAGCCCATGAATGTTAAACCATTTTACATCATCAAATTTTGTATCATCATTACATTCTTTAATTGCTTTTTCGGGTAATACATCAGTATATTCTTTAAAAGCTTCTTCTTTATAAACAAAAAGCTGCATCGCTACAGGAGCCGTTTTATAATTCCCTGTATATTCAAAATTATTAGGTTGTACCTTTCTTACTTTCTTATATTTTATTCTTCTCACAATAGATTTATTTATATAAATATAGGAGTTTTTTAAAATCAATTCTATTTTTACAAAAAAGTTTATTTCATGAAATTACTTATTACCAATATCAAAGAATTATTACAAGTACGCGATACAGAAATTGATAAAGTTTCAGGTGCAGCAATGGCCGAACTACCAAAAATAAATAATGCTTGGTTATTAATTGAAAATAACCTGATTACTGATTATGGCAGTATGGATAATTGTCCTGACATAGAAAATAGCAACACTATAGATGCGACAGGTAAAACGGTACTACCCGCATGGTGCGACAGCCACACCCATATAGTATATGCTGGCAACCGTGAGCAAGAGTTTGTAGACCGTATTAATGGTTTATCTTATGAAGTGATAGCCTCACGAGGCGGAGGAATCTTAAACTCGGCAAAAAAACTAAATGAAACCAGTGAAGAAGAATTGTACCAACAATCAAAAGTGCGATTAGAAGAAGTAATGCAACAAGGTTCGGGTGCGGTAGAAATAAAATCAGGTTATGGACTTACCATAGATGCCGAATTAAAAATGCTTCGGGTTATAAAACGTCTTCGCGAAGAATATCCTATAGCTATAAAAGCTACTT
The DNA here is from genome assembly GCF_003344925.1 of Flavobacterium arcticum. Lineage (NCBI taxonomy): Bacteria > Pseudomonadati > Bacteroidota > Flavobacteriia > Flavobacteriales > Flavobacteriaceae > Flavobacterium > Flavobacterium arcticum. Next base: position 2,133,041 of record NZ_CP031188.1, on the reverse strand, counting down.
TTTTAGGTGCACATGCTTTTCCTGCGGAATATAAAGAAAACCACAGCGGATATATTGACCTTATTGTTAACGAAATGCTGCCAAAAATAGCTGAAGAAAAACTAGCCGACTATATTGATGCATTTTGCGAAACGGGCTATTTCTCAGTCGAAGAAACAGAGCGCATTATGGAAGCTGGTAAAAAGTATGGCTTACAGGCAAAAATTCATGTAAACCAATTTACCGCCATTAATGGTATAGAAGCCTGTGTAAAACACAATGCTTTGAGCGTTGATCATTTAGAAATTGTAACCGATGAAGATATTGAGGTTTTAAAAAATAGTAGTACTATGCCTGTGGCATTGCCTACTTGCTCTTTCTTTATCAGCATACCTTATACCCCTGCAAGAAGAATGATTGATGCAGGATTGCCATTAGCACTTGCTACCGATTTTAATCCAGGTACTACACCATCGGGGAATATGAATTTAGTGGTGGCAACTGCATGTATAAAAATGAAAATGACTCCCGAAGAAGCTATTAATGCTGCCACTATAAACGGGGCTTATGCTATGGGAATTTCTAAAACGCATGGTAGTATTGCAAAAGGTAAGCGAGCAAACCTTATTATTACTCAGCCGTTATCGTCCTATTATCAACTGCCTTATGCTTTTGGTAGTAACTTGATAGATACCGTTATTATAGAGGGAAAAACAATTTAAACTAAAAAAAAGCCTGCAAATTGCAGGCTTTTTTTATCATAGTATAATTACTATATATATTATCTTAATGTAAATGTAGAACTAGCAACCATTTTATCTTGATCAAAAAGGTTAACGTAGTATGTACCTTTTTCAAAATCTTTACCCGATAATGTTTCAGTAACATTCATGGTTTGATTTTCATAAATGGCATTGGTAATAAAGCTATACGTCAGCGTATTTTCTCCAAACGTTTCAGTCTGTTTTTCTCCTAACACATTATTCTTACCATCAATTACTTGTACGTAGTACATTTTGTTTCCTGATTGTGCCACTTCATTAGCTGCAATAGTAAAACTTATTTTAAGTAAATCTACACGTCTTGCTTTTTCTGTAGCAATTAATTTACCTGAATTTCTTTCTTTAAAAGGCTCTGCTTTAAGATTAACAATTGTTAATTTAGAAGCTCTTTGTACAGTTTTACTTAGGTTTTCATTTTGATTAAGCAATGTATCGTTATACCTTCTTGACTCATCTAAAACCACCATGGTACTATCACGCTCAATAGATAACGTAGCATTCTGCTCTTTAAGCATTTTATTTTCAGCAATAAGCTTATCCATTTCACGCTTCAATCGGGTATAATCATCTTTAAAGCGTTGCAACGATTTTGCATCACCTTTCCATTTCTCAACTTCTCCTATAAGCTTTTGGATTTTTTCTCTTTCAGCTTCAAGCTCTCCTCTAAGACCTGTATTTTCGGCTACTTCACTGTTATACTGTGCCTCAGCAGCTTTAAGTTCTGCAATAAACTGGTCTCTTTCGCTAACATGCTCTTTCTGGGCTTTTTCACTATCAGTACTCATTTTGTACATAAATGCTAAACTCCCTACAAGTAGTATAGCCAGAATTACTATTATTGCTTTTAAACTGGTATTGCTTTTTTGTTCTTCCATCTCAAAATTAGTTTCAACAAATTTAAATATTATTTATTTACTACATAATATTTAACGAAACTTTAGTGGAAAATAGTATTTTTGAAACCTACTAAAATCATTATGGAAAATATTATCAAGCTTACAACTAGTGATCTTACTAAATATACATCACACCGCAGCGGAGAAATAAAATTTGGCGAACGGATACTTACCATTCCTCAAGATGTTCCTATATGGCAATTTGTAAAAGAATGTGATGCCGACTTTGTACTTTTTGGTATTCCAGAAGATATTGGTGTTAGAGCTAACTTTGGTAGATCTGGAGCTGCATCTGCCTGGGAATCGGTGCTAAAAAGTATTGTTAACATACAGCATAATAAATTTTGTAAAGGTAGTAAGCTCCTAATTCTAGGACATATTGACTTGGCAGATGCAACCGAAGCTGCAAGCAAACTAGATGTTAACGTAGCAGCAGACAGAAAAAAATTATCATCTATTATAGATACTATAGATAAAGAAGTATCACATATTGTAAGAAGTATACTCACAGCAGGAAAAACACCTATTATAATAGGTGGTGGGCATAATAATGCTTATGGAAATATAAAGGGTACAGCTCTAGCAAAAGGGAAGCCTGTAAATGCTATTAACTTTGATGCACATACCGATTTTAGAATACTAGAAGGTCGCCATAGCGGAAACGGATTTTCGTATGCTTTTGAAGAGGGTTTCCTAAAAAAATATTTCATATTCGGGCTACACGAAAACTACACCTCTAAAGGGGTAATGGAGAACATTAAAAAAATGTCTAACAGGATAAAGTTTAATACCTATGAACAAATTGCTGTTCGCAGAGAAAAAAACTTTGCCGATGAAATGGGGCATGCACTCGGTTTTATAGAAGATGAATTTTTTGGTATAGAAATAGATCTTGATGCCTTGCCTAATGTAGCAAGCAGCGCCATAACCCCAACAGGTTTTAGTATAGAAACAGTAAGGCAGTTTATACATTACTTTGGTAAAAATAAAAATGCTACTTACTTACACATATGCGAAGGAGCGCCCGAACTTGCTGAAGAAACAAACAAACACTTAACAGGTAAACTTATAGCCTACTTGATTACCGATTTTATAAAATCGAAAGAATTATAAACCATAGCATAACAGCTTAAAGAAAATGTTTTAAAAATAAAAGGCTACCTTTGCAGCTTGCTCTGTACATACTGCTTAGCAAGTAACATAGTTATTTATATATGAAATTCGAAGATCTTAATTTACTTAAAAATATACAACAAGCACTTATAGAAGAAGGGTATGACTCCCCTACTCCTATACAAGAGCAGGCAATACCCATTATACTACAAGACAATGACATTGTGGGATGTGCACAAACAGGTACAGGTAAAACCGCAGCTTTTGCAATACCTATACTTAACCAATTACACCGCATTGTAGGTTCGGCTAAAAAAGTAAAATACATCCGTACGCTAGTAGTTACCCCTACTCGTGAACTTGCCTTACAAATTGGCGAAAGTTTTGAAACCTACGGAAAATATACCAACGTTCGTCAATTAACCATATTTGGTGGTGTTAATCAAGTATCACAAACAGACCAACTTAAAAGAGGTGTTGATGTACTTATTGCTACCCCAGGTCGTTTACTAGACTTACACAAACAAGGATATATAAACCTCGACCATTTACATCATTTAGTGTTAGATGAAGCCGACCAAATGTTAGACATGGGCTTTATTAACGATGTTAAAAAAATCGTTAAGCTTACGCCAGATAATAGACAAACATTATTATTTTCGGCAACTATGCCTATGGCAATACGCGAACTTGCCGATACTTTTCTTACTAACCCTAAGTATGTATCTGTAACTCCTGTATCCTCTACAGCCGAAAGAGTAAAACAACAAATTTACTTTGTAGATAAAGGCGATAAACGTAAATTATTATACCATCTTATTCGTAACGAAAACCTGTCTAATGTACTTGTATTTACACGTACTAAACACGGTGCTGATAATGCTGTAAGAGCCTTAAAAAAGAATGGTATAGAAGCTGGAGCAATACACGGCGACAAATCGCAAAATGCGAGGGTACGTATGCTGGATGCTTTTAAAAATAAAGAAATATCAGTGCTTGTAGCTACAGATATTGCAGCACGTGGTATTGATATTGAAAATTTACCTTATGTTATAAACTTTGATTTACCTAATGTACCTGAAACCTATGTACACCGTATAGGTCGTACAGGAAGAGCGGGTAACGAAGGTACAGCAATATCATTTTGTAGTAGAGATGAACTGCCTTACCTAAAAGATATAGAAAAACTGATACGCCTGAAAATAAAAGTAATAGACGGTCATCCTTATCCTTATGCGGAGGGCGAAGCAGCCGAAAAACCACAAGGGCAAAAACCTGACAGGAGAAACAGTAATAAAGGTAATTCTACTGGGAAATCAAATTCCCGAAAATCAGAAGCCTCTAAGAAAAATAAAAAGCGTTGGTATTAACTAACGCTTTTTTGTACCCCTACTTATTTATCTATTGCCATCCTCGTTTATTATAAAGTCAAGTGTTATAAACATTATAGCAAACATGCTACCCTTCATTGTTGACACAAAAAATAAACTTGTAAACTCATATTTTTATTTTAAATACGCAACCTTGTCTCGATAACTGTATCTTAGTACAAACATCCAACAACTAATGAAAAGAATAGTATTTCTTATACTTGTTACATTTTTACTACATGGCTGCGGAATAGATTATGATGGAGAAACCAAAAATATTTTTGAAGGTACTATTACAGATGACTCAGGAAACCCATTAGAGGGAATATTAGTTGAAGTATTATATGCTAATAGTAATACTATAGATGTTGCCGGTATAGATGTCACTGATGCTAACGGAAATTACTTAATGATTACTCCAAGTGCTTTTGATGAAATAGATATTAAACTACAAGTAAATAATTATAGTTATAATCAATCAGGTAATAATGATAATAACTACTCAACAACATCTGTTGTAAACATAACAAAGGAATTGATTAAAGGGCATGACTATAAATTATCCTTTAATGAAATACAATTGTTCCCGCTAGACAGAGGTGTTCAGCTTAATCTTCACTTTGAGAAACAATTTTCTCATAATCAAAGAATATCAAAGGTAAACGTAGTAGGGCTTGTTAACGAAAGTTATACAGACTATGATTTTAATTATATAAATGATAATTACAGATATGATTTATCTGATTATTATTCTGACTATACTAATATCTATACCGTTGCTAAAAACCAAACCCTTATAGTGAAATATATGTTGACTGGTTATTCTGTACATGAAGTAGAAATTCCTGTAGGAGAAGAAAATTTAGAATATACAATTACTTACTAATTATGGCAAAGAGTTACTTTATTATATTCTTACTTACATTTTGTACGGTAACTTGGGCACAAAATGAAGAACAATCTAAATTAGAAGAACAGTCCAAAATACCTAAGGAGTATTTTAGACTATATTATATTTTCCCTAACGGAATTGGAGATAATGTTATCGCTAAAGCAAACAAGCCTGTAGGAGGCATAGGGCTAGGTATAAACTTTACTCCTATTAATAGGATACATATTATAGGAGGTGTCGAATTTATACAATATAACATATCAGACAAATCGTTAGCGGGTAATGGAAAAAGAACAAATTTATCACAGCTTTATTTGATGGGAATGTATAAAATATCGTTAGGACGAAAATTTGAATTAGACCCTGGAATATCTTTAGGCTATATGAGTATAAAGCAAATAAAAAATAGCAGAAGTTTCGGGAAACAAGACGCTTTTTGTGTAACGCCTAGTTTAACTGTCGATTTTATAGCAATTGATAATTTAAGGTTTTTTGTAGGGGTTAATTACTGCTTAGCTTTCGCTAAAACCAATACACACCCTGAATACAAAAAATTCTTCGGGCAATTACAAATGCTCAATATAACTACTGGAATAAAACTTTAACCTCGCTTTCCTATTTCTATCGCTTCGAGGTTTTCTATTTTATCGCCGTTAATTTCAAAACGCAACATAGTACGCACCTGATGAAAACCATGCACTCCTGCCGCACCAGGATTCATATGTAACAACCCTAATTTTTTATCAAACTGTACTTTTAGTATATGCGAATGCCCACAGATAAACAGCTTTGGCGGATTTGCTATTAAATCCTCCCGAACAGCAGGGCTATATTTACCTGGATAACCACCAATATGTGTAATCCAAACATCTACACCTTCGCACATAAAACGGTTATGTAACGGAAATTCCTGCCGAGCTTCATTATTATCTATATTACCATATACACCTCTTAGTGGTTTCTCTTTTTTTAATGTATCGGTTACACTTAGATCTCCAATATCGCCAGCATGCCACACTTCATCGGCAAGACGAACATATTTAAGTATAGTATCATCTATATGGCTGTGTGTATCTGATAAGAGCAGAATTTTCTTCATGGTAGTTTCTAAAGTTTAATGCAGTAAAGTTATAAAGTTTAACAGCGTATTTAAAACTTTATGGCTTTTAACTTTCTGTCTATACAGACTAAATTAAGTATCTTTGCCATCCTAAATCATCAATCAGTTTTGAGGTATTTTATCGAATTTGCATATAACGGAAAAAATTATTGCGGATGGCAGTTTCAGCCACATAGCCCATCGGTACAAGAAACCCTGAACAAAGCACTTTCTACTATACTACGAACACCTATTAATGTTGTAGGAGCAGGACGTACAGATACTGGTGTACACGCCAGGCAAATGTATGCCCATTTTGATATTAATGAGTTATCTGACATTGATTTACTCATACATAAACTTAATTCTTTTTTACCTAAAGATATAGTCATATACAGGTTTATACCTGTAGCTGATGATGCACATGCACGCTTTGATGCTGTAAGCCGAACCTATGAATACCATATACACACTTATAAAGATGTTTTTGATAACGAGGGAAGTTGGTACAATTCGCATCCGCTTGATGTCGAGGCTATGAACAATGCTGCACAAGTATTATTTGAGTACAAAGACTTTGAGTGCTTTTCTAAAACCCATACCGATGTTAAGACCTTTAATTGCGATATAAAAGAAGCCTATTGGACACAGAAAGACAATAAACTTGTTTTTACTGTAAGTGCCGACCGTTTCTTGCGAAATATGGTACGCGCCATAGTAGGCACACTGATACAAATAGGTTTAGGAAAACAGAACATCCAAGACTTTCGTGCTGTTATAGAAAGTCATGACAGAGGTAAAGCAGGCTTTTCTGTTCCTGCACATGGGTTATATTTAACCAAGGTAATTTATCCTTATCTTTAAGCCATTAAATTGATATGAAAGCCATAAAATCTACATCATTAAAAAAGGTATTGCTGTTTGCAAAGCCATATAAATCAAGATATATAAGCGTTATTGTATTTGCAATAATGCTATCCATATTTGCAGCACTACGCCCCTATTTACTTAAACAAACAGTAGATAGTTATATTAGCACAGGTGATAAATCGGGGTTGCTTAACTACATTTTATTGATGGGTACAGTATTAGTATGCGAAGTAATATCGCAGTTTTACTTCGTCTATTGGGCAAACTGGCTGGGGCAAGATATTGTAAAAGACATTCGCGAAAAACTCTTTACACACATTACAAGTTTTAAAATGAAGTTTTACGACAATGAGCCTGTAGGTAAGCTCGTTACACGTACTGTTTTTGATATTGAGTCCATTGCAAAAATATTCAGTCAAGGATTATTTATGATTATAAGTGACTTGATAAAAATGATAGTAGTACTTGCCTTTATGTTTTACATGAACTGGAAACTTACCCTTATAGTACTGCTAGCTATGCCTATACTACTATATGCTACCCGTATATTCCAACAAAAGATGAAAGGCGCGTTTCAAGAAGTACGTGCACAAATATCAAATCTAAACACCTTTGTACAAGAAAGGCTTACGGGTATGAAAATCGTACAGCTTTTTAACCGTGAAGATATAGAATATGAGAAGTTTAAAAATATAAATGCCAAGCACAATAAAGCATGGCTAAAAAACATATTGTATAACTCCATCTTTTTCCCAATTGCCGATATTATTTCATCGCTTACATTAGGCTTTATAATATGGTATGGTGGTATTAACATTGTTAACGGCGATAGCATAACCACCTTTGGTGACCTCTTTGCTTATACCATGCTTATTAGTATGCTGTTTAACCCTTTACGACAAATAGCCGATAAGTTTAACGAGTTACAAATGGGGATCATAGCGTCAGATAGGGTACTAGAATTACTAGATATTGAAGACCAAGTACAGGCACTAGGCACACAACAGGCAGGACATTTTAAAGGAGAAATCACTTTCGAAAAAGTACATTTTGGGTATATACCCGATGAAGAGGTTATAAAAGGCATAAACCTAAATGTAAAAGCAGGCGAAACCGTTGCTATTGTAGGTGCTACAGGTGCAGGAAAATCGACTATTATAAACCTGCTCAATCGCTTTTATGAGATTAACAGCGGTACTATTACCGTAGATGGCATCAATATTAACGAGTTTACGCTCGAAAGTCTACGCAGACAAATAGCCATAGTACTGCAAGATGTTTTCTTGTTTGCCGATAGCATACTGAACAACATTACACTAAACAACCCCAATATTACTCGTGAAGATGTGATACAAGCCGCTAAAGATATTGGCGTAAACGATTTTATTATGACCTTACCCAATGGGTATGATTATAACGTAAAAGAGCGTGGTGTAATGCTATCATCTGGGCAAAGGCAGCTTATAGCCTTCCTGAGAGCCTATGTGAGTAACCCAAGTATTTTGATACTCGACGAGGCAACATCATCTATAGATACCTATTCCGAAGAGTTAATACAAACCGCTACCGATAAAATTACCGAAGGGCGCACCTCTATAGTTATTGCCCACAGGCTTGCTACTATTGTTAATGCCGATAAAATTATTGTAATGGACAAAGGCTTAATTGTAGAACAAGGCACACACCAAGAGCTAATGAACCAAGATAAAGGCTATTACAGGAATTTATACTACTCGCAATTTGCCGTAGAAAGTGAAGAAGATTTAAATTAACCAATATGAGATTATACTTTAAAATCTTTCTGCTTTTCCTGATAACTGAACTAGTGATGGGTGCAATGGCTATTTTTTTTATTGAAGGGCTTTATATAAAGACTTTTAATATAGTAGGGCATCTTACCATAACAGTACTTAGCATGCCTATATCGTTTATAGATAGGAGTTATCCTTTTTATGCACCAGTTCCACCCTACCAAGCCATTTTATTGTTAATGCTAAATGTAGCTATACATGCGGGTATTGCCGTATTTATTATAAAAACTACCAAAAAGAATAAGTCATAAAAGTTTACCTGATAAACCAATATATGGGCTATTACAGAAATTTATACTGCTCACAGTATCGTTGGGAGTTATTTTTTTAAGATTACCCCCTATGCTTACCCAATATTGGTTTAAGTTCTCCTGCTAATTTAAATTCAAGCAAAGAAGCAAGTCCTTCTAGTTCAAATGGTAATTGAATATAATGAAATTCTAATTCAATATTTTTATCTTTTGACCATCTTGCTAGTTGTAGCCCTTGGGTATTAGGAGATTTATGGTAGTATCCAAAATGTGAAACCAATCTTCCTTTTAGATTGCTTTTTACTTTCCCAACGTATAAAATTTTTGAATTAATATCCTTTATTCCTTTTGTCATTGCAGGAACACCATAGAATTTTCTATTGTTTTTATGCACTCCTTTAGATACTTCCTCTCTGACTTTAAAAGAATATTCATCAACCATATTCCTGATTGGAATGCACCCTACATCATTTTTAACTTCAAACCAATAAATATAAGGTGATTTTTTATTTTCCTCTAAACTGTCAAATAATTCTTTATATAATTCGTAATTGTAAATATTTCCTTCTTGCTCAGGGATTGGCAAATCATTACAGCTAAAAGTAAAAGAATTATATACTAAACTTGTTTCATTCAAATCATTTAGATTCTCTATTAGTTGATTTAGCGAATTTTTTAATACTTGTTGTGGCATCGTATAGTTATTTAATTGGATTAGTTATTTGTTAAATATAATGAATTTTATAAATATTATAACTCCTAATAATGTTCTCTTTACTTATAAATTAAAACATTTCCCTCTTTGTAAATAATTAACTATTTTCGTGGTCAGAAAATAAACGAGAAAAAAACCATACTCATGAAATACGATGTTATTGTTTTGGGAAGCGGTCCTGGCGGATATGTAACTGCCATAAGAGCTTCGCAGTTAGGCTTAAAAGTAGCCATTGTAGAGAAAGAAAACCTTGGCGGTATCTGCCTTAACTGGGGTTGTATCCCTACCAAAGCGTTATTAAAAAGTGCACAGGTTTTTGATTACCTAAAGCACGCATCTGACTACGGACTTACTATAAAAGAGTTTGATAAAGATTTTGGTGCTGTTATATCGCGTAGCCGTGGCGTTGCCGAGGGTATGAGCAAAGGTGTACAGTTCTTAATGAAAAAGAACAAAATCGAAGTTATATATGGTACAGGTAAAGTAAAACCAGGTAAAAAGGTTGATGTTACTGATGCCGATGGTAAAACTAGCGAAATTAGTGCCGATAATATTATTATTGCTACAGGTGCACGCTCGCGCGAGTTACCAAACTTACCACAAGATGGTAAAAAAGTAATAGGGTATCGCCAAGCAATGACATTGCCAGAGCAACCAAAATCGATGATAGTAGTAGGTTCTGGTGCTATTGGCGTTGAGTTTGCACATTTCTATAATTCAATGGGTACAGATGTTACTATCGTTGAGTTTATGCCAAATGTAGTACCTGTAGAGGATATTGATATCTCGAAACAATTTGAGCGTTCGCTTAAAAAATCGGGTATCAAAGTAATGACTAACTCATCAGTAGAGAAAGTAGATACTTCGGGCAACGGCGTTAAAGCTACGGTTAAGACAGCTAAAGGCGAAGAAATATTAGAAGCAGATATTTTACTTTCGGCTGTAGGTATTAAATCGAACATCGAAAACATCGGTCTTGAAGAAGTAGGTATTGCTACTGACAGAGATAAAATATTGGTAAACGACTATTACCAAACAAATATACCAGGTTACTACGCCATTGGCGATGTAGTACCAGGGCAAGCATTGGCACACGTTGCTTCGGCAGAGGGTATCCTTTGTGTAGAGAAAATTGCAGGACTACATGTAGAGCCAATCGACTATGGTAATGTACCAGGATGTACTTATGCTACTCCAGAAATTGCTTCTGTTGGTTTAACCGAAAAAGCCGCTAAAGAAAAAGGATATGAACTAAAAATAGGTAAATTCCCGTTCTCGGCATCAGGAAAAGCAAAAGCATCAGGCACACCAGATGGTTTTGTAAAAGTAATCTTTGATGCCAAATATGGCGAATGGTTAGGTTGCCACATGATAGGTGCTGGTGTTACCGATATGATTGCTGAGGCTGTCGTAGCACGTAAACTAGAAACTACAGGTCATGAAATACTAAAAGCCATACACCCTCACCCTACTATGAGTGAAGCGGTTATGGAAGCTGTAGCTGATGCTTATGGCGAAGTAATTCACTTATAATTTTAGATTGATAACTGTTTAAAAACAGTTTTAATACTATAAAAATCCGCTTTGAAATATCAAAGCGGATTTTTTATGTTTTATAAGTTATTAATTAAAAGTATATCCAATTCTTAGGTGTACATCTAATACTAACCTTAAATCATTATCTGTATTTTTCAAAAAAACATATTTATAACCAAGACCTGTAGCTATTTCATAATTAAAATTACTCTTACCAATAGCTCTCCTTATTCCCCATCTAGGTATTATCGAAACCTGATTTGCAACAGAATAATTATCAAAATCACTAATTACAAACCAGTCAGGCACATACTTAACCTTAAGTCCTAGAAAATTACCTGAGTTATTTTCTATATGTTTTCCTTTATTCAATCTGCTCTCTAAGTTATAATACCATTTAGGCTCTAATAAAAATACAGGAGCTAAAACATACCTATCATCACTATACGCGCTAATATAGTATCCCATATCCAACCCTGTCTCAACTCTTATAGTAAAATCATTACCAAGCTTGTTTTCATTACTAGCCCATATACCTAAAATACCTGTTTGAACATTAAATATATTTTTCTCTACAGAAGCGTTTTGACCTTTAATATATTGAAAGGTTAAAACCATTAAAAATAGAAATACAAAGGTCTTATTCATTATACTTTTTTAGCTGAAATGGTAGTTGCAATATAAAAATAAAATTAATTGAATCTTTATTCGTATAAAGAATTAATAATGCTCGAAAATAATTATCAAACCATGATTTTAATCAGTTTATGTGCTTTTTATCTTACATACTTTTGAAGTGTAATTAATAAAAAACATAAACATGAAAAAAATAGTTTTAGCTCTAACAGGAGTAGCTTTATTGCTTTCAGGCTCAGTAATCGCACAAGATAATAATGATAAAACTCCCGATTTTAAAAAATGGCAAGTGCGTGTTCGTGGAGTCGGTGTAGTTCCTGACGAGAGTGCTGATATAGGCATTATAGGTGGTGATGTGGATATTTCGACCGCTTTAATCCCTGAAGTCGATTTTACATATTTTTTCACTAAAAATATTGCAGCCGAACTTATTTTAGGTACTACTAAGCATGATGTACATACTACAGGTTCTGATATTTCAGCTATTGGAGGTTCGTCTAATACTAATGTAGATTTAGGAAGTGTTTATCTGCTCCCGCCTACATTAACACTACAGTATCATTTTTATGCTAATGAAACATTTAAACCGTATGTGGGTGCGGGTGTTAACTATACTATTTTTTATAGTGTAGATGAAGGTAGCACTGTAAGAGATGTTGAGTATGATAATGCTTTTGGGTATGCTTTTCAGGTAGGTTTTGACTTAATGCTTAATGATAAATTCTTTATTAATATGGATGTCAAAAAAATATTTCTTAGTACAGATGTGACTGTAGATGGCTCTAACCTTGCCGAAGGACTTAGCATACCTGCCAAAGTAGATATTAATCCGCTACTAGTAGGTTTTGGAGTAGGTATGAAATTTTAATTCTAGTCCATTTTAATTTAGTTAAATTACAAAGCCCGTTCTATAATAGAATGGGCTTTGTGTTATTCATCTCATGTTCTGTAAATTATCTTAAAATAAGTTGGTAAAAAAACAGACTTAATATGAAATAAAAAGCATCTATTTAGTTATAAACTCTTTATAGATATAAAGAAAATTATACATTTATTAACACGATTTACTATTAATTAACATAAAAATGCATTTTTCTTGTTTTTATTTAAAAAACAATACTAAATAGTTAAAAATAAGTTACTTAGTAACATTAAGATAATAAATACTTAGCTCAAAAAACGTTTTCGGACGAGTTAATAAAATTAAATTTGGAATCTAAAGCGTCAAACCCTGCAGGTACAAAATGCTTTAATTCAACGATTTATCCAACTTAATTTTTAATTATCATGTTTAAAAAACGATTTTTATTAGCTCTTGCCCTTGCGGGTATAACGGGACTATCTTTCGGAAACCTAAACAGCATTAAAGGCTTAGTGGCTGCTGAAACAACAACAGCTACTATAGTAGAGTGTACAGGTGGCGGATCTGAAAGTTTTACAGATATGCCAGCAAACTCTAGTACTTATGCTACTCAATCTTGGACTGGTGACAATAGTGTTGCATGGGAAGCTACTGATGCTAGAACTGACCAAGAACTTAACGGAAGAGCTATCGCTCTAAGAGAAGGTTCATTAACAAACACTTCTACTGTTTCTGGCGGTATAGATACACTACGTTTTAACTATGCTCGTGTATTTACAGGAAACTCTACACTTAAAGTATTCGTAAACGGAGTACAATATGGTGCCGATGTTACTGTAAGCGAAACTACTTCTACAGAATTTAAACAAGCTATTGAAGTTTCTGGTGATGTAGTTATCGAAATACAAAACAGTGGAAACAGAACTATCATTGACGATCTTGTATGGGATTGTTCTGATGCTCCTGCTCCTACTCCTGCTCCTGAATTACAACTTGCTGATGCTTGTAGCGCAGACCAAGCTTGTGGAGAATATACTATAGACTTTGGTTCTGTAGAAGTAAACAACTACAAAGATGCTGTATTTACTATCAAAAATACAGGTAACCAAGATCTTTCAGTTACTGCTTTAACAATGAGCGATGCTAACTTTACTATTGTTTCTCCTGCAAGTGGTGATTTACCACTTACAGTTGCAGCATCAGATTCAGCTATAGTATTAGTACGTTTCGAAGGAAGTACAGGTGGAGTTAAATCTGGTACTTTAACTATTGCTAGTAATGATTCAGATGAAGCTTCATGTGTTATAAACCTTGAAGGTATAGCTCTTGCTTCATGTGTTGCTCCTGCCATTGCAGATGAGCTTTCTACATCTAACCTTACTTCATCATCTATTGATGTAGCTATATCTAATGCTGTTGCTGATAGTTTTATAGCTATAGTGAGCGACGGTACTATTACTGGTGCTCCTGTAGACGGTGTTAACTATGAAGTAGGAGATGCTCTTGCTGACGGTGTAGTTGCTTACATTGGTTCTTCTGCTAGTTTTACAATTTCAGACCTTGAAGAAGATACTGATTACACTCTTGCTGTTTATGCTTTTAACAGTACTAACTGTATAGGTGGTCCTCTTTATGCTTCTGGTGCTGGTGAAGATGAATTTACTACTGAAACTGCTCCATGTATTGGAGGTTCTGAAAGCTTCGAAAACATGCCAACAAACTCTAGCTCTTACATTACAAGAACTTGGACTGGAGATAATGGTGTTGCATGGGAAGCTACTGATGCTAGAACTGATCAAGAACTAACTGATAGAGCTATTGCTTTAAGAGTAGGTTCTTTAACTAGTACTTCTACTATCTCTGGTGGTATCGGTACTCTTTCATTCGACTACGCTCGTGTATTTACAGGAAACTCTGTACTTAAAGTTTATGTAAATGACGTACAAGTTGGTGCTGACGTTGATGTTACATCTGATGTTGCTTCTACTTACTCTGTAGCTGTAGATGTAGCTGGTGACGTTGTTATCGAAATAGAAAATAGCGGAAACAGAACAATAATAGATAACCTTGCTTGGGATTGTTATACAGTACCTAATGCACCTGAATTACAATTAATAGATAGTAACCTAGCTAACCAAGCATGTGGTTTTAATCTTGATTTTGGTAATGTTGAAGTAGATACTGATAACACACTTACATTTACAATACAAAATAGAGGTTTACAAGACCTAATTATTTCTGATATTGTTTCTAGTGATGCTTCTTACACTATAACATCTCCAGCTTCTACATCATTTACACTTAGTGCAAACACTACTCAAGATGTAACTATAAACTTTGCTAACGTAACTGCTGGGGCTTATTCTGCTACACTTACTATTAGTAGTAATGATGCTGACGAAGCTTCTTGTATCGTTAATCTTAATGCTACTGCTCAAGACCTTTGTGTTGCTCCTGCTGTTGCAGATGAGCTTTCTACATCTAACCTTACTTCATCATCTATTGATGTAGCTATATCTAACGCTGTAGCAGATGGTTTTATAGCTATAGTAAGCGACGGTACTATTACTGGTGCTCCTGTAGACGGTGTTAACTATGAAGTAGGAGATGCTCTTGCTGGTGGTGTAGTTGCTTATGTTGGTGCTTCTGCTAGTTTTACAGTTTCAGATCTTGTAGAAGATACTGATTATGCTATTGCTATTTATGCTTATAACGACACTAACTGTATAGGTGGTCCTGCATACGCTTCTGGTGCTGGCGAAGATAGCTTTACAACTGAATCTGCTCCATGTGTAGGTGGTTCTGAAAGCTTTGATAACATGGGAAGTAGCTCAAGCAGCTATTCTACAAGAACTTGGACTGGAGATAATGGTTTAGTTTGGACTGCTACTGATGCAAGAACTGACCAAGACCTTACAGGTGATGCAATATGTGTAAGAACTGGTTCTTTATCTAATGTTACTGCTGTACCTGGAGGTATAGGTACTCTTTCTTTCAACTATGCTCGTGTATACTCAGGAAACTCTACACTGCAAGTATTTGTAAACGGTGCACAAGTTGGTACTGATATAACTGTATCTGATACTGCTCCTACTCTATTCTCTGAAGCAGTTAATGTTAGTGGAGACATTACTATAGAGCTTGTAAATAGCGGTGGTAAAAGAACTATCATAGACGATATCGCTTGGGATTGTTACGCTGGTGTAGGTGCTAGACCAGGTACTGCTGTAGAAAATGTTATAGAAGAAAATAACTTCATACAAACTACTACTGCTGATAAAGAAGTTGTTCTTTATCCTAACCCTAACGAAGGTGAGTTTCAAGTAGAATTAACTTCTATAGATGCTGCTGCACAAGTTGAGGTTTTTGATACTCTTGGAAAACAAGTACTATCTCAAAAAGTTGTTGGTAAAGAAACAATAAACCTTGAAAATGCTGGTAAAGGTATTTATATGGTTGTTATTACTTCTGGCGACAATGTAACTACTAAGAAAGTGGTTATAAAATAAGGGAAAACCTAACATTTAGGAATTCTTAAAAGTTCCGGTGGAGATACTCCACCGGAACTTGTTTTTTGATATATATCCTCTAAAAAATCATTTTTAAAAACTTAATAGTTTCTTAATTTACATTTTATAACAAAAAAACACATTATTGTTCTAATTTTGCATAAAAATAATGTCACGCTTTTCAATAACATTTTATTAAGAATATGATAATCAAATGTCTGAAATATAAATGTAATTTGCGCGGCATTTTAGCTAATAGTAATAAAAAAAATTAGGTATGAAAAAAAGAATTATTCGCTTAACCCCTACAGGACTACTATCTGTACTTTGTATGCTATTGTATTTCAATACAAGTGCACAGGTATACCTGCATGATTTTGGGACAACACCCATTACAAGTTATCCTTATACGGAAACTCCAACAGTCGTTGACCCAGACATTACTAACAGTAGTTGGACAAATAATATAGGAATTTGGACAGGCTTTACTGGTGAAACAGGAATGGGATTAGGTCATGCTAATGCTTCTGGATCATCTACTATAACACTTACGTTTGATGTCGCAGTAGGAAAACAACTAGATATAACATCTTTCAACTTTTGGCGTTCGCGCAGCAATGTAGCAGCACAAAACTGGGCTATGACTATAAATGGTATTGCAGTAGGTAGCGGCACTATACCTACAGTAGGAGCTACAATAGGACTAACGCCAGTAGCAAACCCAATAACCGAATTAACCGGTACAGTTACTGTTGTTATAACATTAAGCAACTCTTTTAGTACAGGTGGATTCTTTACCCTAGACAATTTTGAGCTTAATGGTAGTATTACCGAACCATGTACACCTCCTGTAATTACTACTATAGCACCTGCATCGGGACCTGCAGAAACCACTGTTACTATAACAGGTAGTGGTTTTGAGGCTGGCACAGGTACTACAGCGGTACACTTTAATGGTGTAGAATCATCTGGTTTTGTTGTGATATCTGATACTGAAATAAAAGCAATAGTACCAGCTAACGCTACAACAGGGGCTATTACTGTTTTTACAGACAACTGTGAAGCACTTACTTCTACATATACATTTTTAGAGTCTGATTGTCCTGACACAGGCTCATCTTTAGAAATATATATATCAGAGCTATATGATGCTAATAGTGGTACATCTGGTGCAATAGAGCTATACAACCCTACCTCAAATCCTATAAACCTAACTGGATATACACTATTAAGATATGGAGACATTGGTGCAGGAACACCAAGTTACAATATGAGCCTTACAGGATCAATACCAGCGCAAGATACATTTATTGTTAGTATACAAATCTCAAGCGTATGTCCTGGAATACCAACAGACTTTCCTTTAACTAATGGTATTAACGGGAATGATGAATTTGAACTACTTAAAAATGGAGCTATTATAGACAATGTTCAAGCTCCTTTTAATAAAGGTTATACTCTAATAAGAAATCCTGATGCAGTAGCTCCTAAAATTAATTATAATTCAGCAGATTGGCTTATTAATGAAAATGAATCTTGTAGTAATCTAAATATGCATACTGCAATAATAGCTAATACTATTACAACACAACCTACAAGTGAAAGTATTTGTGAATCTGATAATGTCTCATTTACAGTAACTGTAAGTAATGATTCAGGTTTTACCTATCAGTGGAAAATGATTGATGAAACAGGTAACTGGGTAAATGTCGTTGATAATGCACAATTTTCTGGTGCAACAACCAATACATTAACAATTACATCTGCAGATGTTGATTTAGACATCACTCAATACTACTGCGAAATAGATTCAATTACTTGTACACTTATAAGTAATGCAGTACAGTTAACTGTTTCGCCACTTCCTGTAGCAATTATTATAGAAACACAGCCAACGTGTACAGAACCAACAGGTAGCATAGAAGCAACCCCCGTAATAGGAGATGACCTTACTTATAGTCTTGACGGAATTGATTATCAAACAGCTAATACTTTTAATAACTTAGCATCAGGAAATTATACTGTATATGTACAATCATCTGCAGGGTGTATTTCTACCATACCGGCAGTAATAAACCCTATACCAGACGCACCAGATGTTGCTACTACAACTATTACTCAGCCTACATGTACTACCATTACAGGAACTATTGAGGTGACTGCCCCAACAGGTGCAGGACTAGAATATAGTATTAATGGGGTAGATTTTCAAACAGAAACTATATTTACGGTTAACCCAGGTACATATAATATTACTGTTATGAATGCAAGTGGATGTACTTCTATTACCAATACTATAAATATAAATAATATTATAGATGCTCCACCAGTAGCTATAACTACGGTAACACAGCCTACGTGTACTGAACCTAACGGAATTATTGAAGTTACTCCTATAATAGCTGCAGGAGTACAGTATAGTATTAATGGGGTAGATTTTCAAGAAGAAACTACATTTATAGTTGCACCAGGTACATATAATGTTACAGTTATAAATATTAGTGGTTGTACATCTATAACAGGAGATATCATTATTACCACTGCACCCGATAGTCCGGCTGTGGCTACAACTATGGTGACACAATCTACTTGTACTGAGCCTAACGGAACTATTGAGATTACTGCTCCAATAGGTACAGGGATAGAATACAGTATTAATGGTATAGATTTTCAAACTAATACTACGTTTACAGCAGCATCGGGTACTTACAATATTACTGTGATGAATGCTGATGGTTGTACATCTATAACAGAAGATATTGTTATAAATGATGCTCCTACTGTTCCAGCAGTAGCTATAACAACAGTAACACAGCCTACTTGTACTGAACCTAACGGAACTATTGAAATTACTGCTCCAATAGGTACAGGGATAGAATACAGTATTAATGGTGTAGATTTTCAAACTAATACTACGTTTACAGCTGCATCGGGCACTTACAATATTACTGTGATGAATACTGATGGTTGTACATCTATAACAGAAGATATTGTTATAAATGATGCTCCTACTGTTCCAGCAGTAGCTATAACAACAGTAACACAGCCTACTTGTACTGAACCTAACGGAACTATTGAAGTTACTTCACCAATAGCAGACGTATTATTTTACAGTATTAATGGTGTAGATTTTCAAATTGAACCAACATTTACTGTTACTTCAGGCACATATAATCTTACTGTGATGAATGCTAATGGTTGTACATCAATAACTGGAGACATTGTTATAAACCCTATACCCGATGCTCCAGCACCAGCACTTTCAATTATAACACAACCTACATGTACAGAGCCTAATGGTTTTCTTATAGTAACATCTCCACTTGGTGATGGTCTAGAGTACAGTATTGATGGTATAACTTTTCAAGATGAACCTAACTTTGTAGCTACAACAGGCACATATAACATTACTGTGAGAAATGCAGAAGGATGTACATCTATCAGTTCAACTATTAATATTGTTATTAACCCTGCACCCGATACTCCAGCTATAGCAACTACAACAGTAACACAGCCAACTTGTGATACTCCTACAGGAACTATAGAAGTTACTGCTCCAACAGGGGCAGGTTTAGAGTATAGTATCGATGGGGTTAATTTCCAAACTACAACTACATTTAACGTGGCATCAGGAACATATAATGTTACCGTTATGAATGCAGAAGGATGTACATCAGTTACTAATGATATTATTATAAACAATGTTACAGATATACCTACAGTAGCAACTATTGATGTATCACAACCTACGTGCACTATCAATACAGGAACTATTGAAGTAACTGCTCCAACAGATGCAGGACTTGAATATAGTATTGATGGAGTTAACTTCCAAACTACAACTACATTTAACGTTCCATCAGGAACGTATAATGTTACTGTAATGAATGCACAAGGATGTACATCTATTACTGATGATATTGTTATAAACAATGTTCCAGATGCTCCTGTAGTTACAGGTACTCAAGGATGTATAACTACTACTTTTGGACAAAAGTATATACTAGAAGTACAAGCTTTAGATAATTCATTTGATATAAACACTGCCTCTTATGAGTGGAAAGATGATAATAATGCCGAAGTAGGAAATAATGAGAATACATTTGATGTTACTGAACACATAGCAACTAATGGCATAGATAGTAATGATTATCCATTAAACTTTACACTTACCATTACCACTGCAGGAGGCTGTACAGCTGTATATACATTTACAGTGATAGGCACGCTATGTGACATACCAAGAGGTATATCGCCAAATAACGACGGAATGAATGACAAATTTGATCTTAGTGGTCTTAACGCCAGAAAAGTTATTATCTTTAATCGTTATGGTAAAGAAGTATATAGTAGAAATAATTACATAAACGAGTGGGAAGGGCAAACCGATAATGGTGATGAGCTACCTACAGGAACATATTTTTATATGATAGAAACTAGTAATGATTCAAAAACAGGTTGGGTTTATATAAACCGACAAGAAAACTAGTACCCTATAAATGAAAGAATCAACTTGAAATAAGTTGACTTATAATAATAACAAAAGCCAGAATATTTATTTATTCTGGCTTTTGTTATTATACTGATAAACATCTCTGATTATTTTATGAATTAGCAGAACAAATTATATAAAAAATGCGGACTAAAATTTAGTCCGCATTTTTATTAATATGAAAACATATATTATTTCTTACTCCACTCTTGTATAGAGTCTTTATTCATTTTTACATAATCAGCGTTATTAGCTTTTTCAGCAGCAGCAAGCGATTGTTTTGCTGTTTCTACAGCTCCTTTTTTATCACCTAATTTAGCTTGTATAAGCGCTTTTTGTCTTAAATAGTAAAATGGTACATCTTTTCCTTCTGGAGTTTTCTCGATAGATTGGTTCATCCAAGATAAAGCCTTATCTAGATTAGTATTAGACTGGTAATAGTATTGAGCAGCTGAAAACAAATCACTAGCCGAAGGTCCTGCCATTACTGTTTCTATACTTTTCATTGCCATCTTTTGTGTAGGAACTTCTACCTTTACAGAAACCATTGTTTTTTCCCAAGCAATTTCAAGAAAACCATTGTTATTATCAAGATTATTCATACCAATAGTAAGGGTTTCTACACTTCTTGTCAAAAATTCAGGTTTAACCGTAACGCGAACAGCCTCTTTTGTAGAATCCCACTCTTGAGGAAGCCCCCAGTTATTAGTATCTGTATAAAATATAATATCCCAACTATCTGCTTTAGGTTGTGTATATAATGCATATTTTCCTGCCTGTAGTGTTTTACCACCTATAACAACATCATCTGTAAAAGTAACAGTAGTATTAGCATTAGCACCCGTTCTCCATAAACGACCAAAAGGAACTAATTCTCCATATACAGCTCTACCTTTTGCACTTGGGCGAGAATATTCAATTTTAACATCTGTTAACCCTACTGTTTGCTCAATAACTGCTTTCGGACTTGCTTGAGGTGTTTTAACCTGTGCCGAGCCTATTGTAAATGCCAGTAATAATGCACCT
The DNA here is from genome assembly GCF_003344925.1 of Flavobacterium arcticum. NCBI lineage: Bacteria > Pseudomonadati > Bacteroidota > Flavobacteriia > Flavobacteriales > Flavobacteriaceae > Flavobacterium > Flavobacterium arcticum. Next base: position 2,111,202 of record NZ_CP031188.1, on the reverse strand, counting down.
GTAATAAATAATCTTTTCATACCGTATTTTGTTTGTTGTTATATAAATTTACTATGCGAAATTAATAATTAAAGGTTTTACAAGTGTTAAATGTATCAAAAAATCTTACAATTAAAGTTATTCTTATGTGCCTGTTGTATAACTTCACAAATTATAATTACTACATATGAAACTTTATTCTGTACATAAAAAACAAAACCTGCCCATATCGCTGCAAGAAGCTTGGGACTTTATATCTGACCCCAAAAACCTTGCCGTTATAACACCCGATACTATGGGGTTTAAAACATTATCAGGCGATGACCGTAAAATGTTTGCTGGACAAATAATACATTACACCATCTCTCCCCTACTTGGATTAAGAATGCAATGGGTTACCGAAATTACTCACGTAAAAGATTCGGATTTTTTTGTAGATGAACAACGCTTTGGTCCATATAAGTTTTGGCATCATAAACATTTCGTTAAAGAAATACCCGGAGGTGTAGAGATGGAAGACATTGTACACTATAAATTACCCATGGGGATATTAGGTGATATGATGCACCCTATTATGGTAAAACCAAAACTAAAAGAAATTTTTGATTACAGAGAAAAGAAGCTCATAGAGCTATTTGGAGAAATGAAATAAGAAAAGTTATTTATGACAATATTCTGGTTTAGGCGCGATTTGCGTCTGGAAGATAATAAAGGATTATATGAAGCCCTAACATCGGGAGATGAAGTGTTACCTATATTTATTTTTGATAAAAATATACTTAGCGAATTACCTAAAGATGATGCGCGAGTTACTTTTATACATAGTTTATTACAACAACTACAAGAGAAACTTCAACACTATAATAGTTCATTAGCAGTGTTTTATGATACACCCGAAAGTGTATTTACAAAACTGGATCAAGAAAACAATATTAAAGCTGTTTATACCAATCATGACTATGAGCCTTATGCACTACAGCGCGATAAAGCAATAGGAGAACAACTCGACCAAGAAAATATTGCTTTTAAAACCTTTAAAGATCAAGTAGTTTTCGAAAAAAATGAAGTAGTTAAAGATGATGGCACCCCTTATGTAGTATATACTCCTTATATGAAAAAATGGAAAACACATTTTAATGAAGAAGCACTACAAGAGTATAATACTGAAAGTGAAGCTACAAAATTTGTAAAACACTCCTACCCTTTTTTAAGCCTTACCGATATTGGCTTTAAAGAGGCAAATATAAAACCTGCTCCTTACACGGTTTCTGATAAGTTGATTAGCAATTATGAAGACACCCGTAATTTCCCTGCCTTAGAGGGTACGTCAAACATAAGCCCCTACCTTCGCTTTGGTGCAGTAAGCATAAGAGAAGTAATGAAAAAAGCATTACAGAGTGATAACTCTGTATTTATGAATGAGCTAATATGGCGCGAATTTTTTATGCAAATACTGTGGCATTATCCTAATACCGTAACCAAAAGTTTTAGACCTAAATATGATAATATTAAATGGCGCAATAATGAAAAGGAATTTAAAGCATGGTGCGAGGGCAAAACAGGCTACCCAATGATAGATGCTGGTATGCGCGAGCTAAATACAACAGGACATATGCACAATAGAGTACGTATGGTAGTTGCCAGTTTTTTGTGTAAACATCTACTTATTGACTGGAGATGGGGCGAAGCCTATTTTGCTCAAAAGCTTTTTGATTATGAACAGTCAAGTAATGTAGGAAACTGGCAATGGGCAGCAGGTAGTGGTGTGGATGCTGCTCCTTATTTTAGGATTTTTAACCCTACAGAACAGGTTAAAAAATTTGATAAGGACTTAAAGTATATTAAAAAATGGGTACCTGAGTTTGATAAAATTGACTACCGCCCTATTGTTGACCATAAGGAAGCACGCGAACGCTGTTTAAAAATATATAAAGAAGCTGTTGTCTAATTTATATGATTACTGTTCTGGGCAAACCCTTAATTTTATTACTATTTAACTGATCAAAATCAGTAATTACTATATCTGCTTCACTGGTATCCTGTGGTATAGATAATCCGCTTTCATACCCTATACAATATATACCAGCAGCTTTGGCTGCCTTTATACCGTTGGTACTATCTTCTATTACAATACACTCTTCTTTTGTGAAACCTGATTGGTTAGCTGCTTCGATATATATAGCGGGATTGGGTTTAGAAAACTCAAAATCTTCTCCGCTTAGTTTAGCATCAAAATAGGAGTGTAATCCAAAGCGGGTAAATACTTTTTCAATTTTGGCATTAGATGCCGATGATGCTACTATTAGTTTAATACCGCTAGAGTGTAAATCGATAATTAGGTCTTTTACCCCCGGTAATAGCTCGACATCATCACTAGTATCAAAAGCTTTAAAATAATATTCATATTGCTTTTCCAGCAGCTCTTCGTGTGTTAAGGATATTTCATATAGGTCTTTTAGCTTGGCTACAATATTCTTGTCCGAATTGCCCACAAAAGTATTATAAACACTATCAGGTACTATAATACCCAACGCTTTATACATATCCTGATTGGCTTTATACCCTATAGGTTCTGTATTTACTATAACCCCATCCATATCAAACAACACACACTTTATCATATATTGATATCTCTTACCTTTTTAAAATCAAGACTATTAAAATCGCTAATAACAATATCTGCTTCTGTAAGTTCCTGCATTTTAGAGTGTACACTATTATAACCTACACAATAAATCCCAGCTGCTTTGGCTGCTTTAACACCATTAGTGCTATCTTCTATCACTATGCATTCGTGTTTTTCGTTACCCGATAATTGTGCTGCTTTCTCAAAAATAGCAGGGTGTGGTTTCGATTTAGGAAAATCTTCGCCACTTACAATATGCGAAAAATATTGATGCAGTTTAAAGCGGTTAAATACTCTGCTTATTGTAACTTTAGATGCAGATGATGCCAATATAAGATTTACGCCATTTTCATGAAGATCTATTATAAGTTCTCTTACTCCTGGTAAAAGGTCTAAATCCTCTTTAGTATCAAAAGCATCATTAAACAATTCGCGTTTTTGATTTACCAATGCATCTATTTCATGTTCTATTAGAAATGCTTCTTTTAACTTTTGATATACATTTTTTGTAGAATTACCTGTAAAAGAAGCATACAACGCGTCAGATACTTCTATTTCTAAATTTTTGAAATGTTGATGGTAAGCATAATAATGAACAGGCTCTGTATCTACAATTACCCCATCCATATCAAATATAACGGTCTTTATCATAATAAAATTTATGAGCGCAAATGTACGATTAACACGCATAAACCAAAAGAATTACCGCATTAAGTTCCTGTTAATATTAGTTAGATTACTGTTTTAATAGTATAATTATAATACACCATATTAAACCTTTTAGTGTAACTTTAGTCAAAGTTATATACAGTATAAAAACTTGGAAGACGAAAAGGCTTTTATATCGGAATTATTAAACCCTAAAACGCAAGAAGCTGCTTTTAGGAAACTTATGGCTCAATATAGCAGACCATTGTATAGCCATATTCGTAATATAGTAATAAACCATGATGATACTGACGATGTTTTACAAAATACCTTTATTAAAATTTTTAAAAACCTACCTAACTTTAAAGAACAGAGCAAGCTTTTTTCGTGGATGTATCGAATAGCTACTAATGAGGCAATAACATTTATTAATCAGCGAGCTAAAAAATCAGGGATTACAAACGAAGAGGTACAGCAAAAAGCACTGCAAAATCTGGAAGCCGATGAGTATTTTGAAGGTGATACATTACAATTGCAATTACAACAAGCAGTAGCAAAACTACCCGAAAAACAGCAACTTGTGTTTAAAATGAAATATTTTGAAGACTTAAAATATGAAGAAATATCTGAAATATTAAACACATCAGTAGGAGCATTAAAAGCATCATACCATCATGCAGTAAAAAAAATAGAAGAATATATTAAATCGCTTTAAACCATTTACATAGCATTAAGTCATACTATTATGAAAAACTTTAAATTGGATAATGAACCTAAAATAAAATCGGGATTTAAAGCCCCCGATGACTATTTTAGTAACCTTACCGATACCGTACTACAAAAGTTACCACAACAGGAAACAAAGGTAGTACCGCTATACCGAAAAAAACCAATATGGCTATCGGCGGCGGCAGTGTTTATTATGTTTATAGGAATTTCAGTATTTTTAAACCTTAATACAACAACACAACCTGATGTGGCAACTATAGAAAATTACTTGGTATATGAGTCTAATATTAACGAATATGACTTATATCAGCAATTTGATGCTACTGACATACAAGAACTGGAGCAATCTATGGTCACAAATAACCTAAGCAATGAGGCTATTGAAGATTACATTAGCACCCAGAGTAATTATGATATTTATTTAACCGAATAACATTATGAAAACAAAGTTTTTACTATCCTTATTTTTACTTTTTTCTTATGCCATGCATAGTCAGGGACACAAAGAAAAAAGAGCACAAATAAAAGCACTTAAAGTATCTTTTATTACTACAGAGCTAAGTCTTACCAGTGAAGAAGCTGCAAAATTTTGGCCTATTTATAATGTGTATGAAGACAAAGAATTTGAGATAAAACACGACAAGATGCGTAAGTTGATAAAACAACTGGACGAGAAGGGTATTGATAAAATATCAGATAAAGAAGCGATGTCTTACTTGAATCAGCTTGAGACTGCCGATGAAGAGTTATTTCATTTAAAACAAAAGCTTGTTAATGATCTTAAAACCATAATAAGCCCTATAAAAATATTAAAGCTGAAAAAAGCTGAAAATGACTTTAATAGGAAGTTGTTAGAAAAATACAGAAAGAAAAAAAGAGAGTAAATAAAAAAGAGGTAGTATGATAATTACCTCTTTTTTATTTTGTTATATTTTACCGTAATACATTGCTTTTACTATACCATCAGATAGTCCTATCTTTGGCACGTATATATTGCGAGCACCACTCCACTTCATAACGTTAAGGTATATGCGAGTAGCATAAATAATAACATCGGCACGATCAGGATTCAATCCTAGTTCCGATATACGTTGCTCATAAGTAAGGCTATTAAGAAACTGATATTGTGAGTTAATATAAAAATAAGATAACGGTAAATCTTGTTTTTTACCTGACATTTTAAATAGTTTATTAATATTACCTCCAGAGCCTACCATAATAATATTATCATATTGCTCTGTAACAGCTTTTATCCATTTTTCTATCTCCTGCCATACAATATCATTAACCATATTATTAAGCAAGCGTACTGTACCATTTTTAAACGAACGCGAAGCTGTTATCTTTCCATTGGTAAATAATGAAAACTCAGTACTACCACCACCTACATCTACAAAAAGATATGTTTGATCTGGCTTTATAAATTGCTGAAGGTCTGTAGATGCTATTATAGCGGCTTCTCTTTTACCATCTATAATATCTATTTTTATGCCTGCTTCTTGCTCTATCAAGTCAGCTACTTCTTTTCCATTATAAGCCTCACGCATAGCCGATGTTGCACACGCCATATAGCGCTCTATTCCGTGTACCTTCATTAATAGTTTATATGCTTTCATGGCATCAACCATACGCTCTATGCTTTCTTCAGCAATTTCGCCTACAGTAAATGCATCCTGACCTAAACGAATAGGCACACGTACTAATGAACTTTTATTAAATTGTGTTTCTCTTCCTTGTTGCTCTACAATATTGGTCATTAAAAGACGCATAGCGTTAGAACCTATATCTATAGCAGCATATTTCTTTATATTAATCATATATGTAAATATGAGAAAAAATTATAATAATCCATAGCTTTATATCTAGGAGTACATAATAGTATCTCAATTATAATTGTTCATAAATAACTTCTAGCTTGTTACGGTAGTAATTATAGGTCTCTAGCTGGGCTCTAAATACTTTATTAGTATTTCGCTTTTTGTATTCATTATCTAATGATTCTGAATGTAGTCTAGCTTTTACATTACCTTTCCACCCTATCTCGAAAGTATCTATTAATTCTTGTTTAATTTCTTCATCATAAATTGGGCAGGTTACCTCTACCCTTGCATCAAGATTACGAGTCATAAAATCTGCCGAAGAAATATATACATTAGGGTTACCCGAATTGGCAAAAATGTATACTCTAGAGTGTTCTAAATAATTATCTACAATACTTATAGCCTCTATATTCTCGCTCATATCTTTAACCCCTGGTATAAGGCAACATATCCCTCTAATTATAAGCTGTATCCTTACACCTTCTCTACTGGCTTCATACAACTTGTCTATCATCCTGAAATCAGTAAGACTGTTCATTTTCAGCTTAATATATGCTTCCTTACCAGCTATGGCATTAAGTATTTCTTTGTCTATTAGTTTAGTAAACTTTGTACGGGCATATTGTGGCGATACTAATAAATGTTTATATCTATTAATACGATAATTAACGTCAAAGAAGTCGAATATTTTACTTACCTCCTTCATTATCTGTTGGTGGCTAGTAAATAGCGTAACATCTGTATAAATTTTGGCTGTAGACTCGTTAAAATTACCTGTAGAGATAAAACCATAACGTTTTACTTTCTTTTCCTCTACACGCTCTACCACACATACTTTACTGTGTACTTTAAGCCCTTTAACCCCAAATATAAGGTTGATACCTTCTGTCTGCATCGACTCAGCATACGATATATTACTTGCCTCGTCAAAACGCGCTTGAAGCTCTATTTGTACTGTTACTTTCTTACCATTTTTAGCAGCATTAATAAGCGAACTTATTATTTGCGAATTTTTTGCTAACCTGTATAATGTTATTTTTATAGAAATTACCTTAGGATCTAAGGCTGCTTCTCGTAAAAATTTAATTACATAAGCAAACGATTGGTAGGGTGCATAAAGTAAATAATCTTTACGTTTTATTTTTTGTACAATACTCCCCTCAAGACTTAATCCATTAACAGGTAGTGGGTAGTTTTGTTTATAAACTAAATTATCTTTTCCTAATGTAGGGAAATCCATATAATCTCTACGGTTATGATACCTACCTCCAGGTATAATACTATCTGTAGAGTCGATATCCATACGTTTTAGAAAAAAAGCCAAAGTGTCTTGTTCTATAGACTGGTCATAAACAAAACGAACTGGCTCACCCACACGGCGTTCTAATACACCCTTGGATATTTTCTCCATAAGGCTTTTACTTTGGTCGCTGTCTATCTCTAATTCTGCATCACGTGTTATTTTTATCATGTGAGCAGTAACCTTCTCATATTTAAAGATATTAAATATACTATGTAAATTATAACGTATAACGTCATCAAGCATAATAATACACTTATTATCGTTATCTGAAGGTAATACCACAAAACGGTTTATTGTTTTGGGCATTTCTATTATAGCATAACGTACTTCTTCCTCGGCATCTACTTTACCTGTTATCTCGTTTGGTTTCATAACTAGCTTAACAGCTAGATAACCCGAAGCATCTTTTAGTAAAGGAAACTCGTCAAGGTCATTAAGTATAATAGTAACTAACTCTGGACTAACTTTTTGTATAAAAAAGTCTTTTATAAAAGCACCTTGTTCTTTAGAGACTTCTGACTCATTTAAAATATAGACATTCTCTTTTTCAAGTTCTTTTTCTATAATACTAAGTATACGAAGGCTCTCCGATTGTTGTTGAATAACAATTTCGGTAATTTCTTTTAATAACTCATCTGCCGTAATACCACCTAATATCTTCTCGCCGGTCTTACCTTCTAAACTCAACCTGCGGATAGCGGCATAACGTACTCTAAAAAATTCGTCTAAATTATTAGAAAATATGCCTAGAAAACGAAGTCTATCTAACAATGGTACATTTTCGTCGGCTGCTTCTTGTAATACTCGGGCATTAAATGCAAGCCAGCTTTTCTCTCTATCAATATACCTGTTTACCGGTGAGTGGTGAATCATGTTTCTTAAAATCTCTTGGAAATAATAACTTCTCTGTTTTACCTTTCTTTATATCTTTCCATTCAGCTTCGTTAAATGTAAGATATACAAAACCAGATGTAGGAACGTTTTCTACCTCTTGGTTCCCAAAGATATTAACAAAATTAGTAATTGCATCATTATGTCCAAAAAGAATTAAGTTATCATATTGGTTATCGCAGCTTTTTATAACTCTTTCAAGAGCTTTCTCGTCAAACGTATAAAGGTCATCTTTAAAAACAATGGTATCTTGTGGTATAAACAATGTTTCTGCAAATATATAAGCTGTGTTTTTGGTACGTTGTGCTGTACTACTCCATACTATATAAGACTCTGGGAGATACTGCTCTATATTAGCAGCCATAAGGTGCGCATCGTTAATCCCTCTTGCAGATAGCGGTCTGTCTTTATCTATTAAAGGTGCATCCCAACTGGACTTGGCGTGACGTATTAGGATTAATTTTTTCATTACCTTACTGTTTTGAATTAATAATCAAAAACTTAAATATCCTAAAAAAATTAATACAAATAACATTACAAACCGTTAATTTGATATTAAAGTTTTAAGGAGCTAGCCTTTCTACCTGCCATGCAAAATCTTCTTGTATACTATAACGTAGCCTATCATGCAACCTGTTAGCTCTACCTTGCCAAAATTCTACCGAAATAGGTTTTACAATATAACCTCCCCAATATTCAGGACGAAGTACCTCTTTATGCTCATTTTCTTTTTCTAATGCTATCAATTTTTCTTCAAGATAAGTACGCGAAGGTATTACTTCACTTTGTGGCGATACTACTGCACCAAGTCTACTACCGATAGGTCGGCTTTCAAAATAGCCATCTGATAGGTTCGGAGCTATCTTCTCGGCTTTGCCTTTTATTATTACTTGACGCTCTTGCTCGTGCCAAAAAAATGACAGGCAAACATTAGGGTTTTCGGCTATTGCCTTTCCCTTTTCAGAAGCATAATTAGTATAGAATATAAAGCCTTCATATGTAAACTGTTTTAATAGTACCACCCTAGCTTTAGGGTAACCATCAAGACCAATTGTAGAGACTGTCATAGCATTAACCTCGGTAGCACCTTCATAGGCTTCTGCTTCAGCAAACCAGTTTCTAAAAAGCGTTATAGGATCTTCTGGTAAACCTTTTTCTATAAGTTCACTTTTTTCATACGATTTTCTGTAATCACTAAGGTCTTTCATTTTATGGATGCTTAGGTATTAAAATTTTGTTGAATTTATAAGACAGTAGTACGTTTAAAGTTACTTCTTTTTCTGATAATTTAAAAATGTATTTACACCAAAAAAAACGATTATAATTCAAATACTTTTCCGTCATCGGCAAGCTCTACATTTTCAAAAATGGTAGAGGCTTCTTCTTTAAAAATTTCTATATTACCATAACGTGTAGAGAAGTGTCCTAATATAAGTTTACCAGCATTAGCTTGCTTTGCTATAGTTGCTGCCTGCTTTGCTGTAGTATGCATGGTGCGCTCGCATAAATGCGCTTCTGACTCCAGAAATGTACTTTCGTGATATAATACATCTACATCTTTAATAATGGGCAATATAGCCTCATTATACACCGTGTCTGAACAAAAAGCATAGCTTTTTGGTTCAGGAGGGTCAAATGTGAGTTCTGCATTAGGTATTACCCTGCCATCATCTAGCGTAATATCATTACCTGACTTAATTTTTTGATAGTAGCAGGTTTCTATACCATAGTCTTTTGCGACATCTACATTTAGTTTTCTGTCATCAGGTTTTTCTGTAAAAAGATAACCGTTTGTATATACTCTATGCACAAGCGGTATGGTAGTAACGATAACTTTATCATCTTCAAATACTACTTCTGATTCTTTAGACTCTAACTCATGAAAATAGAGATTATAGCCTGTATAAGAATTAGATAGTTTTAATTGTAACAATGTAACTTCTTTTATACCTTTTGGTCCATATATATGGAGATCGTTATTCCTATTTAGAAGCGAGAAAGTAGATACTAAACCTATAAGCCCATAAAAATGATCTCCGTGAAGGTGCGATATGAATATATGGTTTATTTTAGAGAATCGTAGCTTGTTTTTGCGTAATTGCACTTGTGTTCCCTCTCCACAATCAATAAGAAACATTCTATTTTTTATTTCTAATACTTGTGCGGTAGGGTTGGTCATAGACCTAGGAGTTGCTGCATAGCAGCCTAATATGGTTAAATTCATTCTTTTTCTTTATGCCAGTATACCAAAAAAGTAAATGGCAATTAATTAAAACCCAAGATCGCGCTCTATCTCTTCCATTTCTATCATATCGTGCGCTTCTAGTAATGTAGGTACAATAACCATTTCATCAGGAGCTTCGTTAAAATCGAAATCATTTACTACTATAACAAATGATTTTTTAGCTTCGCGATGCTTGTTAGATAGTGAAAGAAAAGATACTACCTCTTGCAGGGTAAGCGTATTATATTGAGTAAGGTCTATAATAATATTATGCTCTTTAAAACCTACATAGCCAGAGGTTACTTTTTCTAAAAAAGTGGCAATATCTCCCTGAGTATCTTTAATAGTTATAGTATGTCCTTTTTCTTCTACTTTCATTATTTGTGTAATTATTAATGCTAAAATAGTGTTTTACTGTTTTTTAACGGTATACTATTTTATAAAAATTACTTATTTTATTTTAGATGCCAGTAAGTAGGTAACAGCCATACGTACAGCTACACCATTTTCTACTTGCTCTAGTATTACTGACTGTTGTGAGTCGGCAACATCACTAGTTATCTCCACTCCCCTGTTTATAGGTCCTGGGTGCATTACCACAATCTCTTTATCTAGAGAGTCTAATAGTGCTTTATCTACACCATATTGTTGACTGTACTCTCTTGTTGAGGGAAAATAATTCACATCCAGTCGTTCATTTTGTACTCGTAGCATATTAGCAACATCACACCATTCTAAAGCCTTTCGTAAATTAGGCTCTACGGTTACCCCTAACGATTCTATATATTTCGGCATTAATGTTTTTGGTCCGCATACCTTTACTTCTGCACCTTGCAGTTGTAACGCAAAAATATTAGACAGTGCTACACGCGAATGCAGTATATCGCCTACTATTACTACTTTTTTACCGCCTACATCGCCCAAACGTTCACGAATGGTATAAGAGTCTAATAATGCCTGTGTAGGGTGCTCATGCGCCCCATCTCCTGCATTAATTATAGCCGCATTTACATTTTTAGAAAGAAAATGAGCTGCACCGGGGCGCTCATGACGCATTACTACCATATCTACTTTCATAGACAGGATATTGTTTACCGTATCTATAAGTGTTTCGCCCTTTTTAACTGACGATTGTGCCGCCGAAAAACTAATAACATCGGCAGATAACCTTTTTTGTGCCAACTCAAACGAAAGTTTGGTACGGGTACTGTTCTCAAAAAATATATTGGCTATAGTAATATCTCGTAATGATGGTACTTTTTTTATAGGGCGGTTAATTACTTCTTTAAACTGGTCGGCTGTCTCAAAAATGAGTTCTATATCGCTTTTTGTGATATATTTTATGCCTAACAGGTTATTAACGCTTAATTCTTTCATTGTTTTAGTTGTGTTGCTGTCTGAATACCTTAAATTAAATAAACACTATCTTCTCCTTCATTTTCTTTCCAGGTAACTTTTACTTTCTCGTTGTTAATAGCATCTACCTGCCTGCCCCTGTAGTCAGGTTGTATAGGTAGGTGTCGGCTAAAACGACGGTCTATAAGTACCAGTAACTCTATTGCCGATGGTCGTCCAAACGACTGTATTGCTGTAAGTGCTGAGCGTATACTGCGCCCTGTATAAAGCACATCGTCTATAAATACTACTTTTTTATTTTCTACTAAAAAGTCTATTTGGGTTTTATTTGCCTCTAACGGTCTATCTGACCTACGAAAATCGTCTCTAAAAAAGGTAATATCTAAAAAGCCAAGCGATACATCTTTTATATTATATTCCTGCTCCAATAACTCTTTTATACGTTCGGCTAAAAAACGACCTCTAGGTTGTAGCCCTATTAAAATAGTATCTTTAAAATCGAGATGATTTTCTATTAATTGGCATGCCAAACGGTGTAAGATGATATTGACTTCAAGAGAAGTAAGCAATATTTTCTGGCTCATAATGCGGTATTGTGTTTGATTTGTAAAAGTAGCAAAATTTTAAATGCTTTAAAACTACACCTTATAAATTATTGTTTTAAACTTTATATCAATGTACTAATAATTATACAATTAGTTTATTTTTAACTTAGTAGAGCTTTTACTAAACTAAAACAAAAAATAGAACGCGAAATAAAATATATAAGACTAAGACTATTTACTATTATACTTCTTATGACTGACTAACAGATGTGAGTTGATTAATGACTTTTTTAAAATGGTGTAAGGTGGGAATTTTTATTATTTAGATTACCTTATGTAATCTTAAAATAGTCAAGATACCATTCGTGTTTATCATGATCTTTTACATCATTTTGCACAATGTGATTTTTATCAATTTTAGAATAAAGAATTTCTATAGACTCGTAATCTCTTTGGCTGATTATTTTAAATCCATTTCTATCCAATTGAGCAGCACAGACTCCCATACCAATTTGATAAACTGAATTTTCAGAAAATCTTGAACCGTTATAAATCACCTGACTTCCACAAGCTCCGCTAACATCCATTAATATGGCTAATTCAACATCATTTTTCTGAGCAATTTCGAGCATTTTTAATGATGCTGTTATCATTTCGTGAGTTATATCTTTTCCTGTTTGGGTAATTACCTTTGCTTTACCATCAAGTACATCATGACCATTTCCACCTTCTATATCAGGTGTTTCTCTAGGTGTACCAAAAACAAAATCTTCAGGACAAAACGGTATTAATCTTATATTCTCGTAACTAACTAATTTTAGAACGCTTGGATATTCTCCATAGCTAGAACCATCTGCTCCACAAAATTGTCCTAATAAACAAGCACTAGATAATATTCTAAGAGGATTTTCCTTAGTTGGCATCCTAAGTTTGCTCAAGTAATCTTTATCTGTCATAAGCGCATGATTAGTTTAATTATAAAAGTAAGGAAAAAATAAAATTGTAGAAAACATGAAATAATAAATTCAAAAATATATTATATAGAAACACAGCTATCCTCTTTTACCATTTAAAAATTATTTACAAAGTATACATCTTCGGGATTTCCATAAAGGCTTTTGCGAAATAAAATCTGATTATTTTCAACTTTTTGAATCCAAATTAAAAACTCTTTATCGCCAATAAAAAAGAAATCTAGTGAAAGTATGTTAATTTTGGCAATCTTAAAACCCGAAGATTTTAAAAAACCACCCCTAAAAAAAACAGTACAATACACAAATTCATTATTTATTATTATTGGACCTCCAAACTTACAATTTTGATTAACTAAAGTATTGTTTATTTTCAGGTCACCTACTATGGGGCTACCTTGTGCAATCTCCATCTCATTAATAATACTAACAACTATACTATCTTTTCTTTTTGCCGGAATATAATCCCATGGTGTTTCAAGCATATTCATAAACAAAAAACAAGCAAAATTATTGGTTTTTAAACCGAAAAATCCCGTAGTCAATAACTACGGGATTTTTTTATTTAATTGTGTACATTTTCTTTCTTAATTCTTTTACTTTTTCATCATCAAGATAATCGTCAAACGTCATATAGCGATCTATAACGCCGTTTGGAGTAATTTCTAATACTCTGTTAGCAACTGTTTGTGCAAATTCGTGGTCATGTGTTGTAAACAGCACCGAACCTTTAAAATTCTTTAATGAGTTGTTAAAAGCAGTAATACTTTCTAGGTCAAGGTGATTAGTTGGTTCATCAAGCATTAATACATTAGCACGCATCATCATCATGCGCGATAGCATACATCGCACTTTTTCTCCTCCAGATAGTACTCTACCTGTTTTTAGTGCCTCTTCGCCACTAAATATCATTTTACCAAGAAAACCGCGTACGTAAACTTCGTCACGTTCTTCTTCTGTAGTAGCCCATTGACGTAACCAATCTACAAGAGTAAGGTCGTTTTCAAAAAATTCATGATTATCTGCTGGTAAATATGATTGTGTGGTAGTAATACCCCAATCAAACTCACCTGTATCAGCTTTCATATTATTGTTCAATATTTCATAAAAAGCTGTTGTAGCACGCGAATCTTTAGAGAAAACGACTACTTTATCGCCTTTTGCCATATTAAGGTCAACACCTTTAAAAAGGAGTTCGCCATCTATAGAGGCACTAAGATTTGTTACATTAAGTATCTGGTCACCTGCTTCGCGTTCTTGTTCAAATATAATAGCAGGATACCTACGGCTCGATGGCTTTATATCATCTATTTTAAGCTTCTCAATCATTTTTTTACGACTGGTTGCTTGTTTTGATTTTGCAACGTTGGCACTAAATCGCATAATAAACTCTTGAAGCTCTTTTTTCTTATCTTCAGATTTTTTATTCTGCTGTGCTCTTTGTCTTGCTGCTAACTGACTTGATTCATACCAAAAAGTATAGTTACCTGAATATTGGTTCATTTTACCAAAATCAATATCAGATATATGAGTACATACTGCATCTAAAAAGTGACGGTCGTGTGATACTACTATTACAGTATTGTCATAATTAGCAAGGAAGTTTTCTAACCAAGCTATAGTTTCAAAATCCAAGTCATTGGTAGGCTCATCCATTATCAATACATCTGGAGTACCAAAAAGCGCTTGCGCTAACAGCACACGTACTTTTAGCTTGCTATCCATATCTTCCATAGTTGTGTAGTGAAACTCTTCACCTATACCAAGACTAGATAACATTGTAGCTGCATCAGAATCTGCATTCCAACCATTCATTTCTTCAAAAACTACCTGTAACTCCCCTACTCTTTCTGCATCTTTATCCGAAAAATCAGGGTTCATATACAGTTCATCCATCTCTTTTTTAACGTCATACAGGGTTTTATTACCCATCATTACTGTTTCCAGCACTGTATATTCGTCAAACATATTGTGATTCTGGTTAAGTACAGACATTCTTTTACCTGGCTCTAGATTTACATGACCGGATGTAGGGTCTATATCTCCTGCAAGTATTTTAAGAAAAGTAGATTTTCCTGCGCCATTGGCACCTATTATTCCGTAGCAATTACCTTGTGTGAAGGTAGTGTTTACTTCGTCAAATAATATTCGTTTACCAAATTGTACAGATAAGTTTGAAACTGAAAGCATGCTTATTATTTTTTTGCAAAAGTATAAAAAATAGAACACTATTATGCTTCCACCAATATATTATACCTAATAAGCTTATTTTAACTGTACTTTAACAAGTGTTAAGGGATTAAAAAAATATTTTTGTGATTGCAGAATAATTACCCAATGTCGTATACAATTAAAAACTTATTTTCCTTATCGCTATTATTTGTCCTTGCTTCTTGTAATAAAGAAAGCTGTAATTATACAGCCTATTTTGGTGGCGAAATCATTAACCCAAGAACTCCATATATAATTTTTAGTAAAGACAATAACGTTTTAGATACTATACCTTTAGATGTAAACAATCGTTTTTTTATAAAGTATGATTCACTTACACCAGGGCTTTATAGTTTTAGACATGAGCCTGAGTACCAGTACGTCTATTTTGATAAAAATGACAGTCTTATGGTATCTGTTAATTCAGATAATTTTGATCAGTCTATTGTTTTTAGTGGTCGTGGTGAAAAAAAGAATAACTTTTTAATGGAGTTATACTTATTAAATGATGAAGACAGAAATAAAAGCTATAGAATATATGAAGAGGAATATAGCGATTTTATAAAGGCTATAGACTCATCTTACAAAAAACGTGAAGCATTTTATAAAAAGAATAAAGAAGAAATTGCGTGGAGTGACGATTTTGACTTATATGCAAAAGCTCGATTACAGTTTAGCCAATATACTAAAAAAGAATATTACCCATACCTATATAACCATAGAATAGGTAAAGAGATAAGCGCTACACTACCTAAAGATTATTATGATTACAGAAAAGAAATTGATTTTAACAACCCGAAACTAATCTCTTTTTCACCTTTTTTACGATACCTAAATGCAATGCTTAGCAATATGGCTGCTACGAGGGTGTCTAAAAATAGTAGCTTTGAAGAAAAATCACTTAAAGAAAATATTATAAAATTAACTCTAGTCGATTCTATATTTACTAATGAAAATATAAAAAACGATGTACTTAACAATATTGCTTTTTCTTATCTATTAGAGGATCAAAATATATGTAATAACACTAAGCTTTTAAAACATTACTTAGCATTATCTACAGATGATAGTGAAAGTAATGAAATAATGAAAATAGCTAAAGCTATAGAAGACCTTAAGACAGGTAATAGACTGCCAGAGATTACGCTCGTTGATATAAATAATAATGTGTTTGATTTAACAAAAGAAATAGATAAAGAAACTGTAATATACTTTTGGACAACTTGTGCGCAAACACATCTAAAAATGATTAATAAAAAAGTTTTAAAATTAAAAAAACAATATCCCAATGTTAATTTTATAGCTGTAAACATAGATGAAGATCCTGAATGGAAGAAAGTAATTTCTAAAAGTAAATTTAATGGTTCTAAACAGCTTCGTGCTATAAGCTTTCAAGCTCTTAAAGATAAATGGGTTATAACGAAACTAAACCGAACTATTATTCTTAATGCCGACGGAACTATAAAAAACGGATTCACTAGCCTGATGGATCCTAGTTTTACAAAGTATTTAGAATAGACTACTTGTTTGAATTTTGTAATTTTACGTTTGAATAATACAAAAGCTAATGGTTGCTTTATACCTAATTTTGTAATAAATAAAATCATCAAACATCATGAAATACAATTTTTTAGGGCAAACAGGACTTTTAGTATCTGAACTATGCTTTGGTACAATGACCTTTGGTAGCAATGAAGGCTATTGGCAAGCAATAGCAGGTACAGAACAAGCAGAAGTAAACCAACTAATAAAAACAGTAGTAGACTCTGGCATTAACTTTATTGATACCGCCAATGTATATTCCTTTGGCGAATCTGAAAGACTATTAGGACAATCTATAAAAGAAGTAGGACTTAATCGTAACGAGCTAGTAATAGCTACTAAGGTTCGCGGTACTATGAATCAGAGCCCAAATAGCCAAGGACTTTCTCGCTACCATATATTCAATTCAGTAGATGAAAGTCTTCAACGTTTACAAATGAATCATATTGATATACTTTATCTACATGGTGTAGATTATAAAACTCCTGTTGAAGAAATAATGCGTACGCTTAACGACATTGTACTAACTGGTAAAGTACGCTATGTAGCAGTGTGCAACTGGCCTGCATGGATGGTAATGAAAGCGCAAGGAATAGCCGATAAAAATGGTTGGAACAAATTCATTGGGCTGCAATACTTTTACTCATTAGCAGGAAGAGATATAGAGCGAGAAATTGTTCCGCTTGCCGAAGATCAAGACTTAGCAATAATGCCATGGAGTCCTTTAGCTGGAGGGTTTCTTTCAGGAAAATATACGCGGAATGATGAAGCATCAAAAGGGCGTCGTGCTAATTTTGACTTTCCTCCTATTAATAAAGAGAAAACTTTTGATATCATAGATGTTATTACCCAAATAGGTAAGACACATAACGCAACACCTGCACAAATAGCGTTAGCATGGGTAAGACAACAACAAGCTATAACTAGTACTATAATAGGTGCTAAAAATAGTAATCAGCTTATCGATAATATAAAATCGACAGAAATTACACTTAATACAGAACAGTTAGAACAAATTGATCTCGTGAGTGCTTTACAAAAAGAATATCCGCAATGGATGGTAGAACGCCAATCTGGCGGAAGAGAAAAAAGTAATTAATAACTATCTGTCTAGTCTAAAAAGCAACCTGATAGGGTTGCTTTTTTAGTTAATATTTATACTGCTTTTAGCACTTTTATAAACAAATCTATATCCTCTATAGTATTATAATGACTTAGTGAAATGCGTAAAGAAGGCTTTTTAAGCTCCTCTTCACTCAACAGCTCTTGCAATACATGCGATGGTTTTATACTACCAGACTGGCAAGCACTACCTCGTGAAACAGCAACACCATGCATATCGAAATGAAATAATATCATGGCTGTTTTTTCTTCGGGCAAGGGAAACATTACATTTACTATAGTATAAAAGGTAGAAGGGTTATTATAACCCTCATCAATACTACCATTTAACTTAAATTCCGGAAAAACCAATGCTAATTGCTGTAATAAATAATTACGCAGGTTAATGACATGAGCTTTATCTTTTTCTAAGTTTTTATATGATATTTCAAGGGCTTTTGTCATACCTGCTATTTGATGTATAGCCTCAGTTCCCGCACGCATACCTTTTTCCTGTTCACCGCCATAAATCATAGCTTTTAGCCCACTATTTTTTCGTACATAGGCAAAACCAATTCCTTTTGGCCCGTGAAACTTATGTGCACTTGCTACTATAAAATCAATAGGGAGACTAGTAAGGTCTATAACCTCTTTCCCTACAGACTGTACAGTATCCGAATGAAATAAAGCTTTATTTCCTCTGCAAATAGTCCCTATTTCATGTAAATCTATAACTGTACCTGTTTCATTATTAACATGCATTAGACTTACTAAAGTAGGTGTATCCTCTGCCAATAAAACTTTTAAATGGCTAGTATCTGGTTTCCCGTCAGGTAATAAGTTTACATAATCTATTTTCACATTATATTCTGTAGCAACAGCCTGTGCTGCATATAACACAGCATGATGTTCTGTCTTGGCAGTAATAATACGTTTTACATTAAGATCTTTTACAACACTGCGAATAATCCAATTATCAGCTTCTGTACCACCCGATGTAAAAATAATTTCGCGGGCTTCTGCGTTAAGTAAAGAGGCAATCGTTTTGCGGCTAGTTTCTAGTACTACTTTTGCACTCCTCCCAAAGCTATGTGTAGATGACGGATTACCATACTGCTCAGAAAGTATATGGGTAATTTCGGTTATTACTTCGGGGCGTAGTGCTGTAGTAGAGGCGTTATCGAGATATGCTTTTTTCATTATGACAAAATTACTTAAAAAGTTATTATAAATACATTTTGAAGTAAAGCAGTAATAAAACATTTCGAGAAGTGGTTAAAAACCTTATTTTTGTTTAAAATTTAATAGCTATGAAAAAAATATTGGCTCTTACAGCCGTAATAATACTGGCTTTAGGCTGTGACGATGGAGATATAAGTTTTAAAAGTTTTAACTTCTCTAGTATCACTACAGTATCAACAACGTGCGAAGAGAATAATTTATATTATAAAATAAATGGCACAGAAGTACTTATCCTAGAAATAAGCCCTTCTGAGCTTTATAATATAGAAAGTGAATTTGACGATAATGAAGAGAGAACACCTAGAGAAGTAACTATTAGTACAGATGGTACTAACAAAATAACCTACCGAAATTATAACGGAGATGTAGGTAGTGATAACATTTGTAACACAAGTGGTCTTCCTGCTACATCGCCTAATGTTATAGAAGAGTGGACAGGTGATGGTACTATACTTATAGAAACTGAAAAGGATTTTAATAATGGAAAACTTGTAGGTTACAATCATTATATTACATTAAAAGAAATTACATATAGTAATAGTGGCGAAGATATTCGAATCGTTAATAATTATTTTGGGGCTATTAACCGTGTTATTGGTTTTAGTTTCAGTTATGGTGATGAAGAAGCTCCTGTTGTAATAGGTTGCGATGATACTGCAAATGATAGAGTATATAAAACAAGTGGAAATGATGTATTAATACTCAATTTTCCTGCTGACACATTTGTTAATGAAGTAGGTACATTACCTGTTATTGAATTTTCGGCAGAAGAAGAAGATTATGAGCTATTATTTAAAGTATATAGCGGTACTGCAAACAGCTTATTAGTATGTGACTTAGATACTACTATCGACATTAACCAACGCTGGAGAGCGTCATCAGGCACATGTATTATAGTTACTGCTGAAAGTGATGTAACTCCTGGTGAATTCCGTCATGAAATACGACTAAAAGATGTTGAGTTTACCCGTACCGATATAACAAGTGGTGAAACATTTACAATTTATGAAGTATTAAGTGTAGAAAATGCAGATGATGCCGAAGAAAATGGAGGTTTTTTATTAGGTACTTATGTAACAGATGAAGAATAAAGTAAAGCATTAAATAAAAGAAAGGGCAGCCAATTGGCTGCCCTTTCTTTTTAATGTATCTTATTTTTATCTATTAGGGTTTTGTTTTATATAAACCTCTGTAGCACCTAAGCCATATTTCTGATAATCAGCATCTTTAAATGTAATACCATCATACCTGCCTAATAAAAAATCAAGCTCGGCTTTTAGCACTCCCTCTCCTACTCCATGAATAAATACAACTTTTTGCATTCTGTTTTTAATGGCAAATTCAAGTTGGCGTTTAGCAGTATCAGACTGTAATGTAAGAATATCATAGTTAGACATCCCTCTTTTGTTAGGTACTAACTTCTCTATATGTAAATCTACTTCAAGAACAAAATCTTCTTTTTTAGATTTTTTTTCTTTTACAAAACTACGTTTTTTAGGCAGTTCCTTTTCTTTAAGTACTGCTTGTATACTTTGAGAACCAAACAGTCCTTTAAGTGCCTCATTATCGGTGGTCCTTACAAGTTCTCTTGCCTCAAATTCTAAATCAAAACCGTCTTCAGTTTCAATAATAACCATGTTATTTTTAAAACCTTTTACTCTTCCGTTAATGGCATCATCAAGTACCGTTACATTGTCACCTATATTAAACATCTTCTTCCTCTTTGTCTCGGTTATTTTTACTCGGAACTTTTGCCATAAGGCGCATGAGTCCTACCATAAAAGCAGCTATAGCAGCAATCATTACAACTACATTTGTTTCTTCTTGCGGTTTAGACTGCTCATATAAAGCAAGAAAAGCAGCCCCAAACATAAGTATAATATATATTGTTTTCATAACCTTAGTATTAAAAGCCAAAGCTACTAAAATATTGACCAATAAAAAATCCCGCCTAAGCGGGATTTAGATTTTTATTTATAGAAATAGAATTACATTCCTGATAATCGTGATGCGGCCGAAACTATATATATAATAAATGTTAAGTAACTAACAATCGAAAAAATTGTAAATATACCAGACCATAAAAAATATCCCTTAAGATCACTAAATGCTTTTGTAATCCCATCAATATTGTTATTACTAAGTGCACTTCGTGTTGACGAAGAAAACTTATATAAATATAAAATTGGGAAAAACATTGTTATCGTAAATAAAAGCGAAAAGAGCCCTAATGTAGCACTTGACATTATGCCCATTGCTCCTAAACTCCCAGGTGTAGAATCCATTGTACTACCTGCCAATATTAATGCCAATGATGCAAAAAAGGAAAATAGGATTACTATAGAACCAATAATAGCTAAAAATAAAGCCCATCCTGCCGAGGTTTTTAAAAAACTTTTAGCCTCATTTGGTAATTGTAATTCAAATGAGTCAAAAGATGAATCCTGTTCCATAAAGTAAAAGGTTATAAATTGATTGTTTTTTATTTTTCGAATTCTTGCAACGTCTTGGTAATAATACTTACACAGTCTAATAACTGCTCTTCGTTCATTACTAATGGTGGTGCAAAACGAATGATGTTACCATGTGTTGGTTTTGCTAATAGTCCATTTTCTTTTAGTTTCATACAAATATCCCAAGCTGTAGAGCTATCTTCTGTATCGTTAATAAGTACTGCATTAAGCAGTCCTTTACCTCTTACAAGTGTTGCAATAGTACTCCCTGCAATATACTCGCTTAATTTACTTCTAAAAAGTTGTCCTAATGTCTCGGCATTTTCTGCAAGTTTTTCATCAGTAACAACCTCTAGTGCCGCTATAGCCACCACTGCTGCAACAGGATTACCACCAAAGGTAGAACCATGCTGACCTGGTTGTATAACATTCATAATATGGTCGTTTGCTAATACTGCCGACACTGGGTATGCTCCTCCAGATATTGCTTTACCTAATATTAGTATATCTGGCTGTACATTTTCATGGTTTACAGCTAATAGTTGTCCTGTTCTTGCTATACCCGTTTGTACCTCGTCGGCTATAAAAAGTACATTATGTTTTTCGCACAATGCCTTAGTCTTTGTAAGATACCCTTCAGATGGTACATATACACCTGCTTCGCCCTGTATAGGCTCTACAAGAAAACCTGCAATATCTTTTTCATTTTTCAATACTTCTTCAAGTGCCTCAACATCATCATAAGGTATCATGATAAACCCTTCGGTATAAGGTCCGAAATTTTTTCTGGCATTCTCGTCGTTAGAAAAAGATATAATGGTAGTTGTTCTACCGTGGAAATTATTTTCGCAAACTACTATTTTTGCAGCTTTTTCATGAATACCTTTCTTTTCATAAGCCCATTTACGACATATTTTTATCGCTGTTTCTACTGCTTCAGCTCCTGTATTCATAGGTAATACCTTATCAAAGCCAAAGTAGTTAGTCACAAATTCTTCATATTTACCTAACTGATCATTATAAAAAGCTCTCGAAGTAAGTGTTAGCGTTTGTGCTTGCTGCATCATAGCACCTACAATTTTAGGGTGACAGTGCCCTTGGTTTACAGCAGAGTATGCTGAAAGAAAATCATAATATTTTTTACCTTCTACATCCCATACATATACTCCCTCTCCTTTACTAAGTACTACTGGTAGTGGATGGTAATTATGTGCTCCATATTTATCTTCTAACGCGATGGCATCTGCCGAACTTAATTTTTCTAAAACTGACATTTTAATCTTATTTTTTTATTTTCTTAAAACAGCAATTCCTTCTTTACAGGAGAGAAATCATCCTTATTTACTGATGCAAATTAATAAAAATAAAATTATTTTATGTTTATTTTGAATTAAATGCAAAAACAAAAAACTCACTCTGATATAGAGTGAGTTTTTTATTTACTTTTTATACTAATTAAGAGCCCATATCGTCGGCACTTGGTCCGTAACTTGCCGGAACAGCTATATCAAGCAGCCTAAAATATACTCCAAGCTGAGCACGATGATGCACAACTTGCGAATAAGTCATTCTTATTACACTATATTTTGTATACCTATTAAGTATTTGGTCTCCCTGACTAAGTATCCACTCTTTAGTAAACCCTTTACTATCAAACCCTGCAAGGGCTTCCTTAGCACTATTTAGGTTTTCTTCAAAAAAAGCAATTAATTCTCCTGTACTTTTTACATCTTTAGGCTCATAGGGCGTAGCTGAAAAATCTAGTCCATCTGTTGTAACAGCAGTATTCACCCATCCTGGTAATTCGGCTATATGAGTAGCAAGTACTTTCATAGGCATATTTTTAGGGTGTGGTTGCCAATTATATTTATCTTCGGGAATACGTTCTAAAAATTTGCGAGTTATAGCAGCTTCTTGGTTTAACTCTTCCAGTAATAAATCAATTAATTTCATTATAATGTCGTTTTTATTGTTTGATGACACAAAGAAAACAACACTTAGTGACAGCCCTATGTCAGTAGGATTTTGACAGCTTCATTTTTTTTGAAATTTTTTCTAATAATTCTATTATTCGATCTTTAAGTGACTGTGGCTCTATTATCTCTGCAGAATCAGCAAACATTATTATCCAACGTGGTAACCCTTCATGTATATGGTGTGTTAAGAAAACCATCTCTACATAATCATCGTATATTTCCTCTGAAACAAACCCATAATAATGTCGCTGATTTTGTATATAAGGTACAATTTTTTTGTCTACCCTTAGCACAACTTTTTGTACCTCCTGATTACAATATACCTGCTCTTTTTCTCTATATTCTTTTAAAGAAGTGCGCTCTTGTTGGTCTTGTTGTGTTAATGCTATATTTTTTACCCTATCTATTCTAAACTGTCGATAACTTTCGCGCAAGTGGCAATAAGCAATGGTGTACCAATTTTCATTTTCATGAAAAATACCTATTGGCTCTATAAGTCTGTTACTATCATCATTGCGACCCACTGCCCTATACTCCATTTGTACTGCTTTTTTATCTGCTATTGCTTTTAGTAATACATCTAGAGTATTTATGGGTAATTTATTATTATGCTTTCTATCATTTACCTCTATATGACCATCAAGATTTTCTAAAAGTTGTTTTTCAGTATTTCGTAAAACAGCTTTAACCTTATACAGTGCCGATGCAAAATTATTTTGTAATGCCGTATCACTAAACTTCTCCATAAGCTTTTCGGCAGTAACAAAAGCGATAGCTTCTTCGGGAGTAAACATTACAGGAGGTAGCCTGTAGCCATCTACTAGCGAGTAGCCTACTCCTGCTTCGCCATACAGTGGTATTCCAGCTTCTTCTAGCGTTCGGATGTCACGATATACGGTACGTAGACTTATATCAAACCTATCGGCAATATCCTGTGCTTTTACAACTTTTCTAGATTGCAGTTGTATTAGTATTGCCGTTATTCTATCAAAGCGGTTCATGTACAAATAGTTTTTCCAAATTTACTATTTTAGTTGTAATGACAGTAAACAAAAAAAGCTCTAGTAATCTAGAGCTTTTTTTGTTTATAGTACAAATTTAGTTTTGTATCAATGTCGCGTCCGATGATATTTTGGTATTAAGCAATCTAGATATAGGGCAATTTTTCTCTGCCTTTTGTACCAGTTGCTGAAAAGCTGCAGTATTAATATCATCAACCTTTGCAACTACAGAAAGGTATGAAGCTACAACAGTACCATCTTGAAAATCAATATCGCATTTTGTTTCAATAGAATCTGCGGTATATCCAGCTTCGTTAAGGTAAGCTGTAAGTTGCATAGTAAAGCATCCTGAGTGAGCCGCTGCAATAAGTTCTTCGGGGTTAGTACCGTTGCCATTTTCAAAACGAGTTTTAAACGAGTATTGTGTATCATTTAATACATGACTCTCGGTTGTAAGTCTTCCTTCACCTTCTTTAAGAGAACCTTCCCAAACGGCTGTAGCGTGTCTTTTCATGTTATATGTTTTTTGTTAATGTTTAATTTATTTAAAGTTAGCTATTTAAGTATAAAACATAATGGCAATTAAATCAACTTTAACAAAAAGCACATCAACTTTAAGCTTTACGAGCTTGTAGCATCTCTAGCATTTTTAATGTAGTATTCCAGTTACGGGTAGTCGCTTTTAGTTTAGTTTTGTTTTCAATAAAAGTGCTCGTTAGTTTAGAGTCGGCAGCACTCTGTGCCAACTTTAAATACATTACGCTATCTACTACTTTAAAAACATCATCACTACGGTTATATTTCTTTACTTGATCTATACCTGCAACCGAAGGCTCTTCTGAAAGAAATACTACAAAGTATTTTTTAGGCCCTGATGGCTCGGGTACTCTATCTGTATAAGGATTGTTATCAATAGCTTTAATCAAATCAGTTTCATCATATATAAATATCACAACATCATAACCATATTCTTTATACAAGAGTAACTGTATATTATATGCTACTTTCGCCTTATCGGTTTCATCGGTTTCAAAAACCACATTACCACTCTGTATATACGTTTCTACATTTATATAGCCGTTAGCTTCCATTAGCTTCCGTAAATGTTCCATTTTAATAATATTGTGTCCGCTTACATTAATACCGCGAAAAAGAGCAAGATATACAGGCATAATAATTGTTTTTAAGTATTCCCTGCAAATTTATTTAAATTTAATGAGCAATAGTTTATTTTTGCCAAATGGGAAGAAAAAGAACAGAAAAGATTGTTTTCGAAAATGTAGCTGTGCTAGATGCAGGAGCTAAAGGTGTTTCGGTAGCTAAAGCGCCCGATGGTAAAGTAATATTTATACCTAATGTTGTGCCTGGCGACGTGGTAGATGTACAAACTTTTAAAAAGCGTAAAGCCTATTATGAGGGTAAAGCTACCAAAATTCATGAATTTTCTGAACACAGGACAACTCCTGTATGTTCGCATTTTGGTTCTTGTGGTGGTTGTAAATGGCAGAATATGAAGTATGACCGCCAATTATTTTACAAAAATCAAGAGGTTTATAACAACCTAAAACGCATTGGTAAAATAGAATTACCCGAATTTGAATCGATATTAGGTAGCGAAAAGCAGTTTTTTTACCGAAATAAAATGGAATTCTCTTTCTCTAATAGTCGATGGATGACTGAGGAAGAGATACAAAGTGATGAAGAAATAGAAAATAGTAATGCACTAGGTTTTCATATACCGCGTATGTGGGATAAAATACTTGACATTACCCATTGTAGCTTACAAGAAGACCCAAGTAATGCTATTCGTAACGAAGTAAGAGATTTTGCTAATAAGCATAATCTTGCGTTTTTTAATCCTAGAGAACATTCAGGGTTATTACGCACGTTAATGCTACGTACAGCATCTACAGGTGAAATAATGGTATTAATACAGTTTTTTGATGATGATAAACAAAAACGCGAATTACTATTAGATCATTTAGCAGAACGTTTCCCCGAAATAACATCGTTACAATATGTGGTAAACCAAAAAGCTAACGACACAATATATGACCAAGATATAACCCTTTATAAAGGTCGTGAGTATATATTAGAGGAAATGGAAGGACTTCATTTTAGCATTAATGCTAAATCGTTTTACCAAACCAACTCTGACCAAGCCTATGAGTTATACAAAATAACACGTGAGTTTGCAGGTCTTACAGGAAACGAACTAGTATATGATCTATATACAGGTACAGGTACTATAGCTCAGTTTGTATCTAAACAAGCAGGTAAAGTAATTGGTGTAGAGGCTGTGCCCGAAGCGATTGCCGATGCTAAAGAAAATGCAAAACGCAATAACATTACCAATTGTGAGTTTTTTGTAGGTGACATGAAGGTAGTCTTTAACGAAGAGTTTATAGCCACACATGGAAAACCTGACGTTATTATTACTGATCCTCCGCGCGATGGTATGCACAAAGATGTGGTGCAACAAATACTAAACATAGCTCCTGACAAAGTGGTATATGTAAGTTGTAACTCGGCTACACAAGCACGAGACCTTGCTTTGATGGATGAGAAGTATAAAGTTACCCGCGTGAGACCCGTAGATATGTTTCCGCAAACACATCATGTAGAAAATGTTGTACTTTTGGAAAAACGATAAATAAAAATAGTCTTTATTGCTATGAAAAAAATATTAGTTTCGTTACTATTTATAACTTTTACAATATGCTGCTTTTGGAGTTGCGAAAAAGATGATATATGTGCCGATGGTACTGTTACCACGCCAAACCTCATCATTACCATGTATAATGAAGATAACCAAACCGAAAAAAAATCAGGTTACATTCAGTACTTTATGGATGATGAAGTTATTAATAAAGTTATAGCAGGTACTACAGATAGTATTGTAGTCCCACTTCGTACTGATGCCGAAGTCGTAAAATGGGGCTTTACATTGGTTACTACAGGATCTGGCGGTACAAAGAATTATAATACTGACTATATTGAATTTAAATACACGCATAATGAAATATATGTTTCGCGTGCCTGTGGCTATAAATCGTTTTTTTACCTTAACGAAAGTACTCCCGAAAATCTGAATGCTGTATTTACCGATACGATACCGAATGACAACCTGTGGATAAAAGATGTAGTTATAACTAGAAATAATATAGAAGATGAACAATCGGCGCATGTTAAACTTTATTTCTAGCCTTTGTGCTGTAGTGATATCGCTATCGGCTTATTCACAAACAGCTAAAGATACTATAGCTCCTCCCGCCAAAGCAGAACGCTATGGTATAAGGGTAGGTATTGATTTAAATAAACTTAGTAAAGGTTTTTATACTGATGATTATAGAGGACTAGAGTTAGTAGCTGACTATAGGTTAACTAAAAAAATATATGTAGCGGGCGAACTGGGTAATGAAGATTATACCTTAGATGATAGACAACTTAATTTTACTACAAAAGGAAGTTATTTTAAGGTTGGGTTTGATTACAATGCTTATGAAAACTGGCTAGATATGGAAAACATGGTATTTGTTGGAATGCGTTATGGCTTTGCTTCTTTTAGCCAAAACCTTAACTCTTACACTATCTATGATAATAGACTCATAAATGACAGTGATATAAGATACCTTGATGCTGTAACTGTTGACGCTAACAGAGAGTACAGCGGACTAAGTGCACATTGGGTAGAAGTCATTGGCGGTATAAAAGCAGAGCTTTTTGACAATTTATATCTTGGTTTTAGTGTAAGACTAAAGAGTTTAATAACAGATAAAAAACCTGAGAATTTTGACAACCTCTATATTCCTGGTTTTAACCGTACTTACGAAGGTAGTTTTGGTGTAGGTTTTAACTATACTGTTTCTTACTTTATACCACTGTATAAAAAAATGAATAAACCTAAAGACGAAAAGAAATAATACAAACTAAAAGAGCCGCAATATGCGGCTCTTTTATATTTATAGAGCTTAAAAAAGCCTCCACATTTGCGGAGGCTTAGATAAAAATTAAAAACTACGATTTATTTTATAACAACTTTTTTAGTAATTGATTTTCCTTCTGCTTGAAATGTAACAAAATACATTCCGCTATTTAACATCGAGATATCAAGGTTTGATTCATTACTAGACACTATAGCACTAAGTACTGTTTTTCCTAATATATTAGTTACAGTAACAATAGCTTCACCATTTAGGTTTTGCATTTTTAATGTTATATTGTCTGATGCTGGATTAGGGTATAGTACAAATTCATTTGCAGTAAAGTCAACACTACTTGCTGTAGCTTCTACTGTAGTAGTAGCAGTGTTGGTAAGTACTGCCTCGTTAAAGTCAAAATAAATACCTGCCGATGCTTCCATTACATCGCCTAACGCAATAGTTGCTACTGGTTTTATTTTATATATTATGTAACCTTGGCTGCCTGCTTCATCAGCATCTGTATAAGGAAGATCTATTTCATTGAATATAAATTCTACAACTCCTTGGTCATCTCTTACTATTTCATAATTATGACTTGCACTTATTGGCATAAAGGTATCCCAGTCAAGATTAGCATCAAGCTGTGTTTCTATACGTACTGTTTGTGCATTGGCTGTACCTTCGTTCTGGAAACGAACCATATAATGTAAATAACCTTCTGCCTGCTCCAAAGTAATAGATGCTCCTTCGCGTACTGTTATATCATTAGGGTCAAAAGAGTTTACAACTGTTTGATTAAGTAATGAAATATTATTATCAGGATTATCATCACTACCCACTAAAGATGCAGTAAAGTTAAGGATATCCCCTACGTTAACTGTTGATGGTGTCATGACATCAAAATGAATAGTTGCTGTTTGCGCTTGAAAAGGCTGAACATCGCTGAAAGAAAAACTAAGTGTATTATCTGTTTGCGTCATTTCAGGACTTGCCGAAGCAAAATCAAGTTTTGTATCATCAAATGTAACAGTTAATGTACCATTTGTAGTATAGCTTCCTAAATTTTGTATGATTAGTTTATAAGATGCTTCAAACCCTGGCGCGGCATTACCATAAGGTATAAGAGTAACCGATACATCATTAACAGTATTTGGTATTGCAAGGCAAAAATCATTATCTGCAAACTCTTCAAAAGTTGTTATAGTATAATTATTTGGTAGTGTTGTATAATCTATAGTATTAGAAATTGGTAGCTCTATCACACCTTCATCATTCGGTACATTATAAAAAGTATAATCACCACTAGCATTAGTATAAGTATAGTAAACATCATTATTACTTGTATAGCTAACCAAAACACCTGCTGCTGCTGCATCGTTTTCATCGCAACCATTATTATCTACATCATAAGTAATTGTTCCTCTTATATCATCATATGTATTCTCCTGAACAATTAAAGTTATCTCTGCAGTACTAATACAACCCGTCATGTTATCCTCTACCTCAACATAAATTGTTTGGGGAGAACTTATATTTGTATATTGATTAGGAAGTGCAAGATCTTGATTAAAGAATTCTTCTGAAAAGTAAAACTTTACTGTATAATCATCAAAATTTTCTACTCCGGGTAATATTTGTGGTGTAAAGTCATTAAGTAGAAACGTATGAAAACTATCAGTATTATTCTCATAATATATCATATTTAAGTTTTCAGGAATAGTTACTGGTTGATAAATTATTACACTAAATGAAGTGATAGCATAAGAATTATCAATCGTACTCATATCGGTTACCCTTACAAAAATTTCTACTGTTTGACTAGGCATATAGATTTGAGGATAAACTATTGAATTAGTCTGACTAATAGCATCGGTTTCAGATTCAAAATAAGCAACCGAATAATCGTCAGGACTTTGTTCACCTAAAACAATATTTTCATCTGCAGTTAGATCAAAGCTGTCAAACTCATAGCAGCCAAACATATCTGGTGGCTGATTTGCCACTGTTTGCGAATAACTTACAAATGTAAAAGCAGTAAATAAGGCTAATAGTAATATCTTTCTCATAATTAATTTATTAAGAGCTGCAAAAATATATTTTTTTATTAAATAAATATCATAAAAAAAGCCTCCACATTTGCGGAGGCTTAGATAAAAATTAAAAACTACGATTTATTTTATAACAACTTTTTTAGTAATTGATTTTCCTTCTGCTTGAAGCGTAACAAAATACATTCCGCTATTTAACATCGAGATATCAAGGTTTGATTCATTACTAGACACTATAGCACTAAGTACTGTTTTTCCTAATATATTAGTTACAGTAACAATAGCTTCACCATTTAGGTTTTGCATTTTTAATGTTATATTGTCTGATGCTGGATTAGGATATAGTACAAATTCATTTGCAGTAAAGTCAACACTACTTGCTGTAGCTTCTACTGTAGTAGTAGCAGTGTTGGTAAGTACTGCCTCGTTAAAGTCAAAATAAATACCTGCTGATGCTTCCATTACATCGCCTAGCGCAATAGTTGCTACTGGTTTTATTTTATATATTATGTAACCTTGACTGCCTGCTTCATCAGCATCTGTATAAGGAAGGTCTATACTATTAAATACAAACTCTACAACTCCTTGGTCATCTCTTACTATTTCATAATTATGGCTTGAGTTCATTGGCATAAAAGTATCCCAATCTAAGTTAGCATCAAGTTGTGTTTCTATACGTACTGTTTGTGCATTGGCTGTACCTTCGTTCTGGAAACGAACAGTATAATGTAAATACCCTTCTGCTTGATCTGGTGTGATAGATTCTCCTTCGCGAACTGTTATATCATTAGGGTCATAACTATTTGTTACAATTTGGTCTAACATATAAATGTTATTAGAAAGATTATCATCTACCTGCGCAGCTATAGTAGCTTCAAAATATAAAATATCTCCCATATTTACAGTTGGTGGTTGCATTACTGTAAAATCGATCATAACATAGTTTGTAGCAAAAGGCTGTAAGTTACTATATGTTAATGTTAGTTCGTCTGCATTTTGTTGCATAGAAGGTGATGAACTTCCATAAATAAGTTTTGTATCATCAAAAGAAAGTAAAATCGTACCACTTGATGGTAATGACCCATAATTTGCATATACTAATGTATAACTTGCTTGCATGCCTGGCATTGCTCCCGATGTTGGCATTAGCCAAACTAATACATCATTAACATCTTCTGCCTGCAGGCAAAAATCTAAATCTGTTTCTACCGTAGGAGTAGTAACATTATACTCTGAAGGCGATGAAGTAAAAGAAACATAAGCGTCTGGAGCTACAGCAACAGTACTAGCACCAGCAGGTACATAGTTAAAAGCATAGTTTCCGTTTCCATCAACACCACTATAATAAGTAAAACCATTATTAGTACAAGTTACTGTTAATCCTGTAGCTGCAAGATCATTTGCATCACATCCATTATCATCTGAATCAAAAAGTACTGTTCCAGATAATATACTCTCTTCACAAGGAGAAGCTATAATACTAACTTCAGCTATTTCAAAGCATTCACCTCCTGGAGATTCAATTCTCACATATAAACTCTGCTGGTATGGAGTTACATTAGTATAAGCATATAATGAAGGGTTAGATATAGCATTTATACCTTGCATAGCGCTCTCTTCTGTTTCATGAATAGTAATAATAATGTTTTCTGGAGGCATTGCCATATATATATTCTCTATAATCAAGGCTAAATCAAAAACAGCATATCCATCCATATTTTCATCACATACTTCAAGAGGGGCTAAAAAAGAGGGGACAGCTAATCCTATAACCGTTACTTGGAAACTGGTTTCAGAGAAACACATATCGATTTCTTCGTCTTGATTATAAATATAAACTGTTTGCGATTCATATAACATATCGCCTGGCATAAGCATATTGCCTGTACCTCCTTGACCTGTATAATAGTTACCATATTGTAATGAAGGAAGTGTAAATACATTACAAACTGTAAAATCGTTCATGTATGATATAGGTGAAGAGCCTACACCTACAGCAAAAAAACTAACATCATAAGAATCATCTATAGTATTAGTTACTCTTACATAAACTGTTCCTATTACTTCACTAACAATATAAGATTCAGGATACTGAATTATATTGTTATTAGCAATTGCATTTGTTTCTGATTCAAAATACGCCACTGTAAAATCATCGGGGCTTTGACTACCTAATACAATAGGGTTTTGTGCTGTGAGATCAAAAAGTTCATTGCCACACTGAAAAATATCAGGAGCTTGATAAGCTACCGCCTGAGAATAGGCATTTGCCATAAATAGCATTAAAGCAAAAAGGGTAAGTAATTTCTTTTTCATAAGTCAAAAATTTTATTTGGTTATTTAACTCATAAACAAGCATATTTGTAATTACCCTACCAATTATTTTAAATAATTAATAAAATAGACACCCAAATATTGAAAAAATAGATTTAATCCTATAAGTGAATGCGTTATAGATTCACATCTGTTAATATAAATATTACAGGAAGTTGTAACAATATATTAAGTAAGATTTAATAGATAAGATTAATTTATTATTGTTCTTTTTTGCGCCATTCTTTTGTTATAGTTGCATAGTCTATAGTAAAAGCAGGATCTTGTCGTTGTAACCTGTATTCTTTAAAAGCTTTTAATAAAAAGCCTTCTATATGATAATCTTCTGGTACTTCAGCAGGACTGTATGTCCTTTTTAGGTCAATATCAAACATATTGGCAATTCTAGTAGACCAAAAAGCTTTCCAGCCACTTTTATATTCTTTTATCAGGTCAAAGGTAGTGTGACCTGTTTGCCGGTATATCAATTTTACAAGTATTTGTCCATCTTTACGAGATAATTTTTTTAGCTGTGCTTCAAACTCTTCTTCAAGATACTTTTGTACTATTTTAGAATATTTCTTCTTTTCTTTTTTAGTTTTTAATTTAGCCATATTAGCATTTAGTAATGTTAACCTATCGGCTGCTATTTTAGCATAAGGATACACTTTTAGCACCCTACGCCTTAATATGAGTAATCTTTTACGCTCTTCGGCAGAAACAGTGTCTTTCACGTTAGAGATAAAAACCTCTTCCATTTGTACGCTAAACACTATAGAATCGTTTTCAACACTACCCTTTATAGTATCAGTCACAACTCCTTGTGCATGTACATTTATAGCACATACCAACACAAAAAATAATATCAAACGTATTTTCATTATTAAAAAATTTATACCAAAATTATACATTTATACACAACTATGTTTTCAAATTTATAATTTAGCAGAAAAATACAACAAAATATGGCTTCAAAATCTATCTTAAACGATAATTCAATTAACTTTTTAGAAAAATATTTAAACAATCCATCGCCAACAGGATTTGAATCTGGAGGACAAAAAATATGGATGGAGTATCTAAAACCTTATGTAGATACATTTATTACAGATACTTATGGTACTGCTGTAGGCGTTATTAATCCCGATGCACCTTATAAAGTTGTTATAGAAGGACATTCTGACGAAATTTCTTGGTATGTAAACTATATTACTGATGATGGACTTATTTATGTTATTCGCAACGGAGGGTCTGACCACATGATTGCTCCGTCTAAGCGTGTCAATATCCATACCAAAAAAGGTATTGTAAAAGGCGTATTTGGTTGGCCTGCAATACATACCCGTAAAGGTGAAAATAAAGATGTAGCACCTAAAATAGAGAATATTTTTATTGACTTAGGTTGTGATACAAAAGAAGCCGTAGAAGCATTGGGTGTACATGTAGGCTGTGTTATTACGTATCCTGATGAATTTATGGTCTTAAACGAAAATAAATTTGTATGCCGTGCCATAGATAACCGTATTGGCGGATTTATGATTGCTGAAGTAGCACGTTTACTAAAAGAAAACAAAAAGACACTTCCGTTTGGTTTATATATTACCAACTCAGTACAAGAAGAAGTTGGACTTCGTGGTGCAGAAATGATAACCGAAACTATACAGCCTAATGCTGCTATTGTTACCGATGTATGTCATGATAGTACTACACCAATGATAGATAAACATATAGAAGGAGAAACAAAAATAGGTAAAGGTCCTGTTGTTACTTATGCTCCTGCTGTACAAAATAACCTACGTGAATTAATCCTAGATACTGCTACTAAAAATAAAATTCCTTTTCAAAGGTTGGCCTCATCGCGTGTTACTGGCACAGATACTGATGCTTTTGCATACAGTAACGGTGGTGTAGCATCGGCATTAATATCGCTACCATTACGCTATATGCATACTACAGTAGAAATGGTTCATCGTGATGATGTTGAAAATGTAATTAAACTGATTTATGAAACTTTATTAAATATGGAAAATGATGCTACATTTTCTTATTTCAACTAAATAAAGAACTACCCATAAATAAAAAAGCACCATATAAATATGGTGCTTTTCGTTTTTAATAACAATTATGCTTTTTTATAACTTCATTATGCTTCCTTTAATATAGAGAAAGCCTCTTTAGCATTAGATAATTCAGCATATTTTAAGGCTGTAAAACCTCTTTCGTCTTCTAATTCTAAATTAGCACCGTTATCAAGTAAAACTTTAATAATTTCTGCTTGATTATAACGTGCAGCTAACATAAGTGGAGTTAATCCGTTAGACCTTTCGTTTACACTTGCCCCATATTCTATAAATTTCTTTACCGTCTCAATGTCTCCTTTACATATTGCCATACCTAATGGTGTGGTCATATTGTATTCGGCTACTAATTCAAAACTTGTTCCAGTTTTAACATTTGATGCAAATGTGGCACTACTAAAAGCTACAAGAGCTAGACTTAAATAAATGATCGTTTTTTTCATGATTGAATGATTTGATGATGAATGATTTATGTTTGATTTTAAATTCCACTTAAACTTTAACGATTGATTAGGTCGTTTGCTATAATAGACGCTCACAAGCTAGTTAACGTTACTGTAAAAACTTATTTTAACAAAATTTTAACATTAATAAATTTACAATGCATACATATCAAAATAAAACCGCCCCACTATTGTAGGGCGGTTGCAAGTATTATAAACTGTAAATTATTTATTTAAAAATGCAAGTACATTTTTTTCTATTCGGTTATTAATATCAGATATATCGGCTTTTATAAACTCTTCTCCAATAATTTTTTCATACAGCTCTATATAGCGTTCCGATACACTTGCTATATAAGCATCATCCATATTAGGTATTTGTTGTCCCTCTTTACCCTGAAAATCATTAGCAATAAGCCATTGCCTTACAAACTCTTTACTAAGTTGTTTTTGAGTTTCATTATTGTCTTGGCGTTCCTGATATCCTTCAGCATAAAAATAACGTGAAGAATCGGGGGTGTGTATCTCATCTATCAATACAATTCTACCATCTTTAGTACGCCCAAATTCATATTTAGTATCTACTAATATCAACCCACGTGATGCAGCAATCTCTGTACCTCTTTGGAATAAATCACGGGTATATTTTTCAAGCACTATGTAATCTTCTTCACTCACCACTCCATTAGCCAAAATAGCCTCCCGAGAAATATCCATATCATGCTCGCCATTATCTGCTTTGGTAGTAGGCGTTATTATAGGCGATGGGAACTTATCATTCTCTTTTAGTCCTTCTGGCATTGTTACACCACACAGCTCTCTCTTACCTGCTGTATACTCACGTGCAGCGTGCCCTGAAAGATAACCACGTATAACCATCTCTACTTTAAACGGTTCGCATACATATCCCACAGCTACATTTGGGTCTGGTGTATCAAGAAGCCAGTTAGGCACTACATCTTCGGTAAGGCGCATAAACTTAGTCGCTATCTGGTTAAGTATTTGCCCTTTGTAGGGAATACCTTTTGGCATAACTACATCAAACGCCGAAAGTCTATCGGTAGCTATCATCACCAAAAGCTCATCGTTAATGTTATATACCTCTCTTACTTTGCCTCGGTAAACCGATTTTTGATTTGGGAAATTAAAATCTGTACTGGTTATAGTATTGCTCATGCAGTTGTTGTGTTATTGTAGTTAAGCTACAAAAGTAGTAAAGTTCTTAAATGAAATATAGTAGAATAAAAATATAATATAGTGATTATTTATTTTCCTAATTCAAAATACAAAAATCTCGGATACCAAACTGTATCTGTTAAGCCGCCTAGTTCTTGCATGTTTAGAATATTAAAATTTGCGGATACAAAGAGGTTGACATAGAAACTAATTGGTCTATGGAAATGAGTGGTTTTAAATCCCTTAAACACTTTATTTCTTGTTTTATAATCTTGCGTAATAGCAGATTCTTCCAAATATTTAAAATTATCGTCACTAAAATAGTCCCAATATATAGGCCAAAAACAAGGGTGTGTTATTATAACTAAAAGTTTACCTTTTGGCTTTAATGCATCGAAGATTTGTATAATGTTAGAACTTATTTCTTTTGTATCCATTAAAGACATATTCGCCACAACCAAATCGAACGATGAACGATAACTCAAACTAGATAAAGACTTATTTAAGAATAATAAATTAGATCTTTTAAAGAAAGCTTTGGCTATATCAATTGAGTTCTCACTGAT
This sequence comes from Flavobacterium arcticum, assembly GCF_003344925.1. Classification (NCBI taxonomy): domain Bacteria; kingdom Pseudomonadati; phylum Bacteroidota; class Flavobacteriia; order Flavobacteriales; family Flavobacteriaceae; genus Flavobacterium; species Flavobacterium arcticum. The sequence goes on along the minus strand of NZ_CP031188.1, from coordinate 2,074,037 downwards.
ATCAATACCAGTAACGTTGAAATTTTGTTTTGAAATTTCAAAAGTTAATTCTCCAGTACCACATCCAAAATCCAAAATATCCGCTACATTATCATAGGAATTTATTTTATTAATAATAATGGGTAAGAATATTTCATTGTAACTTAAATCATTACCCTCTATACGATCTAAAAGTCTTGTTTTTGCTATATTATTCCATTCATTATTTATATCCATGATTTATAGCTTTGATGAGATTAACAAGGTCCTCAGCTAAATGATATTCGTAAGCATCATCCATTGAAAATTCATTAATATAGTGAATGTTATTTTTACCTTTTTTGCCGATTGCCACTTTTGAACTATTGGTATTATAGTTAATAAAGGTAAAACGTGATTTAGGCTCAAAATTTAACTTATCATATGTGTAAATTTCAGCGCCTAATTTCTGAAGCTCTATTGTAAAATTAGTTAGTTTGGGCTGACATATTATTAACTCATTGTTCTTCGCTTTTGTTTTTAAGATATTTTTTATATCAACATCACTTACCCACGTCATATCTCTAGTAAATATTACGGTTCTTCCTCCATTATTAATCCAATTTCTCATGTAATCTTTTATATCATCATCAATTTTATATTTTTTTGAATCAGAATAAAAAATTTCACATAAGATAAGTATTATTAATAAAAGTGCACTTAGTGATATAAATACCCACTGCCAAAGAGTAAATTTGTGTGTATCAACAAACCAAGCCTGGTACATAAAAACTAATAAGCATAGTAATGCTGAACTATTAGCAATAATACTTTTAATTTTATCCATTTAAGTTATTATATTTATTAGTATTATTTCTCGATTTATCAATCGGATAATGGCTTTTATGTACTTCTAACTTCTTTTGAATTGCATCTTTAAAATTGATTTTATAATGGTCACATATATAAACTAAAAATATAAAAACATCCGAAACCTCACCTTCAATCTTTTGTTTATCGACACTGTCAACATTCTCAGACCACAAGAAAATTTCTTGTAATTCAGCGACTTCAATATTTAGCCCAAGTAATAAATCTTTAACATTATGAAATTGATTCCAATTTCTATCATCCCTAAATTTGATAATACTCTCAATTAATTTTTTCATACCGTTCATTATTATAATCGTTTATTATAAATCAGCATTGAAGTTTCAAGTACTTCACATAGAAAAACTAATCATGATTCTCAATAGACTTATAAGCATCAATTACTTTCTTGACTAATTTGTGACGCACCACATCTTTATCGTCAAGATACATTATACCTATACCCTCTACGTCTTTAAGTACCAATAGTGCTTCTTTTAGTCCTGATATAGTTCTGCGTGGTAAATCTACCTGCCCTGGGTCGCCTGTAATCATAAATTTTGCACTCTTACCCATACGAGTTAAAAACATTTTCATTTGCGAGTGGGTAGTATTTTGTGCCTCATCGAGTATTACAAAAGCGTGATCTAATGTACGTCCGCGCATAAATGCTAAAGGAGCAATTTGTACAATGCCTTTTAGTATGTAATCTTCCAGCTTTTCAGGCGGAATCATATCACGTAGCGCATCATATAAGGGTTGCATATATGGGTCTAGCTTCTCTTTCATATCTCCTGGTAAGAAACCGAGGTTCTCCCCTGCCTCTACCGCAGGACGAGTAAGTATAATACGCTTTACCTTTTTTTCTTTTAATGCTTTTACAGCAAGTGCTACACCTGTATAAGTTTTACCCGTACCAGCAGGACCTACAGCAAAAACCATATCATTCTTAGCCATTAAGTCTACCAGCTTTTGCTGGTTAGGCGTCATCGCTTTTATTAGCTTTCCGCCTAACCCGTGTACTAATATGTTATCACTTGGGCTCATATGCTCTACAGTATGGTCACTTTGTATAACGCGTTCTATAACATTATCATCAATGTTGTTATAACGTGAAAAATGTAACATCAGCCTTTTAAACCGTTTTTCAAACTCGTCGAGTATCTCTTTCTCGCCAAAAGCTTTCAGCGTAGTACCACGAGCAACTATTTTAAGTTTTGGGTAGTATTTTTTTATCGTTTCTAAGTGAGCATCTTGCGCTCCCCAAAAGTCTTTTGGAGCAATGTCTGTTAATTCGATTATTCTTTCGTTCAAAAGCTGTGTTTTTTAATTAAAAATAATAGCCATATAATTATTAGCTTTGCATTCAAATTTAGTGAAATTTTAATCTCACTTTTATAAAAGTTTTGCACAATTTTATGTCAATAATTACCCTCACAACCGACTTTGGACTAAAAGACCATTTTGTAGGTGCCCTAAAGGGAAAAATACTCTCTGAATACAGAGAGGCTACCGTTGTTGACATATCTCATCATATCGACTTATTTAATATTCTTGAAGCTAGTTATATTATAGAGGCTGCCTATGCTAATTTCCCTAAAGGCACAGTACACTTAATAGGCGTAGATGCCGAACGTACTAAAGAAAACAGGCATATAGCCATGCAATGGAACGATCATTATTTCATTTGTTCGGATAATGGAATACTTAGCATATTAATACAAAAAATTGTTCCGCAAAAAATTGTAGAAATAACGATACATGACCGCTTTGGCGAAGAAACTACCGAAATGGATGTTTTTGTAAAAGTTGCAGCACATATAGCTCGTGGCGGATTACTAAACGTAATAGGTAGAGAAATAAGTGAAATAAAAAAAATAAATCAGCTACAACCTATTATTAGTAATAACAATGCTACAATAAAAGGATATGTAGTGTATATAGACCATTTTGGTAACTGTGTAACTAATATTACCAAACGATTGTTTAAAGAAATAGGACACGGTCGTGATTATGAAATAACTTTTAATAATAAAATTATAAAGAGTATCAAGAACGGCTATTCGGACTTTAAAATAAAAGAAGGGTTTTCATTAAAAGATTATGAAGGTGAAAAACTTGCTCTTTTTAACGAAGCTGGTTTTCTAGAAATAGCGATATACCGCAGTAACCCATCTACTGTTGGTACAGCACGGTCATTACTAGGTTTAAAATATAGAGATGCAGTAAGTATCGTTTTCAGATAAAAAGTTGATAGTAACATAAAAAGAATAAAAATAGTATGTTTGTAAGAATTGTAAAAATGAGTTTTCACGAAGATAAAGTTGATGCTTTTCTAGATAATTTTCATGAAGTAAAGCAGCATATACGAAACTATCCTGGAAATCGTTTTTTAGAATTGTACAGAGATAAAGATAACCCGTCGGTATTTTTTACCTATAGTTATTGGGAAAACGAAAGCGACTTGGAAAACTACCGTAAATCGGAACTTTTTAACGAAGTTTGGGCGTTTACTAAACAACTATTTAATGATAAGCCACAGGCTTGGAGTGTAGATAAACTGGTAATGCTAGAATAAATTATAGTTAAGATTCTTTCTTCGTCAGAATGACAAATAGAATCGAATAATGATAAGTAAAATTAGCATATATAAACTTTTAAGACTTAACAACAATTAATGAAAGCCTTATTAATAAGAGAAATAAAATCATTTTTTGGTTCGCCTATAGGCTACCTCGTTATAGCAGTATTCCTATTGCTTAACGGGTTATTCCTTTGGGTATTTGATGGCGAATTCAATATACTAAACAGTGGCTTTGCCGACCTTAGCCCTTTCTTTACGCTTGCACCTTGGATATTGATATTTCTTATCCCCGCTGTAACCATGCGTAGCTTCTCTGATGAGAAAAAGCAGGGTACTATCGAACTGTTGTTTACAAAACCCCTAAGTACTTGGGAAATAGTGAATGGTAAATTTTTTGGAGCATTTATACTTATCGTTCTAGCAATTATACCTACTATCGTTTATGTATTTGTCTTGTCTGATTTAGGCAGCCCACAAGGTAATATCGATATGGGCAGTACATTAGGTTCTTACTTTGGGTTATTGTTTCTTATAGCAGGTTATACTGCCATCGGTATTTTTGCCTCTACCCTTTCAGACAATCAAATTGTAGCTTTTATAGTCGCGGTATTGCTTTGTTTTTTGTTTTACTTCGGGTTCGAAGGTATAAGTGAGTATGCGGGCAGTTCTAGTAGTTTTGTATCATCATTGGGTATGGATTCTCACTTTAAAAGCATGAGTCGTGGAGTGCTCGATACGAGAGATATTATTTACTTCAGCTCTATTACTATATTATTTTTATCGTTCACTGTGTTCAAACTTAAATCGTTAAAATGGTAATGAAAACAGTAAAGAAAAAAAGCATTAAGCAACTCGCTATTACAGCAATTGTATTACTAGTACTCAACTTTTCAGGCAGTTATATTTTTGAACGATTTGACCTTACGCACGATAAACGATACACCCTATCGCCTACTACACTATCACTGATAGAAAGTGTAGAAGAACCATTGTACATTGATGTTTTTCTTGAAGGAGAATTCCCTAGCGAGTTTAAACGACTGCAAGATGAAACAAGGCAATTACTCGATGAATTTCATGCCTATAATCCTAATATTATTTTTCAGTTTGTAAACCCTCTGGAAGATGAGAATAGTAATGAACAAGTTATACAAGAATTTTATCAAAACGGACTTACACCTGTAAGTGTAACGGTTGATGATAAAAGCAAACAAACCCAAGAAATGGTTTTCCCTTGGGCAGTGGCGTCTTATGCTGATAAAGGAGCAAAAATTCAACTATTAAAAAACCAAATGGGGGCTACTACTGCCGAAAAAGTAGTAAGCTCGGTACAACATTTAGAATATGTCTTTGCCGATGCGCTAAACAAAGTAACCAAGGCTAAAGAAAAGAAAATTGCTATTATAAAAGGTAACGGTGAGATGCCCGACCTGCTTATGGCTGACTTTTTACAACAATTAGGCGAAAGTTATCATATTGGACGGTTCACACTTGATTCAGTTGCGGTTAACCCTCAAAAAACAATGGCTAACCTAAAAGCGTATGACCTTGCGATTATTGCCAAGCCTACAGAACGATTTACTGAAGAGGAAAAAGAAGTACTAGATCAATACATTGTAAATGGTGGTAAAACACTCTGGATGGTAGATGCTGTGCAAATAGACATGGATAGCCTGCATAACGAAACAGCAGCTACATTGGCATTTCCGCGTGACCTGAACCTTGACGATATGTTCTTTAAATATGGTTTCCGTCTTAAACCTGATATTATTAAAGACGAACAAGCAACACCCATACAACTTGCTACAGGTGCAGAGGGGAGCGGTACTCAGTATCAGCAATACTTATGGCGCTACTCTCCTTTTGTATATCCTGATCCTACGGTTTACAAAGGAGCTGACCACCCGATTGTAAAAAACCTTGGCGGTATTAAATTTGAGTTTGCGAACCCGATAGATACCATCAAAAATGGCATCAATAAAAAGGTATTACTTGCTACATCACAATATTCTAAACCCATTGGTACCCCTATAGAAGTACAATTAAGTATGGTTGCCGAACAAACTTCGCCACAAGACTATGAAGGCTTTGGTTTTATTCCTGTATCGGTATTACTCGAAGGTAAGTTTCACTCGATGTACGAAAACAGAATAGTACCGTTTAAAGACGATACTTATAAAACTACAGGAAACGAGGGAAAAATGATTATAATATCAGACGGAGATATTGTAAAAAACCAACTTGATAAAAACTATCAACCCTTAGAGCTTGGCTATGATAAGTGGACAAAAAACAGGTATGACAACAAAGAATTTTTAATGAACTGTGTCAATTATCTGCTCGATGACAACGGACTTATTAACATCCGTAGTAAAGATGTGACGCTACCAATGCTCGATAAAGAAAAAGTATATAAAAACTACACTACCGCGCAGTTTATAACTGTCGGGTTACCAATACTTATTTTAGCGATTTTCGGGTTATTGTTTACCTACCTAAGAAAAAGAAAGTACGCTAAGTAAGTGTTAATAAAAAATATTTCAGTATTCAATCGGATTACGATATATTTGTGAAACGTAAAATGGTTGCATTTTACCCTTAAAATAAACAAACGAGATGAAATTTATAGTATCCAGTTCTTATTTACTAAAGCAATTACAAGTATTAGGAAGTGTTATCAATAGTAGTAACACGCTTCCTATTTTAGATAATTTCCTTTTTGAATTAGATAATAATCAGCTTACCGTTTCGGCATCTGACCTAGAAACAACTATGTCGGCTACATTAGAAATTGATTCAGAAAGTCAAGGAAGTGTTGCTGTACCTGCTAAACTGTTACTAGAAACATTAAAAACGTTCCCAGAACAACCACTTACTTTTACAGTAGAAGATAATAACACTATCGAGATAAGTTCAAATTCGGGTAAATACGCTTTAGCGTATGCTGATGGCGAAGAGTTCCCTAAAGCGGTTTCGCTTGAAGATCCTTCGGCTACTTTAGTACCTGCAGAGGTATTAGCAACTGCGGTGAGTAAAACAATATTTGCTGCTGGTAACGACGACCTTCGTCCAGTGATGTCAGGTGTATTCTTCCAGTTCTCACCAGAGGGGCTTATTTTTGTAGCTACCGATGCACACAAACTGGTAAAATATGCACGTACTGACGTAACTGCATCGCAAGTGGCAGATTTTATTATGCCAAAGAAACCACTTAATATCCTGAAAGGTATTCTTACTACATCGGATGCGGAAGTGAAAATTGAATATAACGATTCTAACGCTACTTTTTCTTTTGATAATTATGTGCTAACCTGTCGTCTTATTGATGGTAAATACCCTAATTACGAAGCGGTTATACCAAAAGAAAACCCAAACAAGTTATTAATAAACCGTACTCAAATTTTAAGCTCTGTACGTCGTGTGGCTATATTCTCGAATAAAACAACACACCAAATACGCCTGAAAATTGCAGGTACTGAGTTAAATATATCTGCTGAGGATATTGACTACTCAAACAAAGCGGAAGAGCGTTTAACGTGCGACTATCAAGGTGATGATATGCAAATAGGTTTCAACTCACGTTTCCTTACCGAAATGCTGAATAACCTGCACAGCGACGAGATTATGCTAGAAATGTCATTACCAAACCGTGCTGGTATCCTTACCCCTATTGACGGACTGGATGAAGGCGAAACAGTTACTATGCTGGTTATGCCAGTGATGCTTAACGGTTAATAAAAAGCTATTTAATCAACCATTTCTATATATAAAACCCAGTACATTTAATTGTACTGGGTTTTTGTTTTGTATTGATTAAAGTATAATATTATTTAGTAATGGCTTTAATTACCCTATCTTCTTGAATTAGAACATCTCTCATTAATAAATTGTGTGGAAATATTTTAAGTTTTGAGTCTCTAAATCCATCTAAAATTTTAATCAATGAAGAGGCTGTAATTAAAGATAAATTTAATTCATATTCAAGCCCACATTCCTTTATAAAATCATCTGAAAATTCGGGAGCTATTAATAATGATTTTATTACTTTATAATCATTTTTTCGAGCTATTGAATCGTATGATTTTAACTGTCTAGAAACAGAACTAAACTTATTATAATTACTCTCTTTAATTGTTTTACACTCAACAATTATTAAATCATTATTACCTAAATTAATTAAGATATCTATTTGATCTTTCGAAGTATTTAGTTTTTTTCGTAATGTTTCATCAACATTAAAACCCAACTCTAAAAGAATTTTCTTAGTTAAATCTTCAAACTTAATACCTAAATCAGCCTCCTTGATAACAATACCATTTTCTTTTAATACCGATAAATTTCTAAAACCAATATGCTCATAATTTTCAAGAAATAAATTCTCCGAATCTTTAAAAGCATCCAATATATTTAAAATAATATCTCCTCTAGTTTTAATCTCTTTTGATGTTGCAAACTCTTCAAGCTCCTTTTCTGGTATGATTTCCAAAATATCTCTAGGTTTGATATTATAATCAAGTAAATAGCTACTTTTTAAAACGTTTTCGTCCTGAAGTTCAAATTTGGTTTTTAATAATTGATTTATCCCTGGTATAGCCTCCCCAACTTGTATGAGCATTTTTTCATATCCATCATGTGACATTCCTATTTTATCATCTTTCTCAATACCCTCAAAATGTTGAATAAGACTTTCTATCTTTTCTTCTATCAAACTTCCTTTTAACGAATTTAAAGAAAGGCTCTTTTCACAAAAATCATTTAAAAATTTTTTCCGTTCAGTAAGCGTTACCCCTTCTTTATAAATATCTTCCGATAAAACTTGAGTAAAAGAAATTCCTTCATTAATAATTTCATTAATTTTCATTTCTATAGACAGTTTTCTATCTATATTATGCTTACGACATATCATATTAATTTGAGGTTCTCTAAGTAATAGAAGTACTCTCCTGAAAAATTTATTTGCAACTTCTTTACCTCTTATTTTTCTAAGTATTCTTACTACTTCATCAGCAACATATATAGTATTACTTTTTTTAGAATAAAAAATAACACCAATAGATTTTAGCTCATTAATAACATTATCAATTTCAAGTTTTCTTACAGGAAGAATAATATAATTTATCAACTTAATTTCCTCTTGTGAAAGAGAAAGTTGATTAGAAAGTGTTAGTAAAATAGAATGTTCGTCAGAAGTTATCTTTTTATCCTGATTATTACTTTCATCATTAAAATAGGCTGTTTTTAAACAAGCTCTATATATCTTATAATCTCTTTTTCTTTCTTCTTCAATTTCAGACTTTTCTGTCTCAATAGCTACATTAAAAGCTTTTAACTTTGCTTTTAGTTTTGTTAGTTCTTTATCATAAAGTCTAGAAAACCAATCTTGCCTCATAATACAACAACCTTCCCTTGATATAATATCAATTAATATATCGAGTTGTGTAGATGTTTTTAAAAATTCACATTTTATATAGTCACTAAATTCTTCTTCTAAAAGATTAAATACCTGAACAATATTTACATTATCTACACTCTTTAAATCTTTATTAGACTCAGAAAGTATTTTTTCTATTGCTTTAATATTTTTAGGGCTATTGGATATAAGATTATCAATAATCTTTAAAAAGGAATTTTTCTCAAAGGAATTGAGATTGTTTAGTATTTTTTCTAGCTTCATGTTTAGTAATATTTCCTACGAATATAGAAAAAATTAACAAATATTTCACATATTTACAAACAACAATAGTTATATCACTCCTATTTTCTCCATTAAGAAAGTGGCACTTTTATTTTTACAAATACCATCGCGTAGTTTATAATCAAAATAGAGGTTATTATTTTCTATGTTCGCTTCAAAACATCGGTTAATGAGCTGTTCAGGGTATTCGGCTGTACTATTACAGACCTCTACATCATGAGTTGCTATTACTCCTATTGCTTGCCGTGCTATCATTTTTTTGACCACTTTAATAGTTCCTGTACGTTTGTCGTCAGAATTTGTTCCGCGTAGTATTTCATCGAGTAATACAAATGAATTTTCTTTTTCTAGTGCGTCCATTATTTGTTTCAGTCGTTTAATCTCGGCAAAGAAATAGGACTCACTATCGGACAGTGAATCGGACAGTCGCATAGAAACCAAAACAGGCAACGGATGTACTGTAGCCGCTGTAGCACATACAGGAGCACCAATACCCGCCAATACCATATTGACACCCAAACTACGCAGAAAAGTACTCTTACCCGACATATTAGAGCCTGTAAGTATAGTAAACTGCGGACTGAAAGTGACATCATTACCTACTCGTGTAGCAGGGTTTAATAATGGGTGTGCTAGTCCTTTAAACGTAATGTTTCGGTTAGTGTTAAGTTCAGGGAATGTATAGTCTTTATTATTATAATACAGGTTAGCAAGGCTATTTAATGCTTCAAAATCAGCTATAATATCGAGCCATACTACAATATTAGATGAGTGTTGTTTTCTCCAATGTTGTAAACCTTTAAAAACATGAACATGAAATTGAAAAAGACCATTGAAAAGCAGCGATGCAAATACATTACTAATGCTATCCATTTGCCCAAAAAGTGTTGCCAGTTTTTTAATAAGCTGCCCCGCAGGCTTACTCTCTGAAGATAATTTTTGTTGTAAAGTTTTAAGTTTCTCCGACTGAAATTCGGCTTGCTCTATTTGTGCTATAGTTAGGCTGTATTGGTGTAGTATTTCGTCAGTTTCAGTAGTATTACTTATCTCGTTTTTAAATAGTTTAGCTTTACCTGCCACCATAAAAAGGTTGAATATAAAAATATAAATACTCCAATTAAATAGTGAACTATCTCCCGTTATCATATAAGTTATAAAGCACCCTATGAGTGCTAACGGGGCTATAATAGCAAAGAGGTAACTAATTTTATTGATACCTTTACTACTATCATTAGTCCAAGTTATCAATTTGGCATAAGTTGTTTCACTATCTTTTTTCATACGCCCTAATGCCTGTACTTCTTGTCGCCATTCGGGTTTACCTGCCAGTTCCTTTACTGCTTCCTGATTTTGTAAAATAACATCGTGTGGCAAAGTAGTAAGTAACATTTGTGCCAGCTTTTCTTTCCCTTTGTAGGTCTCTGTACGGTTTATAGATTGGAAGAGGGAGTTCTGCCCAAAAACATCTAAATCGTATGTATAAGGGTGTTTAAAATCGATATACTCTGCACCATTATCAAAGTTATTACCTTTGCGTTGCAAATGAGTAATTTCATCTTCATTGATGGCTACAAGTGTAGCAGCTCTTAATTTTTTATTAGCTACATTACCGTGTACCCTCATCAAATAAACAAACGCTATAATACAGCCCAGTATAGGTACTATATAAGTATTAAAATTGTCTTGCTTTAAGCCATAGTAGCCTAAAACAATAATAGCAATAGCTATTAATAATCTTACTATACTTATAGTATTATATTGTTTTTTAAGTGATGTAAAAGCAGCCGAGTAGCTAACTTTTCGTGATGTATAAAATTCCATTTAAAAAGTATAAAGGAACAAATATACACATAAAACATCCTGACTAAAGCAGTATTATTTATACTTCTGTACCTCAGTAGAATCAATTATATAACCACGCTGATTTGTTTCTCCTTCTACAAGTTCTTGTGTTGTCCCTTCTTCTTCTCTCTTCATTTGATACAGCTCTTCATAGTCTTTTGTATATAAAGCATCTGGAACTACATTAATGTCAAAATAAATAGTGTGAGAGTGTTCTTTAGTATTCGCTAAAACAGTAGTGTAGATACCTACGTGACCTATATTTTTAGTGCTATCATATTTTAGTTTTATAAAACCTTCACTACCCGGTGCAATAGCATGGGTAGTAAATGTAGCAATGGTGCAGCCACAAGAGGGTAACACTTTATATAACATTAATGCATTATCGCCTGTATTGGTAACTTTTACTATAATATTTTGTTCTAATCCCTGTATAATAGGATAGTAATGTCTTACTGGATCCTCTATTTCCATCGTGGTTAGTTCGAGAAAAGCATTTTCCCTATCGCTTTTGCACCCCTGTAGTACCACAGCACCAAGTATACAGCAAAATGCTGCAATAATATGATGTTTATATTGTATAAGGCTTAAAAATTGCTTCATGGGTTATGTATGCTTATTTAATTTTTTATTTAAAATACAGTTCATCACATGCTATAGATTTATTAGCATATTTCGATTGTTTAACTACATTAATCAGTATTGTTGTATCCTCTGGATTTACAGTTATAGGAATAACTACTTTATATATAGCCGATTCTGTATCTTTTATTTCAGTTTCATATTTTTTACCGTCAATAACTACCTCTATACGCTGAGGCAAGTAGATTTTATGTCTAGCATTGTTCAAAAAAGTCATCTCTACTTTATTACTGCCCTTTACATCTGCTGCGTCTATCTCTATAGATAACGAATCTCTTGTTACCAAAAGCCAATTATTATAATAATCATTAAAGCCAACAGCTCCATCTGTAAGCAGAGTACTATCAGGATAATCTTCATCTAGCTTAGATAATACCTTTACCTTTTTTCCGAAAAGCATATTTTTATATGTCGTAGCAACTATGTATGTATCCCAATAATGTATGTAATTATTTAGCGTAAAACCCGATTCATTATACACATCAATACCAGTAGCATCTTTCAATTTTTTTAGTCTTACCAAAAGTTCTTCAACTTCGGGTTTCAGCTCTGCGACATTATCTGTTGTTATAGTAGCATATCCTGTATCTCCTATACTTGGTGATGTTCGTAATATTTCAAGCTTTTGAAATGTAAGCGCTAATAATAGCGGTTGCATTGTTTTTACTTCTGTATTGCTTAATGTATCTGTTGTTTTAATTAACCTATCATAAAAAGAGTTGAACTCTGAATCGTTTAAATATTTCTTTTTGGCAGCACTTATACCCCCATAAATATCCATAGCTTTTTTTGATTGAAACGATAATCTCTCTATACTTGTATAGTAATCTGTAAGCAAGCTACTAACAGCAGCGGGGTATTTATTTTTAAAGAAAAAAGCTATTTCTTTATTAACATTTACTTCTACATCTTGTAATAACTGAGCATAAAGGTAACATTTTAAGTCAGTAAAAACACTATACAAATCTTCACTGCCTTGCATAAAAACACCTGTTACACCAAGGTTTTTATAAAATTTTAAATTTTGTTGTGCTATGCTTACCGTTGGATAAAGCTCATAATAATTATCAAAATTAATAGCATAGTCCCATAAATATATCTTGTTAGTAACATTTTTCCATTTAGTGAAAGTATTCCTAACAACATCTTTTTTGTTTGAGGTTTCTATAACAACCCCTTTTGGGAAAGCCATAGTACTTATCATTATCCCTGCGTTTTCTTCTAATTTAAAATCAGGCGGTACTTGGGTTGTTATATATGCCGTACTAAAAAATTGCTGTTCAGGGAAATCTTTAGCGAACTTATTAAGTAATGTGAATACCGCGGGGCTGGCATTCGTTTTAGTATTTCCTTGTGCTATACATTTATCGCATTGGCATACTATAGCATTATCATTAGGCATTATCATAAACTTATGTTGTTTATGATTTTCTCTTACTTGCCTCTTTATAAATTTTCTTAAAGCAGTTTCAAGTTCAGGGCTAGAAAAACAAAATTGTTCTTCATTTATCTCTCCATCAACTTCAGCCAACATTGCTGGTGTAACTCGTACTACTTTATTTATATTATGTCCCCACAATGCCCATTCTTCCTCAAGAGTATGGGTAGCATTCCAACGACGATACTGTTTATTAAAATTATCCGGAAAATAAGATTCACGATATTCAAAATCGTTACTATGCTTATAATCCATATTATTCGGGATCATTATTTTATCAACAGCATCTATAGTTTTTATAGAAAATTGATTTACATCGACATAATTGGCAAAAAAGTATCTATTAGCATTATATAATGCTTCTATGCTACGTGCCTTTATAGTAATAGTGTTTTTTTTATGGGTTATAGTAAAATCAATATTATCATCTGTTTTTTTTAATATATCTATCGCTATAACAACCTTGTCTTTAGATGATACTTCACTTGTAATAATAGGGCGTATACCCACAGCCTGCTCAAAAAAATCGCAAAGATCTTCGGCAAGTGGATGTAAAGATGCATCGTTCACAAATACAAGTGGTACTACTACATCTTTTTCATATACTGTAAAAGTTTGCGAGTTACTGTCGCAACCAAAACTTACTAGTATAATCATCATTATTACTAACTTTTTTATCATATCCTTTTTCTGAGGATTAAAATTTTGTTCGTATTGTTAAGTACAAATTATATTGATTAATATAGGATGTAGATGTAACACGATAGTTGTACCAGTTACCCATCACCCCAAAGGTAGTACGATGGCTAAAATGGTGAAAATAACCTGCTCCCACCATTGTATTTACATAAGACGTAAGAGTATTAACCTGAAAATCAAGTTTTTGATCTTCTGGTGCCGTACCTATAGATGCCATTGCAACAGCATAATCTCTATCATTATTCATGTAAAATCTACCTTGAGCAAATACACTATTATAAAAATCATCAGTATCGCTCATAAATAACACTCTTGCATTAAGCCATACTTTATCAAAAGTACGGGCTATACCAAATATTCCTGTATAAAAATTTCTGTCATCAAGTAGTCGGTTATATCGAGCACCAACCTCTCCTTGCCAGTTCTTTTTAAACGGTTCATAATATGAAAAACTAAGCTTCATTGCCGGAAAAAACCTATTAGCAATACCTGCATTAGCAATAAATGAAGATTTATCTTTAAAAGTATGATACCAGTCAGCTTCACCCTGTACACCTACACCCGTAGGTCTTGCTGCATAATTTACTCGAGCAACATAAGTGTTTCTACCTTCAAAACGAAGGTACTCAAGTGATGCTACTGATGTGGTAACCAATATAGAATCGGATGTGGCTTTTAGGTAACTTATGTTTACTTGATTTTTAAGCAATTTAGATTCCAGATACTCTAAATGATCCAAATGTTCTTCATATTTATGTGGTGGCGGTACATACTTACTCTGAAAATAAAGTGCACGCTTATAATCGCTCATATGTTCATAAATAACACCTTTTTTATAAAGCAAATCAGTATTATTAGGGTTAAAGTCTAAGCAATTATCTACTATTAACATTCCTTCTACATATTCTTGTCTGTCTATGTATATATTAGCTAGCTTTAATGCCGCTTGCACATCATTTGGCTTTATTAATAATATCTCATGATAAACTGCTTTTGCTTGAAAAGGTTCATTATCAAGTTCAAAAACTTTTGCTTGTAAAAACATTTCTTCTATGAGTGCTCCTTTAATATCAGGGTTATACGGATAGTCTTCTACTAATGAGCGTAATGCTGCTACTGCTTTGTCATGATCGCCCATTTGCGAATAAACACCAGCCTCTTTTAAACGAAACCCTTTATCTTCAGGAAAATTTCTTCGTGCAGTTTTAATCATTTCCATTGCTTCTGCATATTTCCCCATAGATATACGCGCGCCAATAGCGTAGTTGTAAGCTAGCATATTATTTGGGTCTTCATCTACAAGTGCATCTGCAACAAGCCCTACAGTATCATAAGCCTCCTTTTCATTAAGGTATTTAATATATGCTATAGAAAAATCTTTAAACATGTAAGAATATTGCAATACATCAGGATACCTTGACTTATATTCTAATATAAGATCATATGCATTAGCATAATCTTCCATTGCTGTTAAAAGATCTATTTTTTTCAAAACATATTGATGCTCTCCTGGGTTATTTCTTATCATAGACTCTATAAGATCCATAGCTAAGGTATATGACTTTTTAGCTACATAAATAGAGTACATATAGCTTTTTGCCGATTTTCCATAATCAGGATTATTAGAAAGTCTTATAAACACAGGTAACGCGTTATTATAATCATGATCGGCAAATGCTACCTTGGCATCTTCATAAGCCATTTCATTATACTTTAATGTAATATCATAATCTCCTGGGTATAAACTGTACAGTTTTTCTAGTGTACGTCTTTCACCACTTTTATCACCTAAATTTTCATATACAAACAACTGTTTGGATAATAATTCTTTAGAATTTGGATTTGACTTTAAATCTTGCGTCAATATTAATTGTGCATCATGATAATACCCTTTACTTAAAGCTGTATTTAGCAAATAATCATGTGCTTCATTATTACCTCTATCTCTCTCATAAAGCTGACCATACAGCACATAAGGATCTGAGTTTCTATTATATCGTGCAGCTTCTAGAGTAAGGTATATTAATAAATCATTATAGCGGGTAGATTGCCTTTTTTGTAGTTGCTTTTGTACTAACCCTATCGCCTCTTGATAACGGTTTTGATCTTGTAATATGCCTATTTTTTTATTGAGTATATCTGTATTATCAGGCAAATAGTATAACCCCATATCTGCAGTATTAAGTGCCTCTGTGGTATTACCTAATTTCAAGTATAAATTAATAAGATTTAAGTATAAATCAGGGTCATTTTTAGTTACTTTTAATGCTTCTTTATATTGTTGTACAGCACTAGTAAGGTCTCCTTCTTTATTATTTTTAAGAGCATCTTCTTTAAGTACATTGTTGTACATTATCCTTACTTCTTCATCTTCAGGAAATATCTGATATAATCTTTTGGTTTCTCTATTTGCCTCTACCCTGTTATCCATAAGGTTATACAGGTTAACTTTACGCATCCATAACGTTTTACTATAAGGTGTTATTTCTAGCAACTCATTAGCATAACATACCGCACTAGAATAACGTTCGGTTTGGGTCTCTATATTCAATAAGTAATGTCTTGCATCTGTACGTCGAGGGCTCTTTTCGAGTACTTCTAGCAATGTTATACGGGCTTTTTCTAGCTCTCCTATCTCCATATAACATTTCCCTAAATACTCCTTAATATCCATATCTAAGGGAGCAAGTTCTAATGCTTTCTCACAATATGCAGTAGCTCTTTCAAAATTATTGTTCTTTTTACCTTCTAGTTTAGCTTTTGCAAAATACTCGTCAGATGTTTCAGGAAAATCATTCCCCTGTGCAAAGGCAGTACCTAGTGTACTTATAAAAAGCACAAAGGCAATAGTAAATTTTAATATCAGTTGGGGTGATTTTTTATGCATTTGTACTGTCTTCTGTGTTAATTTTTTTCGATGTACCTGTATTTTCATACCCTTGTCTAGTCATTGTACCCCATTCCATTTTTTTCGATGTATAGAAGTTAAAATATCCTTTAAGCGAAAAATATATAAGTAATGGGTGATATATAAACGGCTCAAGAAATACCATGAGCCATAATTTAAAGGTTTCACGAGAGGTTTTATATTGTCGTTTTACAAAGTTATCTAACAATATTACCAGAGTACCAAACATTATGGCAAGTGAGTAGGAGTATAAAAAGATATAGCCTGCCATTGACCAGTTTACATCTCCTTTTAAAATTAAGAAAATAAAGTAAATTATCCCTATAAACTCTATAACTGGTGCAAGAAACTCATATATCAATTGAAACGGAAATGTTATCATTCCCATTTTTTTATATCTTGGATTTAAAAGTATTTTACGATGTACGAAAAATATCTGAGCCATTCCTGTCGCCCATCTTATTCGTTGACGTGATAATATCTTAATATTAGGTGGTCCTTCTGTCCAGCAGCATGATACTGGTATATATTCTATTCTATATTTTTGGTGATTATTAATCATGTATGCTGCCATTTTAGACACCATATCCATATCTTCAGCATGTGATTCACCATCATATCCACCCGCATTTACCGCTACTTCTTTATCGAAAAGCCCTAAACCTCCAGAAACATTAGGTACAGCATTAACAAGACTCCAACCCATTTTACCAAAGAGATAAGCTCGTAAATATTCTAATTCTTGGAACCTAGGAATTAGCTTATTAGGTGGTTTTACTCTTTCTATAATTCCATCTTTTATCTCACAACTATTAGACATACGTAATGTAGCCCCTACAGCAATCACCCTATCTTTAGAGTTAAGTACAGGTTTTATCATTCGCAAAAGCGTGTTACGCTCTAAGAGACAGTCTACATCTGTACATAAAAAATAGTCATATTGTGATGCATTTATTCCAGCATTAGAAGCATCGGCTTTTGTACCACCGTTCATTTTATCTACTACCGTAAGCATACTATACTTTGGGTTAACAGATTTAAATATTCTTTTAAAAGGTTTTGTTTTTATACGCTCTACATAAGCATAAGGTGTCTCTTCTAGCTCAAACTCATCTATTAGTAACTCTAATGTTTTATCTTTACTACCATCATTTACAATTATCACCTCATAAAGCGGGTAATTTAGAGTTAATAATGATTTTACATTTACAATAATCGTTTTTTCTTCGTTATAGGCGGGTGCAACTACTGATATACCAGGTGTTAAAGGAGAATCAATAAGAAACTGATCATCTATTCTTGAATTGTAAGTACGATAACGGGTAATATTTATAAATGAAAGTACCCCCAAAACCAAGTAAACAATAAACATGGATGAGGCGTAGAAAAAAATAAAGTATTCAAAGAAATTATAGGTTAATCCCATGGATTAGAAATATTTTAAAGGATGTAGGAGGTCTTTATTAAAAAGTATTTTGTTTTAATCGAGCGGAACTATTGGAGAAATATTTTTCTCTTTATGTTGCTTATTTTTTAAATCTCCTTCTGAAAAATCATTTCCTATTTGTTCCGACTCATAATAAGTACGTAAAGTTGATGGGATAAGAGGATTTTGCACATGTTTTAATATTAAAAGATTAAAACCTGTCTCTTTTTTATATAACTCTTCAAAATAAGCCTTACCTGGCTTACCATATAAGTATATAATTTCGGCAATTAGTTTTTTCATCTCATGACTACTTGCCATTTGGTATGCATTTTTAAGAAAACCGATAGATTTTCCTGAATTTATATATAAAACTGCTTCTACTATAGCATTTTGACATGACATAGGTTGAGTAAAATACATTTTTATAAGCCTGTTTTCCATTTCTTTAACACGCATTTTACCTATAGCAAGTATAGCCTCTTTTCTTACAGAATGATCTTCGTGATCTAGATACTCAGTAAGTGAGTTTACTGATGTAGATTGCTTAAAATGAGCAACAAGTTTTATGAAAAATTTTATTTGCTCTTCATCTTTAGAATATTTTATCCATTTACTAAAGTTAGGAAGGTTATCCTGATGATGTAATACAAACTGTTGTAAAAGACTTATTTGATCCCATTGATTAAGATCATTATCTTGATCGAAGAATTTAAAAGGATCATTGTTACTAACACCTACATAAGAAGATCTAGACTCTTTTCTTAGCGATGAGTTTTTAGAATAAGTATGCGGAAGTATTTTAGAATCTGAAATAGTAAGATCCAGTCTAGAAAGTGATTGAAAAGCTCTTAAACGAACCCTTGTATTAGAGAAGTCTAGCCTTTTTTCTAAATATTCATCTATATTCAAACCACGTATTACACTATCATAATTATGAGATTCTAATTGGTGTTTTTCTTGTTTAACAACATCTTCTAGTGTTGGTATTAAAGATATGTAAGTTTTTTTGGTTATAGCACCAAAGTTCTCAACAAACATGTTTAATACATCTTCATTACTATATGAGTCTTTAGAAATAAGTATATTTCTTAAAAAGGAAAATATACGAGGTCGCAACTCACGAACAATTTTTTCACGTCTTTCTTTATCCCTTCTAACCACAAATACAGTAATCATGAAAGTCAGGGTAGCCGTACAGCTAAAAAATATGAAAAATATCGCTATTTGAATTACAAAAGGAAAAGAGCTTAAGGATATCCAAAAGTGCTCGATATAATCGAAAAAATAGTTCATTATTAAAATGATTTTAAATTTATTAAATAACTAATGGCCCCCCGTTTAGCCGAAATAGTAATTAACAATTCTTGAACCTTAAATTACATATATCTTTATATCAATTTTTTAACCCTTTTTTATTAAATATTTGAAGCTGTAAAAGTACATTTTTTTTTCAACAAAAAATCATGTTTTAGTCGATTTTTAATAAAATTTAAAATTAAATATTTTAACTACTTTAATGAAATAAATATCGTTTTATGATCTGTAAAATTGATATATAACAATTAAAACATCAAAAAATCATTATAAAACTACAATACAACAATATAACATACTTTACCTTATTGTTAAACCGCATCAAACATTGCTTATATAGAGGTTTTTTGAGTCTTATTACATTACTTTCCTATACAGAAGTTAGCGAAAATATTACCTAATAATTCATCATTAGTTACTTGACCTGTAATCTCTCCAAAATAATATAAAGCTTGTCTAATATCTATAGCCATTAAATCGGCAGAAACACCCGATTGTATGCCAAATTGTACTTTTTGTACTTCTTCTAGCGCTTTTAATAACGAATCATAATGTCTAGTATTAGTAATAATAGTTTCGTTATTGCGCAAAGCTCCTGTATTTACAAAAGATAACAATTGCTCTTTTAATTCCTCTACTCCGCTATTCTCTTTAGCCGATAGTAAATGTGTATTTTCTATTTCCTTTAAAACAGACTCTTTTTGAGCATCATCAAGTTTGTCTGCCTTATTTGCTAAAACAATTAGAGGCTTTAACGGAAACTGTTCTTTTATTTTTGCTATCTCAATTTTTAAGCGTGATAGTTGCTCAGAATCATTTATTAATTGATAACTATCTACAAGATATATAACAACTTGTGCTTGAGTTATTTTTTCAAAAGTTTTTTTAATCCCTATACTTTCTACAATATCCTTAGTTTCTCGAATACCAGCAGTATCAATAAACCTAAACCCAATACCATTTATTACAAGTTCATCTTCAATGGTATCGCGAGTAGTACCTGCAATATCCGATACTATAGCGCGTTCCTCGTTTAGTAAAACATTTAATAAAGTTGATTTACCTACATTAGGTTCACCTACAATAGCTACAGGAATTCCGTTTTTAATAACATTTCCAACAGAAAAAGAATCTATAAGTCTTTTTAAAACAAATACTATTCTATCCAATAACTCTTTAAACTGAGTACGATCAGCAAATTCAACATCTTCCTCTGCAAAATCAAGTTCAAGCTCTATTAATGATGCAAAATTGAGTAACTCCTCACGCAGTTTTGCTATCTCGTTAGAAAAACCACCACGCATTTGCTGCATAGCTACCTGATGAGAAGCTTCATTATCACTAGCAATAAGATCTGCTACTGCCTCTGCCTGAGATAGATCTAGCTTACCATTTAAAAAAGCTCTCAAAGTAAATTCTCCTGGTTTTGCCATTCTACAACCCTTACGCAATAACAACTGAATTATTTGTTGTTGTATATATACTGAGCCGTGACAAGAAATTTCTATAACGTTTTCTCCTGTATAAGAATTAGGTCCCTTGAATACCGATAATAGTACCTGATCGAATATTTTATGGTTTTCAACGATATTTCCTAAATGTATAGTGTGCGATTTAACTAACCTAATATCTTTGTTTGAGGATGAACGGAATACTTCTGCTGCTATAGTTATAGCATCGAGCCCTGAAAGACGCAATATTGCAATTGCTCCTGAGCCCGAAGGTGTTGCTAAAGCTACTATGGTATCCTGTATGATCATTGACATTTTTTTTGCAAATATAAGGTATAGTATTTAATGTTCTTTAGAACTGAAAATTATATCTATTTTAGAATTGTATAGAAACAGATAACTATAGCGTGATGTAGTTTATGGTTAGGTTAATTTATGTAAAATGATAAAAAATTTAATTATTGTTAACTCTTATTTTGTAGTTTTAATCAATAAATAAGCTTTTGACATGAAAAATATACTTTTCCCTACCGATTTCTCTGAAACTGCAAATGCTGCATTTAACTATGCTCTTAAATTTGCAACTATTTTTAATGCAGATATAATTGTACTACATGTATATGATCTGCCTATAATTGAAACCCCTGTGTTACCTGAGGCAACAAAAGAAGTTTTTGATGTTGTAGCCCAGAATCAGGAAAATAAATTTAAAGACGAAATAAAAAAACTGCAGAAAATTGCAGATAAAAGAAACCCAGAAGTAAAAAAGTTAAACAGTATACTTTTAAATGGCGATCTTATATATAATATTAATAAGGTTTGTAATGATAAAAATGTTGATTTAATAATAATGGGTACAACAGGTGCTAGTGGAGTAAGAGAAATCTTTTTAGGCTCTAACACAGCAACAGTTATAGCAAATGCTAAAGCAACAGTTTTAGGAGTTCCAGTTGCTGCAGAATTTCATCATCAAATAAAAAATATAGTGTTTACAACACAATATAAAGATGAAGACAATAAAGCTCTTAGACAATTATTAAAACTAGCAAATAAAATTAAGGCAAACGTATATTGCCTTCACGTTCAGAACAATGATGATCCGGCTGATATAGAGCAAAAATTGAACGAGTGGAAAATGCTTTATAAAGATGAGAAAATTGATTTCTTTAGTATTACAGGAAACGATGTAGAGCAAACAATACTCAATTTTATAGATAATCAGCATATTGATATGGTAGCAATGTTAAAACATAAAAGAAGTTTTTTTGAAAGTTTATTTCATACTAGCATAACAAGAAAAATGGCATACCACACTAAAACACCTATTATTGTTTATAAGTGTTAAAAAATAAAAAAAACATATTATAAAGAAAAAATATTAACTATATTTATAAACATATCTAACAAAAAAACATGAGACATGAAATGAAAACAGTAAACAAACAAAAACCGCTTCCCCCCCCCTCTTATTCCCGAAATACTACAATTATTTACTAATAAATGCCTTAACTGGCAGTGCTATTACTTAATATTAATTATTAATACAAGTAGTAGATGAATTTTACAACACAAACGTCATATAATAATAAATTATTATTAGTTGACAAGCTCGGAAAAACTAAAGAAACTCTTTTTAATAATATTTCACACTTTGGCGATAACTATGTATTAGCTAAAGAAGATGAAAACATTTTTTACACACTTCTTGACTTAAATGGTAACATAGTTAACGAAAGTCTTGATGAAAAATTAAATGTAATACATCGTTTTGATAATGGTCTATTATTAACCTATAGCTCTTTCAATAAAAGTTATAAATCTTCAGACGGTTTCAGTTATAATGTTAATTATAATGTATATGCAATATATAATCACGATACACGTAAATCATCAGTAGTATCTATTATACAATCTGATCCGCTAAGCAGTATAAATAACCAGAAAACACTTAAAGTAGAGGTAGTTAAAAACTTTATGAATAAGACTATTTATACGTTTAACGATTTGATTTTTTCTGAAATGATTAATGAACAATATATGATTATTGGGTCTCACTTTGATCTTGCAGCAAAAAAATCAATGAAAAATTATTTAAATTCTTTATTTGAGACATTCCAAAACAAGAGAATGTGGGATATGATAAATATCCTAGACATACCTTCTTATAACGGAGAAACTAGTATTGACTATGCTTTATTATCTGGAAGAGTATTTAAAGAAGTTGAATATACATTATATACACTTATTAATTTTCCTGACACTATGATTAGTGATATTACTTTTGAAAAAGAAAAATCTCAAAAACTTGAAAAAAGAGAATCTTTTACTCCAGTAAAATCAATTCGCAATAGTGTTTGGAAAAAGAAAAACAAATGGCAAACAATGTTTACAGGATTAGTAGATTTTAGCTTTAACTAAAAAAAAACATAAATATATTAGGTAAAAGAATGCTTCTAAATAAAATGAATAATACAATATAAAAGCCTCGCATTGCGAGGCTTTTATATTGTATTATATTTAACTAGTCAGTTTCTCTTAACTGGTTTTTTCATATATAAAATTAGGAACTTTCATCATTAAACTTAAATATAATCTTTTGATGATTGGTGAAGGGCTTCTATAGGTTTTGACATAAATAATAGATTTAGTTTAATCCATTCTAAGTTACCAAATTTCCTAAGCCAGACCAAAACTGTGCTTCTTCCATGAGTGGCATAGGTCGATTGGGCTTGCTTATAAGTCAGTGCTCCCTTTTCAATACGAGAAATTAGAGCTAATTTATAGTCATGTTGTAATCCTTTTGTGAGCGTTTAGCTCCATTGTATTTTTTGTCTTTCATGATAAGTCGATTTTATGTAAACTTATTTCAGGATGAGATATATAAAAAAAGCCCCTGCTATGCAGGGGCTTTTAATTTAACCAAGGTTAATATTATTGGTTAGTTGGCATTCTTTATCACTTTTACAGTCATAATACCAGAATCGGTAGTTACTTGCATAATGTAAGTAGCACCTTGTAGAGCACGCATGTCTATTCTTGCGCTTGTAGCATTTACATCTTGAGTAAGTACTACTTGTCCTAATAAGTTGATAAGTGTTACATTATTTATCCTGTTAGTATTTTCAATGTTTAATACATCAATAACTGGGACAGGGTAATATGATAACTTATCTTTAATAAAGGTATCTACTCTTAGCGAAATACTTACTGTTACAGCAAGAGATACTTCACTCTCACAACCATCTATTGTTTGAGTAGCATAGTATATTACTTCATCTTCTAATACTGTAGCAGGATCTAGAGGATCAACATGTGCTGCTGCATCTTCGGCACTTGCATACCATACGATATCAGTTCCGTCAACCACAAGATCAGCAAGAGTACCGTCTGGTCCAATTATTTGTAAAGCATCACCTGTTGGTGCCGCAGTAACATTTATAGTTACAGTAACAGCAGTTCTAGTAATACTCTCACATCCATCAATAGTTTGTGATACATAGTAAGTTGTTCCGTCTACAAGAGCAACATCACCTGTAAGTGGTGCTCCACCTGTTTCATCTGCATACCACTGTACATCAGTACCTGTAGCAACAAGATCAGCTATAGTAGCACTATTACAAAATACTTGTGCATCTGCTATTGGAGCTTCTGTTACATTTACAGTAACAACTACTGCTGTTCTTGGGCTTTCACAAGCATTAAGAGTTTGCGAAGCATAATAAGTACCTGTAGTAAGTACAGTATCACTTGTTAATGCTGTACCTCCAGTAGCATCTGCATACCATTGTATAGCAGTTCCTGTAGCAACAAGGTTAGCTACAGTAGTACCATCACAAAATATTTGTGCATCAGCTATTGGAGCTTCTGTTACATTAACTGTTACGTTAATTGCTACTCTTGCAGCACTTTCACAATCATTCATTATCTGAGATGCATAGTAAGTACCTGTTGAAAGAGCAACATCTCCTTCAAGTGCAGTACCTCCTACAGCTTCTGTATACCATAATATAGTACCATCACCTGTAGCTTCAAGTTGCGACACTGTAGCTTCGTTACAGAATACTTGATTGATAGTTGCTGGTGCAGGAGTTACATTTACAGTAATAACTACTGCTGCTCTCGGGCTTTCGCAATCATTTAATGTTTGCGATACATAATAAGTACCTGTAGCAAGGTTAGTAGTAGCTACTAACTGTACACCACCTGTTTCACTATCATACCATTTAATATCAGTACCTGTAGCAACAAGGTTAGCTACTGTAGCAAAATTACAGAATACTTGTGCATCAGCAGTTGGTGCAGGAGTTACATTTACAGTAATCTCTACAGCTGTTCTTGTACTTTCACATTCATTTAATGTTTGTGATACATAATAAGTACCTGTAGCAAGAGCAGTATCATCTGATAAAGCTATACCTCCAGTAGCATTAGCATACCATTGGTTATCAGTACCCGAAGCAGTAAGATCGGCTACGGTAGCAACATTACAAAATGTTTGTGCTGATGCTGATGGCGCCGGAGTCATATTTACAGTAACAGCCACAACTACTCTCGATGGGCTTTCACATCCACCTATAGTTTGTGTAGCATAGTATGTACCTGTTGAAAGTGATACTGTGTCTTCAAGTGGAGTACCACCTGTTTCATCAGCATACCATTGTACATCAGTACCTGTAGCAACAAGGTTTGCTACTGTAGCAAAGTTACAGAATACTTGAGCATCAGCAATTGGTGCTTCTACCAATGCTGGTTCTGTAATAGTTACAGAAGCTGTTGCTGTACAACCATTCTCATCAGTTACCGTTACATCATAAGTTCCTGCAATAAGACCTGTTATTGAGGCTGTTGTTGCTGAATTATTCCAAAGGTAAGTATAAACACCTGTTCCTCCAGTTACTGTTACTGTAGCAGATCCTTCGTTACCGTCAAAACAAGTTACATTACTATCTACAACACCTGTAGCTACTAAAGCGTCTGGTTCTGTAATAGTTACACTAGCGGTATCTGTACACCCGTTAGCATCGGTTATTGTTACATCATAAGTTCCTGCTGTAACACCTACTATTGAAGCGGTTGTTGCTGCATTACTCCATAAGTACGTATATGGTGCTGTTCCGCCTGTTGCACTTGCTGTAGCTGATCCGTCATTTCCTGCATTACATGAAATGTTTGTATCTACTACGCCTGAAGCTACAAGTACTGTAGGCTCTGTAATCGTTACACTTGCGGTATCTGTACATCCATTAGCATCGGTTATTGTTACATCATAAGTTCCTGCTGTAACACCTACTATTGAAGCAGTGGTTGCTGCGTTACTCCATAAGTATGTATATGGTGCGGTTCCGCCTGTTGCACTTGCTGTAGCAGCGCCATCATTTCCTGCATTACATGAAATGTTTGTATCTACTACGCCTGAAGCTACAAGTACTGTAGGCTCTGTAACTGTTACACTAGCAGTGTCTGTACATCCATTAGCATCGGTTATTGTTACATCATAAGTACCTGCTGTAACACCTACTATTGAGGCTGTTGTTGCTGCATTACTCCATAAGTATGTATATGGTGCGGTTCCGCCTGTTGCACTTGCTGTAGCTGATCCGTCATTTCCTGCATTACATGAAATGTTTGTATCTACTACGCCTGAAGCTACAAGTACTGTAGGCTCTGTAATAGTTACACTTGCGGTATCTGTACATCCATTAGCATCTGTTATTGTTACATCATAAGTTCCTGCTGTAACACCTACTATTGAAGCGATTGTTGCTGCGTTACTCCATAAGTAAGTATATGGTGCTGTTCCGCCTGTTGCACTTGCTGTAGCTGCACCATCATTTCCTGCATTACATGAAATGTTTGCATCTACTACTCCTGAAGCTACTAAAGCTGTAGGTTCTGTAATAGTTACACTAGCTGTATCTGCACATCCATTAGCATCGGTTATTGTTACATCATAAGTTCCTGCTGTAACACCTACTATTGAAGCAGTTGTTGCTGCGTTACTCCATAAGTAAGTATATGGTGCTGTTCCGCCTGTTGCACTTGCTGTAGCAGCGCCGTCATTTCCTGCATTACATGAAATGTTTGCATCTACTACTCCTGAAGCTACTAAAGCTGTAGGCTCTGTAATCGTTACACTAGCGGTATCTGTACATCCATTAGCATCAGTTATTGTTACATCATAAGTTCCTGCTGTAACACCTACTATTGAAGCAGTTGTTGCTGCGTTACTCCATAAGTACGTATATGGTGCGGTTCCACCTGTTGCACTTGCTGTAGCTGATCCGTCATTTCCTGCATTACATGAAATGTTTGTATCTACTACGCCTGAAGCTACAAGTACTGTAGGCTCTGTAATCGTTACACTTGCGGTATCTGTACACCCGTTAGCATCGGTTATTGTTACACCATAAGTTCCTGCTGAAAGATCTGTATACGAGTTACTCTGTGGTTCTTTTTCAGAAAGTATTATGTTATCAAAACCAGCAAAACCTCCTGCTGTATTTTGTGTTCCTTGAAGTCTAAATCTTACAACGTTTGCAGAAGCAGGTATTACTATTGTTTCTGTTTCCCAAGCCTGTGTATCTGAATTTAATGTTACTACACCTGTTGTCCAATCAGAACCATAATCAAAAGCTACTACATATTCTAAAACATCTCCAGAATCAAATCCTGTAGTATAATAATCAAATGAAAGTATTAAATCATCATAAGAAGAAATATTAATAGGGTTAAATGTAATAGTATGAGCAAAAGCTCCACCTCCATTAGTATTTTCAAGATTCTGCATACCGATAAAACTTGTTCCATCTGATGCGGCATCAATATTACCAGTAAATGATTCTATAATACCCCAAACCTCTTCTGAACCAGAAACAACTGGGCTACCTCCTGTATTATAAACAGTAGGGTTAAGACCATAGTTCCAAGTACCAGAACCTTCAAAACCTTGTGATACAATAGTTGTACCAGCAACAGGGTCAATACCAGTCCATTCGTAAATATAAGGAGCCGTTCCTCCTGTAGCGCTTACTGTAGCTGCTCCGTCAGATTCGCCATTACATGAGATGTTAGCATCTACTACGCCTGAAGCTACTAAAGCAGCTGGCTCTGTAATCGTTACACTTGCGGTATCTGTACATCCATTAGCATCGGTTATTGTTACACCATAAGTTCCTGCTACAACACCTGTAATTGAGGCTGTTGTTGCTGCATTACTCCATAAGTAAGTATATGGTGCGGTTCCGCCTGTTGCACTTGCTGTAGCTGATCCGTCAGATTCACCATTACAACTTACATTATTATTTGCAACACCTGAGGCTACAAGTACTGTAGGCTCTTGAACTGTAGCAGAAACAGTGTTAGTACAACCGTTTGCATCTGTTACTGTTACACTATAAGTTCCTACTGTAAGCTCTGATATAGTATTAGTTCCTTGACCTGTAGGGTTTCCTGGAGACCAAGCATAACTATAAGGGGCTGCACCTCCTACAACATCTAAAATAATTTCTCCGTCGTTACCTCCGTTACAACTAACTGGATTTATTGTAACAGCTTGACCAACTATTTCAACTTTCATAGTTTGTGAACCAGCTCCACAAGTTGAGTTTGCAAAACTACCCCAGTTAGCATTACCTATACAAGGTCTTATAGTAGGTCCTCCTCCACAACCACAACTTCCTGCATTAACATTTATCGCTACTGCATCAGCTGGAATTGTACACGATGTCTGACAACCGATACCTATATTCCAAGTATCACCATTTACTGTCACACTTACCGCAGTACCTGCAGCAAAAGCCTGTACTATTTGATTTGCAGCTGCAGGGTCTGTACAAGTAATACCTCCTGGTAATTCAGATCCCGAAAGAGTTATACTAGTATAATTTAAGTTTGTATCAATATTGCTTCTAAATGCAACCCAATTATCATAGATAGCATCTCCAGGGCAATAGTTATGTCCGGCTTCAAAATATTCCTCATACACATATTCTGTAGTACCAATTGCCAATAATGGGTCTGGCTCTGTTATAGTTGCACTAGCAGTTTCTACACACCCATTATCATCAGTTACTGTTACTTCATACGTTCCAGCAACAAGTCCTGAAGCTGTAGCTGTAGTTTGAGCAGTTCCATCATCCCATAAATATGTATATGGTGCTGTACCACTCGAAGGTGTAACAGTTAATGATCCTGTAGCTGATCCGTTACAAGCAATATTGGTTTGTGCTGTAATAGAAGCTGTCATAGTACACGAAGAGGTACTTGTAATATTTGGTGTTGCATATGTTGTTGCTGTAATATCAATACCACCAGTACTATCACTACCAGTCCAGTTAACAGGATTATTTATCGCTGCTCTTACAACAGCTGCAGTTCCTGTTAATGTTCCTGTATATTTATTGTTGTCTAATTCTGGCCCGGGAGCTGGAAAAAGAGCTATACAATTTACTCCATTTGTAAGTCCAGGAGGAAGTACACTCTCTGAACCATCACCTGGAGTCATACTCTGAGTCCAGGTAGTGGTACTATTATAATTTAAATTATTATAATCACCATGTATACCTGAAATAAATGTTGGCGAAGCAGGTCTAGCTCCTGTTGAGCTTTGATATGCCAATACTTGATCGCCAGCACTAAGACTAAAACCAGTAGCACTGCCAGATGGGTTTAATACTGTTACTCCATTAGTAGATCCTGTAACTGTAAAAACATCACTACCTATTTCCTCTACAGATACTATAGTACCTATAGTTGTGCCTGCAGGTATTACCCAGCTAAGATGAGGTTCAAAATCATTACCCCAACCAGTTCCGTTCCAGCCTTCTTCTGTAAAATAAATTGTTTCTCCTGCCGGTAAGTCCTTTAAGGCTATAAAAGTAAAGCCATCGGAAGTATCTGTATGATACCCCACAAAGGCTATATCGCCGGCAGCGAGTGTTTGTGCTTTTGTGCTCTGATGGACAAGTAGTCCTACCAGAAAAAGCGTGTAAAATAATAATTTTCTCTTCATGATAATTGTTTTAAATTAGTGACATAAGTAAGCATTTTGCCATCCTCCTGGTTGAGACGGAGGGTCATGGAATAATACAGCCTGAATAAGGCTCCCATCATTTTCGAGGGTTTCCACTTTTTGATACGAAAAATTATTTTCATCATAAGTAACTATTTTATATATGTAATGATTAAATACTGTTCTATGAGTATCCTTTTCAAAAAAAATAGTTCCCCTTGGCCCCTCAACAGTAAGCTTCTTCATATTGGCAAGTAAGGAATTATAAGAGCTATTAGGATCTTCGTTTTCAAAAATTGTTTTTAAAACAAGTGCATTTTCGTATCCTAACAAAGAAAATATAGTTGGGGGGTGATCATATACTTCTTTATACTGTTCTAAAAATGAGCTTTTTAGACTATCGTCGCTATCTTGTAACCATGAACCTATGACAAAAATAGGATTTAATTTGTTATGATACACGTTTTTTTTGACAGAAAACGGTGTCAAATAATATGTTAATTCGTTAAATAAATCTGTTTTAGATATAAAATCCGCATTTTCTTCGGCATATAAACCACTATAAAATGCGAAAACTGCATCTATGCTTTTACCACTCATGGCATGATTCATATAGTCAGCTTCATCTTCTCGAGGTTGAAATGGAGTAATGTAATGTCCTGAAAAATTTAAATTA
Source organism: Flavobacterium arcticum (assembly GCF_003344925.1). Lineage (NCBI taxonomy): Bacteria > Pseudomonadati > Bacteroidota > Flavobacteriia > Flavobacteriales > Flavobacteriaceae > Flavobacterium > Flavobacterium arcticum. The sequence goes on along the minus strand of NZ_CP031188.1, from coordinate 2,043,521 downwards.
TTTTTTTGCAGAGCTTTTTCTATAGCTGCTAGCATACCATAACCCGAATCGTAGTATGAAGACGAGCTAAAAATATTTTTCATATTCTTTTTTGCAAAATATTCTCCTAATAAATAAGAAGACTCATTTAAACCATAAGAATTAATATAGACTCCATTATGCTTACCTATATTATAGGGTAATGTAGCCCCCAAATCAGATGCTATTAAAATTATTTCATTTTCTGCTACATACTCATACACTGTTTTTATGTTATGATGTCCAAAAAAACCTATTATAATGTTAACCTCTTCTTGATGGTGTAATTTTTCTATTTTTTCTAATATCTGTCGCTCATTTGCACCTATACCTATACTTTCCATAACATAGGTAGCAGGAAGATTATTCATCTTTATTCCTCTTATAAAATCGCGAGACATTGTGTTATATTGCTTTGACTGTAAATACAAAATACCTACTTTGATATTGGACATCATACTACTACTTTTTAATATAAAAAATGAGAGGAAAATAAAATCTCCCTCTCTTATTATGTTTTAATTCTTTAATATATTAGCCCCTTGAAGGGAATACTCCTACCATAGCAATACAGGTATATAATCCTAAAAATGGATTTCTAGTATATAATGGCATCCCAGCACCTGCATTTGCAGTTACACCACTAATATGGCTTTCTGATGTTACTCCTCCTATAGAATCGCTAGAAATAGGTGGTTCACTATAAATACTTGGAAATGATCCTTCTGAACCAAATGCATTATTTCCTGAATCGGGCTCGTTAGTAGCTGAGTTTGAAGCAGTATTAATTACAGTATTAGTAATTACGCGCGCCATACCATCTGCTAGTTCATGATGATGAGGGGGTAAATTATTAATTGTCATATATACCTGCTCATGTCCTCCTCTTTGTCCCCACTTTATAGTACTTAAGCCTGAGCCCGTACCTGGATGTACTATAGATCGTCCTCTTAAGTCTGGTAGCCCAAAAGTGGTTCTTCCATCGCCACCAAATGTTGTTCCTAATAAGGAAAATAAAGCTGTATTTTCTGCTATTGAAAGTAATTGACCATTACAAAAAGCCCAGCCTCTTGGGGGGAAATTAAAACCAAATGTTTTTATTGTTGCTAAATAATCTTCCATTTTTTAGTTGTTTTTTAGTTATTAATGATATTTTATTACTATTATAATTGGTTATAAATTAACTTCTTGATGGGTATATACCCACTGTAGCTACACATATATATACACCTAAAAAAGGATTGCGTATATCAATAGTATTACCTGTACCTATACTTGTGGTTGTTCCACTAATACTACTTACAGATTTTACTCCTCCTACATGATCATCAGAGATAGGCGGCTCGCTATACATATTCAGGAACGAGCCTTCTGAACCAAAAACGTTATTACCCGAATCAGGCTCATTAGAAGCTGAGTTAGAAGCTGTGTTAATAGTTGTAGTAGTATCTACAATAGCCTGACCTTGAAGCAAATAATGGTTATGAAAAGGCATTTGTGAAGGTGTAACTTGTACATACTCAGATCCCCCTACCTCTCCTCGCATGATAGTGTCTAATCCTGGGCCTGAACCTGGTTGTACTATAGAACGACCTCTTAAATCTGGCACTCCAAAAGTGGTTCTTCCATCTCCACCATATGTGGTACCAAATAGTGAAAATAGCGCTGTGTTTTGTGCTATGTCAAGTATTTGACCATCACAAAAGAGCCAACCTCGAGGTGGAAAATTAAACCCAAATGGTTGTATTGTTCCTATAAATTCTTCCATAATTAATTAGTTTTTTAGTGGTTATTTTTTTAGTTGAATGGACAATCGACTATAACGTTATAATTGGTTTTGCTAAGTTAAATAACTCTCACAAATTAAAACCACGTATTTTTACCCGTTTTTTTAAGAATATTTAACTTTTACAAGCTATAAAACAATTAAATAATTAATAATTGAATTACATTTTGAGTTTATGATAAAAAATAAGGAGTGTAATTTAAAAAATTACACTCCTTTTGTCTGCTTCCCCAAAACCAGACATGTTTGACTAGTCAATTTGAATAGTACCTTAAAAATAGTAAAAAGGTGCTAAAATAGCATTTCTCAAATATCAAGTCTCTAAATGATTTTTATTATAAAATCAATTACATACACTACTTTAAAGTATTACTTACCTATGATAATACTTTAATAACTTAAATCATTACTTAACTACTACAAAGCTATTTAACTTATGTATATTAATGTAGCGTATATATACCCTTTTTTTAATCAGGTATATTTACTTGGTTTTTTGCAAGCTTTTTCTTTTTATTAAAAATATATTATTTATCCTTGTTTATATTACCTTGAATGGACCATGCAAAATCTAGTTGTATTTCATTGGCAAAAATAGTATCATTATTCATACTAATATATTGATCTGTAGAATATACTCCTCTATCTGAAGCTACTGCTAAAGCATGACAAGACATACAGTTAGTTTGCACTCCGTATTCAAACTCAGGTTTAAAGTTATTTTTTAAACCAAAAACATTAGGACCAAAACCAGCTTCTAGATATGGGTTAAATGAAATTATAGGTTCTGCTCCTTTATCTGTTCCTCCATTAATGGGTTGATTAGGCCAAACCATAGCGTATGCAGATGAAACAGAATAATTGGCTGCTGCTCCTTTTATTTGTGTTGGTCTTAAAGCTGCTTCAGTAGTAGAACTCGGAGCAAAAGGATTATTAGGGTTATAGCTCCAAAAATAAGTTTGCCATGTCCAGTTGCTTATTTCTTTGGTAGCAACATGCATACCTACTAATAATATTAAATCTCCTACTTTAAAATCATGACTTTCTTGATCTTGATGTTGATTTAAATAAAGTGCTGCTACTTTATCTAGCTTATAGTTAATAAAGTCGTTTACGTTACAGGTGGCAGCTTTAATTTGTTCTTTAGTGGGGTTACTTCCTGTTACAGGAACGAGTACTTTATTTTTAGGTTGGCTATTATTAATATCAGCATACACATAAGTATTCCATGTATCATATTTAAACTTCTTTGCTGGTACTGGTGTTCCAGGCCAAGTGGGTACTCTTATTAAACCATTTTCATCAGGTTTTCCTGCAAAATAAGTAGGTTTGGTTGTAATGGCATTTGCAGGAAAATCAGGTATTCTACCTATATCTCCTTCTGATGGTTGGTATTTATTTAACTCTGATTGATTGAATATAAGATTTTGTGTTGCAAAACATGCTGCACCAGGATTGTATGATACTGTTTCAAAAATCTGAAAAGTAGTATCTACAACTGCTGCATTAGCAAAAAGCTGAGCATGTACAAACTGTTCTGGCACACTTAAAGAAGTACGTTCATATTTAATTTGGTTGCATCCTCCTTGCTTGTTACCAAATGCTGTCATTTCTGCAAGTTCTTTTACTCCAAACCAAGTCTCAAATACATAAAGAGAATCTCCCTCATACATTTGATTGGTTTTAGTAGTTAACCCTGCCCATATACCCCAAGCATGATTAGTAATACTTGTTACATCTTTATTATCTAACCATGTGTATATTTTAGTTGAATCTTCTGGAAAACTAAAATTTGGTATACCTAAGTTATCAGGAAATTCTACTGGTGTAATCCCAGCCATATTCTTTTCGGCTATTTCAGTAGACATTTTATCTTTATCTCCCTTACAGGATATTAAAGAAAGTAGCATAAAGGATAGTAACATTAATAATGCTATTCCATTACTTTTTATATAGTGTGATTTACTCATTTTTTGCATTTTTTCTGGTTGTTCTGAGTTTTCTATAACTTCAAAAGAGAAACCTATTCTATCAACAACGCTACCTGTAAGCCCCATTACCGATGTTATTTGAACAGGGTTACTAAACGGTATGCTATATCTTAAATCATCTACCTTAGGTTCTACTCCAAAAAGGGTATCATTAAGTTTAAAACTTCTTACTATAGGCGAGTCATAATCTTTATCATGACCTACATATACTTCGCATATACTTATAGGTTCTGACAAATCAACAGTTTTTGAGTCCCTTCCTTTACTACCATATAGTTTATTATTTATCTCTACCCCTCTTACGCATGCCAAATCCCAGTACACTTTAAAGGTGTCTCCCTGTTTTATTGTTTCTTGAAAATAGTTAGTATGTACTGATGAACCTCCGTATGGACCAAATGACATTACTGTCCCTATAGAGCTAGGGTTGTCATAAACTATAGCTTTAGGGTTCATATTATTAAATGGATTTTCTTTAGGACTTGTAAGTTCGGCTCCTTTTATGCTCTCAACTATAGCAGCAAAAGAGTTAAGCCCTGTTTGTAAAGCTCCTTCTACCCAGCCGCCTACCCAAGAGTAGCTATCTCCAGCAAAGTACATCTTGGCAACTTTTTGTGTGCTTACATTCATAAAATTATAATATAACTTGCTCAGGTAATCTTCTTGTGTTGCCTGAGTTAAGGCAAATGCGCCGTTATAGTATTTTTTTAATTGCCAATCTATCATTACAGCATTTTCTTCGGTAACATTTTCGGGCATTACCTCTAGTATATAATCTATATTCTCTAGTGCTTTAAGGTCTGCCAGGAATCTTTGATAACGTTCATCTAACTCTCCAAGAGCTTCAGCTTTTTCAGAAAAATCTTCCCACACATAGTTTAATAAACAAATCGCTTCTTCATCTTTTTCATTGTAATCTAGCGTATAAAAGTTTGCCATAGCAGTATCAGTAGTAATACATCTCACTCTATCTTTATTGGCTTCTCCTTGCCACCAAGGTTTTATTTTTAAAAAGAATTTACTAGACTGTGCTATGTGTAAGTTAGTAACGGCTTGCCTTTTTGCCATAGGCAAAAGAGTTTCTGCCATTGCTTTATCTTTTGAGCTCCACAGTGAGTCTATATGCATTGATATTTCTGCAGAGCGGTGCGTGGTAGCCATAACTAAATGGTTAATATCACTTGCTACTTCATTACCACTATTACTTTTAAGTGTTAGCTTCTTCCCATCATCTTGAGGTATTATATGTTGTATCGGTGTATTTAGCTCTACAAAATCGCGAACTTTTTTACCATTAAAATCAAAATCAGCCAAAGCATCTGCTACAGAGTCTGTTCCTGTTACTATAAGTGCATGATTTTCTTCTAGCTTATTTAATGTAAAGCGTAATAAACAAATAAAGCTTATATCAAATAAAGGATATTGTCCACCTATACCTGTACCTATAGTACCGAATTTTTCAATATCCTGAGGGTATTTCCATTGATAACTATCTCCCCACTGCTCTGTTTGTGTATTATATGTTTTAGGAGCGAAAGGCTGACAAAAAACATCTATTATACCTTCTATAAACGATTTGTCTTTAAAATAATTTACATAGCCTTGCCATGCATTTTGTGCTCTCACAGGGTCATAAGTATCAGCATTATCAATATTAAGCCATTCCATTATAAGCTTAGGCGGATCTAACTGTACACCATTAGGCAAATAAATAGGCTCTTCGGTAGTAATAAAGCCGTTCCAACTTTCATTAATATCTCTAAATACCTCAGGGAGTTCCTGCCCTGGCATAATGTTATACTGAACGCCATTATAAAGTACTAATGTGGGTACTAAACCTGGATCTGGAAAATCAGGGCTTAATTCTATTTTATTAGGATACTTATCAGGATTTTCTTGAAGGTATTTTATATACCAAAACAAACAGTTCTCTGAAGGAGGAAAACGCATTGCCCCTAATTCGGCATAATTATTATCGTCATTAGGAAATTTATGAGAATAGAACCGTCCGCCTACTCTATCTGTTGCTTCATAAATTTTAAAATTTGTAAAACCAGCTCTCAATAATTCAAAACCTATTATAAGACCGCTCATACCAGCGCCTATTATAGCTATTTTTTCATCTTTTGAGACATTAGATAAATCTGCAAGCTTTTTTCCTGAAGCGTTTAACCATGCCTGATAATCCATTACAGGAGTATCAACCATTGCAGATGGTATTAATTGTGCTACTTGCCCGTTAACAATACCGTTATGGTTTGCTTCTCCTAAGCGTCGAAATGTTTTTAATAATGGTAACATAATAGTAAATTTTAGTTGGACTTTGTTTAGTTATTGCTAACTTAAAGAACATACCATTATCAAGTAAGCGTATAAGTACCCTTTTTCATTTTAGGTATATTTACTTGGTTATTAATAATACATTATAAATCATTGATATATTTCTCTTTAGAATTATAATATAAATTTATGCGCTTTAATTAGGCTACAAATGCACAAAAAGTCTTAAAAAATAAGGAATAATTCACTACGTTTGTAGTAATAACCAAGTCTAAAACCAATTACTAATTATTATTTTTTATGGAAAATCAAAAAAACACTATCACTTTAGATACAGCACAATCATGGGCTAAAAAATGGAGAAAAGAAGAAGGAACTTATAACTCTCATCATGAGGTTCATGCCTTTTTAATCCCTAAAGAAGATCTTATAGAAGTACTTGAAGAAGGAGTAGATGCAGTAAGAGCATATTTAGGAGTAGATGATTTGAATGAAGAAAAGCTTATGATAGTAGGTACAAGGTATGATGCAGCCACAGACACATATGTAGATATGACTCCTAATAAAGTTATAGACGCTGGTTATATATATGATTTTACAAGACCCTGTCCTCCATCATGCGATAGTGCCAGCCCACTAAACTCGCTAAAAACTCCTTAATTTAAAAAGATTATTGATCCATGGATATACTTAGGATTCTGTCTTATATTGGCTATAGCATTCTATGTATAAACATTATAATCTATTTTATAGGCTTTGCTAAAAATAACAAAGCCTATAAAATTTTTGTATACTACCTTGTAGCTATTGCTATAATACAAGGAGTTATGGAGTTTTATGCACATAAAGGATATAACAATCATTTTTTATCTAATTATTACCTTTTATCGCGGTTTGTATTACTAAGTCTATTTTTTTACTATGCTTTTTCTACTATACAAAATAAAATAAGTCAGTTTGTAAAATTTACCTCTATTACTATAATTATAGGTCTAGTTGTTCAATATAGTTTGTATCCTGAGCAATACTATCAATTTAATTCTTTAGGTTTTTTAATTACCGCTGCTGTCTTAGTACTCTATGCTGTATTTTATTTATATGAAATGCTTTCTAAAAAATTGCCTTTTTATTATACTATAATGGGCATATTCTTATATATGCTTAGTAGCGCTGTTATATTTGCTTCGGCAACATCTATAGTGTCTTTCAACGATAAAATTAATATATACATCTGGAAACTAAATGCTTTTTTGTTTATTGTTTATCAATTACTAATTTTATGGGAATGGAGAAGAACGTTTTACCCCAAACTAATGAAACAGGAACAATAATTATTTATGTTATTTTCCTGATGCTCTTTATGGGTATTGTTCTCCTATTATTTTTTTACTTTTCTAAGAAAAAAATTATTCAGAAAGAATTAGAAAAAAAGGATTTAGAACTAGAGTATCAAAAAGAGCTTTTACAAGCAACACTTTTAGTACAAGAAGAAGAACGACAACGCATAGCAAGAGACTTGCATGACGATATAAGCTCTAAACTAAATATTGTATCATTAAACAGCCACTTGCTTACCACTCCTAATTTAAGTGAAATAGAAGTAGCCGAAATAACTGATAACATTGTTAAACTAGTAGCAAAAGCCTTAGAAAACTCACGTAAAATAGCACATGATTTGCTACCTCCAGTATTAGAAAAATTTGGACTTAATGCTGGTTTAGAAGAATTGTATTTTGAGTATAACAGTAATAAAATTACTACTATAATTTCTGAAAATAATGCTTGTTTTGATGATATTGAACCTGACAAGCAATTGCATATCTTTAGAATTGTACAAGAATTGATAAACAACTCTGTAAGACATGGAAAAGCATCTAAAATTACAATTCTATTTGAAGAAAATAACAACATTATACAATGTAAGTATAATGATGATGGAAGAGGTTTTGATATTAAAAGTATAAAAAACAAAAAAGGACTGGGAATGAAAAATATTGAACATAGAATATTTTTCTTAAGAGGAGCAATAACTATTGACTCTGTTATAAATAAAGGAACTCAAATTACCTTTAATTTTAGTAGCTTATGAATACTGTTGTAAAAATAGCATTAGCAGATGATGAAGTTTTATTTCGTAAAGGAATTTCATTTATACTGCAACGCGAAAAAAATATGAATGTTATTTTTGAAGCATCAGATGGTCAAGACCTTATTGGTAAATTAGAAGAAAACCCTTCTCCAGACATTATAATAATGGATCTTAAAATGCCTAATATTAATGGTGTAGAAGCTACTAAGATTATCAGAAATAGCCATCCCAATATTAAAATAATAGCCTTAACGAGCTATAACACAAAATCTTTTATTGCTAATATGATAGACGTAGGAGCTGTATCATATGTTATGAAAAACACTACTCCTCGAGAGTTACTCACTACAATAAACGAGGTGCAAAATTCAGGATACTATTATAACGATTACGTTATGAAGGTTATACAAGAATACTTAATATCTCCTCGAAAAAAAGTGGTAAAAAGCAGGTTTGATGACGAACAGCTTACTAAAAGAGAAGTACAGGTACTAAAACTAATATGTAAACAATATAGCGGACAGGAAATTGCTAATGAGTTATGCCTAAGTGCTAGAACTGTAGAAGGGCATCGTAATAACTTATTACGAAAAACAGAATGCAAAAACATGGTAGGCTTAATTATATATGCTATTCAAAATGATTTTGTAAGTCTTGAAAATATTATAGACTAAGAGTTCACTATTAAGTACTTATATAATTCACTCTATTTCTAATTAAATCTTTTTTATTACTAAGTAACACATTGCTTCTATCGATTAAAGACTAAAAAAAACAGTTATAAAACAACTGTTAAAATCTAAAATCAGGTAAATGTACGTGTATCCACATGCCATACATTTAATAAATTGCAGGTATAAAATGATACTTTGTCACTACATCAAAGTTCATTCTAAGTCTTACATCCAACTAGAAATAATGAATACTAAAAAAACAGTTGTTATTGGTTCTGATAATGCAGCTAATTTAATCACTTTGCTTAGTAGCATTCAGAAATTTCCATACTGCGATATTCAAATTATCTCAGCGAGCAGGCTTGTCGATTTACTTAGTATTCTAATAGACTCAAACCCTGATCTTGTAATCATAAATTTCACTAATAACCAAGAAGTCTTAAATGACATAAATAATAATGTAAAAAAACTAGAAATACCCATATTATGTCTTGATCCAAAATCGCAACCCAATATATTAAACTGGGATAGTAAGGCAATAGTATTTGTATATCCATTCGAAATGATACATAAAGAACATTATATCTTTAATCGTATCAACTCAATATTTTTACTAAAATCGAAAACATACCCAAAAAGCGAAGCTGACAGATTTCCGTCGCTCATACCAGTAAAAAGCGCAGGAGAATTAAGTAGGTATGTAATGGAACTCGATAAGAAAAGAGAAATATTATCTAAAGTACGTTCTAAAATAAAAGCACTATACCCTAATGTAAATGACCCCGTTAGAAAAGAATTAATGTCTATAGTTAATTATATTAAAGCAACATCTAGTGATAAAAACTTATGGGGCGATTTTAAATTTTATTTTGAACAGATACACCAAGATTTCCTACAACAACTAACCAATAAACACCCCGCTCTTACCCCTACCGATTTAAAATATTGCTGTTACCTAAAAATGAATATGACCAATGATGATATTAAAAACCTATTAGGTATAAACCAAGAAAGTGTGCGCACACACACCTATCGTTTAAAGTTAAAAATGGCATTACGCAAAGAAGAAGATTTAAGGTATTACCTACGTTCCGTTTGTTAATTGTATATAATTACCCCTATATAACTCTCCCTTAACTATGACTCCGAAGACAACTTCGGAGTTTTTTTATTCTTTTTTTCACTTGTCTACGATTTGTCTACGCTATACTCATTAACTATAAAATTATGAATACGAATTGTACATGACCATTTTACTACACATATTATAATGTTAGGTACATTTACCATAATCACTTGATAATGTGATGTAAACAATATAAAACATGATTAGTACAGCACTTAAATTTAGTAGTCAATCATTAAATCAGTTCCTAAAAAATAGTATGGAGCTCGATGAAGATAAAGTAGTGCTTAATAATTTGATAGAAAACAATGGCGAGTTACCACAATCTAATCAAAACAAAGTAGTAGTCTCTCTCATTAATATAGAGCAAGAAACCGCTCGACCTTTTAGAAATAAGGCTGTTCCTTTAAATAATGGCAACTATGCCAATGTAAGCCTCTCAGAAAGATATAACCTATATGTGTTGATAAGTGCCAATTTTGACGATTATGAAGAGACATTAAAATTTTTAGATGCAGTAATATTATTCTTCCAAATTAATCCATGTCTCGATTCTCGTAATTTTTCAAATATACCAGCAGGGCTTACAAAAGTAGAGTTTGACATTGAAAAAATTGCCTATCATCAAATGCATAGTTTATGGACAGCTATGGGGGCAAAATATCAACCCTCTGTAGTATATAAAATGCGACTTATAACAATGCAAGGCAACCAAACAATAACATTTAATACAGGAGTATCGCAAACCTCTAATAACGTTAAGCAATGATAAATAGCAACTTTCAACCTGTATTTAATATAGCAGTATGGCACTCCTACTTTAACGATGGGGTGTGCAAAGGTTTGCAATTTATACCTACTAGCACAACACAACAACTAGTAAAGCGATATGGTTTTTTGAGCAGGCAACTAGTTAATGGTTTAGAATGGTATGCTAATACCACTACTCCATTACCCGATTACTTAAATAACATTATAAAAGCCACAGGGCTAATGAGCTTTGAGTTTGACATTGTAACCAATAGTCAATTATTTTACAGCTATACTGATATTGACCAAAACTGGATAGGACAATTTTTATATAACAGTAAACAAACAACACTAAATCAAGATAAAGACACATTACAGCTTACCCCTACCTTACAAGAAGGAGACACTACTATTTTAGGAAAACTAACCCTATATTTTGACGATCTTATAACACTGATAAAAAACCACAATACGGTCTCCTATTCTATACAGTTTACTGCAAGAGCAACACAATGGCAATACTATATAATAAATAGGAATGTAAAACCCGAAAACAATCTTGAAATAAAAGGAAAAACAGCCCTAACATTTAGCAACCCACAAAATGTTACTACAGATAACGGAGAACAAGCACTCTTATTTACTTCATTATCATTTATAACCTTACAAGAGAAACCTGTATATAAATTTGACTTAGTGAGTCAAAATAAATCAAGTACAAAACTATCAACGAAAGTAATATATAAAGGATTACCAAATCCAGATCCTCGTAATGTAGCTATTGTAAAAGACATTACACAACTAGTATCACCAATGTATGTTTATATATAAATCCAACAAAATAAAACGAATGTAATATGCTCGAATCAAACATTAAATCGCCTGGCGTTTATATCAACGAGATAAATGGCTTTGGCAACTCGGTAGTCCCAGTAGAAACCGCAGTTCCTGCTTTTATCGGCTATACGCCACAAGCAATGTACGAAGGAAAATCGTATACAAATGTTGCTCAAAAAGTAACATCATTTGCAGAGTTTCAATCCATCTATTGTTACCCAGACCCTGCTGCTCCAGCAGACCCTGCCAAGCAGTACAGCCCGCAGTATTATCTGATAGAACAAAAAAGTAAACCTACTAATCAAGACTACATGATGATTGAAGGTAAATACTATGCCATTCTACCCGATCCTAATACTATTTATTATTTGTACAACAGTATCCAACTGTTTTACCAAAATGGCGGGGCAGATGCCTATATAATATCAGTAGGTACATATGGCGAAGCATCAGGAAACACAATAAATCCTGGTGATCAAATTGTAAACCCTAATGTAGTATTAAGTGAACTTGAAAATGGTCTTGCATTATTAAAAAATGAGCAAGAACCTACCATGTACATTTGCCCAGAGGCAACACTACTATCTCTTGACGAAAATGGTACATTAATGCAAAAGATGTTGTCGCAAGCCACTGAGATGCAAACAGCAGTATCTGTTTTTGATATAATTGGCGGTCGCAACCCCGACCCGATAACCTATACAGACGATATAATTAACTTTAGAGAGAAAACTGGTACACAGGGCTTAAACTATGGTACTGCTTACTATCCTTTTGTAGGTACTACAATAATGCAAAGTCAGGACATTGATTATACCAATATGTTTGGTGGCGATGTAAAACAACTAGATCCTCTTTTAAACCCGCCAGAGAATCCTAACCCTACAGCAGCAACTATATTAAGTAATATAGAGAACCCTCCTGGCGATCCGCTAACGGTATCACAATATAATAATTCACTAATAAACGCTAGCAAAACATACAGTCAAATTGTAAAACATATACTTTTTGATGCCAATATATTACCACCAAGTGCTGGTATGGCAGGCGTTATGACAACAATAGATAGTGAAGATGGTGTATGGGAAGCTCCTGCAAATACATCTATAGTAGCTGTGTCATCACTACCCATAAAATTATCTGAAAGCCAGCAAGCCGATTTGAATGTAGATGCTATATCAGGAAAATCAATAAATGCCATACGTTACTTTAATGGTATTGGTATCCTAGTATGGGGTGCTCGCACGCTAGACGGCAATAGTCAAGACTGGCGTTACCTATCAGTAAGAAGAACCATGATATTCCTTGAGCAATCTTGTAAACTTGCAGCAAATGCCTATGTATTTCAACCTAATGTTAAAAACACTTGGGAAGCTGTTAAAGCAATGATAGGTAGTTTCCTGAACTCTATATGGAAAGAAGGCGGACTACAGGGAGCTTCGGCTTCAGATGCTTTTTCTGTAGAGTGTGGTTTAGGCAGTACCATGACATCAGAAGATATACTTAACGGTTTTATGAATGTTACTGTAAAAGTAGCTGTAGTAAGACCTGCTGAGTTTATAGTACTAACATTCCAACAACAAATGGCTACATCAAGCTAATATAGAAACAACTAATAATAGTAATAAATAATAAACCAACTTAAAAACATAAAAAATTATGGCAACAGATGACGGAAGCGTAGAAGGCGCAACGTGGCCCATGCCCAAGTTTAGGTTCGAAGTAGATCTTGGAACCGAACTAACAAAAGTAGCTTTTCAGGAAGTATCGGGTATGGATGTAGAAAACCAAATTATAGAATATCGAAAAAGTAATAGTCCTTTGTTTTCTACCGAGAAAATGCCAGGCATTGCCAAGTATGGTAATGTAACTATGAAAAGAGGTGTATTTGTAAATGATAACACTTTTTGGAACTGGCATGCAGAAATAACAATGAATACCATTAAAAGAAGAACAGTACTTATAAAACTGCTTGATGAGAAAGGCGATGTTACTATGCAATGGCAGCTAAACAATGCATGGCCTACAAAAATTACCAGTACCGACCTGAAGTCAGACGGAAATGAGGTAGCGATTGACACGCTTGAAATAGCACATGAACAACTAATAATAACAAATGGAAAATCATCCTAACTATCCTATAGCTTTTTACTTCGAACTTTCTTTTAACGGCGAAGATGCCGCCTTTCAGGAAGTATCGGGTATTAGTAAAGAGCTAAGTATAGAAGAGGTAGCTTGTGGTGGGGAAAATCGGTTTAAGTACCGACTCCCCACCCTATCTACAAGTCAAAATTTAATTTTAAAAAGAGCGCTTATACCCGATGGTAGTGAATTGATAGACTGGTGTGCAAGCTGTATTGATGAAGGATTAGCAAACCCAATTGTAACGCATGATGTATCAGTTAGTTTACTTAGTGCTGATGGTACTGTATGTGCCATGTGGACATTTCATGGGGCTTACCCTATAAAATATACCATATCTGACCTGAAATCACAAGAGAATTCATTAGTAATAGAGTCTATAGAGCTCGCTTACACCTATTTTGCTGTATCGCAAGATACTATGTTTGGTAATTTATTTAATTAAAGCGTATGCCAATAGAAATAAGAGAACTTATTATAAAAACAGAAATAGTAAGCGCAGGGCATAACCCGCGGGCTATGGTGAAAGAAAAAGACTTACAAGAATTAAAAAAACAGATGCTTGAAGAGTGTAAGAGAATTTTTACTGAGCAAATGAGAGAGAGAAGCAACAAACGATAAGCCTAAATATTATGAGTGCAAGTTTAGAATTGATGCAGATAACAGGATATACCGATGAGAATTTTAGTGATGAATTTTCAGGGCAACCCTATACCTGCATGATAAACCCTGAAAATATAAAATGGCAAAAAAACATTGAATATAACCACCAACAGGCACCCAATACAAGCTCTGCATCACAAAAATATAAAAGCACTCCTAGCGATAAACTAAACTTTGAAATTGTTATTGATGGAACAGGAATCATCGACCCAAAAAGAACCGACGTTAGTAAAGAAATCACAACATTAGAAGATATAATATTTAATTATAATGGCAAAATACACCGTCCTAACTTTGTAAAAATACAATGGGGTAAAGATTTTATTTTTAAAGGTGTACTCACATCATTTGATACTTCTTATACTCTTTTTAGACCTGATGGTAGCCCATTGCGTGCAAAAGTTTCTTTGAGTTTTAGTCAATATATAGATCCAAAAACAGTAACAAAAATAGATAATCCGCAGTCGCCAGATGTAACTCATTTAGTAACCGTAGAAAACGGTATGACACTACCACAACTATGCGATAACATTTGGGATGATGAAAAATATTACATACAGGTAGCGAAATACAATGGACTTAATAAATTTAGAAATCTAGAAGGGGTACAAAAACTTGTTTTCCCTCCCATAATACAACCCACATAATGGCAAGTAACACAACACCCGTAGGAGATACTGCTACTTTTACTATAAAAGTAAATGGAAATGCTATTGATGATGAGTCTAAAGTACTCTCTATATATGTAGAAAAAAGAGTAAATCGCATAGCTTATGCAAAAATAGTAATACTTGATGGCGATGCCGATGATGAAACTTTTAAAATTAGCTCATCAGCAACTTTTGTACCTGGTGCAGAAATAGTTATAGAAGCTGGTTATGACTCTAAAAACACAAATATATTTAAAGGTATAATAACTGGTCAAACCATACGTATTGATGCATTAGTAGGCTCGGCACTGGAGGTTGAATGTAGAGATGAGGCTATAAAAATGATAGTAGGCAGAAAAAGCCTAACCTACTCAAAACAAAAAGACAGCGATGTTATATCAACTATAATAGGTAATTATTCGGGGTTATCGTCTGATGTATCAAGTACTCCAACTACTTGGCCAGAGCAAGTTCAATATTATGTTACTGACTGGGATTATATCATGACACTTGCCGAAAATAACGGGATGGTTGTTACGGCTTATGATAATAAAGTTTCGGTTTTTAAACCTGATGCAAATACAAGCTCTGTACTAACTGTAAAATATGGTGATGGATTAATGGAGTTTAATGCCGACTTGCAATCTATATACCAAATAGATAATGCAAAAGCTGACTCTTGGGACTATAAAACCCAAGCTGTGATTAACGGAGAGGCAACAAATAGCTATGCTGGAGCAGGAAACCTTTCTACAAAAAAATTATCAGAAGTAGTAGGACTATCAGAGTATCGACTGCAAACCATTGGCTCATTAGAGAGTGCCGATCTCACTAACTGGAGTAAGGCACAACTTGTAAAAAGTGAATTTTCTAAAATACAAGGTGAAGCAAAGTTTCAAGGAACAAGTATCCCGAATCCAGGTCAGTATATTACACTTGGTGGATTAGGCGATAGGTTTAATGGCGACCACATAATGTCGGGAATTGTACATGATATTTCTGAAGGTAACTGGATTACTAGAGTAAATATAGGGCTGCCATTTGGCTGGTTTACCGAAGAGCCTGATGTAGTAGCACCTCCAGCATCGGGGGTATTACCTGGAGTAAGAGGTTTATCTATAGGCACGGTGAAAAAGATGTATGAAGACCCCGACTCGCAATATAGAATTTTGGTAGATGTACCACTATTCGATTCTAACGGAGAAGGAATATGGGCAAGGCTTTCTAATTTTTATTCTACTAATGGTGCAGGAGCATTTTTCATGCCCGAAGTAGGTGATGAAGTAGTGTTGGGGTTCCTTAACGAAGACCCTCGCTACCCTATCATATTGGGCAGTATGTACAGTAGTACCAATACAAAACCTTATGAAGGTTTAGACCCAAACGAAAAAAATTCTATTAAAGCTATTGTTTCTAAATCAGGTATTTCGATAGAATTTGATGATGAAAATAAAATATTAACGGTTAATACCCCAAATAAAAACACAGTTATACTGAGTGATCAAGATAAGCAAATTACCCTGAAAGATGAAAATGATAATAGTATTGTGCTTTCATCTAGCGGTATAACTATAAAAAGCCCGAAAAGCATCAATATAGAAGCTACCGAAAGTGTAAATATAAAAGGTACACAAGGCGTAAAAGTACAAGCATCGGGTGGAGATGTAGCAATCAGCGGTATGAATATAAAACAATCTGCCGATGTAGAATACTCTGCTGAAGGTAGTGCGACAGCCAAAGTGAGCGGAGGAGCTCAACTTACCCTAAAAGGGGCAATGGTAATGATTAACTAAAAAAAGAACAATATGCCACCAGCAGCACGATTAACAGATTTTCATGAATGCCCAATGGTAACACCTGCACCAGTACCAATACCACACGTGGGTGGGCCTATAACAGGACCAGGCGAACCAACAGTACTTATAGGTAAACTACCCGCAGCTCGTGTGGGTGATATGTTAGTTTGTGTGGGTCCGCCCGATAGTATTGTAAAAGGTTCGATGACAGTACTGATAGGCGGTATGCCAGCAGCAAGAATGGGCGATATGACAGCACATGGAGGAGAAATAATTTTAGGCGATTTTACAGTAATGATAGGTGGGTAAACAAAACGACGAAATAGAGAACCATTTTTTAGGCGTTGGCTGGGCTTTTCCTGTAGCTTTCTCTGCAGGAAACCACAAGTTAGAGCTAAGTTGGTATGAAAATAATGTAAATGATGCTATTAATATTATTCTACAAACCAAGTTAGGAGAACGTACTATGCAACCCGATTTTGGTTCAGGAATGCAACAGTATTTTTTTAGGCAAATGAACGCCACATTAAAAGGACAACTAGAAGATGCTGTAAAGACTGCATTACTGGAGCATGAACCTAGAATTACAGTACAAAGTGTCACGGCAACTTATACAGACCTTCTAACTGGGTTAGTAGAAATAAAAGTTGACTATACGTATAACCAAACCAATACACGTCACAACTATGTATTTCCTTTTTATGTAAAAGAAGGAACTAATATTTAACAAGTAATGTATGCCAATAATTGATCAATATAGTGCTATCATAAACCAACAACAAGCTCTGGTTCCTGACTCTCAACTTATTGATGGGAGAACGGAAAAAGACTGGCTTTGTTTTTTGTCGGGTTTTGGTAATCTGGTCAATTTTTACAATAAAGATAATCAACACTCTGGTAACTGGCGACCTTTTTTACTTAAAGATCCTTTATTCTTAACCGCAACTATAGCAGGTACTCCTTTTAAACAATTACATACACTTTATCTTAATACGATAAAAAGTATTAAAAGTTTGATTACAACCTCTATGGTAGGTAGTCTTTTTAATCAGCTTTTTGACCAATTAAATGATGTTTTTATGTACATCAAGCAATGGATTGGTTTTATGCAATCATCTGATAAAGAGTATACGCTTAAAAACTATATTATTAATGAGTCAACTGTAAAAATAAGCCCCTATTTTTGGGCATTTAACTCATTACGTCAAAATTTATTTCTATCTACTTTCGTAGAAGGTATTACTCCTGTAAATACTTCGCGATTTCATACCTACTCAGACTATCAAGAGCAAGTATGGCGAAAAAACAAAGATAAAAGCCCCTATTGGGAACTGCTTAATTTAAAGCATCCTATAACCAAAAATACACCTCTAGAGATATTAAATGCTATTACGAATGTGGGCGATCGTATATTTCATTTTTTTCATACTGCAATTCATCATGCAGACATTGAATTTGAGAAAATAAAAATAGAAACTAATGGTTATCCTGATACGGTATTAATTCGTTCCTTTATCGAGCTACTTAAAATACATCAAAAACAGCTCAACGGTTTAAGTCAAAAACATTTACAGTTTTATTATGATGATATTCTAAAGCAAAAAAAACAGGGTGCACAACCCGATAGTGCTTTTATATATACTACTTTAAGTAAAAAGAGTGCATACACCCTACCCGAAGGAACGTTGTTTAACGCTGGGCTCGATTCTCAAAAACAGCCTATACTTTTTGTTAACACAAAAAGTGTATCATTAACACCAACTTTAATTTCAGATGCTTTTACATTAAGCATTGCTAAAAACGCTATAGGTTTTTATATGCCTTATGTGCAAGATATACCTGAACCATCTACAATAAAAAAAGATGAAATAGGACAAACAGAAGCATGGCAAACTTTTGGGGGTGCAGATACTACAATAGCAACCAAAACTAATTTTGGTATTGCTTTTGCCTCCCCTATGCTTTTATTAAAAGAAGGGAATAGAACAATAACGTTCTCATTTAATTTTGCAACCACCACCGACCTAAGACAACTAAAAAATGCTCGCTATTATTTAAGTACTCAAAAAAAATGGCTCAATGTTACTGCCTTTACTGTATTCCCCAATTTTCAATTTTTTGGAGAAAGTCAAGAGGTAGTAATTACGCTTGAGGCAATCCAACCCGCTATAGAGTGTTTTGATACTAATCCTGATGGTATTACTGCCAAATGGCCATTAATCAAAATAATATTTGATGCTGTTTCATCTCCCACTACTCCTCCTATTTTAAACTCATTAGACATAAGTGTAGCTGTTGCGGGTATAAAAACCTTTCAGCTATATAACGATTATGGCACACTTAGTACTAAAAATCCTTACCCGCTTTTTGGTCCTTCGCCAGTATACAATAACAATTTCATTATTGGCAATAACGAAATATTAAGTAAGCCATTTAATTCACTGTATTTTGAACTGGATTGGGATAAACTCCCTAATAATTTTGAAGATTATTATAAAGAATACAATACGTATTTTGAAAATAATAAGGAGAGAGCAAAAAACAGAGGAAATATATGGAATCGTATAACAGGCAAAGGGAGTAATAATGATGATACAACCGAAGAAACTGTTTTTTCTTTTAACAATTACTGCTTTACAGTCGAATTTAAGTTGCTACAAAACAATGATTGGAATAGCATTAGTATGACTAAGTTACAAAATATAGCCATAAACGAGAATAATACTATTATGGCGACCCCTTATCCTATTACTGAAGATACTCCACAACCTGACGATGAACTCTTATTATTTAGCACAGATGATACTACTGTAAACGGGACACTTACAGAAAAAAGTTTTTTTGGTTACACCCCAGTAAATGAGGTTAAAACAAGAAATTCCTTTATACAATTAGTACCGCTTAAATATAGTGACACTAGCAAAGCAGGGCTTATAAAAATGGTATTAAATGGACCTCAATATGGTTTTGGAGCAGAAATATACCCCAAAGTAGTTACTAATATTGCTTTAAATAATGCAGCAATACTGATAAATAATGCTGAAAGTTTTTTTGGTATATCAAGACCTATTAAAGAATCTGCCAATATTCCTTATACACCAAAATTAGATAGTTTAACTGCATATTATACCGCCTCTGAAACTTATGATTTTACCTCAAAAACTCCTCAGAGTGCATTAGAATGCTTTATGTACAGTCCTTTTAGTAATTATAAAATATACAATAAATTAAATATCGACGGACTGGGTATTGCACTATACCCAACTTATACTGACAAAGGATATTTATATATAGTGATGGATACTATAATACCGTCGAATAATCTTAACATTTACTTTGAACTATCGGGCAGTTATGATGGCGAACCTGATACTGAGCCAATAAATTATTATTATCTAAGTAAATCAGGTTGGGAAACGCTACCATTAATTGCCGATGGTACTAATAACTTTAGCTGTACAGGTATAATAACCGTAAATATCCCAAAGGATATAAGTAAAAAAAGTCCATTAATGCCATTGGGCAAATATTACATAGCTATAGGGGTAAACAACCCGTCCCAGTATGCTAAAAGTATAATTGTAGCTCCAAATGGGTTTTGTGTATCGCGAACAAGTACTATAAGCTGGAAAGACAAAAATAATAAACCGCAAATTGCCGCAAACGCTATAACGCAACCCCAAACTGCTATACCCGAAATTGCAACTGTTGTACAACCCTTTCCTTCTTTTGGCGGAAAAGCTGCTGAAAACCGTACAGCAATGAATATTCGTGTAAGTAATAGGATAAAAACAAAAGACAGAGCTATAACTAATGGCGACTATTTTAGAACTATACGCGAACAACATTCTTTTATTTTTTATAGCAAACCTATATATAATACAAACAGTAAAAAGCTCGATATTTATGTTGTTAAGGCTTGTGAGAGCCCTACAGAAGCTGATGCTTTTTTACCACAAATAAATAGTTGCCAAAAAGAAAAAATAGCCGATTACCTTAATGCAAGAGCTGGAGCTTTCTCACAATGCAGTGTGCATAATTTTAGCTTTCAGTATGTAAAGGTAAATGCATCTGTTATTGTTAGTGAAGGTTATGATACCATAGGGCTAAAAAAAGCAATTAATACCGCTATTAACTTATTTATATCGCCTTGGATTAGTAGTGATGCCCCTCAAATAACAATAGATACGAGTATAACAGACATTGAAATAGCAAGCTGTATATGTAGTGTTGATGGTGTGGTAGCTGCTAATAATATATCGTTTGTTACATGGGCTTGTGGGAATCCTTATATAAATGTAGATACTGTTACATCGGTTACTCCTGCTAATACAGCTACACTATTGGTTTCATACATGAATCATCACATCTTAATTAATCCAACATCATGAGTAAACTAAATTACATAGTAGATCATCCGTTGCCGATTAATAGGAATTTTGAAGCTTTAAAGAATTTAGGACTAGCTTATATACAGCGGTATGCAGGTACACAATGGACTAACCTAAACGCGAGTGACCCTGGCGTTACTATACTAGAACAAGTGTGCTATGCCCTTACAGAGTTAGGGTATTGTAATGATTTTCCTGTAGAAGATATCTTAACGCGTCCTGACGGAAAATTGATGATGGAAAATCAGTTTTTTACTCCCGAAGAGATATTAACTACCGCATCAGTTACAACAAACGATTATATAAAATATTTAATAGATGGCATAGATGGTGTTACCAATGCGGTAATTATCCCTATTAATGATACACCCTATAATTTAAATACTTATCAGGTATATTTACAACTCAGCGAAGATGTTTTAAATAATCATAGTACCAATGCAGACCATTGCAAAACTGCTTTTTATTACCTAAACAAGAGTCGAAATATTGGTGAATTATTTTTAATGCCTCAGGTTTTACAGCCTAAGTCCTACACCATTTCAGGATATATAGATTTGAAAGTAGAAAAAGGTTTAGGTACTATAATAGCAGGTATTCAAAATCAAATACGTCAATCTATCTTTCCTGACGTTGCAACCGAAGGATATACACAACTGATGGCTAAAGGCATAGCTATTAACGATATTTTTAACGGACCACTATTAAAAACAGGATGGATACCAACCTCTGCATTAGTCAGTAAAAAAAATGCACTTACCACAATTGCTATAAGTAGTATTATTACAGAATGTATTAGTGTATCATCAGCATCAATTACAAGCTTTGATGATAAGGATAAAGTGTACTCTCAAATAAGCAGTATAGATAATGAAATTTTATATGTCGATTTAATTACATCATTAACTAATGGAAGTTTAGAACTGTATTATAAAGGAAAAAAATTATCATTACCCACACAAGAAAATCAGGAATATGTAATACCAGACAATAACATTTTACCTGGTGCAGAACAACAGTTACAAACCCCTATTCCGAAAGGTAGATACAGAGATATTAACTCTTATTACTCTATACAAAACACATTCCCCGAAATATATGCTATTGGGGTTAATGCGGTACATTATAACACACCACAAACAAAAATTGCACAATCCAGACAGTTAAAAGGCTTCCTTACATTATTTGACCAAGTATTAGCCAATCAATTTTCGCAGTTAGCTAATGTCGGGAATCTTTTTTCGTTCAAAAATACTATTACAGGTGTTCCTTCGCAAAGAGAAGAGTACTATGCTGTGCAAGATGCTTTTCAGAAAATACATCCAGAATATCCTGTACCCTACCTTAGCTTCTCGGCTACTTATTTTTACCAAACACTATATGATATACCAAACATAAGACCACTACTTAAAGATAATGGTGTTTTTAACTTTAGTACCGAGCTAGAACGACCAAAACAAAAAGAAGAGAATAGTTGGTTAGCCTACAAGCATGACCCGTACAATGCTTACTCGTGGGGGTTAATGCAGTTAATGGAAGATGAAGAA
Source organism: Flavobacterium arcticum (assembly GCF_003344925.1). Classification (NCBI taxonomy): domain Bacteria; kingdom Pseudomonadati; phylum Bacteroidota; class Flavobacteriia; order Flavobacteriales; family Flavobacteriaceae; genus Flavobacterium; species Flavobacterium arcticum. The sequence goes on along the minus strand of NZ_CP031188.1, from coordinate 2,020,781 downwards.
GATAACTTAACACGTAGGAATACTATACTAAATCATTTATTGGCACGACACGGTGAGTCTCCCGAAGTAATAATGGCTATTATAGAAAGTACAGTATATTCGGGTAGTGTGCTCAAAGATCAAGTTATTTTTAAAAGCCTATATCTGCAAAATCTTGATTTACTTTCTTACAATCGTCAAAAAGGATATAACTATCAAGAAGCGGATAAAATTTCAGATGTTATTCCAGAAGAAGTACCCAAAAACTTTGAACATCTAATTCTTGGAGGTTATGCTAACGATTTTATTTTCAACTCTGAAAAAATTGATGCTGCCGAAAAACTTACCTATCAAGATTTTATTAATTATTCTGGTATCGAGCTAAAAATGAGCCTACTATTTGGGTTAAAAGTTTTATATAAAAATTTTATTGCAAGTACCATTTGTAATTATGGCTCTACTATATATAGTAACATTTCATTTTGGATAATTACACAACGACAAGGTTTTATTTTTATTGAACTCCCATTACTCTTAAAAACTGTATACGGCAATGATATAATAAACAAAACAGAAAACATTTTAGAATGCCAGTTTGACTCAAATAGTGTATTACTAATTTTCCCTGATTTTGTTCCTGAATTTATTACCGATGATTTTAGTAATCGTGTAGCATTATTCATGCAAGACACATTACCCGTACATATTGACTATAATTATGTTACTACTGGCTGGGAACTATTAACCGAAATTATCGTTGCTTTTTCTGACTGGCATAATAGCCTTAGATACAGCCCAAAACCAGTGTTAAGCTCGCGTGAAAAAGCGATAGTGCTTTTAGATTTAATTAATGAACTTAAACCTAAAAGCTATGAATAATAATACAACACATTTAATATCGCGGTTTAAGTGGCAAACTTCTTTTGATAATAAAGATAAAGGATTTGAAGTGCAAGAACGCATTAGCGCATGGAGTCAAAACTTTATGCCTCGTACTGTTACAGAAGTTTTTGACAAAATGTGTCCCAACGAACAAATATGGCGAATACCTACACTAGAAATAGACTTGGGCACAGTAAGTCTTGACAATATGGAAGCCGAAATAGCTTTGCAACTACAAATAAAATTACAGGAACTATTAAGCGACTTAATATTATATCCTGAAAGTGGTACTGTAAAACTAGATGTTTACCACGAAAACACATCTTACCTGCAACTTATAGCCACTTTTTTACAACATGGTTATCTCCCATGGACGCATAAAGCAGAGGATGGCTCTATTAATCAAATAGTAGCAAACCAATTACAAAACAACCGATATGAAACTATAAAAAAACTCAGAGAGCTAGGCGTTACACATGAAAATATTAGAAAAAGAATGGCATGGCAACTTAGTGAGCAAAATATAGTAACGCTTATAGAGGGATTAGAACCCAGTTATCATAAAGAAATAATCGACTTTTCGGGAGAGCTTAATAAAATTCAGCAAAAGGAAATAATTGTACAGGCAGATACACGTGATTTTAAAAAGCATGTTTGGCTCTGGATATTAAATTATTTGCTTACCGAAAACGGAAGTGTTTTTAATAAGCTAGCATTTACTAAAAGTAGTATTGTGCAAATGGCATTGCACTACAATATAAATTATGAGGCTTTGCTGGACTTAATTATGCAAGCCGTAGAAAAAGTGGGTAAAAACAATGATATAAAAACAAGTTTTATACTTATGCTTACTATGCTTAAAGAAGAGCATACTGTAAAAAAAGAAGCTAAAGCCACACTACATAAGCCAAATGAAGACTTTTGGAATATTCTTGAAAAAAAACTAAACAATTTCGCAACCATAAAATCAGAGGAAGAGTGGAAAACTTTTAATGATTTATTAATAAAACTGGAAAGGCAAGATACCCAACGACTAAAAGAGCTTATTACAAAAACATTTAAAAATGGAATAAAATGGAAATTAGCAAATAAAAATCTAAACAACGATGCTCTTGAAATAGTACTGGGTCTGTATACTGATACAGTAGATGCTGTAACAACATTTAGAACCTTAAGCTTAATACAGAAACTTTGCAGCGAATTAAAACTAGTTATAAGCAAAGAAGAAATTTCTTCGATTGGGTTACAAATACTCGCAAATAATAAAAATAAAACATTCAGTCAAAAAGAGTTTTTGAATGCTGTATTTCTAGAAATAAGTAATAAAGCACAAAAGGATAAAAATACTCTTCTTTTAGACTTTATAAAATCGGAAATATTTACAGTAGAACGAAATGCATATACATTACAAACCTATGCCTATATACTAGAATCATTATCAAGTAAAGAGGTAACAAAACAATTAATGCAGGATAAAGAATTAGAAGAAATAGGTATACTTATAAACAGTCTGCATTCTTCTACTGTCAGTGATAAAGCTCGATTTATTTGGTTGAAAAAATCACTAATAGAGAGCATAACTATTCAGCCTGAAAAAACACTTCGACTAATAAGAGAATACACAAACCAAGATCAACTTTTTGAGTGGTTACCTCAATTATTAGACACCAATACAATAATAATACTAATACAAAACACTAACAAAAAAGCAGCCGATGGTATTGTCTCTATACAACAAATGGCAACCATAATAGCGAAGGATAAAAAACATACAATATTAGAAGATATTGCAGCTACTCATTTACCTGTTATAGGGTTACAGCTACTCATAACTCAAAAAACATTTAACCCTGTTGTGTTTATAACCACATTGTTAAAACATTTTTATGATGCGCTACCACAAAGTCAACATCTTGGATTCAATTCATTAATACAACGTTTGTACAGAGAGAAAATAATATCTGAAAGCACATTACAAGACCTGACATCAAAAAGCATAGTTACGGTAACAGCATCTCCGTTAGAACAGGCTCTAGCATTAATAAATGTAGATAGTCCTAAAAAGATAGAAATAAGTAAACTACTTACTTCTAATTTTAATAGTAATGATATTACTAAGTTAAGAAAGCTAGGAAATAAAGAGGGCGAAAAAGTAATAAATTACCTACTGCGAGGAGGTACTCCATTATTAAACAAGTTAATAAAAGAATACACCGTTTTATTTAGTAAACATTTAAAAAATAAAACCGAAAGCAAGCTTAAAGAAGAACTTATAGTATTGTACTGGCAGTGTCTGCTCGACTATAAATCACATAGAGGTAATACAACTGCGTTTATCAATAACTTTAAACAATCTGTAGCTATACGTTATCCATATAAGGCAATTACAGTTACTGTATCACGACAATTTTCATCTAAAACAGGCGAAAAAGAGCTAGCATTAAAAGATGGTACTATACTATCGCAAAACATAATTATAAAACTCATTGAAGAAGGTTTACGACTAGGAACAAAAACCGTTATGCATAACGGTCAGCTATTCTATTTTGAAGAACTGATTGAGGTAGCATTACAATGGTTTCCATCTGATGTGAGAAAAACATTATCAGGTACAGTAGCATCTAAAAAAAGTATTGATTTACTGATACAATCAAATGATTTCATACATTTTAGTCACCTTATTTTACAAGACAAACTAGGTGCAGCACAAGAAACATTAGCAACGGTTATATCGTTATACCAGCTATTCTTATCAATGGCAAGTGGCACACTATCCAAAAAAATAACCCAACTGTATTGGGTAACATCATGGAAGCTATTTATAGGTGATAACCTATCGAATAGTGAATTGAAAAAGTTAGTAAACGATACGCTTGTATTACTATCATCAGATATGATTGATATAAAAGAGCGCATCGCTATAAAAATCAATAAAGGAGAAATTGCAATACTACCAAGTGCTAAATATCTTTTATCACATCACATTGCAATTCCTCAATTCTTGAAAGGAAATAACGCTATAAAGGTTAATGGTATACTATTAAAATATAAAAGAAAAGGTTTGTTATATGACCTTGCCTGTACCATTATAATAACTAAACAGTTACCCATAGTATTAGGTAATACCACTACCACAGCTAACGATATAAAAATAATATTGAATGAGTTAGTGGCACAACATCCTCTTGTTTTTCTAGCAGTATTAAAGCAAGAAATGCTACCCGAAACTCAATTGCATTGGTTAGCTAGTACAATAGATTTTAAAGTACTTATAAAGTCGATATCCTATTTAAATACAAGTAGTAAAACAAGCCTTAATATGTTGCAGCAGCTCTATTATGGGATGGTAAATGTAACATTAAGCAGTACATCTATAAAAGCTATACAAGAACTCCTTTTTAAGAAGTTAATAAAAGTATGGATAAGCGGTAACTGGAATATTATTTCGGTTAATAATATATGGAATGAACTGCTATGGGACTGTAAAATAAAGCTAGGTATAGCTCCCCATACATTTATACAACAAGTAAGTACAAACTTATCATGGCTCCCTCCTGCCCTACGCATATCATTCAGGCAAATACAGCAACAATATACTATACAGCCCACAAATGCAAACGGAGCAAAAATGCAGGTTATAGAAAAATCTGTCATAAATAAAGTACATCAATTAGAAGATACATCAACCGATACTATTAAAGAAATGATACCTATAAAAAATGCTGGAGTAGTACTCTTAAACAGTTATATACCTATGCTTTTCGAAAGGTTAGCATTAACAACTAACAAAAAATTTATTGACAATACAAAACAAGAAGAAGCAGTACACTACATACAATACTTAGCTACAGGGCTCTCTAAAACAGAAGAACAGTTCCTACCACTTAATAAAATATTATGCGGCTTAGCAATTAATGAGCCCGTACCAGATGGTATTACTATACTCGATAATAATAAAGATATAATTACAGGACTATTAAAAGCAGCCATAGGATACTGGCCTACGATAGGCGAGACTTCTATTAACGGGTTTAGAGGGAACTGGCTAGTGCGCGATGGGCTACTTTATGAACAAGAAGAGTTTTGGGAGTTAACCATCGAAAAAAGGGCTTATGATATTCTTATTCATAAATCACCATTTTCATTTTCTATCATAAAATTTCCTTGGATGAAAAAACCACTTCATGTAAACTGGAACTATTAATATTATATAAACAATGTAACCAATGCACAAACTTAAAATTAATCCATAAAAAATTATAATTATGAATACTTACAATGAGAATCTGCGCTCGACAATAGTGAGCTCCTTACAGAGTCAAAATGCCGAGCAAAAAGACCTTAAATCGAAACTAAATGCTGCTATGTTTTCGCTCTACCATTCAGAAGGAGCAAGCATTACAGCAGAAGAAAAGCTAGATCAAGCCAAGATTGATCAAGACGCTAAAGCTGAAGTGAAAACACAAGCTGTTTCAAATAGCAACTCGTCTAATAACGAATTAAAATCAGCAACACAAGCCGATGCTTTTGTTAAACTATCAGTAAGCAATACGGCTGTATGTGCTGCTAACGTACAAATTGCTGCTAATGCTGTAACAAAACTAGCAAGCGACGTAGGAAGTATATATAGTATAATTAATGCTGCTGATTTTGATACTGATATATATGTACAGGCAAAAGAAATAAATGATTTAATGAATGATACTGCTTATGGTGCAGAGCTTAATTCGCAACTAGCAATGGAGGCTTCTTCATTAACCTCCGAAGTATCATCGGCTGTTGTATTAAGTGAATCGAAAAGTACTAATACTGCCATTAAAAATTTATTAAAAATCACATCGGATGCATACGACACTGCCTCTCAAACTGTAGTTGATGATAACACTGCACTATCGGCTACTAATGCAGCAGAAAAAGGCATAGAGGGTAACTTTAAATACCTTACAGTAGATTATAATGCAGCAGCAAGTGCATATAACTCTATGAATAGGGAATTAAACCAGCAATTAGAAGTAATTACAGGAAAATCTGATACTAGCTTTACTGCACATTTCAATAAATTATTAAACCCATTTTATGATACTGATCCTGTAAAAGACTATTATCTTTTTATTGTAAAAGAAAGTAAAGGCAACACATTTTCTATTTCTACAGCAGAGGGAATTGTTACAAAACAAAATCGACGATTTGTAACAGTGGCTTTACCAGAACAAACGATTGCTACTACAAACGAATTATCTGTTGTAGGAACAAATGTATCTATGAATGACGAAATGATAACTACCCAAGTAAATTTCATGAATATAGATGATGATAATACACTATTAGATGCTGATGGTGATGTTATTACACTAGGTACAAATTATGTTGCCTTTCTATTAGCAGTATATACTGATGAGTATAAAAGAAGTATTAATAATTTCAGTGATTTTCTATCTGCTCCATCACTTGCTTTTTCAATTACAACACACCTTAATGCTGTAGAAAACAGCAATATTAAAGTTACATCTCAGACAAAAGATAAAAACGAAGAAGATATTAAGAACGAAGAAGCTTTTACCTCATTTCTTAGTCAGTTTAAAAGTAATGGACAAGCCGAAAATAGCTTAAGTAAGAAAGCAGGTTACAGCTATAAAATAACATTCTCTGTAAACCAAAACCCTGCTTATAATGTAGCTTACCGTTTTATGTTATTACCAGTTTACAAGGGTACAACCGAAGAAATGCTTACTATGGATTCTATGCAATCTTTTATTAACGATATTTCTTCTATAGATACTATAGCTGAGGAATTTGACCCACAAATTGAAGCAAAACAAGCCAATATAACAGAGTTAGAATTAGAGCAGCAACAGGCAACATTAGAAGGTGAAAATGATACTAAACTAAAAACTCAATTGAGTGACCTTAAAGCTCAATTAAAAAAATTAGTTCAGGAAAAAGCAGCTAAAATAAAGAGTCTCAACACAAATAGTAAGAGTAACATCAACTTCTTTTTTAGTCTTCCTTTAGCAGAGCAAGTACCCGTAGGCAGTTACATTCCTGCGCAAGCAGATACTGAGGCAAATAAAGGGTCGAGCTCTAAAGATTTAACAAACTGGCTTACTTACATCAGTGCAGATACTACTGATAATTTTGGTAACCTACTTATAGATAATAATAAGTATATCCCTGTAATTCTAACCTTTGCTGTTGAAGAAAATGCTAATGGAAACTCATTTACCAATGCACTTTCAGATTTCAATACTGCTACACCTTTTATATATAAAGAAATATTATAAAAACATTAAAAACTTAAGATTATGAGCAATCAAACATCATTACAGGTACTTCAAAGAAACCTGTCTTCTAATAATAGATATGGTATTACCGAAAGAAAAAAATCAGAAATTGATAGTTTAGCATTACAAGTACAAGATGCTGAATATCAGGTTGAATTATACCAATCTATAGTTAGCTCTATGACAGAGAAAGCTAACTATTTTCAAAAACTTCTTACTATAGCAGATAATACCCGTACACAAACTCTTAGTAATCAAAAACTTGTAAATCAGCTTGTATATAATGAAACTGTACTTGTAAAAAACAGTAACATTACATTTAATGAAATAGAAAAAGCTAAAGCAAAAACAGATGTACTTGCAGTTAATATTAAAATAATGATGGATAAGCTTATTTACTGCGTAGAAGTAATAAATAAACTATCTATTATAGTAACACGCAAAAAAGCAGTCAACCCACTTATATCTGATGAGCTTATAACAATGCTTACCACAGCAGGTAAAGATGCTAATAATGTTGTAGCATTAGCTTTAGTAGCACTCAAATCAACTTTTGCAGCACAAGCATCTAATATGGAGTCTAAGGCAGCAATAGAACTTGGGTACATACAATCTCAAGATATGTTAAAGCTACTAACAAATGTTTCGGTAAGCGTGGGCAAAAAAACCAAAAATGTTTCACTATTCACCTTGTTAAATACAGCTTATGAAGATGCTAAAAACAACTATGATATAATAGAAGATGCATTAGCAAGAGCTACAAGACATCTAAACGAAGCACAAAGACACTTGAATAAAGCTCAAGTAAACCTTACTTCGCTTCAATCAGGGCTTGCTGCTGCTAATGCTGCTGCACTAGCTTCTTAAATAATTAATTATTTTATAATCCTTTATCTCGGTAATCCCGAGGTAAAGGCTCTGTATCGTAAATAAAGATATATATGGAAAATGCGTACAGTAATTTTTATAAAAACTTCTACAACCGTACAGGTGGCTATATCCCTGCTAAACCGTTAAACAGCACTATGTATCCAGGAGATTTTTTTCAAATTAAAAACGAAGAAATCATAGTACTGGGTAACATATTTAGAGATAATATAATAGATCCTACAGAGGTTACTATAAACTACAACAATAGACTAAACCCTAATAGTTGGAGTTTTAGTGATAGGCTTAGTAAACCCTACTCAGGACGAACCAATGGTCATGACGTTACAGATGGAAATTTTGAATTTAGCAAACAAGTACTAGCCTTTGCCAAACGAGGTAGTTTTGTTTTTAACAGTACAGCACCTGAAACAACTAAAATTGCCAACTGGATGGAAATACAGCAGCAGCTTATTATAAAGCTTACACAAACCTGCTACTCATTTAGAGAGCTATATGTTGTAACAGAGAGTGCGAGTACAGCAACTTGGAGCTTGGCTATTGCTGCCGAAGAAAACGCCGAACTGGAAATCGCTAGTGAAGTCGAAAACTTTGGGCTTACAGACATCTTTGGACATCAATCGACTAAAACAATACAATCGCGCGATATTGAATTCCATTTTAGAGAAATGCAGCGGAAAAACTCTTTTTTTAAAGCCAAAAAATTGGTTATAAATGACGAGAAAATAGATTACTACATGAGCGACCTTATAAAACGTAGGTTTGAATATCAAGAATGGGCACAATCTTTTTATGATATTGATATTAAAGATGATATCCACAACAATTATATACCTGCCAAAACAGAGATAAACCCACTAGATATGCTAAGCGGTAATGAGCTTAACCCTAATACTGCACTACTCTATTTCAGGTGGGCAGATGCCAGTCTAGATGATGTTGAAAAACTATTTTAAACTATGTATAACAAACTTTACATACAGGTATTAGAACAAGAAATAGACTGGCTACAAAGTATAATAGACCAGACTATAAAACAATATCTAATGCAAGAAGGATATGAGGAGCAACAAGAGCTAATTTCTCCGCCAAACCTTTCGGGTATAGAATGTCCATACGCTCAAATAGTATCGCAAATGGAGCTTGGTATTGTAGAGAGGCTTGCACTTGCGCTCACACTCGCACCCCAAATAAAACCTGAAGCCTTAGACATTTTTTTTGGTAAAAATCAAATATACGATAGAGGGTTTACCGAGTTTGGTGGAGTAACTGATAAAGAGCACAGTGGTTTTTTGCCAACAGGGCAAACCTTATACTTTATAGCAGCAAGTACAAGACCTGAACTAAAAAGTAATGTATTAGAGGTATTAGAGAGTAATAGTCCTTTATTTAAAGAACAAATACTACATATTAAAGATACAGATAGTTACTTACCTAAACTTAATGGTATATTATACCTAGATAAAAGTTGGTTACACTATTTTATGACAGACAGTAAACCACAAAGAGAACATAGTCCTGATTTTCCTGCTGAGCAAATAAATACTGAAATAGACTGGGACGATGTTGTTTTGGATGCTCCTGTTATGCAACAAGTAACCGAAATAATAAATTGGCTAGAACATGGTAATACTTTAATGTATGAGTGGAACTTAAAAAGAAAAATAAAACCTGGGTATAGAGCTTTATTTTATGGTACGCCCGGTACGGGGAAAACACTTACTGCCACAATGATAGGAAAAGTAACAGGCAAAGAAGTTTATCGCGTAGATTTATCGATGATAGTGTCAAAATACATTGGCGAAACAGAAAAGAATCTCTCAAAACTTTTTGATGCAGCACAGCATAGCGATTGGATACTATTTTTTGATGAAGCAGATTCTTTATTTGGGAAGCGTACTGCTGCCAACTCATCTAATGATAGGCATGCCAACCAGCAAACAGCCTACCTATTGCAACGTATAGAAGATTTCCCTGGAGTAGTAATACTAGCTTCTAATTTAAAGGCCAATATGGACGAGGCATTTTTGAGACGTTTTCAATCGATTATTCACTTTACCATGCCATCTCCAGAAGAAAGACTCTTATTATGGCAAAAAGCCTTTTCAGATACCTGTACATTACACCCTGATATAGATATTGAAGAAATAGCAGAACAATATGAAGTGGCTGGAGGAGCAATAATTAATGTACTGCGGTTTTGCGCTCTTGCTGCCATAACACGTAAAGACACTGTGGTAAATAATAGTGAATTGATTGAAGGAATACGTAGGGAATTTAAAAAAGAGAATAAAACATTGCATCTGCATCATACTGGTGTTTAATAATCAGCACTATGAAAAAGAAAACTTATACAAAAGAAGAAGATGTAACTATAATTGTAAAAAAAAATCAGCCTTTATTATACAGCATATGGCTTGCTCCTAGCGATTGGAAACAGCTTTTTACAAAAGAAGAATATTACATTTTAGTAACCGAATGCTTAAACAGTAGTGTAACTGAAGATGAAATGATACTAAATGGTTACCTACTTACCTATAATAGTCTGTGTCTTATATTAGGTAATGAGAAAGAAAATCATAAGCAAATACTACTCAGGTTTTTTGAGCGAATAAAAAAAAACATTGTAAAGAATCGTAGAAGAATATCAAATAAAGAAGATAGTATAATAAAATTATCAGCACATCACATATTCAGGAAACATAATTTAAATAACCCTACACTTATTAAGTTACTTGTAGGCAAAGATGTAAACCCGCCTTATTATGATACCCAATTGGCAAGACTAAAAAATAAGTTGCAACACGAATCCTTTTGTTCGGTAATAGATTATTCAGGGGCAATAGGTCCTGTAATTATTACAAAAATCAAAAATGAAACAACATTTACTGTAATAGAAATAGTAAGTATTGAAAATGAATATTTAATTGAGTAAAAAATATTTAAATAACCATGGAACATAAAGCTGAACATAAAAAAAATAATAGTTTACAAGCTGCTGCACCTGCTCAGAAAAAATCGAAAGCTGTATCACTTGAAGATAACCGACCACAGGCAGTAGCACAAAGAAAACTTACTGAATCGTCATCAAGTACTACTTTTCCAGTCCAATTAAAGCCAAATAATACAGGGCTACCCGACCAACTCAAATCAGGAATAGAAAACCTGTCAGGTCACTCAATGGATGACGTAAAAGTTCATTATAACTCGGGGAAACCTGCGCAGCTAAATGCCCATGCCTATGCACAAGGTACAGATATTCATCTTGCCTCGGGACAAGAAAAACACTTACCTCACGAAGCATGGCACGTAGCACAGCAAAAGCAAGGTCGTGTAAAACCTACCATGCAAATGAAAGGTAAAGTAAACATTAATGATGATAGCGGTTTAGAAAAGGAAGCCGACATTATGGGAGGAAAAGCGTTGCAGATGAAAGAAATAAATACTAACTCAAATTTAAAAATAGGTACTATTGGCTCACAACCTATACAAAGAGCAGGAGTGAAATCAGAGTTAAATAAGGCAGATGGAAACCTTGATATTTTAGCCTATGAGACTGGGGAATCCAAAAAGAATTTGGCTATAGTGAAAGATGCCATTTATAATCGCTACAAACCTCTTGACCCTAACGGAGGAACACATCCTTCGAAAAAGAATCCATTTGCCCCACAAAAAGCCAACAGAATAAAAGACGCTTCAACACCAGCAAAGCATACTTATGCGATGGATTCTGCATCAAGATTGGTACATTGGACAGATACCGCAGTTAATTCCGCAGCACGTATATTAGAAGAACTTGCAGGCACCATGAAAATTGCAGGAGTTGATCATAGTAGTATAAAATTTGGTATAGATACAGACAAAGAACCCGATGTTGCTTTTCATGATACAGCAGGTCGAGTAGCTCTAGAGTCGAAAAGAATAGACTCTGCTGCACAAGGGGCTGTAGATAGTAGTGTTATTTCTGCATCAAGCCAATTACAAAAACGAGATTTATACTCGAAAACCTTACCTCTTTCAGAGCAGTTTGGCGCATATATAGCAAATATTACAGTCGTAAGTCCAGAAAATCCTTGGCCTTATACCCCTAAAGCCTATGAAAAAGCAGAAACTAAAGGTTTTTCCGACTTTGATGCCGTTTTAGAAGATCGATTAGATAAATATAAAGAAAAAGGAAAAGCAGTAATACCTATAACCTATCAAGTCAAATTACATCGCTCTGGCAATGTAATTGTTGAACGCACATTAAATATAAACTAAAATCACACTTATTCATATACAGAAAGTTTTCCTTTTAGTAAACTAATTTCTTTTTGCATCGTTTCAATTTTTTGCAACAAGTGTAATACCGCATCAAGCCCTTCTGCATTTATGTGAAGTTCATTATGCAATCGTACTATCTTCTCAACCTCAGATAATTGATGAGCAGGTATATATCTTTCGGTCTCAATTTGCTCGAACTCTATTAGGTTAAACTCATGAAGGGCATCTACAAACGAAACCTCAACATTATAATGCTGACAAATAACGGTTACGGGTATAAAATCCTGATTATCCATACTACTGCTTTATTTAGAAAGTTCTTTCAGTTCGGTAAATAATTCTTTTTGTTTATCGGTAAGATTGGTAGGTATTAACACATTATAAGTGATATATAAATCGCCAAATTTGCCTTCTTTTTTATATAATGGGAAGCCCTTACCTTTTAATCTAACCTTTGTATTGTTTTGGGTTTCGGGAGCTACTTTAAGTTTTATAGTACCGTTATCTATGGTAGTAATCGTGATTTCATCGCCTAAAACAGCCGTATAAAGATCTATATTTTTAGTAGTATACAAGTCATTACCTACCCGCTTAAAAGTATCTGTATTGGCTACAGAGAAAGTAATGTAAAGGTCACCGTTAGGACCTCCATTTCTACCAGGACTACCTTGCCCTGCCAGTTTAATAACTTGTCCATCCTCTACGCCTGCGGGTATAGTTATTCGTATATTTTTACCATTTACTGTAAATGTTTGTTTATGGGTAGTATACGCTTCTTTTAATGTAAGATTTAACCCTGCATTAAAATCCTGTCCTTTAAACTGAACATTGCCACCACTGCGCCTGCCCTGTCCGCCAAACATTGATTCAAAGAAGCTAGAAAAATCTTCTCCTTCAAATTGAGTACCTCCACCAGAAGAGTATTGTCTTTGTTGCTGCTGTTGCGACTGTTGGTATTTTTCATATTCCTCGCCGCGCTCCCAGTCTTTGCCATACTTGTCATACTTCGCTTTCTTTTCGGGGTCGCTTAGTACTTCATTGGCTTCATTAAGCTGCTGAAATTTTTTATTAGCATCTTTATCATCAGGGTTTAAATCAGGATGTAACTTACGTGCTTTTTTACGGTAAGCATTCTTTATTTGTTCTGCTGTAGCTTTTTTATCTACACCCAAAACTTTGTAGTAATCAATAAAACTCATAGTTTATTAAAGTAACTTTTTATTACCTTAAAGATACTCAATCTGAGCTTTATAAACAAAGGTTTGTGAGTGATTAACAGCTTATACTTTTACGTAACAAATGTTACTGTACAGAATATAAATATGCTATATTTTTACTATCTCAAATAGTATTCTCATGGAAAAAATAATTTTTGGAGTTATATTACTCCATCTTATTGCAGGTTTTGGATGGGCAGTTTATAAGCTTGGTTTTCAAAAGAAAAAAGATAACGATAAAGAATAATACTCTTATAAAATGCTAAGCAGTAACCTTATTTTTACCCGATGCAGATTGGAAGATAGCAAATGCTAAAGCCGATACTGCTATACCAAAAAAGTTAGCATCAAGTCCATAAGGCAATTTAACTTGGGTAAGTATTAATACCAGTGTAGTAGTTCCTCCGCCTATCATGGCTGCCATAGCAGCTTTTGCTGATGGTTTTTTGAGTAATAAAGTACCTAATACAGGTACTAATAGCCCCGATACCATAAAGGCATAAGAGTACAACATCAGTTCCAGTACATTTTGCATATGAGTAGCAAGTAGTACGGCAACAACACCTATAATCAGGGTTATTACTTGCGAATTTTTAATGGTATCATATTTTCTTTTGCTTTTAAAAAAGCCTAAAATATCGGTAGAAAAATTACCAGATGCAGCCATAAGACAACTATCAGCCGTAGACATAATTGCCGAAAAGTAAGCCGATAACATTAAGCCCATTAAACCTATCGGTAATATGCTTCGTAAAAATAACGGCAAACCTAACTCAGAGTCCATAGGAACACCAGGAGCATAGCCTATATCGGTAAACATACCTTGTTCATACCCTACTCTGGCAAAAAGCCCTAAAGCAATTCCCATAAAAGCCATTATAGGCCATTCAAATAACCCTGCTATACGCCAAGCTTTTTTGGCAGTAGCTTCATCTTTACAAGCATATATTCTTTGATACAGCGTCATTCCTACAAACCAAATGGGTACAATAGTGATAAGCCAGTTAAAAAACTGTACAAACGTAATATTAGTAAGTGACATAAAGCTATCGGGTAATGTATTACTAATAGCCTCCCAACCACCTATGTGTATATACCCTAAAGGAATACCTATGCCTATAAGTCCTGCCATAAGGATAATCCATTGTATCGTATCGGTATAAATAACTGCCTTAATACCTCCTATAGCCGTATATATTATGGCAATAACCCCCATTATTAAAATGGCATTTATAATAGAGATAGAAGGAAAGGTAGCCGAGGCTAGTTTTGCTCCTGCAAGTATTTGCGAACTGGTAAAGCCTATATACCCTACTAATGATATAATACCTGCTACCAATGCTACTTTGGTATTATAATGAAATGCCAGCGACTGCGGAAATGTGAGGAATTTATGCTCTTTTGCAATTGGGTATATTTTAGGTATTAAAAATACAGCACTTATCCATGCACCTAGTAATCCTGTAAATAACATCCAGCTACCCGAAAGTCCCATGATAAAACCAAGTCCGCCAAGTCCTATAGAAAATCCACCTCCTACATCGGTAGCTACTACTGATAAACCTATATGACCTGCCGACATCCCTCTGCCTCCTACATAATAATCTTCTTTAGATTTATTTCGTTTCATGAAGTAGAAACCCACCCCAAGCATTATTACCAAATAAACAATAAATATTAAGAGATCGACAATGTGAATTTCCATATCAGGTTTTTAGATTAGTAATAAATTTATACAGTAAAAATTAATAAGCAATTAATATCCAAAAACAGATACTTATTGCTTTACTGTATATCAAAATAAATGTATATCACTGCCGAATCGCAGTAAAAGAATTAGTCCAAAAAAATCGTAAGATTATAAAAGATATGACATCTTGTATTGAACTAAAAAGGGCTAATGCCTTAAAAACATTTGTATTGAAGCAAATATATAAAAGTTATACTGCTCCTACTATATTTTTTAAGGATAATACATAATATATAAAACCCATTCCGCAAGATTACGCAATGGGTTTTAAACATCCAAGATATACTTAATTACCTTATTTATATGCTTTATATACGTTTATTTCATAACTATACTTTCCTAGAAACAGATGCAATGTAGAGCCATCTGGAGAATACCAAGCCAAATTAACCTTAGCCTTTTGATCTTGTATAGCATCATTTAATTGCTGAGCAGAATTATTTTTCAACCCCTGAACTTCTACATTATTGTATTCATCGGGTCTATCTATAGAAAGTTCATTTTTAACCAACATTTGCTCTATTATATTAACCGCATCCTCAATTCCTTTAGGTGTTTGCGGAAACTTCATAGTAACATCATTAGTACCTTCATGTAGTAACCAGTTGTAATATACTGCATTTTTAGGATTAAACTTACCTTCTATTTCTAATCCTGCCGATCCAAAAGACTGTGCTTGTAACGTTAATGCTGTGAATAGAAATAGTATAATAAAGTTTACTTTCGATTTCATAATAGTTAAGTTTATATGTTTATTATTAGATAGTTACTAAGTTACCTATTTTACAGGCAAACTTTTATAAATAAATCCTAAAACATATATAACATAATTATTACCTCTAGCGAATAGTATAGAATACTACTATTTTTTTATAATTACTTTATATGATTTACTATTTGTACCACTAGAAACTTTTATAAAATATACACCATCATATACTGTATCTATCTCTAAGTTACATAATGTACTACCCTGCACTATTTGCGATGATTTTACTACCTGTCCTAGCTCATTAATTAGCGCTACTTTTCTACTAAAACCTTCTGCCATTGGAGCTTGTATTGTTATAAACTCACTAGACGGGTTGGGGTAAATTAATATATTCAAGTCTTTGTCTTCAATAGTTCCCACTCTTAATGTTGATTCATAAACTGTAGTATCTTCTCCTATAGTTGTAACATTTTCAGTAACAACATTACCGTAAAAAGTAGGTCCTACTGCATAAGGGTACGCCGAATTATAATTTTCATCTACAGTACAAAAATAAGCATACGTGCCTTCAGGATATTCTGGTGTTACACAAAATCTACCATTATGCTCGTCAAGATAACTATCATCATCGTTATGCGCTACATACTGATAATCTTCTCTAAAATAGCCATTAAAATAAGTTTCATCTACATCTGGACCATTAGCTCTAGTGGTGTTTTCACTTAGTTCATAACTCGATTTAATACGTGTTATATCACCTGTACCATCGGCATTTGCATACCCCATCGCCCCATAAATAGGAAAACCATCATAAGCAAAACCGATTAACGGCGAATGCACTGAAGGATTAATAACATACAATCCATCAGCAGGATAAGTATCACATATATTTGATATTTCAACCAAATCTAAATTAAAAGCACTTGGATTTTGATGATGATGATAATTACCCATTGCAGGATGTGCTTTAGCACAATCAAAACCTGCATTTTCGGCAGGTATAGCATCTCTATTCCAGTCATTTTCCGTCATAGGTCCTCCAGGACATGGTGGGTTACCCGGTCCTCCACAAATTGAATTGGTATTAGGGTTCCACGCTACACCATCTCTATAATCAAACAAGGAAACACCATTAATAAAAACACCTATATTACCAGCTGTAGTAGCTGTAGGTGTACCCGTATTTTGTGTTGGGGTTAAAGGAAATTTATATATAGCATTCTGATCAGTAGCCAAAGATGGATTTCCGTCCATAAAAGGTCCTGTAATGTAGGCAGGAATACCTGTAGCCGATACATATACCCAGTCGTCAGAGTACTGAACAATTTGTACATTAGCTTCAACAGCATCGTCAATAGGAGTAGAATTTCCTTCTACATAATGACGACCTGTAATTCCTGTAGTATTTTGAATCCACGATGTTATTACAGGGTTAGTTTGTGCTTGCACGACAATGCAAAAAAGAAGTGTAAATAAATAGAATGCTCTTTTCATGTTATTGGGATATTTAAGTTAGCTTATATAGTTAGACGCTATAACAAATAAATTCCTGCACTTTTTTTTAATAATTTCCTCTCGGGTAAGAAAAATCAGGATTATAAAGAAATTCTTTATCGGTAAGTGTCTTTAAAAAAGCTACTAAATCTACTCTATCATTAGAAGTTAATTTCATAGGTGTAGCTAATTTATTAGATAACGTAGTAGTGTGGTGTATACCCGAATTGTAATGCTTTATTACTTCGGTAAGTGTTGCAAACCTACCATCGTGCATATAGGGGTAGGTAAACTGTACATTGCGAAGTGTTGGTACTTTAAATTTTAATGAATCTTCTATCTTACGAGTAATAGCCATACGCCCCATATCCATAAAATAAGGGTCGGGTTTTAGACCATTATTCTCATAACCGTTATTTGTAAAAAGTGGTTCTGTATGGCACGAAGCACAATTTTGTTTAAATAGCCTATAACCGTTTTCTTCCTGAGCCGTAAATACTTCTTCTCCCCGTTGTACCTTATCATATTTACTATTACTGGTAGTTAGCATTACTAAAAATTGCGAAATAGACTTTAGTACCTTTTGTCCTGTTACTGTATTAGTGCCATAGGCTTCGCTAAATAACTTTTGATAGTTTTCACTCTTTTGTAGTTTTCGCACCACATTTTCGAGTGTTTCATCCATCTCTACTGGGTTCGTTATGGGACTTAGTGCTTGCACGTCTAAATGGTTTACACCACCGTCCCACATAAAAGTTTTACTCCATGCAAGATTCATTAATACTAAAGAATTTCGTGTACCTACTTTACCTTCGATGCCATGGCTTACATCATGGTCTACATGAGTAAAACCTGTAGCTTGCAAATGGCAACTAGCGCAAGATATAGTGCTATCTCGCGAAAGTATAGGGTCATAAAATAATTGTCTACCTAAAGTAAGTTTTTCTTCGGTAAGTTTATTGTTTTTAAAATCATAATGTGGTGTCTCCCAACCTTCGGGTATTTCAAAATAGATTTCGGAGCTGTTTTTAAAAGATAGAAAACAACACAACAGTAATAACGAAAATACTATTTTAAAAAATCGTTTCATTGAAGTGAAAACATTTTACCTGTTAGATCGGCTATTAACATGGCTTTAGTGCCAGGAATCATTATGCTATTATTTTCTTTTAAGTTTATTTCGTTAAAAAATATACTCAAATCTACTTTAATCGAAATACTATCATTAGTACTCTTGCTAACAGGTATAGTAACTACTCGCAAGGCATTTTCTTTAGGCAGGTAACCCCCAATATGAAACATGAACTTATTTTTTCGGGTTTGGCAACTATTGCTCTTACCTTCAACTTTCATATTGATATAACCACTTTGCCATGCCCAATACATACCATTGGCGGGGTCGAGTGCACCGCCTAATGCTCCCGAAACATTTGCAAGACTATCTACACCTACGTTAAAAGTAATTTGTGCTATCTGTTTTCTTGATAAACTGGCAATATTAAACTGTAAACTTTCTGGTTTATTAATATCCAAAAGCCATGCTTTTTTTTGTTGCGATATTGTCTTATCGGTATATGTAACTTTTACATCAGATATATAAAACCGAAGCACATCTATACTAAGTGTATCTTTTTTTGCAGAAATATATTTGTTTTGTATTTTTAACTCTTCTTTACCAAATACAGGCTTGATGTTTACTATAATAGAGTCTGCTTGCTGAAAAGCAAAGCACTTACTTATTACCAGACAAAAAAGCATCATCATTATATATACCTGTTTACTCATGCCTTCTTAGTTCTTTTGGTGGAGCAAACAGTTTTGGTAATTCTCTTGTTAACTCGTTATAAGCAGCTAACTGGTCTTGATGGCAAATAGCTTTTATTGTTACAAAATGATTAAAGTGCATTAATTCAACTTTTTTCTGATTTGCTGCAACTATCTGTATAAGACTATCTCTTTTCTCTTCGTTATATGGTGTTGCCAAAAGGCTATATAACTTATGTTTATTTTCTCTTATTTTTTTATCAATCTCACTTATTTCTTTCTGGTGTTTCGTAATTTCAATTTCATAGTTGCGCTGTTGCTCTTCATCAAAATGTAATTTTTTTATTATAATATCTTTAGGTTCATTTATTCGCCCTTCAGGTAGATGTGGATGATTTTCTTTCATAAAAATAAAACCTAGTGTGGCTATGTTAAGTAGTATTAAAATAATAATAACGATACTTAATAATGTTGTCTTCTTCATTTTTTTCTAATTAATAAAGCTGATTATTAACATAAAGTGGTGATTGGCTACTGGCTGCTGTACTTGTAATTTGAGTTTCCTCTTTATCAACAATTTTTCTTATTGTTATTATATTCAAAGTAGCTAAAAGTAAAATACTCGAAGCTGCCATCCATATTGTTTGTTGTGGTACTCGTGCTTCCTTATTATATAGTTTAGCCTGTATTATATCATACATACCTTCATGAGGGGTTATCTTTCTTATCCCCTCGGTACTATTCATTACTGCTGCTATCCATTTTCCCTTTTCCATATTATTTTAGACGCTATTATTTATTTTTTCCTGCGGTACTCTTCAAAATTTTCTCCTAATTTTTGCTGCAATCCTTTTTTTGCCCTTACAAGCAACGATTCTATAGCACCTATACTCAACTCCATAACCTCAGCTATTTCGGGATTACTAAGCCCATCAATTTTAGATAATATAAAAGCTGTTTTCTGATTTTCGGGCAAGGTATTTATTGTTTTAAATAAGAGTATTGATTTTTCTTTATTTTCGAGTAATATACCAGGGTGTTCAAAATTAGAAAAATTGTTATACTCATGTTCTGAATTGCTTTTTTTTCCGAAAACAAAAAAACGTTTTTTACTATTTCTTCGTTTTATAAAATCAAGGCACTGGTTTACAGTTATGCGATATATCCAGGTTTTAAGCGCAGCATTACCTTTAAATTTATTTAAAGACTCATGTACTTTTACAAATACATCTTGAGTAACTTCTTCGGCATCTTCTATACTAAACAAATAAGTAAGCGCAAGGTTATAGACCAATAACCTATGCTCATTATATATTTCTTTAAAGTTATTTTGTTTAGACACCTGAGTAATAAATTTTACTGTACATCCGCAATATCCGAAAAAAGTTTAACAATAATTACAGAATACTCTTTATATGATAAGCTAAATAAAATAACTTTAAACAAAATTGTAACTTGCCCAAAACTATTTTTCATGTCATCAAGTTATATTATAGGGGTTGAAATAACCGATAAAATTTTTTTCGAAGATGAAATTATGTATCACGATTTTGAACGGTGTACTTTTATTAACTGCGATTTATCTAACTGTAATTATTTAGGAACGGCTTTCATTGATAGCGATTTTATCAATTGTAACTTTATAGAAGCAAAAGTAAATTATGTATCATTTCGCGATGTACAGTTTACAGGCTGTAATTTTACAGGTGTCAATTTTTCTATGTGTGATTCCTTGCTATTTCGTTTCAATTTTGAAGATTGTATTCTAGATTATGCTAAGTTTTATACCTTAAAATTAAAAGGTACATTTTTTAATAATTGTAGTCTTATTGCTGTCGATTTTATGGAAACCGACCTAACAGAGGCTGTTTTTGCCAATTGTAACATGCATCAAACAGTATTCTCTAATACTATTGCCAATAAAACCGACTTTACTACTAGCTACAACTTTACTATTGATCCTGAGGAGAATAAACTTAAAAAAGCTAAATTTTCGGTAGAAGGGTTAAAAGGACTACTCACAAAATATGATATTGTAGTAAAGTAAATGTAAATTTCATATCAAACTATTCAGATATTAGTGTATCTTTGCAGCTCGTTACTGACCATGTTATGGGTCTTTAACGTTAAAGACCAGGGGGCTCCACCTCTGGTCTTTTTTATTTTATATACTTCTGCTTTAATTGTAATTTACTTTTTAGAAAGTTTTTCGGCTACCTTACCTATAGATAACCCTTGTACCAAAATACTAAACACTACACAGGCATAAGTAGCTCCTATTAATATTAATTTATTTTCGCTATCGGGTATAGAAAGTACTAAGGCTATAGACAAGCCACCACGCAAGCCTCCCCACACTATAATTTTGGCTTCACTATTGGTAAACTTTATAAAGCGCGGAAATACAAGCTTAGGAAAATAAACTATTATAATACGTGCTAATAGTACTATAAATATACTTAATATGGCAACCAATATATAAATCGATTCAAAATCGATAACTACCATAACAAAGGCAATACTAATAAATAATATAGCATTAAGCACTACATCTACAAGCTCCCAAAACTTAGTCACATATTCTTGAGTACGGTCGCTCATGGCTTTTTCTTTTTTATAATTGCCTACTAAAAGCCCCATAATTACCATAGCTAATGCTCCTGAAAGGTGTAATAGCGAACTTATTGCATAGCCAGACATAACAAAAGCAACTGTTAGTAATACTTCTGTTTCATAATCATCTATAGATTTTAAAAGTTTGTGCAAAGCAAAACCTAATAATAAGCCAAAAGCCATACCTCCAACAGCTTCTTGCAGGAATAACATCCCGAAGTGCCCAAAATCTATCTCACTTTTTCCTAATTTAAGTGTTTCCAATAATGCTATAAACACAACTACACCTACACCATCATTAAATAATGACTCCCCTACAATAGTCGATTCTATTTTCTTAGAAACACCAGCTTTGGTTAATATCCCTAATACTGCAATAGGATCTGTAGGCGATATTAACGCCCCAAATATAAGACAGTGCAGTAAATCGATATTTATACCCAGTAAATGGCATACTCCATAAAACAACCCTGCAATAATTATGGTTGAAGACAACACACCACCAATAGCAAACAACGATATAGGGCGCAATTGCGACTTAATATTAGCCCATGATGTATGCAATGCTCCCGCAAATAGTAAGAAACCTAACATAATATCGAGTATAAAACTACTAATATCTATATGCTCTAGTGTATCTTTAATTTCTACATAATGTACTAAATCCCACCACTTTGTACTAAGTATTACTAAAGAGAGTATACTTGACAGAAAGAAAAGCCCAATTACAAAAGGCATTTTTATAAACCTATGATTTATATAAGAGAATCCTGCCGAAAGGCTTATGAGTATTATGAGTAAATGATATGCGTTCATCGTTATTTATAAATATATATACCCTAAAGTTAAATGAATTTAAAGTAATAAAGATAATGTATTCCTTAATAGCTGAAATAAAAAATCCCTCGAAAGAGGGATTTTACGTGCTATGAACTATAACAATTTATAAATTCTTGCTTATGTAACTACCATAAATATCTTTAAACTCATACCCTTCGGTATAACGGTCTTTACTCAATTTTTTATATTCAGCAAGCCCCCACAATACAAACTCTTTAAGGAAATACTTATCTGCATCGGTTGTATCGGGTTGGTATTTCATTAATAATTGCTTTAATGGTATAATAGCATCCAGTGCTTTTTGATATTCAGCATCAGTAGCATCATCAGGCAATTCAAAAGTACTCTCGTTAAAGAACCAGTCAAAAATATCCTGATACGGGCTTACCTCATTAGATCGTTCTAACTTCTCTATTTTCGGAAAATAATCTCCAAATACCGTTTTTACAGCATTACTAATTAAATGTTCGGCAACTACTGCTGCCCCCTCCTGTTCTCCTTCATATACCAATTCTACCTTACCTGTAATCGCTGGTATAACTCCCATAAAGTCAGATAAACGTACTGTGGTTTTCTCTATTCCTGATTTTAAGGCACGTCTTTCGGCTGTACTTAGCAAGTTTTCAAATGCTGTAATACTCATACGTGCACTCACTCCACTTTTATAATCGATATATTCGCTTTCACGTGCTTCAAAACCTATTTGTTCTAATAAGTCTTTTGCTAATGATGGTACATAAACACTATCGCTTTGGCGAGTGTCAAGGTTAGCTTCCTGTTCGGTAATGGTACGGGCTATTTTTACCGTTTCAGGATAATGTGTTAATATCTGCGAACCAATACGGTCTTTTAATGGTGTTACTATACTACCCCTGTTAGTATAGTCTTCAGGGTTAGCTGTAAACACAAACTGAAGGTCTAAATTCAATCGTACTTTAAAACCACGTATTTGTATATCGCCTTCTTGCAATATATTGAATAATGCTACTTGTATGCGTGCTTGCAAATCAGGCAACTCATTAATCACGAATATACAACGGTTAGCACGCGGTATCATCCCGTAGTGAATAACCCTATCATCTGCATACGATAGTTTTAGGTTTGCTGCTTTTATAGGGTCTATATCTCCTATCAGGTCGGCAACCGTAACATCGGGTGTGGCTAGTTTTTCATAAAAACGTTCATCTCTATGCAACCAACTAATTGGGGTATCATCGTCTTTATCAGCAATTAGTTCTTTTGCATAGCGTGATATTGGGTGCAAAGGATCATCATTAATTTCCGAACCTTCTACTACGGGTATATATTCATCTAATAAGTTTACCATAAGGCGAGCCAAGCGTGTTTTTGCCTGTCCTCTAAGCCCTAATAAATTAATGTTATGACGGGATAATATAGCGCGTTCTAGTTCGGGTATTACTGTGTTCTCAAATCCCCATACACCCTCAAAAACGGTTTCGCCTTTGCTTATTTTATCACGTAGGTTATTCCGTAGCTCATCTTTAATGGTTTTGCTCTCGTATCCTGCTTTTTTTAAATCTCCTAATGTTTTTATATTCTGTACATCCATGTGTTTAGTCCTAAAGTTTAAAAGTCGGAAGTTATAAAGTACTCCCTATATTATATCTATTATCTATCGTCTTAATTCTACTTAATCCTCTTCTTTCTATTGGTTTCATAATCTTCAAAAATCATTTCACCCAGTCCTTTTAATCCTGTATAAAATGCTTTCCCCTGATTAGCTTCTGTAAACTGGTTTACAAATCGTTGCAAATAGGGATCACTAGCTATCATAAAGGTGGTAATAGGTATGTGCAACTTTCTTGCCTGCGCTGCCATGGTATAACATTTATCTACAATATATTCATCCAGTCCGTTGCTGTTCATGTAATACCTGCCATCGCTTTCGCGAACGCAGCTTGGCTTACCATCGGTAATCATAAATATTTGCTTGTTGGTATTACGTTTACGGCGCAGCATATCCATAGCAAGTTCTAGCCCTGCTACCGTATTAGTATGGTAAGGTCCTACTTGCAAATAAGGTAAGTCTTTAATGGCAATGGGCCACGCATCATTACCAAAAACTAATATATCGAGTGTATCTTTCGGGTATCGCGTCGTTATCAGTTCGGCAAGTGCCATCGCTACTTTTTTGGCAGGTGTTATACGGTCTTCGCCATAGAGTATCATACTGTGACTAATATCTATCATTAACACCGTACTCATTTGTGACTTGTATTGGGCATCTTCTACCACCAAATCATCTTCTGTAAGTTTAAAGTCGCCTATGCCATTGTTTATTTGGGCATTCTTTAAACTTTCGGTAAGCGATATTCTATCTAGTCCATCGCCAAAGCGGTACTCACGAAACTCACCTGTATGCTCATCGCCACTACCAGAATGTTTTGTTTTATGATTACCTGAACCACTTTTCTTTAAATTCCCGAAAATTTGCTTTAAAGCCTGTTGCCGAATCGATCGTTCTGTTTTTGCCGTTATTTTTAGTCCGCCAGTACCATCTTCTTTGGTTTCATCTTTTATATAGCCTTTCTTTTTCAGGTCTTCTATAAAATCATCAATGGTATAATTTTCATCAGTAAGTTTATATTCTTTGTCCAACTCTCTTAGCCAGTCCAACGCCTCATCAAGGTCGCCCGAAGTATGTGTTATCAGTTCGGTAAAAATCTCAAATAGTTTATCAAACGGAGACACATCGGGAGCTTTATATTGACTAAATACAAATCCTTTTTTTCTGTTTGCTTCCATGACTATAAATTTACAACATAATAAAGCGAACAGATTTAAAACAAATCTTAAAGTTTGTCTTAAAAAAACCTAACTCTTAAAGCAAAAATAAGTGTCCATACAATAAGAAAAAGCTGCATAGGTATTCTAAACCAAAGGTAAAGCAATCCTTTTCCGTCATAACTTGCTGTTTCATAGTTTACATGTTTTATAGCAGCATATATATTAAAAGGTAATGATAGTATTAAAAATATTATAAAAATTATCCCCGCTGCATAGCGGTACTTAGGGAATAAAAATGCTATAGCTAGCAAGATTTCTAAAAAACCCGTACTATAAATTATAAAACGCTTAGCAGGTATAAAATCAGGAAGCATAAGTGCCATACCTGACGTAAATTTAAAATGCCCTATAGCAGTAAGCAGTAACATGCAGCACAATGCTATTGTGCCACTTTTAACATATTGATATTCTGTAGTGAAAATTTTAAATATTCCTGTTGCTAATAAAAATGTAAGTAGTAATACAAAAAGAGGTTTCATAAGGTATAATTTTAAAGCAAAAGTAATTACATCCTTATTTTTTTAAAATGACCTATGTTAGCTTTTTACATACATTTTTCTAATACGGCTTAAACTTTCAGGATGTATTCCTAAATAAGAAGATATATGTTTTACAGATATTGATTTAACTACTCTTGGGTTTCTTTTTAATAATTTATTATAACGTTCTTCGGCAGTAAGCGAAAGTAAATCCATCTCTTTTTTTAAACGGTGTGTATACTGCATTTCGGCAATTTTTCTACCTACGTTACTAATTTTTAATGAACTGCTGTAATAGCTTGTTAACTGTTTGTATGGTAATGCTATTATACTGGTGCTTTCTATAATTTCTACTGATACAACACTTGGCATACCTGTAATAATAGAATAAAATGCTGAAACGAGTTCTCCATCAAAATGAAAATCTACAGTAAACTCTTTACCATTATGAGTAAAATAATTACGAGTTATACCTTTCTCTATATAATATATAGTATTAGCTGTTTCACCCTGCTTTATTATATAGTCTCCTTTATTGTAGTCTTTAAAAGTTAAATATTGAGTAAAAGTATTCCACTCATCATCATCAAGAGGGTTAATGGAGTATACTAATTGTTTTAACTTATCTAAATTATCCATATATAAGAAATAAAAAGTTCTCATAACATATGCTATGAGAACTCTAAATTTAATTTAAATTTTACAGAATTACTGTACTAAAAAACAAAAATAGGACGTTCGCCCATCATGTCATTTACTTCATTAGCTACTGCCTCTATAACTTCTTCGTTGGTATGATCCATAATAACTCTATCAATAAGAGCTACTATAGTATCCATATCCGCTTCTACAAGTCCACGTGTAGTAACTGCAGCAGTACCTACACGAATACCCGATGTTACAAATGGTGACTTATCGTCAAACGGAACCATGTTTTTGTTTACTGTTATCTCTGCTTTTACTAAAGCATTCTCTGCTTCTTTACCCGAAACATTTTTATTTCTAAGGTCTATTAGCATCATGTGGTTATCTGTACCACCAGAGATTAAATCGTAACCTCTTTTTACAAATGCTGCCGCCATAGCCTTAGCATTTTTTTGTACCTGCATCATATAGTTAAAAAACTCATCTTGCAACGCTTCACCAAATGCTACAGCCTTAGCAGCGATAATATGCTCTAAAGGTCCGCCTTGATTACCTGGAAAAACACCTGAATCTAATAATGACGACATCATGCGTACAGTTCCTTTTGGTGTTTTTAGTCCAAATGGGTTTTCAAAATCTTTACCCATAAGTATCATACCTCCTCTTGGTCCTCTAAGGGTTTTATGGGTGGTTGTAGTAATAATGTGGCAATGTGGCACAGGGTCGTTAAGTAAACCTTTGGCAATAAGCCCAGCAGGGTGCGATATATCTGCTAGTAATATAGCTCCTACACTATCAGCAATTTCTCTAAAACGTTTAAAGTCCATATCACGTGAGTATGCCGATGCTCCTGCAATTATCATTTTTGGTTTTTCAACCTCAGCTATCTCTTGTATTTTATCATAGTTAAGTCTTCCTGTTTCTTTTTCTACACCATAAAAAGAGGTGGTATATAATTTTCCAGAAAAATTTACAGGAGAACCATGGGTTAAATGCCCTCCATGAGAAAGGTCGAAACCTAAAATTTTATCACCTGGTGAAAGGCAAGCGTGGTAAACAGCAGTATTTGCCTGCGAACCAGAGTGCGGCTGTACATTCACATATTCTGCTCCAAAAAGTGCTTTTGCTCTGTCTATAGCTATTTGCTCTATAACATCCACTACTTCACATCCTCCGTAATACCTCTTGCCAGGGTAACCCTCAGCATATTTATTAGTTAGTACAGAACCTGCAGCTTCCAAAACTTGGTCGCTCACAAAATTTTCTGATGCAATTAGTTCCAATCCTTGTATTTGCCTGTCCTGTTCTTCAAGTATCAGGTCGAAAATTTGTTCGTCGCGTTGCATTTTATAATTTTTCGTTAATTTGCTGTCAAAAATACAAAAAAAGGTTGGGTAAAACCATTCAGGAAAGTATATTTGATAATTCATAAATCTCAAACAAGAAACTAAAGATATGCCACTAACAGCAAACGACCCATCCAGAAAATCCTGGCTGGAAGTGCCAAAAAACAGCGACTTCCCAATACAAAACATTCCTTTTGGAGTATTTATAACTAAAGATGATGTAGTAACTATAGGTACACGTATAGGCAACTATGCTATAGATCTAGGCGCTTTACAACAGCTAAACTACTTTGAAGGTATTGAACTAACAGATGATATGTTCATGCAGGATACGCTTAATGACTTTATATCTGATGGTAAAAAGACATGGCGACTGGTACGTAACCGCATCGCAGATCTTTTTGATGCTGATAATGCTAAACTAAGAGACAATGTAAAACATCGTGAGATTGTAATTTTTGACCTTGCCGATGTAGAAATGCAACTACCTGTACTTATTGGCGATTATACTGACTTTTACTCTAGTAGAGAACATGCTACTAATGTAGGTAAAATGTTTCGTGACCCAGATAATGCTTTATTACCAAACTGGTTACATATACCTGTAGGATATCATGGTAGATCATCTACTATAGTACCATCGGGCATACCAATACATAGACCTAACGGACAAACTTTACCTTCTGGAGAGACACAACCTGTTTTTGGTCCTTCTAAGCGTGTAGATTTTGAACTTGAAATGGGTTTCATTACTACTGATGCTAACATAATGGGAGAAGCTATTCCTGTAGGAGAAGCTGAGGAACATATTTTTGGTATGGTATTGTTTAACGACTGGAGCGCACGCGACATTCAGAAATGGGAATATGTGCCACTAGGACCATTCCTTGCTAAAAACTTCGCATCATCTATGTCACCATGGATAGTAACACTAGATGCGTTAGAGCCTTTCCGTACAGAAAGCCCTGTACAAGAAGACCCTAAACCTTTAGAGTACCTGCAACAAGAAGGTAAACATGCTTTTGATATAAAACTACAAGTGGCATTACAACCAGAAGGTGGAGAAGAAAATGTTATTTCTAACTCTAACTTTAAATATATGTACTGGAGTATGTCGCAGCAACTGGCGCACCACACTGTAAATGGTTGTCGTGTAAATAGTGGCGACCTTATGGGTAGTGGTACTATATCAGGCCCTACTCCTGATAGTTTCGGTTCTATGCTGGAGCTTAGCTGGGGTGGTAAAAATCCTCTTACATTAAGCGATGGCACAGAGCGTACTTTTATAAACGATGGCGACACCGTTATTATGCGCGGTTATTGCCAAAATGATGAAGTACGTATAGGATTTGGCGAAGTAAGCAGTAAGTTACTTCCTCCTTTCAAGAAAAAATAAATTTACTATATACTAAATAGTAGTCAAAACAAAGCCTCTCAATATTGAGAGGCTTTGTTGTTTAAAATGCTTTCTTTATCCTGTCGAGATCTCGTTTTGTATCGCGTTCTTTCATCGTTTCGCGCTTATCATAGTTTTTCTTACCACGACAAAGTCCTATTTCTAATTTTGCTAAACCTTTTTCGTTAGTAAAAAGGCGTAAGGGTATAATTGTCAGCCCTTTATTTTGTACACTTTTTAAAAGACTCTTCAATTCTTTTTTGTTTAACAGTAGCTTACGCTCACTCTTTGGCGCATGACTAAAGTTTCTGCTATAGGCATACATTTCTATATTTGTGTTTATTGCAAATAGTTCATGTTCATGAAATTCGCAAAAACTTTCGGCAATAGATGCCTTCCCCAAACGAATCGATTTTATTTCAGATCCGGCGAGTACTATACCTGCGGTATATTTATCCAGAACTTCATATTCAAATCTGGCTTTTCTGTTTAGTATGTTTACTGTTTTCTGCATAAGGAGTGCAAAGTTACGTAATTTGTTTAAAGTGTCAATACACTATAGCTTATATGTACTATTACCACATACTTGCTATTATTTTTTTACTTTTACAGCATGGAAAAACCTATATCTAATGACCCACTACATGGGGTTACCTTAAAAAAGATTCTCGAAGACCTTGTTGCTTATTATGGTTTCGATACGCTTGGTGAACTTATCAATATTAAATGTTTTAATGATAACCCGAGCATAAAGTCTAGTCTTACTTTTTTAAGAAAAACCGAATGGGCACGCAAAAAAGTAGAAGAACTTTACATTCGTACCCTGCCTAAGTTATAAAAAGATAATTTAAAATTTAGGACTAAAGTATCTCAATACTAAAACCTTTTTTAATTTTAGTACTTTTTTCTAATACTATTACGCCTTCTTTCTTATAAAGATTTCCATTACTGGTTGTACTATCAGCATAACCCTGCCAAGGCTCTATACACAGAAAAGGAGCATTTGGTTTTGTCCACAGTCCTAAGTGTGGGAAATCGGGAAATGAAACTCTTAGAAAAGGTGTATTGTTTTTATTGATATTAATATATTTTGACTCTATTTTTTTAAATACTAAAGCATCATTTTCGAAAAGGTCATATTGCAATGGTAATTTTTCATCGTGCAAAGCGACAGGAACTTCGGTAGCTGAAAGTAAATCATTTTGAAGTTGTGTGCTTACAAGCTGTTCATCTTTTTCGAATTGCAGACTATACTCTTCAAAATTGCCTTGTAACGCAAAAGCAGGATGCGCCCCTATCGAAAAAGGCATCACTTCGCTACCATTATTATTCACTATATAATCTATATGCAAACGATTTGCTATAAGTGTATATTTTAGCTGTAATTCAAAATCAAACGGATACTTTTCTTTAGTCTCTGCATTCGCAACCAGTGAAAAAGTTGCGCTATCATCAAGCTGTTCTTTTACGGTAAAAACCATATCACGGGCAAAGCCATGACGAGATAATGTATAAGATTTATCATTGTATGTATAACTATTATCTTTTAATGTACCTACAATAGGAAAAAGTACTGGTGAGTGCTTACCCCAAAACTCAGGATTGCCTTCCCACATATACTCTGTTCCTTTATTATCTTTTAAAGAGACCAATTCAGCACCCTTTGGGTTAATAGATGCTGACAGATTCGCGTTTGATAGTATTATATTCAAGATTATCGCTTTATTAGTTTGTTTATAAAAATACAGATTTTTGAATAACTAATCATTGCTTTACTGTTACCAATAACAAAAAAATCCCCCGCAATATGCGGAGGATTTTATTTATAAGAATCAAGAGTATTATTTTTACTCTTCTAAACTATTTTGATTTCTAAAAACCAAATGACCATCAAAGCTATCTAGCAATATAATACTATCGGTAGTTACCTCTGCCGAAAGTATTTGTTTAGAAAGCTCATTCATAACTTCTTTTTGTATTACACGTTTTACAGGACGCGCACCAAAGTCAGGGTCATAACCTTTTTTAGTAAGGTAATCAATCGCCTCGGGTGTAGCATCGAGCGTAATGTTTTGCTGAGCTAATAGCTTGGTAACACCTTTTAGCTGTAAGCCTACTATTTCTTTAATATTATCGGCACTAAGTGGTGTAAACATCACAATATCATCAATACGGTTTATAAACTCAGGACGTACCGTTTGTTTTAGCAATCCTAGTACTTCTACTTTAGCTGCCTCGGTAGCTGCTTCTACATCACCTTTAAGTGTGTCAAACTTCTCCTGTATTATGGCACTCCCCATGTTAGAAGTCATAATAATAATGGTATTCTTAAAATCGGCAAGACGACCTTTATTATCTGTTAAACGACCTTCATCAAGTACCTGTAACAATATGTTAAACGTATCAGGATGCGCTTTTTCAATCTCATCTAGCAATACTACTGAATACGGTTTACGTCTCACAGCTTCAGTAAGCTGTCCGCCTTCATCATACCCTACATACCCTGGAGGTGCACCCACTAATCGGCTCACGCTGTGGCGCTCTTGGTATTCGCTCATATCAATACGAGTCATGGCATTTTCATCATCAAAAAGATAAGATGCAAGTGCTTTAGCAAGCTCTGTTTTACCTACACCCGTAGTACCCAAGAATAAGAATGAACCTATTGGCTTATTCTGATCTTGCAATCCGGCACGGCTACGTCTTACGGCATCGCTCACTGCTTGTATAGCTTCTTCCTGCCCTACTACACGTTTATGTAGCTCATCTCCTAATTTTAGCAGTTTTTCACGATCGCTTTGCAACATCTTGGTTACAGGAATCCCTGTCCATTTAGCAACGACCTCAGCAATATCTTCGGCAGTAACTTCTTCTTTTATAAGGCTGTGTCCTGTTTGGTTTTCTTGCAATTGCTGCTGCATTGCATCCAGCGTTTCCTGTGCTTCTTTTATCTTACCATAGCGCAACTCAGCTACTTTACCATAGTCGCCTTCGCGTTCGGCTTTCTCGGCTTCCATTTTATAATTTTCAATATCACTTTTGGCAGCCTGTATATTATCTACAACATCTTTTTCACTTTTCCAACGTGCATATACTTCGTTACGCTCTTCTTTTAAATTGGCAATTTCTAACCCTAAAGATTTGAGTTTGACTTCATCTTTTTCACGTTTAATAGCCTCTATTTCAATTTCGAGCTGCATTATTTTTCTGTCTAATACATCTAATTCTTCGGGTTTAGAGTTTATTTCCATACGAATTTTAGAAGCTGCTTCATCCATCAAGTCAATAGCTTTATCGGGTAAAAAACGATTGGTAATATAACGTTGCGAAAGTTCTACCGCTGCTATAATAGCATCATCTTTTATACGTACTTGGTGATGTGTCTCATATTTTTCTTTAATACCTCGCAGTATAGAAATAGCGCTCTCAGTATCGGGTTCATCTACAATTACTTTTTGGAAACGTCTTTCGAGCGCTTTATCTTTTTCAAAATATTTTTGATACTCATCTAGCGTAGTTGCCCCAATAGCACGGAGTTCACCACGTGCCAGTGCTGGCTTTAATATATTAGCGGCATCCATAGCACCATCGCCACCACCTGCTCCTACAAGCGTATGTATTTCATCAATAAAAAGCACGATATCACCTTCGGCAGAGGTTACTTCTTTCACTACCGATTTTAATCGTTCTTCAAATTCTCCTTTGTATTTTGCACCTGCTATAAGCGCCCCCATATCTAGCGAGTAAACTACTTTGTTTTTTAAATTTTCGGGCACATCACCTTGAATGATACGGTGTGCCAAGCCTTCGGCAATAGCCGTTTTACCTACCCCTGGCTCCCCTACAAGCATAGGGTTATTTTTTGTTCTTCGGGAAAGAATTTGCAACACACGACGGATTTCTTCATCACGACCTATTACAGGGTCGAGTTTACCATCATTGGCAAATTGATTTAAGTTTTTAGCATATTTATTCAATGCATTATAGGTTTCCTCAGCACTTGCCGATGTTACTCGTTCGCCTTTTCGCAACTCATCAATAGCTGCTTTCAGTCCTTTATCTGTAACGCCTTGATCTTTTAATATTTGGGCTACTTTGCTTTTGCTGTTAAAAATAGCCCGTAACAAATGCTCAGTAGAGACAAACTCATCGTTCATTTTCCTGGCAATGTTCGAAGCTTCATTCAATGCATTACTTGCATCACGCGAAAGTGCTATTTCTCCTCCCTGTTCTTTTGGAAAACTTTGCAAAGTACTGTCTAGGATTTGCTGAAAAAGATTTACGTTTACATTGAGTTTTTTAAGTATAAACGGAGTCACATTTTCATCTACCTCTAGTAGTGCTTTTACAATGTGTTCGTTCTCTATTTGCTGGTGTCCATAGCTTTGGGTTATTTGTTGTGCCCGCTGAATGGCTTCTTGCGATTTTATAGTAAAATTGTTAAAGTTCATATCTAATTTTGTTTAAATTTGATAACTATAGTTCAATTTACATTCCAATAAGTAAAATCTGACAAATTTACTGCTAATTCTTTAAAAAAGAGAACTTTAACAGTCAAAATGTCTTAACCCTAATGATAATGAGTTTTTTCGATAAAATGTTCGGTAATAATGACAGTAAAGTTAACTCTTCTTCACGTATAAAGTGGAATAATTTAACACAATTACAACAACTCGACAGCATCGTTGAGGAATCAAGCGATACACCTGTACTAATATTTAAACATAGTACACGATGTAGCATAAGCCGCATGGCACTCAAGGGCTTTGAGCGCGAATATGCTATTGAGGAAGATGATGCAAAAGCTTATTTTCTTGATTTATTAGCTCATAGAGATATAAGCAACGAAATAACATCTCGTTTTGGTGTAATGCACCAATCGCCACAAATTTTACTTATAAAAAATGGCGAAGCCGTATTCTATGCTTCTCATAGTAATATTGATGCAACAACAGTAAAAGAAAAGCTATAAAGTTTAATTTTTATTCTCTAATAATGGTACAAAACGAAACTCACCAAATTCATGTTTTTCAAACTGTGTTTCGCTTTTACGTATCAGCATTGTCATAATTTGTGGGTCATTACCCACAGGTATTACCAGTCTCCCCCCTACTTTTAATTGTGCCATAAGGGGTTGCGGTATAAAGGGAGCTCCTGCAGTAACAATAATACTATCAAAAGGAGCATAGTTTGGTAAGCCCTTGTAACCATCGCCAAACGAAAGATATTTGGGGCGTATGCCCAATTTAGGCAATAGTAGTGATGTAGTTTTAAAAAGTTCTTTTTGTCGTTCTATGCTATATACCTTCGCGCCCATCATATACAACACTGCCGTTTGATAGCCCGAGCCTGTACCTATCTCTAATACTTTATGGTCGCGTTCTATCTGCAATAATTGCGACTGAAATGCTACCGTATAAGGTTGCGATATAGTTTGCCCTGCCCCAATAGGAAATGCTTTGTCTTGGTAAGCATAATCGGAAAAACTAGAGTCAAGAAAAAGGTGTCTTGGTATTTTTTTTACAGCTTCGAGTACATCTTTATCAGTAATGCCTTTTTGCTCTAAAACGCTTACAAGCTGATTGCGAAGTCCTTGGTGTTTTCCTGTATCTTTCAAAGCGCAGATTTATTTTTGAGGTAAAAATAGTAAACTAAATCAAATAGTAAAGGCTAAAAAACAATATTAGTCTGCTTTTATATACCTCATAATACAAGTCATATTTTTAGATCCACTTTTTGTGTTTTCAGGCTAAATAGTCTTATTTTTGTTAAAAATATATTTCTTATGCTTAAAATCGGAGTATTGGGTGCGGGGCATCTAGGAAAGATACACTTGCGTTTACTCAATCAGTCGGAAAAATATGAGTTGGTTGGCTTTTATGACCCAAACAGTGAAAATGCCGACAAAATATCTCGTGAACTTGGTTATCATAAATTTAACTCTATAAGCGAACTTGTTGCTGCCGTAGATGTTGTAGATATTGTAACCCCTACGCTGTCACATTACGATTGTGCTAAAGAAGTTATACAGGCAGGTAAACACGTTTTTCTTGAAAAACCTATATCGAATACTGTTGAAGAAGCCGAAGAAATAATCGCTTTAGCAAAACAGTATAATGTACAAGGGCAAGTGGGGCATGTAGAGCGATTTAACCCTGCTTTTATTTCTACTAAAAACATGATATATAACCCCATGTTTATAGAAACACACCGCCTTGCCGAATTTAATCCTCGCGGAACAGATGTGCCTGTAGTACTCGACTTAATGATACATGATATTGATGTAATACTAAGTGTAGTAAAAAGCAAAGTAAAAAACATCAATGCAAGCGGAGTATCTGTAATTAGTGATACACCAGATATTGCCAATGCTCGTATTGAGTTTGAAAATGGCTGTGTTGCTAACCTTACGTCAAGCCGTATATCTTTAAAAAATATGCGAAAAACACGTTTCTTTCAAAAAGACGCTTACATCTCTGTAGATTTTCTAGATAAAATGTGCGAAGTAGTAAAAATGAAAGATGCTCCTGAAACTCCTGGCGATTTTGATATGATACTACAAAATGCTGAAGGGATTAAAAAACAAATCTATTTTGAAAATCCCGATGTAGAAGCTAATAATGCTATACTAGATGAACTAGAAACATTTGCCGATGCTATAAACAACAATGGTACTCCTATTGTTACGCTAGAAGATGGTACAGAAGCACTACGCATTGCATACAGAATAATAGACTGTTTTAACGAGTAAAATCGTTATCCCTATAACAAAACAAACAATAAACTAATATAACAACATCATCATGAAAAACATAGCAGTAATTGGCGCAGGCACTATGGGTAATGGTATTGCCCATACGTTTGCACAAAGCGGCTTTAGCGTAAAACTTATTGATATATCTGAAAAATCATTAGATAAAGGTATGGCTACTATAGCTGCCAACCTAGATAGAATGGTAGCAAAAGGTAAAATAACCGAAGAGGACAAGCATAAAACCATCGGTAACATTATTACTTATACCGATATGAAAGACGGTGTAGTAAATACTGATCTGGTTGTAGAAGCGGCTACTGAAAATGTAGATTTAAAACTGAAAATATTTAGAGATCTAAATGATTTTTGTGACGAAAAAACCATTCTAGCAACTAATACATCATCTATATCTATTACACAAATTGCTGCTGTTACTACAAGACAGGACAAAGTAATAGGAATGCACTTTATGAACCCTGTGCCTATCATGAAACTTGTAGAAATCATTAGAGGGTACAATACATCTGATGAGGTTACTAAAAGTATCATGGAGCTATCTGAACAACTAGGTAAAGTTCCTGTAGAGGTAAATGATTACCCTGGCTTTGTGGCAAATCGTATTTTGATGCCAATGATAAACGAGGCTATAGAAACATTATACAATGGTGTAGCAGGTGTATATGAAATAGATACTGTTATGAAACTAGGTATGGCACACCCTATGGGACCATTACAACTTGCCGATTTTATTGGGCTTGATGTATGCCTATCGATACTAAATGTAATGCACGACGGGTTTAAAAACCCTAAATATGCTCCATGTCCATTATTAGTAAATATGGTAAGAGCTGGTAAACTAGGTCTAAAATCTGGTGAAGGTTTTTATGACTATTCTGAAAGGAAAAAAGCTGAGAAAGTAGCTTATAAAAAATAAGCTATAATACAATACTCTAATCAACAAGAAGCAATTATTCATATACTATTGCTTCTTGTTTGTTTTTTCTAAATACGTAAAACAATCATAGAAACTTGGCAAAAATAGTTCCTTTTAAAGCGGTGCGACCTGCACGAGATAAAGTAAGCATTGTAACTTCTCGATCGTATGATGAGTATAGCCCTGCAGAGCTTGCCTCTCAGCTAGATTATAATCCATTCTCGTTCTTACATGTACTTAATCCTGCCTATGTTAATTTGCAAAAAATTTCGACAGATACTCGATTAAAAGCCGTTAACTTAAAATATAACGAGTTTAAAGAATCGGAAGTTTTAAAGACCGAAAAGCAGCCTATATTTTTTCTGTATGAAATACAGAGCAAAGGTAATAGCTATACAGGTATTATTGCGGGTACATCTATAGAAGATTATAGAAATAATGTAATTAAAAAACACGAAGACACCTTATCATATCGTGTAGACTATTTTAAAGAATACCTCTCTAAAACAGGTTTTAATACAGAGCCTGTACTTATTACCTACCCCGAAAAGAAGGAAATAACAGAGTGGATTGTCAAGAAAAAGAAAGAGCATCCTTTATACTTATTTTCATCACTAAACAAAGACAGACATATACTCTGGAGAATAAAAGACAGTGAAGAAATTGCTTGGGTACAAGAACAGTTTGAAGCAATAGATAGCCTTTATATTGCCGACGGTCATCACAGGTCAGCTTCGGCAAATATGTTGCATGAACAAGAAAGCGGAACAGGTAATGAAAACCTCAACTACTTTATGAGTTTTCTTATTGCTGAAACTGATTTGAAAATTTATGAGTACAATCGTATTATACGCGATCTTAACAAAGTAACTAAAGAGCAGTTTATAAATGCGCTTAGTAACGATTTTACGATAGAAAACAAGCATCAAGAACTATGGAAGCCTAAAAACAAGTTTAGTTTTGGTATGTACCTCGATGGTGAGTTTTATGCACTACACTTAAAAGAAACTAATTTTAGCTCTAGCTATGAAGCACTCGATGCAAAAATACTATACGACAAAGTATTGCGCCCTATGCTTGGCATTATAGACTTGCGTAACGACGAACGTATTGAATATATACCAGGAAGCAAACCAATAACCGATATTAAAAAAATGGTAGACGAAGGGAAGTTTGAAGTAGGTTTTATGCTTTGCCCTCCCACTATAAACGATATAAAAGAGCTTGCCGACAACAACCTGATTATGCCTCCAAAAAGCACCTACATTGAACCAAAATTCAGGAGTGGGCTTGTTATTTATGAGTTGTAATTTAGAATTTCAAATAAAAATTTCATGCCAATAAAAGATAATCTACACAACATAAAATCATCATTACCCGAAAATGTTACACTTGTAGCCGTTTCTAAAACTAAACCTGTGGCTGACCTTATGGAAGCCTATGAGGCTGGTCAGCGTATTTTTGGAGAAAACAAAATACAGGAAATGACCGACAAATGGGAACAAATGCCCAAAGATATTGAATGGCACATGATAGGGCATGTACAAACCAATAAGGTAAAATACATGGCTCCGTTTGTAAGCCTTGTGCATGGGGTTGATAGCCTTAAATTACTAAAAGAAATAAACAAGCAAGCCAAGAAAAACGAGCGAGTTATTAACTGTTTGTTGCAAATGCACATAGCTGAAGAAGAAACCAAATTCGGGATGGATGAGCAGGAACTACATACACTTTTAAATTCGGATGAGTTTAAACAACTTGACAATATAAAAGTTGCAGGGCTTATGGGTATGGCTACTTTTACCGATAACCAAGAGCAAGTAAAAAAAGAGTTTACTCAACTTAAAACTATTTTTGATACATATGCTAATAAACCATTAACTGATAACTGTCAATTATCAACGTTATCTATGGGTATGAGTGGCGATTATACACTAGCCATTGCCTGTGGTAGTACTATGGTTCGCATTGGAAGCAGCATTTTTGGTAGCAGATAAATAAGCTTTTTTTGCAATTAATAAACGGGAAAATCTTCACAATATAAATAATTGTTGCTTTATTCGTATCTTTGAGGTATATGCAGAAGAGAAACAAAAATTTAGAATTTTACGATAAAAACTGCCCTTTCAGGGGTTAAGAGTATGTATGCAATACTTGATATAGAAACTACTGGCGGACAGTATAATGAAGAAGGAATAACAGAGATTGCCATATATAAATATGACGGACATGAAATAGTTGATCAGTTTATAAGCCTCGTTAACCCTGAGAAACCCATACAACCATTTGTAGTAAAACTTACTGGCATTAATAATGCCATGCTACGTACTGCGCCTAAATTTTATGATGTAGCAAAGCGAATAGTCGAAATTACTGAAGGCTGTATTATTGTAGCTCACAATGCACAATTTGACTATAGAATACTCCGTACAGAGTTTGAACGACTTGGTTATAATTTCGAAAGACAATCGTTATGTACTGTAGAGCTTTCACAAAGATTAATGCCCGAACAAAAATCACATAGCCTAGGCAAACTGGTACGTGCATTAGGCATACCTATGAGCGACAGGCACCGCGCTACAGGTGATGCGTTGGCAACAATTCAGCTTTTTAAAATGCTCTTGGCAAAAGATGTCGAAAAAGAGATTATAAAAGGGCTGATAAAATCAAACGTACAAAAAGATCTTGAGCCAAAACTCTTTGATTTATTAGGCGACATTCCTTCTGTAACAGGGCTGTATTACATCTATAAAGAAAATGGCGATCTTATATATATTGGTAAAAGCAATAACATTAAAAAAAGGCTCAACCAGCATTTTACAGGTACATCTCGTAAGTCAAAAAGATTACAGCGCGATGTGTTTACCATAAAGTATGAAGAAACAGGTAGTGAACTGATAGCATTGCTTAAGGAGTGTCAGGAAATTAAAGCTAATAAGCCTGCACAAAACAGAGCGTTAAAAAAAACGGTTTTCCCCTACTCATTATATACCGAGAAAAACAAAGAAGGCTACATTTGCTTTACTGTAAAGAAAACAGATGGCAGAAAAAAAGAAATTATATCATTTGCCAGTACTAATGAGGCAAAAAATGCTTTGTTCAAAATAGTGGACAAATACAAATTATGTCAAAAACTAAGCGGACTTGATACTACTGCAAAATCAGCTTGTTTCCCCTATAAATTAGGTAATTGCAATGGTGCTTGCATTGGCATAGAAACACCCAAAGAATATAATCAACGTGCTACAGAATTTATCAATCACAACAGTTTTAATCATCAAAACATGATTATTATAGATAAAGGACGAACTATAGAGGAACATAGTGCTGTACTTATAGAAAAAGGTGTTTATAA
Organism: Flavobacterium arcticum; assembly: GCF_003344925.1. Classification (NCBI taxonomy): domain Bacteria; kingdom Pseudomonadati; phylum Bacteroidota; class Flavobacteriia; order Flavobacteriales; family Flavobacteriaceae; genus Flavobacterium; species Flavobacterium arcticum. The sequence continues at coordinate 1,980,381 of NZ_CP031188.1, read as the reverse complement.
AGGTTATGCTTTTTTTAATCTTAATTATCAAGTAACTAATCCCGAAATATTAAAAAATATTATTGTCCCTATGGAACATAACAGGGATATAAAAAACATTATACAAGGTTACCTAAGGAGAAAACGAAATTTAAAAATAGTTCATTTTTAAGATTATAATCATTACAACAAAACACTATGCCTAAAGGTTTCAGAAATAAACTTCACGAAGTAATTTATGAAGCAGACACGCCCGAAGGCAAGCTGTTTGATGTAATACTGCTTATACTTATTTTAATAAGTATTATTACAGTAATGCTGGAAAGTGTTGCCAGTATTAAATTAGTGTATGGTAAAGAGTTGGATATTATTGAATGGATTATTACCGGTTTCTTCACTATAGAGTATATTGCTCGTATTATATCGGTAAAAAAACCAGCCAATTATATTTTTAGCTTTTATGGTATTATCGATTTACTTTCTATGCTACCAAAATATATCGATGTACTGTTCCCTGGGCTTGCATTTCTTATCTCCATACGTTCATTAAGACTACTAAGAGTTTTTCGTATCCTGAAATTGGGACACTTTATAGGTGCATCAAACCAGCTATATACAGCACTTAAAAAAAGCCGTATAAAAATTACTGTCTTTTTATTTGGAGTAATAATAATATGCGTAATAATGGGAACCCTTATGTATATTATAGAAGGACCCGAAAGTGGGTTTAAAAATATCCCTATAAGCATATACTGGACGATTGTTACACTTACTACAGTTGGCTTTGGCGACATCACTCCTGTAACACCGTTAGGACAATTTCTGTCTGCCCTTATTATGATTATGGGATATGGTATAATTGCTGTACCCACAGGTTTAGTTACAGCGCAGTTTATGCAGGACAATAAAACACCTGAAAACACACAGGTTTGCGCGGTTTGTAATGCCGACCATCATAGAGACAAAGCCAAATACTGCTACAATTGTGGTGCAAACCTTCATCAATAACTATGAATATTCAAAATAATAACAATTACCTTATAACCGTTACTGGTCCTACTGCCATAGGCAAAACGGCTATGGCTATAGAAATAGCAAAGTACTATAATTGTCCTATTATATCTGCAGATAGCAGGCAGTTTTTTAAAGAAATGAACATAGGTACTGCTGTACCCAGTAAAGAAGAGCAGGAAGCTGCAAAACACTATTTTATACAAAACATAAGTATTTTTGACGACTATACTGTAGGCGATTTTGAACGTGAAGCTATTACGGTGCTCGACGAGCTGTTTAAAAAAAATAATGTGGTGGTAATGGTAGGTGGCTCTGGGCTGTATATCGATGCAGTATTAAAAGGCTTTGACGATTTCCCTGATATTGACAACTCGGTAAGAGAGCAACTAAAGGAAAAGTACGAAACGCTTGGTATAACCTATTTACAGGAGGAATTGGAGCGGTTAGACCCTGAACATTACAGCAATGTAGCTAAAGAAAACCCACAACGATTAATGCGTGCCTTAGAGGTTTGTAGTGGTTCAGGTAAGCCCTATTCTTCTTTTCTTAATATTAAAAAGAACAGCCGTAACTTTACTTCTATAATTATTGGACTGGAAGCAGAAAGAGAAGTAATGTACAGCCGCATTAATCAACGCGTTGACCTTATGGTACAAGCAGGACTTATTGAGGAGGCTAAAGCATTATATCCTCATAAGAACCTTAATGCATTACAAACTGTAGGCTATAGAGAGTTATTCAGTTATTTTGATGATGAATATTCGCTTGATTTTGCTATAGAAGAAATAAAAAAGAACACACGCCGTTTTGCCAAAAGGCAGATGACGTGGTTTAAGCGTAAAGAAGAAACAAAGTGGTTTAATTTTACCACATCGCCACATATTGTTATTAACTACATAAAAGAAAATTTATAATGCCCATAACTGAAAATTTCACGTCAACACACTCTGAAGACTGGGAAATCAATTTTTTACAATGTAATCCCAATGGCTACTTAAGGCAAACAGAGCTTTGTAACTTGTTACAACTTACGGCAGGTGCGCACTCAGAGATAGGCGGAATGAGCTTTACTGATATGCAAGTGCATGACCAAGCATGGGTACTTAGCCGAATGCGTGTAGAAATTGATGAAATGCCTAAATGGAGAGATGTAGTAACTGTAAAAACATGGATTATGGACTTACAGGGATCGCGCTCTGTAAGGGCATTAGAAATGTGGATGAACGGAAAAAAGATAATAGGTGCTATAACCTATTGGGCTGTATTCAATACAAAACTAAGGAAGCCCGAAGCCTTGGCACTACCGCATGAGCATTTTGAAAAATATCCTAACAGAATGCCTACCAAGGCTTCTTTTGTAAAGATAGACCTCAATAGAGATACTGTACTAGCAGGCGAAAGAAAAGTTGTATTATCTGATCTTGATATTGTTTTTCATGTTAATAATGTAAAATACTTAGAGTGGTGCTTAGATGCGATAGATTATCGACCTCTTTTAAAACAACAATTACAAAGTTTTGACATGAATTTTTTGAGAGAATTAAAACTAGAAGACTCTGTAACATTAAACAAAGGTAGAGAAGATAAAACAGAGTTTTTTACTGTAGTTAAAGAGGGTAAGCCCTGCTTTGCTTTAGAGCTTAATTGGAAATAAAAATTTGATCTGATATATAGATATAAAAAAATTCTCCTTGTTAGCAATAGTATTGGCTCAACGGAGAATTTTTTTATTATGTAGACTTTTCTTATTGCTATTCAGTAGCTTTATTCTTGATAACTAAACGGAAACCTTCACCATGAATATTTAGTATTTCTACATCTTCATCTGGTTTTAGGTACTTTCTAAGTTTAGCTATATATACATCCATACTTCTAGATGTAAAATAGTTATCATCTCTCCATATTTTGGTAAGTGCAAGCTCTCTTGGCATTAGGTCATTTTCATGTAATGCAAGCATTTTTAAAAGCTCATTTTCTTTTGGCGATAATTTTATTGGTTCTTGATTATCAAATGTAAGAAAACGTAATTTTGAATTTAAATGGAATTTACCAATCTGGAATTCAAATTTAGTATTATCTGTTTTTGTCTCAGATGCTTTTCGCTGAATAATTGCTTTTATTTTCATAAGCAATACTTCAGAGTCAAAAGGTTTATTAAGGTAATCGTCTGCTCCTACTTTGTATCCTTTTAAAACATCTTCTTTCATCGACTTAGCAGTAAGAAAAACAATAGGCACTTCCTTATTTTTTTCTCTTATTTCTCTTGCAAGGGTATACCCATCTTTATAAGGCATCATTACGTCTAAGATACACAGGTCGAAATTATCTTTTTTAAATTTTTCGAATCCTTCCATACCGTTCTTTGCCAACGTAACGTCAAAATCATTAATTAATAAATAATCTTTTAGTACTGCTCCAAAATTTGGATCATCTTCTACTAAAAGAATTTTTTTGTTTACTTCTTCCATATTTTTTTTAATTTATTAGATGCATTTTTATTATAAAGGTGCTACCCTTTCCTTTTTCACTTTCTACGTATATTTCGGCATTATGGTCATCTAAAACTCTTTTTACATAAGCAAGACCCAAACCATGTCCTTTTACATTATGTATATCTCCTGTGTGTTCTCTATAAAATTTTTCAAATATTTTTTTCTGAGTACTTTTAGTCATTCCTAAGCCATTATCCTTGACTTTTATTAATATGAAATCCTTTACATTTTCTGTATGTATCTCTATAACGGGTTCATCGGGAGAATATTTTATAGCATTATCTAAAATATTAACTAAAACGTTTGTAAAATGCATATCATTTAACAATGCCGTTGTACGTCGCGCTTCTAAAGACTTTGTTAGTGTCCCGTTTCGTGCTTCAACAATTAGGTTAATATGTTCTATAGCATCATCTATAATAGCATGAACATCAGCTTGATCTTTAGTAATATCTAATTCTCTTTTATCTAGTTTAGATATTTGTAACACGTTTTCTACTTGCGAGTGCATTCGTTTATTTTCATCCCTTATCATTTGTAAATATCGTTTTACTTTTTCGGGATCAACAAATATTTTAGGGTTCTTTATAGCATCTAATGCAAGGTTTATAGTTGCAATAGGTGTTTTAAACTCATGCGTCATATTATTAATAAAATCAGTTTTAATCTCTGATATTTGCTTCTGCTTAATCAATTGATTAATAGCACTAAGGTAAGCAATAATAATAATTAAGGTAAAAATTAATGACAGTGATGTTATACCTAAAATAGATGAAAATATAAATGTTTTCTTTTGAGGGAATGTAATTAATAACCTGTAGCCTGATTTACCATCAATATCAGTATAAACAGGATGTTGAAACGATATTCCTTCTTGCCATTTAAGCTTACCCGATCGTAATTTTGTTGCAAGTCCGCTTTTATATATACCAAACTCAAATGGTGTATTTACGCCATTCTGCGAAAGTTCTGTTTCTAACACTTTATTGAGCCAATTTTTAGAAACTCTGGTTTCTAGCGGATTAAAATCTCTGAAGTCCTTAATGTATAACTGAAATTGATAACGTTGCCAAACTTCCATATCGCCACTTCTAGAAGATTTTTTAGTATCTTCTTTTGTGGTATTACTTAAAGGAATGGGAGCACTTACATTAGCATTTCCTATATAGCCTCCATCCCTTTCTCTATCAAAGAACAAATTATAATCCCGTTGGCTCATATTATCCGAATAAATAATATTTTCACCCTTTCTGTTACTTCGGTAATTATAATAATAAGGCAACATATCTTCTCTTGATGGTGCCTTACCAGTACTATCTTTATAAATATTGTAAAGCCTAAAGAACTTATTGGCATCATTTTCTTGTAACCTTACCGAAACTTTACCTAATACTTGCTGTATATGAAACTTGAATTGCTCCTCGTTATTTTTAATCGACGAGTTTACCCAATATAATTGTACCAAAATTATACCCACGAGAGATAGGCTCATAAAAAATACCAGCAAACGAAATCTAGTCTTGTTCATCGAAACAAAATTAACATTTTAACATTTAATGCCTTAAAATATTAACCAAACATTAACAACCACACCAAAAATTAAACATTTTTCAAAGTATCATAAATACTATGAGCCTGATTTTTAGCATCATTCAAAATAATGTTATTTATAATAAAATCACTAAACTCTTTTTTCCTATCGTCATTCCATTGATTAGCCATACGTTTACGCACTTCTTGGGCTGTACCACCATCTCTTTTTATAACTCTTTCTATCCTTATCTCCTCTGGTGCAGTAACTAATATTATTTTATCGCAATTTTTATAACTACCACTCTCAAATAAAATAGCAGCTTCTTTAATAACAAATGGTGCATCTTTATAAATATCTAACCAATCATGAAAATGTTCACTCACTTTAGGGTGAATAATATTATTAAGCACCTGAAGCTTTTCAGGATTATTAAATACTAAAGCTGCTATTTTTTTTCTATCAGGAATACTGTCTGTAAGTATTTCTTGTCCAAAAACAGCTACCACTTCAGTAATTACATCAGGAGTGTTCAATATTTTTTTAGCTTCTTCATCAGCTATATATACAGGTACACCTAATGATGCAAAATAATTTGCTATTGTAGTTTTACCACTACCTATTCCTCCTGTTAGTCCTATAACTTTTGTTTTCATTTTTTAAAAAATAATTCAGGAAAAGCCTGTTCTGGTTGCTTAGATAATAAATGTATTTTTATAAACGATGTAATATAACCTGTACCATAACCATAAAATTGTATAAAAACCGCCACAACAGAATAAAAACCTATTTTCAAGCTTTTATTTTTAATTGCTGATATTATAAATATTAAAATAAAATAAAACACATATAAATATAGAGGACTAATTATAGTAAAAAATAATAATAGTACTGAAAACCCAAAACCTAAAATAAATAAACTAGGAAATAAAAAAGTTACCTTTTTATACTCTGGGTGCCACTTATCTAAAATAGGGCGTGCTTTACCAAACTTATTTACTTGTTTATAAAACTTATCCCAATCTATCCTTCGTTTATGATATACATAACAATCAGGAAAAAGACGCGTTTCATATCCTAATTTCCAAAGTCGTATAGAAAGATCTGGATCTTCACCCGGGTGTATATTACCAAAGCCGCCCGAAGCCTCAAAAGCTTTTTTAGAAATGCCCATATTAAAACTTCTTGGCTGAAACTTTTCTATTTTTTCCGATTTCCCTCTTATACCTCCTGTTGTTAAAAAAGAGGTCATTGTAAAATTAATAGCCTTCTGTATATCACTAAAGCTATCTAAAGCAGCATCAGGACCACCAAAGCAGTCTACATAATTAGCAATAAGACTTTCTGATACATTTTTAAGATAACCTTCTGGAATAATACAATCAGAATCGAGCACAATAAAGTAATCGCCCTTTGCCTTTTTCATACCATAGTTCCTAGAGTCACCTGGACCTGAATTACTTTTAAAATAGTAAGATATAAATAATTTACCTTCAAAGGCAGGAAGTATAGTATCGCACCGCAAAGTAGACCCATCTTCTATGATTACTACTTCAAACTGATCTTTATATGATTGTTTAGTAAGGCTTTCTAATAGCTCTTCAATCTCATCAGGTCTATTGTAAACTGGTATTATTAACGAAAAAAACATTTGTAATAATTTTTAACAAAGTTACTGCTTTAAAAAAAAACAAAAGCTACCAAAATGGTAGCTTGTATATAAAAAAAGAACCGATGGTTTTCACCATCGGTTCAACTAATTAAAATTAATAATTACAACTATTGTTTTTTAACGATTTTAATTGTTTTTGTCATACTACCTGCATTGATAATAACTATATAAGTACCATCTGATAATACTGACATATCTAGGTTAGCATCAGTAGTATTAGGTGTTTTTGCCATAACTTTCTGACCTAACATATTAAATACAGCTACAGAAGTAATCTCTGAAGAGTATTGTATAGTAAGTATATCTTTTACAGGGTTTGGATAGTAATTAAACGAAGTAACATCAAAACTACCATTGTTTAGCACTCCTGTTACGGTAACTGCAAGGCTAGTAACACTAGTACATCCATTTATTGTTTGTGTAGCATAATATGTTACTCCTTCTTCTACAGCAGTATCCATAGCTAAGGGATTATTACCATCTATAGCATCCTGTTCTGTAGCATACCATACTACATCAGTACCAGTTACCTCTATGTTTTCTAGAGTAACAGCATCAGTTAGAGAAACCACTACTTGTTCTGTAGCTCCAACAGGAGAGGTTGTATCGCAAAGTACATTTAGTATACCGCTTACATATGTAACGCCGTCCCATGTGTTACCTCCTTGTTCATTAAAACCTCCATAAATAAAAGGTCCGTCTTGTAACTGAACTCTAGATGCATAATAATATGTTCCTGGCTCTAAATTAGAACCTACCGAAGCTACATACTCATCATTAACACCTGATTGAATATTAAATGTTGTAGGTACCCATGTTGTCCATGTAGAAGGATCTGTATCTTCTGTACTAATACCTACCCATGCTGTTACACCAACACCAGGACCAGTACCCTCAGTTACACCCATTTCATAAACTTGTACATAAATCATTGCTGACTGTGCTATTGAAACAGTGACTTCTCCTGGATATTGTAGATTAACGTAATCTACACTAGGCATATTAACAGTAACAGTAACAGCTAGCATATCTTGACTCTCGCAACCATTCATGGTTTGCGAAGCATAGTACATAGCCCCATCTTCAAGAGCATCATCAGCACTTAGCATATTACCTGCAGCATCATACCACATAATATCGTTCCCCATAGCCATTAACTCTGCTACGGTAGCACCATCTTCAAATACTTGCATATCAGAACCTGTAGGTGCAGGAGTAACATTAATAGTTACAGCAACCGCAGTTCTTGTTAAACTCTCACAGTCTATAGTTTGTGAAGCATAATATGTACCTCCGTTTAATACAGCAGCATCCATTGCAAGAGGTAAACCTCCTATTGCAGTAGCATACCATTGTACCATTTCACCTTCAGCAGCAAGATCGGATACTGTAGCAGCATCACAAAATGCTTGTGAAGCATCAGCAACAGGCGCCATAGTACCACAGTTAACAGTAAGAACTCCGCTCACATAATCGGCACCATTCCAGAAAGAACCACCGCCAGCATTATAACCACCATAGCTATATGGACCTTCTAGATATTGGAATCTTGAAGCATAGTAATATGTACCTGGCTCAAGATCATCTCCAATGGCTGCCACAAATTCGTCGTTATTACCTACTTGATCATTAAACATCATTGGTACCCAAGTTGTCCATGTAGATGGATCTGTATTTTCATTGCTAATACCTATCCATGCCATTACTCCTATACCAGGACCAGCACCTGGTGTAACACCAGCCTCATAGCCTTGTGCATATACCATTCCAGTATCTCCTTGTACTATTGTTAATTCAAATGGCCATTGTAAGTTTACCCAATCCATTTCAGGAACTGTTACCGTTACAGCAAGTCTATCTTGGCTTTCACAACCATTTAAAGTTTGTGTAGCATAGTACATTCCTGATGATAAAAATTCAGAATCACTTAGAGGAGTACCTCCTGTAGCTACATCATACCATTGAACATCTGTTCCTGTAGCAGTAAGATCGGCTATTGTAGCGGCTGTAGTAAATGATGCTACAACATCTCCTGTAGGAGCAGGAGTAATTACTATGTTTATTGTTGCAGAATCTGATGCAGGACATCCAAGATCTGTTGTTACAGTTGCAGTATATGTAGTAGTTGCACTTGGCATTGCATATACAACTTGTACAGGATCTCCATTATATGCTACAGTACCTGCAACATCTTCATAAAGACCATCTATTGGAGACCATACATACTCTACAGCACTACTTGCTCCTGTAATCATTACATTATAATCTTCCCATTCTCCATAACCTGTATGACCACAAGCTTCGCCTGCGCCAATTGTACTACTAAACCTATCCCCTACACGCATTCTTGTAAGACCATTAAAAGCAGTTGCAGGAATTGTTACTGTACCATTTACAACAGCAGTTGTACCTGTAGTAGTATTAAATACACTCTCATCTTCAGCAAATACTCCATCTTGGTTAAAGTCTATCCATACTCTAAATGTTTGAGACCAAGTTGTGCTTCCTCCTTGTAATGAAATATCATAAGTTTGCCCCCCCACTACATTAGCGGTTATATCACTATAATATGTATAATCTGATACTTCATCACCAGAGTTATTATTTGTTATATCAGCAAAAGTAAAATTATTAAGATAATCTCCTGAAGCTCCTGTGCTACCTATAGTTGGTAAGCAATAATCTACTGCTGTAATAGTCTCTCCACCTTCTGCCGTAAGTTCTACAGGAGAACCTAAACAAGCAATTGTTTCTGATGGCACAACTGTTACAGGTGTAGGAACAGGGTTTACAGTTACTACAAACTCTGTTGATATTTCACAACTTCCAGTTGATTGTGATGCTGTTAATGTATAAGTAGTTGTTTCTGATGGATTAAATACATATCCATCAATATCGTTACCACTCATTCCTGTAACAGGAGACCACTCATATATATCAAAATCAGAAGCTCCTTGTGTGATTGTTACAATATCCGAACTATTACCTAAACATAATGTTGCCTCTGTAGCACTCAATGTTAATTCGGCAGGCTCTGTTACTGCAAATGTATCTAGAGTAGTATCTGTTCCAGCTACTGTTGTTACTGATACCGTACCTGATACTCCTGCAGGAACACTAGCTACTATCTCAGTATCAGTATTAGAAGTAATTGTTACTGCTGTACCTCCTATTTCAAGAGTTGCATTACCTAGAGTAGTACCTGTAATAGTTATATCTCCAGCGACAGCACAGTATGTGTCAGGAGTAAATTCTGTTATTGCAGGTGGGTCTGGCATGAAAATATTAATTGAATAATCTTCATAACTACCATATGAACCAGAGTAACATGGTGTACCACCACCATCATTATCAGTACCACCTATACGCACTGTATGGCTACCTATTACTGCAGCATCTGCAGGTACTGAGAAAGAACCTTCTAATGTAGTAGGATTATCATTTGTAGATAAACCTGTATATACAAGTTCTCCTTCGTCATCAAAGTCAGTATCATTATTCCAATCTATCCATATTTTTGTACCGTAAGTATAACCTGTACCATACGTAATTGCAAAATCTACAGTAGCCCCTGCAGCTGCATCAGTTGATTGTACTGTATAATCGGCATAATTACCTGGTTCTCCAGAGGTAACATTATTTATAGTTCCCATAGCTACACCTATAATACCGTCGTTATCTACAGTAGTAGGTGCTGGCGTACAATAGCCTGTATAGAAAGACGAAGGTCCTTCCCATGGACTAGAATCTGAATCAGAACATACTGCTCTAACCCAAGCATAATAAGTAGTACCCATTGTAAGTCCTGTAGCTTCTGCTGTAAAGATACCTGCGGCAACACTACCTGATACTGTTGTAGCACCTGTAGGAGGAGTAGCATCTTCACTTACATAATATTCATATCCATCTGCAGGTAAACTTGCTGACTCATTCCATGCTAAATTTCCAGATGTAAAAGAACCTGTTGTTGCAACAACACCTGTAACAGGCTCACACGTAGGCGTTAGTATTACTGATATATCATCTACATATATATAATATAAATTAGCTGCCGAATAAGCATTAAAACCTACATAATAAACACCTGTTGTAGTTGGTGTAAAATCTACAAATGCATCAGTAGCAGAAGCTCCTGTAACATCCTGATGGTCTGCAAGTATAGTAGTCATACCAGCATCACTAGCACTAGTACCATAACCTATTTTAAGCTTTTCTGTATAAAAAGTACTATTATTACCATAGGTATATGATAATCTATATGACACACCTGCTGTTAAGTTTAATCCTTGTGTGTAAAACCAAGCATTTGCTGGATTAGAACTATAAGAATATCTAAAAACATTACTATCAAATCCGTAACCAGGATTACTTGCTGTAGTCCAGTTATTACCTGTACCTGCATTTTGTATTGTTACACACGCAGGTATATTAGGTGTCGTTGCAGAGTTTGCATCTTCATAGTAAGGAATATCTGTAGCATCACATAGCGTAGTAAAAGAAATAGAAGACGTCCATGCACTTACATCTGTACCTGCACAAGCACTTCTTACCCATGCATAATATTGCGTATTTGACATCAGACCTGAAAGTGAAGCTGTTGTAGTTCCAGATGCAACACTACCTGATGGTGTTGTTGCACTCGTAGGTGCTGTATTTGTAGTACTATAATAGTAATCATAACCTGTAGATGCTGCCGTAACTGCATTCCAAGATATTGTAGCTGCATTTGGACTAACTCCTGATGAAGCTAAACCATTTGGCGCAAGGCATGAGGCAACACTACCAAAGAACTGTAATCTAGCTAAAGCACTAGTACGTGTTCCTGATGGCGGCGAAGCTGGGTCTGGGTTAGTACCATCACTATAATAGTATATACCTGTATTTGAAGAACCAGTATATGAACCAAAATTAGCCGTACAAGAGTATCCTGACTCATTTTCATCTATTGCAATAATTAAATTACTTGTACCATCATAATTAAATGGTGTTGTAAAAGTAATTTCAAACCAGTTACCTGCTACTGGAGTAATAGCTCCAGAATATACTTGTGTAAGGTTCCCTAAAGGCTCCCAATCTGTATCTGAAGTAAATTCAGTTTTAGAAGTATGTCCTAAATAAACTGTCCAGTTTGCCCAGTTTGCTAAATTAGTACCTCCTGAAGAGTAGTAATAACTCACTTTAGTAACATTTCCAGCCACACCACCATTGGCAGCATACTCTGAAGCTTTAACGATTTGTTGACTATAAGTGTAATTATAGCAAGAATAAATAGGTACACGGTTAGCACTATTAGCTGTACCCGAACCAATGTTAATAGTACCTACTTGCGAATAAGTTGTCGTGACCGACAATAAAGCAAAAAGTACAAGATAGCCCAAGAGCCATCGCTTTGAATCTTTCCCGAAATTCAAAGCATTTTTAATAGTAATGTTTTTCATATTATAATAGTTATAAATTATTGTTAATAAAACTACAAAAAAAACACATACAATAACTAATTTAACATAATTTATACATGTTATAAATAAATTTTTAAATAAAATGTTCATTATAACAAACAATAATCAATATTTAATAAATCATAAGTCATAAAAGGTCTAAATATTTATTTTTTAACAAAAGCAAAAAAAATACAGTATTTATTTATTATCGATTTATTTATAAATTTTATACCCATACTAGTCTAAAAAGAATAAAAAAAGCCCTCGGAATATTCCGAGGGCTTTATAAACATGAAAGTAAAAAGATTACTTCATGTGATATAGGTAATTATTAAATTACTGTTTTTTAACTACTTTAATAGTTTTTACAGTATTACCTGCTGTTACAGAAACAATGTATGTTCCGTCAGACAGGATAGACATATCTAATCTTACTTCAGTAGCATTTGGTGTATTAGCCATTACTTGTTGACCAAGTAAGTTAAATACAGCTACAGAAGTAATTTCTTTATCATAAGACAAGTTAAATACATCTTTAACAGGGTTAGGGTAATAAGAGAAAGTGTTGATATTAAAATCGTCACGTCCTAATACCACACCTACAGTTACAGCAAGAACAGTATTACTTTCACAACCATCTATTGTTTGGGTTGCATAGTAAGTAGTTCCATCTGTAAGCATTGTACCTGCAATAAGAGCATTTTCTCCTGCAAGAGCATCAGCTTCTGAAGCATACCACATTACTGCAGCATCATCTTCTACTGTTACCTCGATGTCTTCTATAGTAGCATCAGCAGCAACATCTGCCGTTATAGTCTGGCTGGCTTCTCCTGTTGGAGCAGCAGTAACATTTATTGTTACTGTAACTGCAGTTCTTGTAGTACTCTCACAACCATCAACGGTTTGTGAAGCATAGTACATACCATCTGCAAGAGTAGCGTCATTAGCAAGAGCTACACCTTCTGTTGCTTCTGCATACCATTGAATGTTATCGCCTGTTGCCATTAAATCGGCAACTGTACCTGTATTACATATTGCTATATCAGTATTATCAACTGTTGGAGCAGCAACAACATTTACTGTAACTGTAACTGCAGTTCTTGTAACACTCTCACAACCATCAACTGTTTGTGAAGCATAATACACACCATCTGCAAGAGCAGCGTCATTAGCAAGAGCTGTACCAGCTGTTGCATCTGCATACCATTGAATGTTATCGCCTGTCGCCATTAAATCAGCAACCGTACCTGCGTTACATATTGCTACGTCAGTATTATCAACTGTTGGAGCAGCAACAACATCTACTGTTACTGTAACTGCAGTTCTTGTAATACTCTCACAACCATCAACGGTTTGTGAAGCATAGTACATACCATCTGCAAGAACAGCATCATTAGCAAGAGCTGTACCTTCTGTTGCATCTGCATACCATTGGATGTTATCACCTGTTGCTATTAAGTCGGCAACTGTACTTCCATTACACAATGTTACATCTGTGTTATCAACTGTTGGAGCAGCGACAACATTTACAGATACATCTACAGTTGAAGAAACTGAACAACCAGCTTCTGAAGTTGAAGTAACAGTATATGTTTCTGTTGTAGCAACATCTGATTTAAAATATACAATTGTAGCATCTGTATCTTCTGTATAAGCTACTGTTGCATCAGCATCTGTATATAAATTAGTTATAGGAGACCAAGTTATCTCTGTAGAGCCAGTTATAGTAAATGTTACATTAAATCTTTTTGTAGTAACTGTACCTGTTGTTGCAGCTAAGTCATTATAATTAAATATTGCTGTATTAGCATCAAGATCTGTATAAGTTGTTTGTGCGTTATATAATGAATCAGCACCTGACTGTGATATACTTATAACAATATTAGAAACACCATCCCACTCAAATGGAGTAGTGAAGGTTAAAGTATTTACACCTATTTCATGGGTATAAGTACTTGGAGCAAAAACAGTAATAAAACTAGACTCGTCTAGATATGAGTCATCAGAGAACACATCAAGTGTAGTTGTACCAATCTTAACAGTATAATTATCATTAGTTGCAGCACTACCTATAGAACTAACATTATATGCTATAGACTCTATAGTACCCGCACCCAAACCTGCATCTATTAAATCGGCAGCAGTATATATAGTTTGGCTTTTATGTGTATTCCTTCTATTACAAAAAGCTGTAAACTCTTCAGTTGTTCCTGTTACATCCGTTCCATCACCTATAGTAGCGTCTCCTCCTAAAACTCCACCTGTAACTTCTAAAGCTTGTACCGAACCTGCACAAAAAGTTGCTGGAGATGGCGTTATAACTACTGGAGATGGAAGTGGATTAACTGTTACTGTAACCGTACCTGTTGTAACACATCCTGAAACAGCATCTGTAGCAGTTACAGTATATGTTGTAGTTTCACTTGGAGTTACTGTATGTGTAGCTCCATCAAGGTTACCCGGCATCCAGTTATAAGTATAATCTGCATTATCACTTGTTACACTAATTTCACTACTTTCTCCTGGACATAACTCAATAGCATCAGCTACTGTAATTTCTGGAGCATCTGTTACTGTAGCAACAACTGGCATTCTAGGGCTAGCACAAGCTGCTGTACTTTGTATATTGTAAAAATAATAATAATTACTAGTAGTTGTACCACCCCATTCGCTAGAAGTTACATTAATATTTCCGTTATTATATGGAAAATCAAGGTTTGAACTACCACGAATTAAACTAACACCTGTATATGATTTTACAAGTATTTTATAAACCTCACCCGAAGTTACATCAAAGTTAAGTGGGATAGTTGTAGGTGTAGTTGTACCTCCTGCTGCTACAGTAATATCTCCTGTAGCATACAGTTCTGTATTTGATGCATTAACAATTTTTACATCCAATGTACCTGCTGATGTTGAATACACATCAACAGAATTTAAAGTTACATTATCTAAAGCTGTAAATACAATACCCCAATTAGTAAGAGAAGTACCTGTCCATGAAGCTTCTGGAGCTAATAAACCGCCGCCTATAGGTGAACCTCCGTCAGACTGAGCAGAAACATAATATGTTGTTGTTTCTGTAATTTCTTCTGAAGTAAATGATCCACCTGTAGCAATAGGCAATCCACCTGTTGCATTAGCATACCAATTAATAGTACCACCATCGGCAGTAGCCATAAGGTTTGCTTCTCCTTGACCACATATTGTAACTGGCGTAGTCGTTAAAATTTCAGGATAATCACACATAGTAGTAAATGTACCTGCAATAGTCCAATCACTAAATGCACTTCCACAATTTGTTCTTACAAAAACAAAATATTCAGTAGATGGCATAAGAGCTGTAACATTTGCCGTCAAATCTGTTGTTGCTGTACCAGCAGCAACAGGAGCTGTATTAGTATCCGACACTACGTACTCGTAACCTGTTGGCGTACTCAATTCTGGAGCCTCCCATACTATAGTAGCACTATTTTTAGTAATATTAGTAGTTGCCATTACTGTTGGCACTTCACATGCTGGTACTTCTTCAATTACTATATTACCAATATGGAAATCATAATCAGGAAGATCATTATCAGTACCATCTGTAGCTTGAAAAGCTACTTGTATAGTTTGTCCTATATAATCTGTTAATAAGAATCTATACTCTGTAAGTTCATTAGTAAGCTCAGTAGTATTAGCAGCATTGAACGTGTATATAGATGTCCATTCAGCACCACATCCATCTATAGATACTAATACATTTACAGCATCATCTGTACCTTGCATACCATCTAAATCTTCTGTTAATGAAGCAAAATTAGTTATAGCTGCATCAAAAATAAGTCTTGAATCTGCTGTTATTTCCATTTTAGGACTAATAACCCATTCATTTCTATTATCAAAATATAAATTAATAGCCGCAGTAGTCGCTCCAAAAACAGAAGAGTTCCTCCAAGTAGAAGTTATGCTACCAGGGTAAGAGCTTAATGGCACATCACCACTACCTGTAGGTACATTAGCCTCATACCATCCTGGAACTGCTGTTATTAAATTTGTACCTGTATATCCTGTAAAGTTATTTAATACTGGTAAAGCAGCAGTAGTTACATCATTAGTAGTAACTGTTGCCACATTTGTGTCCTCGGTTACATTATAATAAATGCTATATGAATCTGTAGTTCCACAACGGTTATAATCATATACTTTTACAAAATAACTTGTATTACAAGCTAAACCATATACTGTAGCCGATGTACTTAAACCATCATATATTATTTGTTGTCCTGTACCTGCATATATATTATTTGCAGTAATAGCAGAAACACCTACTTCATCAACTGGGTCAACTATAGCCGCATCACTTATAACAACCATTCTTCTATCACCATTCCCATTAGTCCAGTCCATAGTAAAAGATGTAGAAAACAACTCTTCCGAATCAACTGTTACGGCAGAAGCCTGAGTAGTTGGTGCTATTTGATTATCAATAGTTACAGCATCTGTATAAGCCACCTCTGTACTATTTGTACAAGTAACTTTTAATCTATACTGTTTAGTAGTACCATCAAAAGTAGCTGGAGTAAAACTCGTTGTAGTGGCTCCTGAACCATCTGTTACATCTGCCCAGTCAGTACCATTTAATGATTGTTCCCATTGGTAAACAATACCCGGTATTGCGACAGTTGCTCCTGTTACATTTATTACTGAAGGTGTATTACCAGAGCATATATAACGCATTAAATCACCCGCTACAGTACCCGATACTGGTGTACCTGTACAAGGCAAAGGTGGTGTCCATGTATAAGCTAAACCACTTGTAAAACCATCGTTATCATTAATTACCGCTGTAGAAAACGAAGTAATTCCTGTAGTAATAACTGTTGGGTTATCCCATGATACACCTGCTGCTACTGTAGCTGCCGAATAAGCACCTACTGCACTTTTTATACCAACTTGTGGCTGATATGATGTTGAAGCATCATACGGTGGCGTACCATCATATACAAATTTTATCTCGTTACTAACAACATTAAGCCTTACTTGAAAGTTAAATGTTTCTACCTTAGCATATCTTCTAAAGTTAGACCATTGGATAACAATTTCATCTCCAACCATTTCGTAACGTATTTCAGCTAAACCAGAAGCACCCTCTTCAAGATCTGCAGATAAAGGAGCTAAAAAAACATTCCCTCCTGTACTTGAACTCAATACTCTGTAGTTAGAAGAAGACGGTGAACTAGTACCTAAAGCTAACTGTCCATTACTCGTTACATAAAAACTATTATAAGTTGTTTCTGAAAATTCGAAAGCTACAGGCAAAGTTTGCTCAGTTGAAGCATAAGAATCCAAATCAGGACTCCCATCTGTAGAACTTGTAATAACCGTTCCACCAGTTATAGGGACATAAGTCTCATTAGACTGCGCAAACGTATAGATCGATGCTTGCGCATAAGTGCCTGTAACTGCAAAAAGCAGTAAGGCAATTAATAAAGTAAATTTTTTCATAAAGATTTAAATAATTTTAGATTATTAGCTAATAAAATTATAATTTCTAATAATAAAAGTATCCTTCTATATGATTTTTGTGATATTAACAAATAAACAAGACGCATTTGTTATAAATTAATGCATAATTATTGTTAAATGTTTTTAAAAAAATAAATATTAATTAATTATTTAAGATTTAAAACAGTTATAAAAATACATTATTAGATGAATAATTATTATATTTCATAAAAAAGAGGCTTAAACAAGCCCCTTTTTTATGAAAATAACTAAAAAATAACTATTCTTTTGATAATCTTTCCATAATATCAGAACTGACTCCTGTAGAAGAGTAGCCGCCATCATGAAAAAGGTTTTGCATAGTTACCATTCTTGTTAAGTCAGAGAATAATGTTATACAATAATCAGCGCATGACTCTGCATCAGCATTACCAAGTGGCGCTACAGAATCGGCAAAATCATAAAAATCTCCAAAACCTTTTATACCCGTTCCCGCGGTAGTTTTTGTAGGTGACTGCGACACTGTATTAATACGTACTTTTTTCTCTACACCATAGTGATAACCAAAACTACGTGCTATAGATTCTAGCATTGCTTTAATATCTGCCATATCAGTATAAAAAGGATATGTACGTTGTGCTGCCATATAGGTTAATGCTACTACACTACCACCATCATTAACAGCATCCATTTTTTTAGCTACACTCAACATTTTATGTAAAGACAAAGCCGACACATCAATACCTTTCATAAAGTAATCGTAGTTAGACTCTGTATAGGGTATGTTTTTACGAATATTAACACTCATACCTATTGAGTGTAAAATAAAATCTATCTTACCACCTAATATTTCTTGTGCTTTAGTATAAAGGTTAGTTAACTCCTCAACATTAGTAGCATCGGCAGGTATAATTTCTGATCCTGTTTTTTCGGCCAATACTTTTATCTCACCCATACGCATAGCAATAGGTGCATTAGTCAATACAAATGTTGCGCCTTGCTCATGAGCTTTTTCGGCTACTTTCCACGCTATCGAGTTTTGGTCGAGAGCACCTGTAATAATTCCTCTTTTACCTTTTAATAAATTGTGCATTTTATTTTGTTTTAAAATGTAATTAGCTTTCTATACTAGCAACAGTTACTATCTCGTTTACATCAGCTTTATAATCTACACCTTGATAGTCAAAACCAAAAAGATTATAAAAGTCTTTACTGTAACCTTCAAGATCGCCTATTGCTGATAAATTATCAGTATCTGCTTGTTGCCATAAAGCTGCAACTTTTTCTTGTATATCATCGCGCATCTCCCAATCGTCAATACGCACCCTACCCTTATCATCAGTAGGTATTGGTTTACCTGTATATAAATGTTCTTGGTAAAGACGTTGCATTTGTTCTATTGTCCCTTCATGTACCCCTTCTTCTTTCATTACTTTGTACAATAATGAAATATATAATGGTATAACTGGTATAGCCGAACTTGCCTGAGTTACTAATGCTTTGTTTACCGAAACATAGGCTTTACCGCCAATATCTTTTAGACTATCTGTTATAGAAAAAGCAGTAGCCTCTAAATGATCTTTAGCACGACCAATAGTACCTTTACGGTAAACTGCTTCGGTTACCTCTGGACCAATGTAAGAATATGCCAAAGTAAGTGCATCTGGGGCTAAAAGATTTTCTTTCTTTAAAGCTTCTATCCACATCGCCCAGTCTTCGCCCCCCATAACAGTAACGGTATTTTCTATATCGCCATCTTTAGCTGGTTCAATACTTATTTCTGATACTTTACCTGTATGGAAGTCTACTGTTTTATTACTAAATGTATCGCCTATAGGTTTTAATACTGAACGGTGTAAAACACCTGTTTCAGGATGTTGACGCACAGGAGAAGCAAGACTATAAATAACCAAGTCTACTTGCCCTATATCTTTTTTTATAAGCTCTAGTGTTTGTTGTTTTATTTCTTTAGAAAAAGCATCACCATTAATGCTTTTTGCATATAACCCAGCCTTGTGCGCTTCTTCTTCAAAAGCTGCTGAATTATACCAACCCGGCGAAGCTGTTTTACCAGCCACAGGTGGTTTTTCAAAAAAAACACCTATAGTTGCAGCATCACAACCAAATGCACTTGTAATGCGTGATGATAACCCAAAGCCAGTAGAGGCTCCTATTACCAATACTTTTTTAGCGCCATCTATAACACCTTTAGATTTTACATATTCTATTTGGTTCTTTACATTTTGCGCTGCTCCCGTAGGATGTGCAGTAAGACAGATAAATCCGCGCATTCTAGGCTCTATAATCATAACTGGATATATGTTTTTTTTACTGTATAGTTTCTATTTACTACAAATATAATCCGATTTTTCAGTTCAGCAATGCCCTTGCATGATTAAGAGCAGAGTCGGATATATCCTTACCTGAAAGCATTTCTGCTATTTCCTTTACACGTTCATCTTTAGATAAAAGTTTAAGTTCAGATACCGTAGTTTCTTCTTGTGTGGTTTTAAATACTTTATAATGCTGGTCGCCTTTAGCTGCTATTTGAGGCAAGTGCGTTATAGCAAATACTTGCATACCGCTACTCATAGCTTTCATAATATCGCCCATTTTATTAGATATTTCTCCCGAAACTCCTGTATCAATCTCATCAAATATAATAGTCGGTAGTTTTGAGTACTCTGCTAGTACCGCTTTTACCGAAAGCATAATGCGCGACATCTCCCCTCCTGATGCTACCTTTTTTAGCAAACCAAAATCAGTTCCCTTATTGGCTGAGAACAATAAACTCATAGTATCTTTTCCTGTAGCATAATAAGAGTCAGAATATTTTACTTCAAAATTAAATCGAGCATTTGGCATACCCAATTGTGTTAATATAGCCGTCACCTTATCGGTAAGTACAGGTATTGCTGCTTTTCGTTTTTCTGATAACGTTACAGCTACTTTATCTATTTTCACTTTACTATTAGTAAGCTCTGTTTCTAGTTTTTCAATAGTCGATTCTAACTCATCAGACTGTAAAGCACTACTTTCTAATTCATTTTGTATCGTTATCAACTCTCCAACATTTGCTACATTATGTTTCTTTTGTAATGTATAAATAAGTTGTAGTTTCTGATTTATTAATGTTAACCGCGCAGGATCATCAACTAATAATTCAAAGTTTTGTGAAAGCTCATCAGTAACATCATCAAGTTCTATAAGCAAGCTCGATACTCGCTCAAAAAACTGATTATATTCTCCTGAAATAGTGCTTACTTTTTGTAATGCTGTTTTTACTTCTTTTAAAGTCTGCATAGCCCCTACCTGCTCATCATTAGTAAGTGAAATTGCTTTTGCCAGCGACTCTTTAATAAACTCTACATTACTCAACTTTTCCAGTTCACTTTCTAACTCTTCTTGTTCTCCATCTTTCAATTTAGCATCAACAAGTTCCTGTAACAAAAATGTATTATAATCCTGTTCTTTCGTTAAGTCTGCCTTTCGTTCTTTTGCTTCAGCAAGTTGTATTTGTATTTTTTTTAGACCTGAAAGTTGTTTTTTATAATCAACAATAAGCTCTCTATTACCAGCTATAGCATCTACTATTTGCATTTGATATCCTTCATCTGAAAGTTCTCGCGTTTGCTGTTGCGAATGAATATCAATAAGATAGTTACCTAGTTTTTGAAGTTCTTGTAAATTTACAGGACTATCGTTTACAAAAGCACGCGATTTACCCGACGGCAATATTTCACGCCTAATAATGGTTGTATCCTCATAATCGAGGTCGTTTTGTAAAAAAAAGTCTTTTAATTTATAATCGCTTATCTTAAAGTGTGCTTCTATAACACACTTCTTCTCTTTATCTTTAAGCGAAGTTAAGTCTGCACGATTACCAAGCACTAAACCAAGCGCACCTAGTAATATCGATTTACCAGCACCTGTCTCTCCTGTAATTATAGAGAGCTTGTCAGAGAAATCGATATGTAATTGCTCTATAAGAGCGAAGTTTTTAATTTGTAAATTTTGTAACATAGCACAAATGTACTATTTAATAGTACTCCATTTAGAAGAATTCATAGGAGAAATTCTGTTAAGTGTATCTACAAGTCCCGATACTGTAACCATAGGACCTCCTGAAAATATAGATGCTATTTCATCTGACTTAGCATCAAAGAAAATACGTGTAAGAAAAGCATTGGGACGTACTTTATTTAACTGAGCTAATGACTGTAAGGCAGTAATAATATTTTCTTTCCCTTCTTTAGGCTTATCAGCCATGATATCAAGAGCATCTCTATGATAATTATATAGCGTTTCTCTAAAAGGGGTGAAAGTATTAGATAATATATCGTTTACTATAAAAAATCTATTTTGATTACCATCTTGCTGGCTCCAGCCCTTATAACCACTACCTTGTGCAAGGCTCACCATATTTTGTGCTGCCTGATAATAAGGTGTACCACTATTTAGCTCAAAAGAATCAGCATCCATACCTATAATTACATTGGCATAATATGCCATAAGAGCAACAAGGTTAGAATCATAACTATTAGGGTTATATATAAGATTTTCATTTTCAAGATACCTAAAAGCTACCTCTTTATCATTTAAGTTAAGTATTGGCGACGAATATGTTGAATTATGTATAGGTCTAGACGACTGTACCTGCATAGTTGCAGAAAAGTTATTAGAGTTATATTCTGAAATATTAATAAAAATAGAACACTCAATACGTTCTCCTCTATCAAAATTTTTATTTGTCCATCGAGTATTATTCACAAACTCATTAAGCGATGTTTCTAGCGTTCTAAATATTTGAGTATTAGCATCGGTTATTCTATCAGCATTAACCTGCACTGTACAATTAAGCTCCTGCCCTTTTACCGAAAAAGACAGCATTATCAGCAACATCGCAAACCATTTATACATTGTAGTGATTTTTTATTTTAGTAATAATATCTATAGCAACTTCTTCTTTCGTTTTAAGCTCAAGAGGTTCAATCGCAAAATTCTTATCTATAAAAGTAACTTTGTTAGTTGGTTTCCCAAATCCTGCTCCTTCGTCATTAAGCGAATTTAAAACAATCAAATCTAAGTTTTTTTTCTGTATTTTCAGCTTTGCGTGCACTATTTCATTTTCTGTTTCTAAAGCAAAGCCAATTAAAAACTGTTTTGTTTTTTTCTCACCTAGCGAAAGTAATATATCTTTTGTTTTCTCTAATGCTATAGTAAAGTTAGCATCTGATTTTTTTATTTTCTGAGTAGCTACTGTCTTTGGTCTATAATCAGCTATTGCTGCTGCTGAAACAGCAACATCTACAGCTTCAAAATAATCGTGACATGCATTATACATTTCCTGTGCCGATGTAACTCTAACAACTTTAACACTATCGTGTTTAACTTGTAAATGTGTAGGGCCACTTACTAAAATCACTTCAGCACCTTCATTAGCAGCAGCAAGTGCTATGTCATACCCCATTTTACCTGATGAATGATTACCTATAAAACGTACAGGGTCTATAGCTTCGTATGTAGGACCCGCAGTAATTAGTATTTTTTTTCCACGAAGAGGTAATCTCGATTCTATATCTTTTTCTAAAAAAGCGATAATATTTTCAGGTTCAGCCATGCGCCCTTCGCCAGATAGACCACTAGCAAGTTCACCAATTTCGGCAGGAATCATAGTATTACCATAACCTTTTAGTGCACTAAAAGCTTTAATAGTAGAGGGATGACGATACATATCGAGATCCATAGCTGGAGCGAAATATACAGGACATTTTGCCGATAAATAAGTAGCAATTAATAAATTATCAGCACTACCCGATACCATTTTAGAGAGGGTATTGGCTGTAGCAGGGGCTATTATAAATACATCTGCCCATAGTGCCAACTCTACATGATTATTCCAAACCGCATTTTCATCTTCTTCATTATAAAATGAAGAATGTACAGGGTTTTTAGAAAGTGTAGATAAAGTGAGTGGAGTAACAAAATCTTTAGAAGCAGGCGTCATGATAACTTGTACCTGAGCGCCTGCTTTAATAAAAAGCCTTACTAGCGATGCTGTTTTGTAAGCGGCGATACCCCCGGTAACACCAAGAAGAATTTTTTTACCGCTTAAAACTGACATCTGCTATATTATTTAGATTGCTTGTAGGTAATTTTTCCTTCTAGCCATTCTTCTACTGCCAAAGCGTGTGGCTTAGGTAGTTTTTCGTAAAATTTAGATACTTCTATCTGCTCTTTATTTTCAAATATTTCTTCTAGACTATCATTATATGTAGCAAACTCTTCAAGCTTTTCTATAAGCTCTTTTTTAATTTCGCCATTAATCTGATTAGCTCTCTTTGCTATAATAGTAATAGCTTCATATACATTACCTGTAGGCTCTTCTATCTTAGTCTTATTATAGGTAACTGTATTTACCGGAGCATGAGCTTTCTTTAAATCCATAGTGACTTTTTATTATTTTGAAAATAGTTCTAATTCTGTATTTATCTTTTCTATCATGCCATTTGCTTGATCCAAATATTGGGTATCAGCTTTATACTTCAGCAATGCATTATAGTTTATTTTTGCGGCCTCAAGACGCGCAAGCTTTTTAGCTTCCACACTATTTATAGCTAACCTGTATGATGCATCAAATTTATAAAAAAGCGCATCTTCTTTATATATAGTACCAGGGTGGTCTATTATAAAATTATCAAGTGCTACTATCGCCGCTTTAAAATCGCCAAAATATTCTGACGTATAATTATATTGCTTTGCTATTTCAAAAGCTTTCTTTTCTAGCTTTTCATTAAGTTCTTTAACCAGTTGGTTTGCCTCGGGCATAAGCTGCGAATTAGGAAACCTATCAATAAATGCCTGTAACTTATCTAATGCTTTATAGGTATCAACTTGGTCAAGCGAATATTTTGGTGATAATTGATAATAGCTTTTTGCTCCCATAAAAGCAGACTCTTCTAGCTTCTCACTTCTTGGATAATTTGCTGTAAAATACTCAAACTGATAACCTGCTGTATAATATGTTTTTACATTGTATAATGACATTGCATACATATAGAACAACTTTTCTGCTTGCGGTTTCCCTCTGTATGAAGGTGCTATCTGTTCAAACAATCGGATAGCTTTAGAGTATTTCTGATCGTCATACATTTTTTCTGCCGCCTCATACTTCACCTTAATATCATCAGATTTAAGAGCTTTTTGGTATTGGCTGCAAGAAGAAAATACAATTGCAAGAAGTATAATATATAGGTATTTCGCCATTTCAGGTTTTAAGTTTATGTACAGCTACCGCTGATTTAAAAGCAACTGCAAATTTAGTTAATAATTAGAGAATACAAAATCTTTTTTTGCAACACGAAAAGAAGATAAAAACATACTCTTTTCGGGTACTTTCTTAAACTCTTGTTTTATACATTTTATTGCATGAAGCCTTATTCTAATTTACAAAAACAGCATCTATTACTGTAAACGCTTTACAAAAACATCAAGACGGTTAGCTAAGTCCTGATTAACTTTTACTAAAGGTAATCGTACTACATCCTCACACAATCCAAGCGCTTTAAATACCGACTTGATTCCCGCCGGGTTGCCCTGCTCAAAAATCATATCAATAGCATCAGCAAGTAAATAATGTAATTCATAGGCTTCATCAACTTTATTTTCTAGTCCTAAGCGCACCATATCCGAGAATTGTTTTGGGAATCCTTCTCCTATTACAGATATTACACCTGCACCTCCCGCAAGTACCATTGGCAAGGTTATCATATCGTCGCCAGATATTACCAGAAAATCTTTCGGCGTGTGCTGTATCAGTTTCATCGCTTGTACAATGTCGCCTGCAGCCTCTTTTATAGCTACTATATTTTCGAAATCATTCGCAAGGCGCACTACTGTAGCAGGTAGCATATTACTACCCGTTCTACCTGGTACGTTATACAAAATTACAGGTAAAGGAGAAGCCTCGGCAACTACTTTAAAGTGCTGATAAATTCCTTCCTGCGTTGGTTTATTATAATAAGGTGATACTGATAGTACAGCTTTAAAAGCTGATAAATCGCGTGTTTTTAATTCATGAGCGACCTCGTGAGTATTATTACCTCCTACACCAAGCACTAATGGCAGTCTGCCTGTATTAGCCTCTATAATAGTAGCGATAACCAGTTCTTTCTCTTCTTTACTTAATGTTGCCGATTCAGCAGTAGTACCCAATACCACAAGGTAATCAATACCATTATCTATCTGAAAGTTAACAATTCTTGTTAGGGCATCGGTATCAACCGAAAAATCATTTTTAAATGGTGTTATCAATGCTACACCTGTACCCGTAATTGCCTGCATGATTATATTTTATTTAGGATTTTTAAATATTTGAACAATTCACTTATAAAAACTTCATGTTTTTGAGCAGCGATAGTAATAGTAAAATCGTTTAATCGGCTATCTACAGTCGAGAAACCTACTTTAAACTTCGCTTTCGATTTTAGTGTAACAGCTACCAATGGTAATTTTTCATCTTCATAATAACTTATAAGCATATCAAAACGCTTATGTACAAATGCCGTTACTTCTTCTTTTTTAAACGTACCATTTAAACTTATATCAGCAAGTGTATAGCAGTCTTTTATAACTTCTTTACTACTTATATGATCTCTAAAACTCAGCACCTCAATGTTTTTCTCGGCTATACCGTGCTTTATCAACTCTTTTACAATAGCCGTTCTATACTTAAAATAATGTTCGTCTGTAAGTACGCCTACGGTAGTTACAGCATCGGGCATTACACCCGCTTGATACTTGGCTAAAGATTTCTTAATGATTTTTTTTAAGCCAAAGTTTTTAATAAACTTCAAAAACATCGTAATTTTACTAATTCAATACAAAACTACTCCAAATAAGTGTCATCACAAATCATTAATTCAAAAAAGAATAGCACAGCAAAGTATATGTTTGTGTTATTTTTAATGCTTTCGGGCATAATTTCCTGCGGACCGAAAACTTTTTATAATTCTGAAATTGACGGTAAGAAAATACCCGTCAGTAGCCAATATACCACAAATAAAGAAATTGAAGATTTTGTAGCTCCTTACAGGGAACATATTGATAAGGATTTAGACAGTACATTAGCATGGGCTCCTGTAACGTTTGACAAAAGAAAAGGTAAATGGCAAACAAACATAGGCAACCTTATGGCAGATGTTACTTTCGAAAAAGCAGACAAGCTTTTTTACCTGCGCGAAAACAAACACGTAGACATATGCTTGCTTAATCATGGCGGAATACGCGCTACTATACCACAAGGTAAGGTAACCGCCAGAACAGGATATGAAATAATGCCTTTTGAAAATAGCCTTATTATTATGGCTCTAAAAGGCGAACAAGTTAACGATATAGCTACTTATATGGCTATTGGTAAAAAACCACACCCGTTAACAGGTATGGAAATTGTAATGGATAAAAATAATACCGTTAAAAAAGTAACGGTACATGGAGAACCTGTAGATAACAACAAAACGTATTATGTAGCCACATCAGACTACCTTTCTAACGGAGGTGATAATATGACGTTCTTTAAAAAAGCTACAGCAGAATATGATATGGACTATAAGTTGAGAAATTTATATATCGATTATTTTAAAGAAACTGACACCTTACCCGTTAACAATACCGAACGTATAATAATAGAATAAGCAGCACCATGAAAAGAAGAGATTTTATACAGAAAACAGCAGCTGGTTCGGCATTAGTTGTGGGCGGACTTTCATTAAGTAGTTTTAGCGTTGAACCTAAAAATGCAAAACGTATTACTATATTACACACTAACGACACCCATAGTCATATAGACCCCTTAGCAGAAGACGACCCAAGAAACCCAAACATGGGGGGCGCAGCACGCAGGGCTACACTCGTAGAAACTATACGCCGAGAAAACCCAAACACATTATTACTAGATGCTGGCGATATATTTCAGGGTACACCCTACTTTAACTACTACGGTGGCGAGTTAGAGTTTAAAATAATGAGTATGATGAAGTATGACCTTGCCACACTGGGTAATCATGACTTTGATAATGGAATAGATGGTTTTCACAAACAATTACCACACGCTAAGTTTGACTTTGTATCGGCTAATTACGATTTTAAAAACACAGTACTCGACGGTATCGTTAAGCCTTATAAGATATTTACGGTAGATGGTATTAAAATAGGCATCTTTGGGCTGGGTGTAGAGCTACAAGGACTTGTAGATAAAAAACTCTATAAAGAAACCGTTTATAACGACCCTATTGCTGTAGCACAAGACATGAGCCGCTTACTGAAAACAGATGAAAAATGCGACTTAGTACTATGCCTGTCGCATCTTGGGTTTGCTTATGACAAGGATAGTGATAAAGTTTCTGACCTTACACTGGCACGCGCTACTAAAAATATAGACCTTATTATTGGCGGGCATACGCACACCTTCCTGTCTAAACCTTATGTAGCACAAAACCTTGATGGCGAAGATGTACTCGTAAACCAAGTAGGCTGCTATGGTATTAACCTAGGGCAAATAGATTTTTACTTTGAAAAAGGTAAAAAAACAGCCGAAGGCAGAACCATAAATGTAGGATAAACTGTTAGTTGAAACTTTATAAAGTTGTAAAAAATAAAAGCATAAAAGCTATTTTTTATATTTTTACGACTCAGATACCTCTAATGAAACACTACTTTAAGCATAACAACGGCTATATAAATATTGACGAAGAAAACCTGTATCTTACTAAAACAGGAAACTGGCAAGAAGTTCGTGATATAAAAGAAAGAATTCGAGCTTCCTCTCAAGAAAAAGAAACCTCTAAGATAAAGAAGTTGTTTTATTGGTGTTTAGCTATAGTCGAAGTTGTTTTCTTAATTTACATCATAACCATTGATTATAAATATCTTATAACGAATATTTTATTTATTTTTATAATGAATTTTGTTATTTATATCTTTCACAAAAGAGATTTTGGCAAGCAGGCTATAATACCTCTTAACCAAATTGAAGCAATAGAACCTTATAAAAATGGCTTGAAAATCAGTTTTAAGGATGTTACCAACAAACCTGATTTTGAAATTTTAAAAGGAGTTGAAGAAAAAGGAATTGAGTTTTTAATGAACTTAGAATTTTAGTATTAATCACTAAAAAAATATCATAGCTTTATTTTTAGGCGTTTCTTCTGATAAAAAACCACTATTTTAGCTCTAAAATAGAAATACCCAAATAATGATTTCAGAAAAACAATTTCAAGAAGAACTCGATATAATAATCACTAATGCTGTTCGCGAAGATGTAGGCGATGGCGACCATAGCTCACTTGCCTGTATTCCAGCCGATGCGACAGGTAAAGCCAAACTGTTAGTAAAAGACGATGGTATTTTGGCAGGAGTAGCTTTTGCCAAACAAGTATTTGCTTATGTTGATCCTAACCTTACCCTAGAGGTATTTATAGAAGATGGCACACCTGTAAAATATGGCGATATTGCCTTTCACGTTTCGGGTAGCTCGCAGTCCATACTAAAAGCCGAAAGACTGGTACTTAACGCCATGCAACGCATGAGTGCCATTGCCACGAAAACCAACAGTTATGTAAAAATATTAGAGGGTACAGATACTAAAATACTCGATACTCGCAAGACTACTCCCGGCATACGCGCTATAGAAAAATGGGCAGTGAAAATAGGCGGTGGCGAAAATCATCGTTTTGCGCTTTATGATATGGTAATGCTAAAGGATAACCATATTGATTTTGCAGGAGGGATTACCCCTGCCATCCAAAAAACACTTGACTATTTAAAAGAGAACAATCTCGACCTAAAAATAATAGTAGAAGCCCGCAGCCTTGATGAAGTGCGCGAAATAATGAAAAACGAAGGTGTTTATCGCATACTGCTTGATAACTTTGATTACGACCAAACCCGCGAAGCCGTTGCCTTAATTGGCGACTCCTGCCTTACAGAATCGTCAGGAGGTATAAATGAAAGTAATATGCGCGGCTATGCCGAGTGTGGGGTAAATTATATATCTTCGGGAGCTATAACCCACTCCATATACAATATGGATCTTAGCCTAAAAGCACTTTAATGTCGGTAGAACTGGAACATAAACTGGAACGTATTCCTGTTGTAAAGCATATTGTCAGGTTTGGAAAAAGTATAAAGTTACCTTGGTCAGAAGGGCTTACGCTTTACCACATGCTCGAGTTGTACATAACAGGTATTATAAAAGGCGATATATCTTACAGGGCAGGTGCTATTGCATTTAGCTTCTTTATGTCGCTGTTTCCTTTTGCACTTTTCTTGCTTAACCTTATACCCTATATCCCTGTAAAAAATTTCCAGAAGGATTTTATGCGTTTTGTAGCACAAAATGTACCACCTAATACTTATGATGCTATTGCGGGAATACTACAAGATATCACCAACACAAGTTATAACAGCCTGTTATCTACTGGTATTTTACTGGCTATATTACTTATGTCTAATGGTATGAATGCTATACTGAGTGGTTTTCAGTCGTCGTTACATATTACTATAAAACGTTCTTATTTTAAACAATATGCCGTAGCTGTAGGCTTATCACTTGTATTTACTATACTACTTATTATTACAGTTGTTGCTATTATTACATTTGAAGTTGTTATACACATCCTAAAATCTAATGGTTTCCTTACAGATGATGTTTACCTACTCGAAATAGGACGATATGCTTTTTTAGTGCTTATGATATTAACTGCAACATCAATGCTCTTTAAATTTGCCGCTAAAGAAACCCAAAAAGCTGCATTTTTTAGTTATGGATCGGTTTTTACTACTATATTATTTATTATAACTTCTTTTCTTTTTAGTATATATGTAGTGCGTTTTGCGCAATACAACGAGTTATACGGCTCTATTGGCACACTACTTGTATTAATGCTATATATATGGATTAACTGTTTTATTTTACTTCTTGGGTTCGAATTAAATGCGTTAATTCATAAATTAAAGAGAAAAAATTTATATATTTAACAAAAAATAAAAGATATAATTATGAAAAAATGCTTTCTATCACTATTATTAGTTATTGCTGCAGGAATGTTTTCTGCAACAGCACAAGGCGTTGTAGGGAAATGGAAAACCATTGATGACGAAACTGGAGAAGCCAAATCTATTGTAGAAATTTATGAGCAAAATGGTAAGATTTACGGAAAAGTAATAGAGATACTAAATCCAGCCAAAAAAAGTGCAAAATGTACTAAATGTAAAGGAGCTGATAAAGACAAACCAATAGAAGGTCTTGTTATTATAAAAGGTCTTGAAAAAGATGGTGATGAATATACCGATGGCGACATACTAGACCCTAATAAAGGAAAACTGTATAGCTGTACTATAAAGCTAGACGGTAAAGATAAACTAGACGTTAGAGGTTATCTTGGGTTTTCATTCATTGGCAGAAGCCAAACGTGGACAAGAATGTAATAGAAACACATAATAAACAAACTAAATTTCTATAAAAAACACTTCGGTAACAGAGGTGTTTTTTTTATGCTTTTTGCGAGCTATATTTGTAACAAATACTACCTGTATGCCCTTTTTTATAGAAGTTATCCTACCACTCGCATTGCCCAAACCATTTACATATGCTATAAATGAAGTTGAATTTAATTTTATACAGCTTGGCATGCGTGTTGGCGTACCTTTCGGGCGCAGTAAAGTATATACCGCAATAGTTATAGGGCTACATCAAAACCCTCCGCAACTATATGAAGCAAAAGAAATACACCAAATACTAGACGACACTCCAATAGTTACCGAAGCCCAGTTAAAACATTGGCACTGGATAGCAAATTATTATATGTGTGCCATTGGCGATGTTTACAAGTCGGCAATGCCATCTGGATACTTATTGGAAAGTGAAACTATTATTACTCCGAAAAAAGAATATACTCAACAGGAAGATTTAACTGATGACGAGTACCTTATTTATGATGCGTTGCGTAAACAATCATCTATAAAAATACAAGAGATAGCGGCAATACTTAACAAAAAAACAGTATTACCTACTATAAATAAGCTATTAGAAAAAAATGTAATAACACTACAAGAAGAAATATCTGAAAAGTATAAGCCAAAAACAGTGCGCTATGTAAGACTTCAGTCGGAATTTTTAGCGCAAGACAAACTGAGCGAACTACTAGAAATACTGTCACGAGCTCAAAAACAACGCGAAGCTGTATTGAGCTACTTTCAGTTGAATGCTGTAGAAAAAAAGCCTATAACAGTAAAGAAACTCACCGAAACGTCGGGAGTATCTCCAGCTGCCATAAAAGCATTAATAGATAAAAATATATTTGAAGAATATACACTCGAAGAAGATCGGGTGCAATTTACAGGCAGTAATAATGCAGGTTTTACATTAAGCTACAAACAAGAAGAAGCATTTGCCGAAGTAAAAAAAAGTTTTGAAAATCATCAAGTAACATTGTTACATGGAGTAACATCTAGTGGAAAAACGGAACTTTATATTAAGCTAATAGAAGAGTGTATTAATAAAGGACAACAAGCATTATACCTCTTGCCAGAGATAGCTTTAACCACACAATTAGTAGTAAGACTTACTGCTTATTTTGGTAATCAAGTAGCCGTTTTTCATTCTAAATACTCGAATAATGAACGCATAGAAACTTGGCAGCAAGTACTACAAAGCTCAGATAAAGCAAAAGTAATTATAGGAGCACGATCAGCTCTATTTTTACCTTTTCAAAACCTTGGGCTTATTGTTATAGATGAAGAACACGAACAAACTTTTAAACAACAAGACCCTGCCCCACGTTATCATGCACGAGATGCCGCAATAATACTAGCTAGTTATTTTAAGGCTAAAGTATTACTAGGATCAGCAACACCTAGCATAGAGAGCTACTATAATGCCACACATAATAAATATGGCTACGTACAAATGAAAGAACGTTATGGTAATGTAACACCTCCCGAAATTGTATTAGTAGACTTAAAAGACAAATATAAACGTAAGCGAATGACAGGTCACTTTAGCGACGAGTTAACCGAAGCTATAGCCGAAACACTATCATTAGGCAAACAAGTAATACTATTTCAAAACCGTAGAGGCTTTTCGCCTTGGCTAGAATGTATGACGTGCGGACATGTACCACAATGCCCACAATGCGATGTTAGTCTTACCTACTATAAATATAAAAACCAGTTGCGCTGCCACTATTGTGGTTATAACATGGCTAAGCCTACGCATTGCCATCAGTGCCATTCGGCAGATCTTTCTACCAAAGGATTTGGTACAGAACAAATAGAATTAGAGTTAAAAGAGTTATTCCCTGATAAAAACTCTTGGCGAATGGATCAGGACACTACACGAGGTAAATATGGTTATGAAAAAATTATAGATGCTTTTAAAAATAAAGAAGTAGATATACTGGTTGGTACTCAAATGCTTGCCAAGGGATTACATTTTGATAATGTAAGCTTAGTTGGGATATTAAATGCCGATAACATGCTATATCAACCTGATTTTAGAGCCTTTGAGCGAGCTTATCAAATGATGGTACAAGTATCAGGACGCGCAGGACGTAAAGACACTAGAGGAAAAGTACTAATACAAACCTATAACCCTTTACACAACATTATCAGACAAGTAACTGATAACGATTATGAAGGAATGTATAAAGAACAAGTATATGAACGACATAATTTTAAATACCCGCCATTTTACAAACTAGTTAAACTTACTTTAAAACATAAAGATTATGAAAAGTTGAAAGATGGTGCTATGTGGCTCTATAATGTACTATTACAAAACATGAATGTACCTGTACTTGGTCCTGAAGAGCCAGGAATAAGTAAAATTCGCAATCAATACATTCGTACTATAATGATAAAAATACCATCAGGATCTTCGCTTGCAACCAATAAAAGTATAATCTATAAAATTATAACTAGTTTTGATGCTATACCACAATATAGAGTTATAAGAGTATCTGTAAACGTTGATCCTTATTGAGATTGAGAAGCTTTATTGACTGCGTTAGCAAGATTATCCTTTTTATTACGACTAAGTGGTATTTGAGTACTACCTATTTCGGCAAATCGACTATTAAAACGCTCTACTCTATCAATATTAACGATAAATGATTTGTGAACTCTTAAAAATTTATCTTCAGGAAGTTCTGCCTCAAAAGCTTTCATTGTAGAAAGCACTAAATGAGTACCATCTTCTGTAATAATCTTAATGTAATCACCAAAGGCTTCAACCCATTTAATGCGTCCAATATATATTTTAAGGTTCTTTAAATTACTTTTCACAAAAATAAACTCCCCTTCTTCCTCAGGTGTTTCTTTTTTCATCTGATGTAATTCAATAGCCTTTTGGGCTGCTTTATTAAATCGATCTTTTGTTAAAGGTTTATGTAAATAATCTATAGCAGCATACTCAAAAGCGCGCAAAGCATAATCTGATTTAGCAGACACAAATATTATTTGTGGTCTAGCCTTAAGTCCATCAAGCAAGTCAAAACCACTTTGAACAGGCATTTCAATATCTAGAAAAAGTAAGTCAACGGCCTTATTAAGAATACAATTACGTGTTTCTGAAGCATTAGAAAAATCACCAACAAGGTTAAGGTCGGGATGTTCACTCACCAGCTTGGCAATAGTTATTCTATGTATGGTGCTGTCGTCAACAACTACACAGTTAAGTTTCATTATACAGGTCAGTTAGTATGGT
Source organism: Flavobacterium arcticum (assembly GCF_003344925.1). NCBI lineage: Bacteria > Pseudomonadati > Bacteroidota > Flavobacteriia > Flavobacteriales > Flavobacteriaceae > Flavobacterium > Flavobacterium arcticum. The sequence continues at coordinate 1,946,000 of NZ_CP031188.1, read as the reverse complement.
TTCAGTAAATTACGCTCTTTTTTTTGTTGGGGTGATTACAAATATAAACAAAAAATACACATTTTAACAGAATAAAAAACCATTATTATAACTTGTTGTTTAAATAAAAAACACTATTTTTGCACCCAATTTTATTACAATATAAATTATATCATTATGAACAACTATGAAACTGTTTTCATCTTGAATCCCGTTTTATCTGAAACCCAGGTAAAGGAAACAGTAAGTAAGTTTGAAGATTATCTTACTTCTAAAGGGGCCGAGATCGTGGCAAAAGAAGACTGGGGGCTAAAAAAATTAGCTTACGAAATCCAGCACAAGAAAAGTGGTTTTTACCACCTATTTGAATTTAAAGCTCCTGCGGATATCCTTATAGGATTTGAAACTGAGTTTAGACGTGATGAGAGAATTATGCGTTTCTTAACCGTAGCTCTTGACAAACACGCTATTTCATGGGCAGAAAGAAGAAGAGATAAACTAAAAGCTAAAGCAAACTAATTATGTCAAGTATAGAGCAGTCAGCTAAAGGAAAAAAAGATGGGGATATTAGATATCTTACACCTTTAAACATAGAGACGAACAAGACTAAAAAGTATTGCCGTTTCAAAAAATCAGGTATCAAATATGTAGATTATAAAGATCCTGACTTTTTATTGAAGTTTGTTAACGAGCAAGGTAAAATACTTCCTCGTCGCCTTACTGGTACTTCTTTAAAATACCAAAGAAAAGTGTCTGTAGCCGTAAAAAGAGCACGTCATTTAGCATTAATGCCATATGTGGCTGATTTATTAAAATAAAAAGGAGGCAATATTATGGAACTTATACTTAAACAAGACGTACAGAATTTAGGATTTAAAGATGATATTGTTACAGTAAAACCAGGATATGGTCGTAACTTTTTAATTCCTCAAGGATTTGCTCACATGGCAACTCCTACAGCTAGAAAAGTATTAGCTGAGAACTTAAAACAAAGAGCTTTTAAAGAGCAAAAAATAGTAGATGATGCTAAGAAAATTGCTGAAGCTATAAAAGCACTTGAGATAAAAATTACTGCTAAAGCAGGTGGCGATAAACTATTTGGTTCTGTAACCAATGCTGATATTGCTGACGTTTTAAACAAAAATGGACAGTCTATCGACAAGAAGTATATTACTAGCGGTATCGTAAAACGTACTGGTAAATATACTGCTAGCGTAAGACTTCATAGAGAAGTTATCGTTGAACTTCCGTTTGAAATCGTTGCTGAACAAGCGTAATTATCAAAATTATACTAAGAGCCTTCCCTAATTAGGGGAGGCTTTTTTATTTTAAAAAAGATCGAAAATTTATTATGAAATATACTCGCCTTACTAAAGAACAGCTTGAAGAACTACATCAAGAGTTTATCCGTTTCCTTGCATCACAACAAATAGACAAAGCAGAGTGGGATAAACTAAAGCAAGAAAAACCTGAAGTTGCCGAGCAAGAAATTGATGTATTTAGCGACCTTATATGGGACTCTGTATTAGATAAAGCAAAATGGCTAGAATTCTATTCTAAAAACCATATTTTCTTATTTAAAATGGATGAAGAAAAAATGGAAAGCATTATTATACATGCTCACGCCCCTCATGCTGATTTTCTTACAAAAGAAGGATTGCTTTGGCTTAACGAAAATTTATTTTCAGAAGAAGTAAAAGTCACACGTGGTACTAAATCTTTTGGCGAAGACAGAAAAGCTGAAATATTTAAACTCATAGAAGACGGCGCTATACTAACCGAAGGCGAAATATACAAGCAATTTGAAGATATGTTTTAATAGGTTTTAGCCCTAAATAATCTTTTCCTTTTCATTGAAGTTTGCCTAAATTAGCGAACACAAAATTTGGCAAATGGATACCCTTCAAAAAATAACAGCATTGCGCGAAGAACTGCATCTGCATAATCATAATTATTATGTACTTGATGCCCCTGTAATTTCTGATTTGGAATTCGATATGAAGCTGAAAGAATTACAGCAACTCGAAGCAAAACATCCTGAATATTTTGATGAAGACTCTCCTACCCAACGTGTAGGCGGAAGCATTACCAAAAACTTTAATACCATACAGCACGAGTACCGCATGTACTCGTTAGATAATGGTTATTCTAAAGAGGAGCTACAAGACTGGGAGCAACGGGTACATAAGGGGTTAGGTACTACTGAAGTTACTTATACCTGTGAATTGAAGTATGACGGTGCATCTATAAGCCTGACGTATGAAAATGGTAAACTCAGTAAAGCTGTTACTCGTGGAGATGGGTTTCAAGGCGATGAAATAACCAACAATATAAAAACCATACGCTCAGTACCTTTAAAACTGAAAGGCGACTATCCTGAAAAATTTGATATTCGTGGTGAAATTATATTACCGCTAGAAGGTTTTGCTAAAATGAATCAGGAGCTTATAGAAATAGGCGAAACACCCTACTCTAACCCACGTAATACAGCATCGGGCAGTTTAAAATTACAAGACAGTGCATTGGTAGCCAAGCGACCGCTTGACTGTCTCCTCTACTCTATTATTGGTAATAACCTGTCTTTCAACTCTCAGTTTGAGGGATTGGAAAAAGCCCGTGAATGGGGCTTTAAAGCACCAAAAGAAGCAACATTAGCAAAGAACATTAATGAAGTTTTTACTTTTATAGATTACTGGGATACACATCGTCATAACCTACCTTATGAAACAGATGGTGTAGTCGTAAAAGTTAATGACCTTCACCAACAGGAAGAGCTGGGCTATACCGCCAAATCACCACGTTGGGCAATAGCCTATAAGTTTAAAGCCGAACAGGCAGCTACTATATTACATACTATTACCTACCAAGTGGGACGCACAGGAGCTATTACTCCTGTTGCCAACTTAGAACCTGTACAACTTGCAGGCACTATTGTAAAACGTGCCTCGTTACACAATGCCGACCAGATAGCAAAACTAGATGTTCGCGAAGGCGATACGGTATTTGTAGAAAAAGGTGGCGAAATAATCCCGAAAATTATAAAAGTAGATTTTGAGAAGCGCCCTACCAACTCTACTGAAACACAATACATAACCCATTGCCCTGAATGTGATACTAAACTGATACGGAAAGAAGGCGAAGCACAACACTATTGCCCTAATTTTTACGGATGTCCTCCGCAGATAATTGGTAGGATACAACATTATATTTCGCGTAAAGCCATGGATATTGAAGGGCTTGGCGGAGAAACCGTTGCGCTTCTTTTCAATGCGGGACTAATAGAAAATTATGCTGACTTGTACGACCTGAAAAAAGAGCAGGTAATTCCGTTAGAGCGTATGGCAGAGAAATCGGCTGAGAACCTCATCAACGGTATTGAAAAATCAAAAGAAATACCTTTCGAGCGCGTACTATATGCTTTGGGTATTCGCTATGTAGGCGAAACCGTTGCAAAAAAACTTGCCAAACATTATAAAAGTATTGATAACCTTGCCAATGCTTCACTCATGGATTTAGTATTAGTTGATGAAATTGGTGAACGCATTGCACAAAGTGTCATTGACTTTTTCTATAACGAAAAAAACAGAGTACTTATAGAGCGATTAAAAGAATATGGTGTTCAACTTGAAGCTCAGGAATTAGAAGATACTAGCGTGAGTGATAAACTCGCAGGACAAGTACTTGTGGTTTCGGGTGTATTCTCGAAATTCTCACGTGATGAACTTAAAAAAGCTATTGAAGATAACGGCGGTAAAGTAGGTAGCTCTATCTCTTCTAAAACTAACTATGTGGTAGCAGGCGATAATATGGGACCTGCCAAGTTAGAAAAAGCAAAAAAATTAGGAGTTGCCATTATAAGCGAAGATGATTTTATTACCATGATTAACAACTAAAATTACGCAATGATAAAAAGATTATTAAAATTGATGTTACTGTGTTTTTTTCTAACAAGTTGTAATCAAAATAAAATATCTGACACTGATATAAAAAAAGCACAAAAACTCAGTAAAGAAGGTATGGAGTATTCTTTGTCAGGAGAAAAAGAAAAAGCTCTTGAAAAATATAAGGAGGCTTTTAAAATTAATAGTAAAAACTTAAATTACCTATCTTATATAATTGGTATTTATGTTGAACAAAAAGATTTTAAAAAGGCTTTTGAAACTTTAGAAGAACTACCTGTAGAGGATAAAAAATCTGTTTTTTATTATCAAACGAAAGCTGCTATATATGCATTAAAAAAAGATTATAAATCAGCGAAATTAAATTTCCAAAAAGCATATAAAACAGCTGAACCCATAGGCGCATCTGATATAGAAGATGAATATGACCTTATGCCCTTAACAGGTCATGCTATGTTAGAAACATATGCCGGACATAAAGATAAAGCTCTTGAAAGACTAAACGAAACATTAAAATTGGACTGGTTATCTGAAAGCAACATTATGTACATTGAACAAATAAGAAATGAAATTGAATATTATAGAGATATAAGATTTGATGATTTTTCTTTTTCTGATGATATTACTATATGTACTACAAATGTTGATAGTTTAGAAAAAATCCTTTACAAAAATCACATCAATAGTACAGGTAGCAGTAGTAGTGGAAAAATATATATTGCAGAGAAATTTCGTAGAGGATTAAATAAGCTAAACATTACTCCCTGTAAAGATTCTATTAACTAATGAACATTAAACTTCTTGCCATAGGCAAAACCGACAATAAAGCACTGCAAACACTTATAGACGATTATATGAAGCGATTGTCGTTTTATGTAAAGTTTGATTTGGAGATTATCCCCGACATTAAAAATGTAAAAAACCTTAGCGAAGCACAACAAAAAGAAAAAGAAGGCGATCTTATTTTAGGTAAACTCTCCCCTACTGACCAATTGGTCTTATTAGATGAAAACGGTAAAAATTTCAGTAGTGTAGGTTTTTCCGAAGAATTGCAAAAAAAGATGAACTCTGGTATAAAAACACTTGTTTTTGTTATTGGAGGTCCTTATGGCTTTTCGGATGCCATATATAGCAAAGCACAAGGGAAAATATCATTATCAGCAATGACATTTTCACATCAAATGGTACGCTTATTTTTTATTGAGCAGGTATATAGGGCTTTTACGATATTGAGAAATGAGCCCTATCATCATCAATAAAAGATAATAGATTTACTTTTAAACATCCAGTTGTCTAAATATTTTAATCATCTCAACCGCTTCCTTTACATCGTGTACACGCAGTATAGTAGCACCTTTGGTTAATGCTACAGTATTTAGAACAGTAGTACCATTAAGGGCTTCTTGTGGTGTTATACCGAGTAATTTATATATCATCGATTTTCGTGATACGCCTGCTAATATGGGTAACTCTATCATTTTAAACAATTCCATTTTTTGCAGTACCTCATAGTTCTGTTCTAATGTTTTAGCAAAACCAAACCCAGGATCGATAATTATATCGTCAATACCGTAACTTCGTGCAGCTTCAATACGTTGCGAAAAATAAAACAACATTTCTTTTACAATATCATCATATTGCGTGAGCTTTGTCATGGTTTGCGGTGTACCACGCATATGCATCATTATGTAGGGTACTTTTAATTGCCCTACGATTTCGAGCATTTTATCATCAAGTAGTCCCGCCGAAATATCATTTATTATACTTGCTCCTACTTCTACACAAGCTTTTGCCACCTCAGCCCGAAAAGTATCTATAGAGATAAGTGTGTCAGGAAAATGTTTCAATAGTAATTCCACTACAGGTACTATACGCTGTAATTCTTCGGTAGTACTCACAAATTCAGCATTAGGCTTAGAGGAGTACGCACCAATATCTATAAAATCAGCTCCTTCGTTTAATAAACGCTCTGCCTGATGTAAAAATTCATTCTCATTTTTATACTTACCACCATCATAAAACGAATCGGGTGTACAGTTTAATATACCCATTATTTTGGGTTGAGAGAGGTCTATAAGTGTGCCTTTGCAATTGATGAGCATAACGTCTATTTTAGCATTGCCCCTTTGGGATTGGGGTGTTTTTTACTACATTTGAATTTTCATACAAAGATACTACTTAAATGAGTAATACATCAGCCGAATATGACAGTGTTATAGCCGTATGCAGGGAACTGTACACTAACAAAATGAAAGATTACGGAAGTGCATGGCGCATATTGCGACTGCCATCGCTTACCGACCAGATTTTTATAAAAGCACAACGCATTCGTAGCCTTCAGGAAAATGATATTCGTAAAGTGGATGAAGATGAAACAGGTGAGTTTATCGGCATTATTAACTACTCTATAATGGCACTTATCCAGTTGGATAAAGGTATTGCGGTTCAACCCGACCTTAATGCAGAGGAAGCTACAAAACTGTATGACGAAAAAATACAGCTTACCAAATCGTTAATGGAAGCTAAGAACCATGACTATGGCGAGGCATGGCGCGATATGAGAGTAAGCTCTTTAACTGACCTGATTCTTCAAAAAATACTCCGTGTAAAACAAATAGAAGATAATAAGGGTAAAACTTTAGTATCTGAGGGAATAGACGCGAACTATCAGGATATGATTAACTATGCTGTATTCGCATTAATCCACATGGGGTTTGCGCAATAACAGTTCATTAACAAATTGAAACTACCATAAGTTTTATATTTGATAAAATTTTAGATTAAAACAAAAGTCATGAAGAAATATCTACTTGTAATACTAAGAATCGTTATAGCCTTTTTGTTTATCATTTCGGCAGTAGCCAAAATGTATCCATCACCTTACTTTGCTATTACCACATTTGAGGTTAAGCAACTGTATGTACTAGGCTTTTCTGAAAGTTTTGCCCCATATTTCTCAAGAACTTTAATAGGACTAGAACTAGCATTAGGGTTATTGATACTACAACCGCACTTTTTAAAACGTATCGTTATTCCTGCAACAATACTAATGCTTTTAGTATTTACTATACACCTTACTATAGATACTATTCAAAATGGCGGTACAAGTGGTAACTGTGGTTGTTTTGGCAGCCTCCTACCTATGACACCTATAGAGGCTATTATAAAAAATGTAGTAGCTGTACTACTATTAGTATATCTATCTCGATTATTAAAACACAGTCGTGACAGAAAAAATTTCTGGATACTTACTACAGTAACTTTTGCAGCTATACTAAGCGTGTTTATGTTAGCGCCTATACGTCCGCAAAGTGCAGCTACGAGTACTATAACTCAAGAAACATTAGAAGCAGAAGTTGCTGTTTCCACAGGCGATGCTCCTGCCCCAATACAATCGGCTTACGCGCAATATTTCCCTAATATTGATAAAGGTAAAAAAATTGTTGCTCTTTTTGCCCCAGGATGTGAGCATTGTAGAGATACTGCTAAAGAGCTGACTGAACTAAAAAGTAAAGACCCAAACTTTCCTGAAATCCGTATTATTTTTATGGATGAAGAAGCCGACCTTATTCCTGAGTTTTTTGAATTTGCAGGCGCCGAATACCCATATCAGATAGTTGATATACTTGGTTTTTGGAAAATATTAGATGATACTAAAGATACTCCAGGGGTAGTTTACCTATGGAATGGTAACATTATTAAAGACTGGGATGGTATTAATGAAAGACACTTTGTTGCCGAAGAGTTAATTGAACTTTTAGATAAGCCTTACTCTGAAATAAGTAAATAAAACCCATTTGCTAAAGTACTTATTATACAAAACAGGATATGCACTACTTACACTCTTTGGGGTAGTAACGGTCATATTCTTTTTGTTTACAGTACTACCTGGCGACCCAGCACGAATGATGCTCGATCAAAATGAGAACAGCGAACAGCTTGCTATCATTAAGAAAAAATATGGCTTTGATAAGCCAGTAACTACACAGTACCTGTACTACTTAAACGACTTATCGCCTATCTCTTTTCATAGTACTGACCAAGATGATTATACTTACTTATCGGAAGGGAAATATAATGCTGTAAAACTGTTTACAACTGGCGGTACAACTACTGTACTTAAAACACCTTACCTGCGTGAGAGTTTCCAGAAAAGTGGTAAAGCGGTAACACAGGTAATTGGCGATACATTACCCAACACTATAGTGCTAGCATTTAGTGCCATTATAATTGCTATTATCATCGGGATATTTTTAGGTATTGTATCGGCACTTAATAAAGATACTTGGCTTGACAGAATGATTGCCCTCGTGAGTACATTAGGCATGAGCCTTCCCTCCTTTTTTGCAGCTATACTATTTGCATGGGTATTTGGTTTTTTACTACACAAGTACACCCATTTAAACATGACAGGTAGCCTGTATGAAGTTGATGATTTTGGCGAGGGAACATACATACAATGGAAAAACCTTATACTACCCGCTATAGTATTGGGCATACGCCCGCTAGGGGTTGTTATACAACTTATGCGAAACTCATTGCTAGAAGTTATGGGGCAAGACTACATCCGTACCGCAAGAGCTAAAGGACTTAGTGAAATCCGCATTATAAGAAAACACGCGCTTAAAAATGCACTTAACCCTGTAGTTACAGCTATATCAGGTTGGTTTGCCTCTATGCTTGCAGGAGCTGTTTTTGTAGAGTATATCTTCGGGTGGAATGGCTTAGGCAAAGAGGTTGTCGAAGCACTTAACACACTCGACTTACCTGTAATAATGGGAGCAGTTCTAGTAATTGCTACCACATTTGTAATTATTAATATTCTAGTAGATATTATATATGCTTGGCTCGATCCGAAAATACGACTAGAATAATATTTTTTATAATACTTATTTAGTTTTATTACCTCTACGCTTCACCTCAGAATATATACAAAATAAAAAAACTCAACCTAAAACATAATTACGAAAACGTGTGAGTGAAAAATATCATCATTTTAACCTCTCATTATAGAGCATGTATATTAGTTTATTAGTTGAGTTATTGTAAATTTGTTTTACAACAATTAAATAAAATATGAAAAAGATACTTTTATTACCCTTAATTCTATTAGCTTTTACAGCTTGTAAGGAAGAGAAAAAAGAAACCCCTACTACTTTTACCGAAGCAGCTCTTAATGATACAATGACAGCCTTAGATGGTACTGAAATGCAGTTTAAAGAAATACTTGAGAAGTATAAAGGAAACCCAATCGTTATAGATGTATGGGCATCATGGTGTCCTGACTGCGTTAAGGGTATGCCAAAAGTGCATGAGCTGCAAGGGAAATTTCCTAATGCCGTTTACTTATTTTTATCGTATGATAAAACACCTGAGTCTTGGAAAAAAGGAATTGAAAAATATGAAGCTAAAGGCGAACATTACCTTATAGGTTCTGCATGGAAAGGCGGAACGTTTAGTGAATCTATTGAACTAGATTGGATACCGCGATACATGCTTGTAGATAAAGAAAGTAATATTGCTTTTTACTATGCTAAAAATGCTGATAACGAAGAACTAATTGCCACATTAAAAACGATACAATAATGAGAAAAAAAATTGTTGCCGGAAACTGGAAAATGAATAATGACAGTAAACAAACTTCGGCATTACTAGAAGAGTTATTAGCTAAAAGACCTGAAAAAACTGAAACAAAAATTGTTGTAGCACCTACGTTTATAAACTTACAAGCTGCTGTAAAGCAGGTTGCAGGAAGTAACATTATTGTTGCAGCACAAAATATGCATCAAGCCGAAAGCGGTGCTTATACAGGAGAGATATCTGTAGACATGCTTAAAGGTATTAATGTAAATACTGTAATTTTAGGACACTCGGAAAGAAGAGCCTACTTTGGTGAAACAAACAGCCTACTTGCCGAAAAAGTAAATACTGCCCTAAAACATAATGTTACTATTATATTTTGTTTTGGTGAAGAGCTTGCCGACAGACAATCGGGTAATCATTTTAATGTAGTAGAGTCACAGTTAAAAGAAGGGCTATTTCACATTGATGAAAACCAATGGGCTAATATAGTACTTGCTTATGAACCAGTTTGGGCAATAGGTACAGGCGAAACGGCATCGCCAGAACAAGCACAAGAAATGCATGCTTTTATACGTACACTTATAAAAGACACTATTAGCGAAAAAGTAGCCGAAGAAACATCTATATTATATGGTGGTAGTGTAAAACCTAATAATGCTAACGAAATATTCTCTAAACCAGATGTTGACGGTGGACTTATAGGCGGAGCTGCTCTAAAAGCAGATGATTTTCTTGCTATAGTAAATGCCATATAAATAATTATATTATCATATCTTAAAAAGAAGAAGCGGCTATTAGTCGCTTCTTCTTTTTTAACCCACCCTTAATAGCAGCTAACTATTACTATACTGTATAAAAACACACTATTGAGGTTACATAATTGTAAAACATTAATTGCTAAATTTACATTTAACCAACACAATACAAAGAGATAGTAATATAGTCGTTATTTTTAAGTCACAATTAATTAACTTGAGAGATAGAGATTTGTAGCTATTATAAATAAACTACATAATCATGTTAAACAACTACACTAAAAAAACACTAATGTTACTCGCTTTATGCATGGTAACATTTGTTTCGAGTGCGCAAGACCTTATGCACTATTGGAATTTTAATGCCGTAGATGGCACGGTTGAAATGGTTGCTGCTGACTACTCTATAGTAGCAGGAACTCCACAAATAACATATCCTGGAACAGGAGATGGTTATATGGATGATGTATCAGGAGATATCCTTAACGCTCAAAATGGTGATCCTGCAGGAAACGGGCTTCGCCCAAGAAACCCAAGTAATACTCGTTCGCTTGTTATTGCTTTCCCTACTACAAGTTATGAAAATGTAGAAGTATCATTTGCAGTAAAAAGAACAGGATCTGGCGCTACAGAACAGTACTATAGCTATAGCGTTGATGGTGGTATTAACTACACTAATGCAGGACTTGCAACAACTACTTTTTTCCCTACTGAAGATTACAGTCTTGTAACGGTTGATTTTTCGGCCATTGAAGACGTAGAAAACAATGCCGATTTTATTTTCAAAATAGACTTTGGCGGTGACAATGCAGCAGGAGATAGTGGTAATAACAGATTTGACAATCTTACTGTAATGGGTACCCTTATAGATGGTGTAGAAGATGTTACTGCACCTCTTGCAGTATTTACTCCTGCTAATGAGAGTAATTTTTTAGCAATTACTACAACTCCTCAAATTGTTTTTAACGAAGATGTACGTCTTATAGACGATTCAGTTATAACAGATGCTAATGCAGCATCGCTTGTAGAGCTACGTTTAAATGATGCTGATGGTGCAACTGTACCGTTTACAACAACATTTGCTGACAATACAATTACTATTATACCAAGTAGTGACTTAATAAATAATCAACAATACTATGTTGCACTTTTAGGTAATATGGTTGAAGATATGAGTAATAATGTTGTTATAGATACAGAGGGTATAATTTTCACTACAATAGCCGAACAAACAGAATTCTCTACAGGAGATATGGCTTTTGTAGGTTATAGAATGAATGCTTCTGATGCCGAAGACGAAATTGCTCTTGTTACTTCTGTTGATATTTCCGAGGGTACTTTTATATACCTTACAGATTCTAAATACACAAGTAATACACAACCACAGTGTGAAGAAGCTATTATGTGGACTGCTACACAATGTGTACCAGCAGGTTCAGTAATTACTATACAAACTTCAGAAATGGTTTCTAATCTTGGTTCAGTAACAGGTAATAGTTTTGGTCTTAGTTCTGGTGGCGATCAAGTAATTGTTTACACTGGTAGTGCTGCAACACCAAATTATATTACAGCAATGTCTTCTAATGCTTGGTTAGCAGATAATACTAGCTGTAGCGGAAGTGAATCTATGATACCTGCTGGTCTTGTTGATGGGGTTAGTTCAGTAAACCTTTCTACTGCTCCAGACAATGTTGAGGGTAACACAGTAAACGCATACTATAACGGAATACAGGAGGGTACTATTACTGAATTAAGAGCAGCTATACTTAACCCTGCTAACTGGGTAGGTACTGATGCTGGAACACCTTCGCAAACATGGCCAACATGGGCTTTTCCTAGCGCTCCAACAGTACAAAACATAACTGTAGTTAACAGTACTACTATAGTAATTACTTTTAATAACTTACTTAACGCTACATCTGCTACTACAGTAACCAACTATACAGGTATAGACGGTTTAGATACTGCTGTTTTAGATGGCAACACAGTAACACTTAATTATACAACAGCTTTTGATAGTAACATTGAATATGAACTTACTATAAACAATGTTGAAGATAATGTAGGAATAGCAATGGCATGTGCATATACTTATGACTTTGCTTATACTACTGAACTATCTTTTGAATCTGATTTTATCGTTGTAAATGAAGATGCAGGTACTGTAAATGTAACACTTAACCTTACAAACCCTAGTACAGCTTCGGTTGATCTTGTTGTAAAAACTGCACCTTTTAGTACTGCTGATACTAACGACTTTACTTATACAACTACTACGCTTAACTTTACAGGTACAAGTACCTTAACACAAACTATAACAATACCTGTTATAGATGATACTGAAGAAGAGCAACATGCAGAATATTTTGTACTAAGTCTTGAAAATGCTACTGGTGTAACACTTACTGGAGAAACATTTGCTACCATATACATTAAGGATAACGACCGTATGGCACCACAACCAAACCAAAGTATAGAACTACAATATGTAGGCAGCTTCGATCCATCGGGTGCAGGTACAAGTACTTGCGAAATAGTAGTATATGATGCTGATAGCCAAAGATTGTTTACAACTAGTGCTGCTGCTGGTTTCCTTGACATTATAGATTTCTCTAACCCTGAGTCACCATCTGTAGTAAGTTCAATAGACATGAACACTTACGGGGGTATAACTTGTGTTGCTGTTAAAAATGGTGTTATTGCTGTAGCATCTCCAAATGCAGACGAACAACTTAACGGATCTGTAGTATTCTTTGATACTGATGGTACTTTTATCAGCCAGGTAACTGTTGGTTCACTTCCTGATAATATTACTTTTACTCCTGACGGAACTAAAGTAATTACTGCTGATGAAGGACAACCAAGTTCTGACTACACAACAAACGATCCAGAGGGTTCTGTAAGTATTATAGATATAACAGGCGGTGCCGCTACATTAACGAATGCTAATGTTACCACATTAGATTTTACATCATTTAATGCAAACGAAGCTACTCTAATAGCCGCAGGTGTAAGAAAAGTAATTCCTACAAGTACATTATCTCAGGATATGGAGCCAGAATATGTTGCTGTAAGCGCCGATTCTCAAAAAGCATGGATAGCACTACAAGAAAGTAATGCCATTGCAGAGGTAAACCTAACAAACAATACTGTTACAGATATATGGGCTTTAGGAACTAAAGACATGAGTGCTGTGGGTAATGGTTTTGATATATCAGATGAGAATGGCGAGATACTTATTGCTAACTGGCCTATACAAGCTTACTATACTCCTGATGCTATAGCGACCTATAGTGTAGACGGAGTTAACTATATCATTACAGCTAACGAAGGAGATGAAAAAGAATATGGTGACTTTGAAGAAAGAACTACTATAGGTAGTGATGATTATATGTTAGATGCTACTGCATACCCGCAATCTGCTATGCTTAAAAATAGTTTTAATGCAGGAAGAATGCGTGTAACTAACGTTAACGGTAATACAGATGATGATACTGACTTTGACCAAATGTATTGTTTAGGTTCACGCTCATTCTCTATATTTAATGCAGATACTAAAGAAATAGTATTTGATAGTGGTGACGATTTTGAAATGTATATTGCTAACGATCCTAACTTTAGTGCAATATTTAATGCAGATAACGAAGATAATGAGCTTAAAGGAAGAAGCCGTGCTAAAGGACCAGAACCAGAAGGTGTTACTATCGCAACTATCGGAGATCATACTTTTGCATTCATCGGTCTTGAAAGAGTAGGTGGTGTAATGGTTTATGATGTTACAGACCCTACCGCTCCTATATTTGTAGATTATAAAAATAACAGAAGTACATCAGCTTTCGAAGGCGATCATGCACCAGAAGGTATTACTTTCATAAGCAGCGAAGACAGTCCTAACGATAAGAATTATGTTGTTGTTGCTAATGAAATAAGTGGAACACTTACTATATTTGAAGTAGATACTACTAACCTTAGTGCTACAGAGTTTGTAAATGCACCTAAAACATTTGCAATATTCCCTAACCCTGCTACTGATGGTCTAGTTTACTTTAACCGTGTTGCCGATATTGACGTATATGACCTTAATGGTAAACTGATACATTCAGAAAAACAAGCATTAACTATAAACACTACTAAAATGGCTTCTGGTATGTACATTATTAAGACATCCGAAGGCATCGTTAAAAAGTTAATCGTTAAATAGTATTTTGTGATTTTAGTTTTAATTTTAATCCTGCCTTAACCGGCAGGATTTTTTTTTACTTTTACACTACCCTAACAAAAAACAATAATGGATAGACTTCTAAGTCCTATAACCCTATTCTGGATAGCAATAGTAGTTGCATTCTTATTATATAAGCTAAAACGTAAAAAAGCAACACGAGTATTTTTAATACTCGCTTTTTTAGATATGTTTTTGTTTAGTGTATCACCACTTCCTATTTATTTAATGAAGAGTTTAGAGCAACAGCATACCTCAATTAAAATTGATAAAAAGTTACCTGTAATGATATTAGGTGGTGGTAATACTAACGATGATAATTTACCAGACATAAACAAACTGTCTGATGTAGGCCTAAATAGACTTGCAGAAGGTGTACGTCTTTATACAAAAATGGGGAATACTACAATAATAGTATCTGGCTACTCAAGTAAAAAGAATAAACCGTCGCAGGCAGAGGTAATGGCAAAAGCAGCATTATCACTTGGCGTGCAAGCAAAAGATACTATTATGCTTACTAAGCCTGTTACCACATGGAATGAAGCTATTGAGTTTAAAAAAAGGTTTGGTACTAAAAAAAAATTCATACTGGTTACTAGCGCATCGCATATGCCACGTGCTATGGAAACCTTTAAAAAACAAGGGTTACACCCCATAGCAGCACCTACCGATTTCCAAATAAAAAAAGGCCCAGACACTGTTTTATACAATTGGTGGCCTTCAACATCAAAAATAAGATATACTGAGAAAGCACTACATGAATATATAGGTATGTGGTATTACAGATGGTTTAAAGAAAAATAAAAAATGCCAAAGTGTAATTACTTCGGCATTTTTTATTTTTATAGTATAGCGTAGCGCTTATATTCCTGCTACTTCTTTTATTTCTTTAATAATACGCTCGGCAAGCGCATCTGCTTTTTGTTGCGTTTGTGCTTCGGTATAAATACGAATTATAGGCTCTGTATTCGATTTTCTTAAATGTACCCACTCCTCAGCAAAATCAATCTTAACACCATCTACAGTAGATACCTCTTCATTAGCATACTTAGCCTCCATACCTTTTAATATTGCATCAACATCTATCTGTGGTGTTAACTCAATTTTGTTCTTGCTCATATAATACTGTGGGTAAGAAGCTCGCAATGCCGCTACCGATTTAATATTATTTTCAGCAAGATACGTTAAGAATAAAGCTACACCCACTAGTGAATCACGACCATAGTGTAACTCAGGGTATATAATACCACCATTACCTTCTCCGCCTATTATAGCATTATTCTGCTTCATAAGTGTAACCACATTTACTTCGCCTACAGCACTTGCTTCGTAGCTCCCATTATGCTTTTCGGTAATATCACGCAATGCTCTTGATGATGACATATTAGACACTGTATTACCAGGAGTTTTACTCAACACATAATCAGCGCAAGCTACAAGAGTATATTCTTCGCCAAACATCTCACCATCTTCTGATATAAATGCCAAACGATCTACATCAGGGTCAACTACAATACCAAAATCAGCTTTTTCTTTTACTACAAGTTCACATATATCTGTAAGATGTTCTTTTAGCGGTTCAGGATTATGAGGAAAATGTCCGTTTGGCTCACAGTATAACTCTACTACCTCTACTCCCATTTGCTCCAACAATCTTGGTATAATAATACCTCCCGATGAGTTAACTCCATCTACTACTACTTTAAAGCCTGCTTTTTTAACCGCTTCGGCATCTACTAATGGTAGGTTAAGTACCTCATCAATATGAATATCCATATAGGCATCATTCACAGTAACCTCTCCCAAGTTATCTACATCCGAAAAATCAAAAGCTTCTGCCTCTGCAATTTCAAGAATTTTTGCACCATCTGCACCGCTTAAAAACTCTCCTTTTTCATTAAGTAGTTTTAGTGCATTCCATTGTTTTGGGTTGTGGCTTGCTGTTAATATAATACCTCCATCTGCTTTTTCAAGCGGTACTGCAACCTCTACAGTTGGTGTAGTAGAAAGACCTAGGTCTATAATATTAATACCTAGTCCTACTAAGGTATTTTGTACAAGGTTGTGAATCATTGGTCCTGATATACGAGCATCGCGACCTATAACTACAGTTAATTTTTCTTTACCAGAATGTTGTTTTAACCAAGTACCGTAAGCAGAAGCAAATTTAACAGCATCTACAGGTGTAAGATTATCTCCTGTTTTTCCGCCTATTGTACCTCTGATACCTGATATCGATTTGATTAACGTCATAATTTAAATGGTTTTTGGTTACAGCAAAGATAAGGTTTACATAAGTTTTTGTTTTAACTAAATATTACTTTTTTGTAGGAAAAAGTAATACGCCTATAAGTTTGTACTTTGTTGCTACAAAACAAATCACTACATTGTGATATGAATTTTTTAGCACATATATACCTTTCAGGAGATAATGACCTGCTCAAAATTGGGAACTTTATGGCAGATGGAATACATGGCAAAGCACCTAAGTCATTTCCTGAAGATGTACAAAAAGGTATTATTTTACATCGTTTTATAGATACCTATACCGATGCACACCCTGTTTTTAGACAAAGTACTAAACGTCTACACCCGTTTTATCATCATTATTCAGGAGTAATTATAGATATTTTTTACGATCATTTTTTAGCCAAGAATTGGAGCAATTATCATAACGAACATTTATACAATTATACTCAGCAATTCTATAAACTATTAGAAGATAACTATACCATTCTTACCGAAAGAACAAAGGGTATGATGCCCTATATGATAAAGCAAGACTGGCTAGGGAGCTATGCCACAACTGAAGGAATTGCCGAAATACTAAAACAAATGGACAGACGCACAAAAAACAAATCAGGAATGACAAATGCTGTAAATGAGTTATTGGAGTTCTACGATGATTTTGAAAAAGAGTTCACCCTGTTTTTTAAAGATTTACAGACATTTGTTAAAGAAAAAACACCTACACTATAACAAATAGCATTCACAAAAGTCTTATAGGGTAGTAATGACATAAAAAAAGTATAAACGGACTATAATTTTTTATAAATAAAGTAACTTTGCACTTTATACAAAATATTAAATTTCCCTACTTACACAATGCTTAATCGTAAAGTTTCAAAAGTCCAGTTATTTTTCAGGAATAACTTTCGTCGTCTTGAAACACTATTTTTTATTATTAAAAGCCTATTATCTGAAAGACATTTTATATATCTTTCGGCAGTATTGGTTGCTGTGTCTACAGCATTTGCGGTTATTATACTTAAAAGTTTCGCGCACAATGTTTTGCGTTTTGCCAATTATATAGACAGTTACCTTAAACTACCCTATGTAAATAGTATATTTCCTATTGTAGGTATCTTGCTTACTATTTTTATTGTTAGAAAAATACTTAATGGTAAAATAGAAAAAGGAAGTTCGCGCATATTATATGCTGTAGCCAAAAAGGGCGGTATTATACCCCGAAAGCAAATGTATGCTCAAATTATAACCAGCTCTCTTACAGTTGGTCTTGGAGGTTCAGCAGGACTAGAGTCGCCTATTACCATAACGGGGGCAGCCTTTGGTTCTAACTTTGCCCAGAAATACAAACTTTCTAAAAAAGACAGAATACTATTACTTGCTTGTGGTGTGGCTGCGGGTATTGCAGCAGCGTTTAACGCGCCTATTGCCGGAGTACTTTTTGCCATAGAAGTAGTACTTACCGATGTTTCTATAACAGCGTTTATACCAATTATGATATCGGCTGCTACGGGAGCTATTGTGTCTACCATAGTACTTAATGAAGAAGTATTACTATCTTTCAAACAGCAGCATGATTTCGATTATCATAATATTCCTTATTATATTTTACTAGGTATACTCGGTGGTTTTATATCAGTATATCATGCCCGAAAATTTCAAAAAGTAGAAGGCTATTTTGCACGCCTCAAAAAAGGTGATTATCAAAAAGGACTTTATGGTGCACTACCATTGGCTGCTCTTATATTTTTGTCGCCTACCCTATTTGGTGAAGGGTATGAAAGTATCAAGGTATTAGCAAACTCACACCCCGAAGATTTATTAAACAACACCTTGCTAGAAGGTTTTAAAGATAATGCGTGGATATTGCTCGCTTTTGCTGGCGCTACTATGTTATTAAAGGTTTTTGCAGCAGGACTAACGCTTTCTAGCGGCGGTAATGGTGGTAACTTTGCTCCATCGCTTTTTGTAGGGTCTTATCTAGGCTTTTTTGTAGCAAAATTATTGCATATGGTAGGACTTGCTAAAGATTTACCTGTAAGTAGTTTTACTATAGTAGGTATGGCAGGACTACTAAGCGGATTGTTTCATGCTCCGCTTACTGCTATATTCCTTATTGGTGAAATAACGGGTGGTTATAACCTTATGGTGCCGCTTATGATTGTTTCATCTATAAGTTTTGCTGTATCAAAACAGTTTGAAATTCACTCTATGGATGTAAAACATCTTGCCGATAAAGGTCAGGTTTTTACAGGGGATAAAGATAAAAATATACTATCGAGTATCGACTTGCTTGCTATGATAGATACTGATGGCAAAACAATACCAACTACTCACAAGCCAGATGATGTTATCAATTTACTATCAACTACTAAGCAAAGTATTTTTGCGGTAGTTGACGAAAAAAACAGACTGATTGGTATTATCGATTTTAATATTATACGTCATATTGCTTTTAGTCCCTTTAAAATAAAGTATAGTAAACTAGAAGAACTCATGAAGCCTAATGTAGAAACAGTATCTATTGAAGATTCGGTAGAAATGATTATGGATAAGTTTGAGACTTCAGAAACTAACTATTTACCAATACTTAAAGATAACAGGTATTATGGTATTATCTTTAAAGCTACAATACTGGAAAACTACAGGCGAAGACTTCAAGAAATGGTTATTGAATAAAAAAAGCTACCGAAATGGTAGCCTTTTTAGTTATATAACGAGCTTGTTATTATTGATTTCCTTTTTGGTAATCAGCAATAAATTGTGCAAGTCCAGAATCGGTAAGTGGATGCTTTAAAAGCCCTGTAATAGCCGAAAGTGGTCCTGTCATAACATCGGCACCAATTTTAGCACAGTTTACAATATGCATAGTGTGACGCACAGACGCTGCAAGAATTTCAGTTTCGAAAGCATAATTATCATATATCTGACGTATTTCATCAATAAGACTTAAACCATCTGTAGAAATATCATCTAAACGCCCAATAAAAGGAGAAACATAAGTAGCTCCCGCTTTAGCAGCTAGTAATGCTTGCCCTGCCGAGAATACTAATGTTACATTTGTTCTAATATCTCTATCTGTAAAATATTTACAGGCTTTAATACCATCTTTGGTCATTGGTATTTTTACTACTATCTGTTCATGTAGTTCAGCAAGCTCCTCTCCTTCTTTTATCATACCTTCATAATCGGTAGCATTAACCTCAGCACTCACATCGCCATCTACAATATTGCAAATATCAACATAATGCTTTAGTATATTATTTCTTCCTGTAATACCTTCTTTCGCCATTAGCGATGGGTTAGTCGTTACACCATCAAGTACTCCAAGTTCTTGTGCTTCCTTTATTTGATCAAGGTTAGCTGTATCAATAAAAAATTTCATGTTGTTGTATTTAATTTCGTTGTGTTATAAAATCACTGCAAAACTACAATTTATAATGATTCATTAGTAATTTTTCGTACACCTTATCGGGTAAAATCCTTTTCAGTACAATAGAAAACTTTTGCATAAAAGCCCCTACTTTATAATGTACTTTAGGGTTAGGGTTTTTCATTATAGCATATATAGCCTCTGCCATTTCATTAGGGTTGCTACCACTATCTACATGCTCATCCATCATTGCTAGCGTATTTCCGTAAGATGTCTCATAAGGTGACCCTTTAACTAAAGGAGCATGATAACGTCCACTAGCTATATTAGTTGCAAAATCACCTGGTGCTATATTACTAATAGTAACGCCAAAAGACTTTACTTCCATACGAAGTGCTTCAGTAATAAGTTCTAATGCACCTTTTGAAGCCGAATACACACTCCTGTAAGGTAATCCCATATAACCTGCTATAGAAGTTACATTTATAATTAACCCGAACTTACGAGTACGCATATAAGGCAGTACGGCTTTCATTACCGCTATAGGACCAAATAGGTTAGTTTCAAAGTTATTCTTAATCTCATCGGCAGGTATTTCTTCAAGAGGTCCTGTAATACCCACTCCTGCATTATTAATAAGTACATCTATATGCCCAGAACGTTTTATAACCTCTGTTACAGCAGTAGTAATACTTTCGGCATTGCGCACATCTAAAGTTACTAATGGAAAAACAGAATCTTTAACACGGTCAGGGTTTCGGCTGGTGCCATAAACAGTATATCCTTTTTCATGTAAAAAGTTGCCTACCGATTTACCAATACCTGATGAGCCACCTGTAATTAAAACTACTTTTTTTTCCATTTTATCTGTTTTCGTAATGCCCAAAAATAAAAAAATCTCCGCTAGGGAGACTATAATAATTTAAATAAAAAAGTGGCAAGCGACCTACATCGCACCGCTACAACCGCATACCTTTGCTGTGTTCCCACCCTGGAGGATTCTGCAGGAGCTGGTCGTGTAGGACTTGCCGATGCAAAGATACATTAATTTTATATTTTTGCAAGGCAATTGTGTGTTAGAAAATACAATTGTATATTGCCTTAACTATTAATAACACTATGAAAACACTTAAAGCATTAGCTTTCATTTCGTTGACTGTAGCACTACAATCATGTGGCGATGACGATAAAAATAAAAATAATTTATTTCGCATCGATACTTCGGATATGAAACAGCAATATCAGCCACAAGATCCACTTAATTTATCGTTGGTAAACGAAAAAAAGAAAGAAATTGACTCTGTTGTATATTATATAAATGATGTAAGAGAAGGTGCTGTAAAAGGCAACGAAAAACTAAAAGTATCATTAGAAGGGCAAAAATTTGGCTATCAAAACCTGAAAGCTCTTGTTTTTTATGACGGTAATAATGCCGAAACTGAAGGCAGAATAGAGCTTACATCTGGCATAGAGCCAAAACTATTACAATATGAAATTGTAAATACTTACCCGCATGATATACACGCTTACACTCAAGGCTTAGAGTTTTATCGCGATACACTTTTTGAAGGTACAGGTCAGTACAAACACTCAAGCTTACGCAAAGTAAACTACAAAACAGGAGAGGTATATAAAGAAGTAAAGCAGGAAAATAAATACTTTGGTGAAGGTATTACCGTACTTAACAATAAAGTATATCAGCTCACTTGGAGAGAGACTACAGGGTTCATATACAGTGCTGACACGTTTGAAAAAATAAAGGAATTTACTTACTTTAAAAAAATTGAAGGCTGGGGACTTACTAACGATGGTAAGTACTTATACCAAAGTGATGGTACCGAAAAAATATGGAAACTTGACCCTGAGACAATGGAAGAAGCCGATTATGTAAATGTATATACTAAAAACAGTAAAATTAAAGCAGTTAACGAGCTAGAATGGATAGAGGGTAAAATATATGGTAACGTATACCAAAAAGATGCTGTAGCGGTTATAAACCCTACTACAGGTGCTGTTGAGGCTATAATTGACTTCTCTCAATTAAAAAAACTGGTTACTAAACACCCAAAACTAGATGTACTGAATGGTATAGCTTATAACCCTAAAACAAAAACTATTTTTGTAACAGGTAAAAACTGGGACAAAATGTTTGAGATAAAAATAAAGGAATAGTTTTTTCACTACTTATTATAAAAAAGCCTGCATTTGCAGGCTTTTTTTATTCTTCTATTTCTGTATTTCGATTGCGTCGAATTTCAATTCTATCTTTTAGCATTATAAAATAAAATATCAAAATAGGAGTAATAGCAATAATTTTCATCAATATTAGACTTATACCCCTCTCCATTTCGCTTTTTTCGAGTATAATTTGACCTATCGTTCCGAAACTAAATACTAGCAAAAATAATTGTAAGCTTCGCTTAAGAATATGAATAATGATTATATAAAAGTAATTCATATTGGATATATTTTTCAACTCTTATGGGGATATAAATTAATACTCTGAATCCAGCAAATGATTCGGCTTTAAATATACTTGAAAATTTTGTAAATCAATAATAGCATTAAATCGTTTAAGCAAATTGTTTCCTAAAATATCATTGTGTTCAATCCCTTCAGGATCTCTTTCATAAATAGTTAATGGTACATTTAAAAGCTCAAATTCATTAAATTCCAGTTTTGGCAAAATAAAATCGTTTAACTTCCATTCAATTCCAGTACTTCCTGAGGAAATAGAAGTTCCAACTTTTTCCATTGCACCATTCAAACCATTCTCTGAAGCAAATTTTTGACTTAATGAAAAACTTCCGTTAGACCCTGAATCGTATTCAAACCAGCCCGAACTCTTTTTATCTTTAACATTAATAGTCCCTTTTATATAGGGAACATTACCAATCATTTTTGTTTCAATTTTTGAATAACCTTTAGGAATAGTAACGATTGATTTATGTATAATTAAAAGACTTTTTTCATAATCAATTTCCAATATTTTATTCTCAAAAGCTATCCATCCTAATACGCCGTCAAAATTTGGTTCTTGATAATCTATAGAAAGAAGTTCAACATTATCCCAATTTAAACTTGCAATTTTTAATTCGTTAAAAGAACTTGTTGCAATTGTTTCATAACCATCTGAACCTTCATTTTCCGTTGTCCCATCTAACTCTAGATTAACCTTATTTCCAATTAATTTAGAAACAATTACTATTGCATTTGCCCCTGTATCAAAAAGAAAATCAAGTGGTTCAGAATTATTAATTTTACCCCTTAAATGAATTCCATGGTCACTACCTAAAGTAAAAGCAATAGTATCTGTTATAGATTTCCTACTCTTATCATCATAATAATATTCCAATATTCTTTTTTGAGGTATAGATGCTTCTTTTAAAATATCTGTATTTATTCGTGTAAATGCTTTTTCATTTTTATATTGAATTACAAAATCATAGTTATTATTTGGTGTTACATCAAAAGTAAGTGTATCAATATCTGAAATAAAACTCACTTTTTTTTCACCCTTAAATTTGCGAGTTATAAACTCATCTAATTCAACTTCTGGTGATATTGTCCATACTTTATCATGAACTTCATTACCTTCTTTTATACTAATAACTTTTAAAGTTGTTTTTAAAACAGGTAGCTTATCCTGACTTGAACAACCTGATAGTATTACAATTAATGCTAAGTAAATTATAGTCCTCATATATCTTAATTTTTTAAATTCTTAATACAACTATATAAAGACACTTGTTCGTACAGATTGTTACACAATATTCTTACTTCTTTAAAATTTAAAGAAATATAAACAAAAAGCCCTCACAATTGTGAGGGCTTCTTTATATCTAAAAATGAATTAGGATTAGTTACCTCCTTTTTCCATTTTTTCTTTTAATGCTGCAAGTGCATCGATATCACCAAGAGTGGTTTTCTCTGCGTTGTTTGCATTGCTGTTAGACTCTTGTGCAGCCTTAACATTTTTAACTTCTTCATCTTTAAAAGTTGCAGTATGCGAAGCAACTACTCTTTTAAATTCTTTATTGAATTCGATTACTTTGAAGTCAGCAACATCATCTTTCTTAAGTTTTTTACCGTCTTCTTTCTCTAAGTGTCTTGTTGGTATAAACGCAACAATATCTTCGTTAAATTCAACAGTAGCACCTTTATCAACAATCTCAGCTATAGTTCCGTTATGTACAGTACCTAAACCGAAAGAGTCTTCATACTTATCCCAAGGGTTAGCCTGAGTTTGTTTGTGACCAAGAGATAGTTTACGTCCGTCAACATCAAGTTCAAGAACTACAACATCTAGACTATCACCAACATTTACAAATTCACTTGGGTGTTTAATTTTCTTAGTCCAAGAAAGGTCAGAGATGTAAATTAATCCATCGATACCTTCTTCTAGCTCTACGAATATACCAAAGTTTGTAAAGTTTCTTACAATACCTGAATGTTTAGAACCTACAGGATATTTAGTAGTAATATCAGTCCAAGGATCTTGAGAAAGTTGTTTGATACCTAATGACATCTTACGGTCATCTCTGTCTAGAGTAAGTATTTGAGCTTCTACCTCATCTCCTACTTTCACAAAATCTTGTGCAGATCTTAAGTGAGTAGACCAAGACATTTCAGAAACGTGGATAAGACCTTCAACACCTTCAGCAACTTCGATAAATGCACCGTAATCTGCAATCACAACTACTTTACCTTTAACTTTATCACCAACAGCTAGGTTAGCATCTAGTGCATCCCATGGGTGAGCGTTAAGTTGTTTAAGACCCAGTTGAATTCTTGTTTTCTCGTCATCAAAGTCAAGAATAACAACATTAAGTTTTTGGTCAAGCTCAAGAACTTCACTTGGGTGGTTAATACGACTCCAAGAAAGGTCAGTAATGTGGATAAGTCCATCAACACCTCCAAGGTCAATAAACACACCATAAGAAGTAATGTTTTTAACAACACCTTCAAGTACTTGTCCTTTTTCAAGCTGCCCAATAATTTCTTTTTTCTGTATCTCGATATCAGCTTCAATAAGCGCTTTATGAGAAACTACTACATTTTTAAATTCATGGTTGATTTTCACAACTTTGAATTCCATAGTTTTATTTACATACTGGTCGTAATCTCTAATAGGCTTAACATCTATTTGAGAACCTGGAAGGAATGCTTCAATACCAAATACGTCAACGATCATACCACCTTTAGTTCTGCATTTTACAAAACCATTAACGATTTCTCCTGTTTCGTTAGCACTGATAACTCTATCCCACGCCTTAATAGTACGTGCTTTTTTGTGAGAAAGTACAAGTTGCCCTGACTTATCTTCACGAATATCTATAAGTACTTCTACTTTATCTCCAACTTTAAGACCTGGATTGTAACGGAATTCGTTAAGTGATATTACACCTTCCGATTTTGCGTTAATATCTACAATAGCATCTCTGTCAGTAATTCTTACAACAGTACCATCAACTACCTCATCACTGTCAGTGTCAATAAAAGTTTTTTCAACTAGATCTTCGAATTCTTTCAGGTGAGTTGAATCTACTGGATCAATACCTTCTTCGAAGTTATGCCAGTTAAATTCTGCTAAAAATTCTTCTTGTGTTTTTGTTTCTTCAGACATTGCTGATATAAAATTTGTATTCTGTGTTGTTCTTAGGTTTCGTTAGCAGCAAGAAAACAACAGAAGTGTTTTACATAAAATATTTAACCCCTAATGGAAACCGTATCTGCCAAAAGGAGTGCAAAAATAATACTATTTTTTTGATTTACAAACAAATATCTCACCTTTTACTTATTATAATAGTTTCATATTTGTTTGTAAGTTATTAAAGGCTAAATATCTAACTTTTAATTCTAAATAAATTAACATAGTATTTATGTAATTTTTTTTAATTACATTAGTCCACTGGAAAAAAACTTGAAATTAAGCTAATAAACTTAATTTTTGCTATGACATTATTTAACTTACCAACAGGATCATCAAAAGATCGTGCATATAGGCTATACAAGCTATGTACTATTCTCCTATTGGCTTTTTTACCTTGCTATACCATTAATGCGCAAGATTTTAACCTTTCTGTTACTGTTACTAATGAAACCTGTCCAGGAAACGGACAATTATCTTTTACTGTAGCCAATGCGGCAGATACTCCACCCGTTAATTATCAAGTATTTTTATTACCCAACACTACAACGCCTATATATAATAATACTACCCCTAGTGTTACTAGCTTAACAGATGGTACTTATCTTGTTATTGCCACACAAACCAATAATGGCAATACTAATACTGATCAAGAAGAAGTAATTATTGAAGACGAAACCAGCCCATTATTATATAATGTAATAAGTAGTAGCACCGTTTGTGGCGATGATGGAGTTATTACTATAAATGTAACACAGGGTAACCCGCAAACCTATGAAATACTTACAGGCCCTACTACTGCAGGCGCTCAAACATCTAATATATTTGAGAACCTACCCGCAGGTACTTATACTGTAAGAGTTATAGACAATTGTGGCGAAGGTATTGTTAAGGCACACACACTATTATCTACTGAGCCTGTCATGATAATAAGTGCCACAGGTTTCCCTGATACCGAATTACCTGCATGCGACCTTATAACTGCTAGTCATAATGTAAGCCCAGAAAACCCAGACATACCACTAGCAATACCATTATCTGTTACTTATACCGTTTACCCTGTAGGAGGAGGAGACCCAATAATATATATTCAAACAGCTACTGGCGACCCTTTAGGCTTTAGTATCGAACAAATAATACCTTTTTATTATGATACAGATTATTATTACGATTTAGAAATTATAGATAACTGCGGAACAGTATATACACAACCTAATAATTTAGTTCGTCAAAAACTTACTGTAACTGCAGGGTTTGACGATGCTGGTTGTGGAGAAAAATTTTTAATAATTGATATCTATAAATATGTAGGTCCCTGTAGTATAGTCTTTATTGAACATCCTGAAGAATTTGACCCCAATACTTTTAATGCAGCACATCCAGAACCCTTTATTGAAAACCATGCTGATTATGGTGGAGAAGGTAACCCTGTACCCTATGGTATTTATGAGTTTACAGTATCTGATGATGGGTGTGGACGTAGTACCACAATAACATTAGAACTTGAAGACATAGAGATTGAAGCAATATCGAGTGAAAGAAATAATGATTGTGAAAACAATTTAGGAAGTACTGAAATAGTAGTAGCCGATTTTGCACTAGTAGGAGGTAGTATAACAAGTGTATCTAATGGTTTTGACGAAGCACTTTTATACGACCTCTCAAACTATATAAATGACGATGATAATGTAGAAGTAGGTGGCTTACCTCCAGGAACATATCAATTTGAAGTAATAGACGATTGCGGTAATGTATACCCTATAGAAGTTGTAATACCAGAATTTGCAGCATCTGGACTGTCATCCTTTACCCGCCCAGACTGTACAGAGGGCAAAGGATCTATAATGCTCACTAGTGGTTATTCGTTATCAACAGTAACCATGACAGTAGCACCACCAGAGTTTGAAGAAACAATCCCTTTTGATGTTTCTGAATATATTGCAGATGATGGCTCTTTATATATGGATAACCTCACTTCTGGAAACTACACTTTTACTGCCACTACCAACTGTAGTACAGATCTTAGCACTAATGCAGTTATTACAGGGTATGAAATAATATCTAACAATATTCAAGAAACGCGCCATTGTGGTGCATTTGATATTACACTAGCTCATAATAGTAACGGGGTAGCCTTTGTGAAATTTTGGCTACAAAAACTACTTGACCCTGATACAGATACTTGGGGGCATCCAACATCAAATGTTATCTATGAAGAAGGTAATCTAGGTACTATAAACTCTTTAGAGTTAATAAACAATACTACAACATATAACCTAATTAATACTGGTAGTTTTAGAATTATTAAATCATTTCGCTCTTTTGGTAGTGGTGTAGATAGTAAAACATGTATTGAAATATTATATGATTTTGAATTTTATGACGATCTAAATATAACTAATATAAAAAGTCTTACCTGCTCTGGCGATGTTGCTGATGTAGAAATAACAGCCGTTGGTGTAGAACCTCTTACTTATAAAATAATTAGTAAAAACGGTGATACTAGTTTTTTAATTGATAATGGTACTAACAATATATTTGCGGGGCTCGAATCGGCAATTTATGAAGTACGAGTAGATGACCCCTGCGGAAATTTTGACACACAACCTTTTAATGTAGCCGATCTTCCTTCGTTAGTAACTGCAACAGCTCCATCTGATATTGAAGTGTGTGACGAAAATGACGATACTATCGAAACGTTTGACCTAAGTGAACATAATAATACTATACTTGACGGGCAAAGTCTTGATGATGTTACACTAACTTACCATAATTCTTATAATGATGCCGATCTTGGTATTAATCCCATACCTAATGATTATACCGCAAGCATAGGAATAGCACAAATTTTTGCACGAGTTGTGTATAATGATAATGAAGAATGTATAGCCCTAACATCTTTTAAAATAATTGTACGTGCTATACCCGAATTACAAATGAAAGAAATATGGTCGGCTTGCGAAGACGAAAATATAATGGTTACTGCCGATGCTGGTTATGATAGTTATTCATGGTCTAATGGAGCCGAAACACGAAGTATAACCGTTATTGAAGAAGGAGAATATACTGTAACCGTAACAAACCAATATGGGTGCGAAACCAGCAAAACAATAACTGTAGTAAACTCGCAAGCACCACAAATAAGCGAAGTTAACATTGAAGACTGGACTGATAATGATAACGTGATAACCGTTATACTGGAAAACACTACAGGTGCAGAAGATTTTGAATATTCATTAAATGGGATAACCTATCAGGACAGCAATACTTTTACAGGATTAGAGCCTGGGCAATATAATGTATATGTGCGCGACAAGTATAATTGCGGAATAGATACCGAAGAAACATTCTTGCTAACCTATCCTAAATTTTTCACTCCAAACGGCGATGGTGTAAATGAGACATGGCGCATAAAATTTTCTACCGTAGAACCTAATATGTATGTGTATATTTTTGATCGTTATGGCAAAATAATAACAGGTTTTGGCGCTAACAGTAACGGTTGGGACGGAACATATAATGGAGCGCGCCTCCCATCTACCGATTATTGGTTTATAGTAATACGCGAAAATGGTAAAGAATATAAAGGACACTTTTCTATGATACGCTAGTTAATTAATAGCGAACCTAAAAACAGTACGCCCGAAGCAAATGCTTCGGGCG
The DNA here is from genome assembly GCF_003344925.1 of Flavobacterium arcticum. Taxonomy (NCBI): domain Bacteria; kingdom Pseudomonadati; phylum Bacteroidota; class Flavobacteriia; order Flavobacteriales; family Flavobacteriaceae; genus Flavobacterium; species Flavobacterium arcticum. The sequence continues at coordinate 1,916,632 of NZ_CP031188.1, read as the reverse complement.
TACTGTTTTTGAACAACTAATTATAATTAATGACTAACAGCCTCTACAGCTTTAGGATCGTGTTTATGTTTAAACAATATAGCAAACGCAATAGCGATTACCAAAGCATATAGTGCAAACGACAACCATATATTGTGCCAGTCTTTCATCATTATCACATTACTAAAAGTACCATCTGCGGCAACCTCAACACCATTTTCTTTTACAAATTCAAGCATTTTTGGGTTTGAAGTTTCTGTTTCTAAAAATTGAGATAAATTTTCTGTACTAGTAAATGATTTAGTAAAATATTTATCAATCATCCATCCTGACGTAAAACTTCCTAATATCGCTCCAAAACCATTGGTCATCATCATAAATAAACCTTGCGCCGAAGAACGGATTTTAGCAGAAGTAGTTGTTTCTATAAATAGTGAGCCAGAAATATTGAAAAAATCGAAAGCCATGCCATATACAACACATGAAAGTACAATCATCCACAATCCTGTAACAGGGTCGCCATAAGCAAATAACGCAAAGCGTAATACCCAAGCTAACATACTAATAAGCATTACTTGCTTAATACCAAAGCGCTTTAAGAAAAAAGGAATAGCAAGTATAAACAAGGTTTCTGATACTTGAGATATAGACATTATAATAGTAGAATATTCTACTACAAAAGAATCAGCATATTTAGGGAAAAATTTAAATTCATCTAAAAAAACATCGCCATAAGCATTGGTTAGCTGTAAGGCTGCCCCAAGAAACATAGAGAATATTAAAAACAAAGCTATTTTATATACCCCAAAAAGTTTAAATGCTTCTAAGCCTAATGCTTCAGATAACGAAGCATCAGTTTTAGTATTCTGTGGTTTACATTTTGGTAAGGTAAAGGCATATAACCCTAACCCTATAGCAGCAAGCCCAGCAATGTAAAATTGATAATCAGTAGCTTTATTACCTGTTAAGTTAGTAATCCACATAGCTGCAATAAAACCTATAGTACCCCAAACTCGTATGGGTGGAAAAGATTTTACTACATCATAATCATTATTTTTGAGTGCATTATAAGATATAGAATTGCTAAGTGCAATAGTAGGCATATAAAAACACATGGCTACAAGCATTATATATATAAAAGTAGTAGGATCATTTACCTGCGGAAGGTAAAATAATATCGCTGCATATAAAAGATGTAGTATTCCATAAAGTTTCTCGGCATTTACCCATCTGTCGGCTATAATACCTGTAAGCGTAGGCATAAATATAGAAGCAATACCCATAGTGCCAAACACTAAACCAAACTGAGTGCCTTCCCATTGTTTTGTACCGAACCAGTAATTAGCAATGGTTATAAGCCAAGCTCCCCATACAAAAAACTGAAGAAAACTCATGGCAACGAGGCGGTTTTTAATCCCCATAAAAAGCTATAGTTAAATTAACGTTTTATTAACGGTGGTAAAACTATCAATAAAATTTGATTTTTAAAGTAATGATGCGTTAAAAGTTTAGCATACATCCGCAACAAGTCGCAGTACTTTGTCAAATTGTTCTTGTATTGTAAGTTTAGAGTTATCTATTGCTATCGCATCATCTGCTTTTACTAATGGAGAATCTTCTCTACTAGAATCTATACGATCGCGCTCTTCTACATTTTTTAACACCTGCTCATAAGTTACAGTATCTCCTTTTGCTATAAGCTCATCATAGCGCCTTTGTGCACGGGTTATAGCACTAGCCGTCATATAGAGCTTTAACTCTGCATTAGGGAACACAACAGTACCTATGTCGCGACCATCCATAACAACTCCTTTATCAGCTCCCATTTCTTGCTGTTGTTCCACTAATTTCGCTCTTACTTCAGATACTTCGGCAACACGGCTCACTTTATTAGAAACCTCTAGTGTGCGTATTACTTTTTCTACATTTTCACCATTAAGATACATTTCGGCAAAACCCAATTCAGAATTAAAAGAAAAACGAAGATTAATATTTGGTAAGTCTTTTATTAATGCTGTTTTATCAAAATGAGTATCATCTATATATCCTTTTTGCATGGCATAGTAAGTAACAGCACGATACATAGCACCAGTATCTACATATACATAACCAAGGTGTTTTGCTAGTTGCTTAGCAAGAGTACTTTTTCCTGTAGAAGAAAAGCCGTCTATGGCAATAGTAATTTTTTTATCCAAAACTATCTTTATTGAAGGTTTATCATTAATCCGAATAAGCTAGTATTAGCAGCAAGCGTATATCTAGAATAAGAATAATCAAATCGCATATTATTAAATCGTAATCCCATACCAACAGAGATGCCCGAAAAATTTCGTTGTTCTTCTATTCGTAACTCTTCTCCTCTTCTAAAATTATAACCTACTCTAAGATTAAAACTCTTCCCAGGGAAAAGTTCTGCACCCATAATAAGGTGACGCAAAGCATTATTTACAAAAGATACTTTTTCTTCCTCGGTGCTACCATCTATACTTTGTTCTGCTCGGTTTGGATTAGAAAAAGCAATATTCCATTGCTGTAAGTTCTCTAAGGTTATGTGCCAACGTATTGGTACATTTTCTACTTCTTGCGATATACCTGCTATAATTTCTAACGGTAATTTCTCTTGAAGTCCTGCATAAGTAGTAAACTGTGTACCCACATTACGTATAGCAAGAGCGATATTAATATCATTATCTTCATCTATGTATAATGCTCCTAAGTCTATAGCTCCTCCGAAAGAATTATAACTCTCTAATGTAGAAGATATCATTTTGGCATTAGCTCCTACATAAATATCTGTCCATGGTATATTATAGGCATAACCAAAAGAAAGTGCTATTTCGCTTCCTGTAAAATCACCTGTTAATAGTCCTGCTTCATCTCGTCCTTCAAAAGTACCATAGTTTACATAGCTTACTCCAGCATGAAAAGTTTGTACGTGTCTATCGTAGGTATAAGCATAAGCTGCTGTACCATAAGTAACCTCGCCAAAATAACTACCATAGTTTACAGAAAGATGATTATCCATCTCAGGATTTATAGTTGCAGGGTTATATATTGCCTGATTTACATCATAATCATGAAGTGTAATAAGTTTTCCGCCTAGTGCTGCTTGACGCGGAGAGGTAACAAGGCTCAAAAACTGGTAAGTAGACTTCCCCCCTATCTGACTAAAAGACAAAGTACTAGTAAACAAAAGAAGATAAAGATAACCGTTTTTAAACATTGTTGTTACATACGTTTTGTGCATACTATAACGCAGGTGCGAAGATATTATTTTTTATATAAAAAAACGGCTAATAAATTTTAGCCGTTTTACACATTAAATTGTATAAACACTTTACAGTGTTTTAGCATTCTTTACCGGTTCATCGGTTATAGCATACTTTATTACATCGCTCATCTCTTTCACATAATGAAAAGTAAGTCCTTGTAAGTATTCTTCTTTAATTTCATCAATATCGCGCTTATTATCTTCGCACAATAATATCTCTTTAATATTAGCTCGCTTTGCAGCCAATATTTTTTCTTTAATTCCACCAACAGGTAATACCTTACCTCTAAGAGTTATTTCGCCCGTCATTGCCATTTGCTTTTTAACCCTCTTTTGAGTGAACGATGATACTAATGAAGTAAGCATAGCAACACCTGCGCTAGGTCCATCTTTTGGTGTAGCGCCTTCTGGCACGTGTATGTGTACATTATAGCTAGACACAACCTCTGGACTTATACCTAATGATTCTGCATTAGCTTTAATATACTCTAATGCTATAGTGGCTGACTCTTTCATAACAGTACCTAAGTTACCCGTCATGGTCATAGTACCTTTACCTTTAGAAAGTATAGATTCTATAAAGAGAATATCACCACCAACACTTGTCCATGCTAACCCAGTTACTACTCCTGCAACATCGTTGTTTTCATACTTATCACGCTCCATTTTAGGTGCACCAAGAGCTTCTATAACATCTGCATCAGTCACCTTAACATTATATTCTTCTTCCATTGCTATAGCTTTTGCAATGTGGCGTATCATTTTGGCTATTTGTTTTTCAAGCCCTCGCACCCCCGACTCACGCGTATAACCTATAATTATTTTTTCGAGCTGTTTTTTACCAACACTAATATCTTTTGTAGTAAGTCCATGTTCTCTTATTTGTTTTGGCAATAAATGTTTCTTCGCTATTTCTGTTTTTTCTTCTATAGTATAGCCCGTCATATTAATAATTTCCATTCTGTCGCGAAGCGCAGGCTGTATGGTTGACATATTATTTGATGTAGCAATAAACATTACTTTAGAAAGGTCGAAACCAAGCTCTAGGAAATTATCATAAAACTCCGAATTTTGTTCAGGGTCTAATACTTCAAGTAGTGCAGATGATGGGTCGCCATTATGACCGCTTGATAGTTTATCTATTTCATCCAGCACAAAAACAGGGTTAGACGTACCTGCTTTTTTAATACTTTGTATAATTCTACCTGGCATAGCACCTATATAGGTCTTTCTATGTCCTCTTATTTCTGCTTCATCACGAAGTCCGCCTAGTGAAATACGGATATACTCTCTACCTAATGCTTCGGCTACAGATTTACCTATTGATGTTTTACCCACACCTGGTGGCCCATAAAGACATAATATAGGCGATTTCATATCGTTACGTAGCTTTAATACAGCAAGATATTCTATAATTCGACGTTTAACATCATCAAGACCATAATGATCTCTATGTAATACTTTTTCGGCACGCTTTAAGTCAAACTTATCTTTAGAAAAAGTACCCCAAGGTAAATCGAGCATCAGCTCTAGGTAATTTCGTTGTGTTGCATATTCTGCTACTTGCGGATTCATGCGCTGTAACTTAGAAAGCTCCTTCTCGAAATGAGATTTTGTTTTATCATTCCATTTTTTACCCTTACCTTTTTTACGCATTTCCTCAATCTCTTGATCATGCGACACACCACCCAGTTCTTCCTGAATAGTTTTCATTTGCTGATGCAAAAAGTATTCTTTCTGTTGTTGGTCAAGGTCAAAACGTACTTTACTTTGTATATCATTCTTAAGCTCCAATTTTTGCAGCTCAAGATTCATATGGCGTAAGGTTTCTAAAGCGCGAGCTTTAAGGTCATTTTTCACAAGTAATCCTTGTTTCTCTGCAACTGTAAGGTTCATGTTTGATGACACAAAATTGACAAGAAACGATTCGCTCTCTATATTTTTAATAGCAAAAGTAGCCTCGGTAGGAATATTAGGGCTTTCTTTTATTATTTGTATTGCTAAGTCTTTTATCGACTCTATAATTGTAGTAAACTCTACATCAGTTTTTTCGGGCTTTGTTTCGCTAACCTCATTAATGGTTGCCATTAAATAAGGCTGTTCTGTTGTAACAGTATCTATTTCGAAACGTTTTTTCCCCTGAATAATTACAGTAGTGTTCCCATCAGGCATTTTTAGCACGCGTAATATGCGTGCTACTGTACCTACAGTATTTATATCGGCTGCTGTAGGTTCTTCTACACTTTCGTCTTTTTGCGATACTACTCCAATTATTTTACCGCCTGCATTGGCATCATTTATCAGTTTTATCGACTTGTCTCTACCTGCCGTAATAGGTATTACCACCCCAGGGAACAGCACCATATTACGCAATGGTAATATAGGTAAAGTTTCGGGCAGTACCTCATTATTCATTTCCTCTTCATCTTCGGGTGTCATTAACGGAATTAATTCTGCATCGGTATCCAACTCCTGAAGTGACAGACTGTCAATATTTAATATTTTTTTATCAGACATCTTAATTTAAAGTCATTTTGTCATTAAACATTTATAAGGCAATACCTAAATGCCATTCAGCAATTTATTTATCTCCCTATATATCAGCAAAAAACAATGTTTCGCTCTATTTTTACGAGTAGTATCAGACAATGATTATGCCAATAAAAAAATCCGCCAATAGGCGGATTTTTATCTCATATAATATTATTTACTAATATTCAACGTTAAACGTACCGTTTGTTACAGTATGTACATTATTACCAGCCTCATCTTGTACAGTATATTCAAATGTACCAGATACCCAACCACCTGCTTTTTCTGTAATTGTTAATGTACCTGAAACTGCATTATACTCGACATCGTTATCATCAGTATAAGAAGCAGTTGGTGCACTGAAATTATCACCAGGAATAGAATAAACACCAACACCTAATGTACCTATAAAAAGATTTATTTCATGGTCTGCGCCTACACCAGCTATAGTAACTTGATTATTAACAGTACCTACAAGAAGGTCATCAATATAATCAACAGCTACACCATCTACAGTTGCCATGAATTCACTTTCATCAGTACCTTGACCTGTGGTATAAGGTATATTAGTAAATTGACCATTTGTAAATGATTTAGAATTACCTCCTAAATATCCTGTAAAACTAAAAGTACCTGAGATAGTTTGATTCGCTTCATCTATTTGAGTAATTGTAAGCTGAGCATCATTTTCTCCACCTCCAAAATCTATATTAGAATATACATTATCTTCATCACCATCAGATGAATAGCCAAAAAATAAATCTTCGTTGCTATATGTACCTACAGTTGTAGCATTTATTACCAAGGCTACATATTCGCCAGATGTACCTCTTGTTCCACCTATACTTATTAGCCCATTTCCTATTGTGCCAGCATAATTATCTGCTATATATGTTTCATCATCTATATCTACACTAAAAGAAGAATTTCCAGGGTTAGGGTTTGGATCAGTATCACTTGTAAAAGGTAAGTTTATAAAAATACCATTGGTAAACTCTACTGAAGGAAGGTTTTCGGAAGCATCAGACCAATAACCTGTAAAACTGAATGTACCACTTATAGTGTTATTTGTAGTATTTACTGCTGTAAATGTGACAGCACCTGATATATTAGTACCATCCATATTAGTATACTGGTTTCCTGAAATTCCAGGAGCATATGCTATAACTGAGGCACTATAAGTTCCCGCGGTAGTACCAGGAACAACAAGTGTAAAAACAGCACCGTCTGAAGCTCTTACGGCAGCAATAGTCGTTATACCATTCTCCATAACTACTGTAGTTGTAGTAGCTTGATAAGTTTGTTCGCTAAAATCTACCTGAAATGATGCTGGTTCTTCTACTTCTGGCTCATAATCTAAAAATACAGGATCTACAGGCTCTGTATCACAAGATATAAAACCTAGTGTAACTATTAATACTAATAATGTAGATAAACTCTTTATTCTTTTCATAACTATCATTTATATTTTCAATATTCAAATATAATAGAATATATTTAAACTCTAAGATTTTTTTAACACTCTTCTTAAAAGAAAAACACCAATAATAAAAAACAGTGTAAGAAATATTATCGAATATCGCATACTGCCAAAAATTTGGTCTATTGCTCCATAAAGTAGCATTCCTATAACGATACCTATCTTTTCTGTAACATCATAAAAACTAAAAAAAGAAGCTGTATCTTTTGTTTCGGGTAAAAATTTAGAATAAGTAGAACGCGAAAGCGACTGAATACCTCCCATAACAAGCCCTACAAAACCTGCCGTAATATAAAAGTGTATAGGTAGTGTTACAAAAAAAGCACAAACACATATTATTGCCCAAATAATATTAATGCTTATTAGTGTTTTTATATTACCGTATTTTGCTGATAATCGAGATGTAATAGTTGCTCCAGCTACAGCAACTAATTGTATAAGCAATATACTTACTATAAGTCCCATTTGTTTTCCTCCGTCATCGCCCCAAGCAATTTCTTCTGCACCAAAATAAGTAGCTACCAGCATAACGGTTTGTACCGCCATACTATAAACAAAAAAAGCTCCTAAATAACGTTTTAAGGTAATATTTAAACTTAACTCGCCCCATACTTTTCTCAGTTCTCTAAAACCATTAAGCATAACATCGCGAGTAACCTTATTTTTTTTATTTCCTTTTGGTAGATAGTAGTATGTATATTGACTAAAAAGTATCCACCATACCCCTACTGATACAAAAGAGATACGCATGGCTCGTATAGCAGGATGCTCTAACCCTTCAACTTCTTCTATACCAAAAGTGCTAGGAGACATAACCATTGCTAAATTAAATATCAATAAAAATACACTGCCTATATAGCCCATTGAATAGCCTTTGGCACTAATGGCATCTTGTTGATTTGGGAATGCAACATCTGGCAAGTAGGAATTATAAAAAACCAAACTACCCCAAAAACCAACCAACCCAAAAAAGTAACATACTAGACTCCAATATATATTTTCGAGACTAAACCAATATAGACCTATACATGATAATGCTCCTAAATAACAAAACAGTTTTAAAAACACTTTTTTATTACCTGAATAATCGGCAATACCCGAAAGTAAAGGCGATATAAAAGCGACAAGCAAAAATGCAAATGCAGTAACAAAACTAATTAATGCAGTAGCTTTTACAGAAGTACCAAAAACAGCTACATGTGTTTGCCCGTCAGGAAAAATAGCATCATAAAAAATAGGGAAAACTGCCGAAGCGATAACAAGACTATATACAGAGTTGGCCCAGTCATAAAAGGCCCATGCGTTTAGAAGTTTTTTACTTCCTTTTTCCAGTTGTGGCATAGTTGTTTGGTTTAAATAAAAAAAGCTGCCCTTGCAGGACAGCTAATATATGTATAATTCTTAAAATTAAAACTCAGCTTAAAAAAGTAAACTTAAATTTAAAACTTAACACCAAATTTAGCCGCTTCGGCTTTTGCATTAGGTATTTGTGATTTTATATTATTTATTCTTGTATTGCTTGACGGGTGAGTACTTAAAAATTCTGGCGGTGCGCTTCCTCCTGAATTAGCATCCATACGTTGCCAAAATGCTATAGCCTGCTCTGGATTATAACCTGCAATAGCCATAAGAATAAGCCCTATTTCATCAGCTTCATTTTCATGTTTTCTGCTAAAAGGTAACATCGCCCCATATTGGGTAGTAACGCCATAAGCTTGCTGATACAGTTGTTGTGCTGTTGTACTTTGTCCTGATGTAGCTGCTGCAACACCTGTAGCACCAAGCTGTTGTATAGTACTCGCACTCATACGCTGTGCACCATGATTTACAAGTGCGTGTGCTACTTCGTGCCCTAATACTGTTGCCAAACCTGCCTCATTTTGAGTAATAGGTAATATACCTGTATATACTACTATTTTACCCCCTGGCATACACCACGCATTCACAGCAGGGTCTTGAACTAAGTTATACTCCCAAGCATAACCATCTAAGTAACCTTTATATCCTTTTGCATTAAGGTATTTCTCAGCAGCATTTTTTATTTTTTGCCCTACGCTAACTACCATAGCTGACTGTGAAGTGCCTTTAACAACTTTATTTTCAGTTAAAAACTCGTCATATTGTTGAAAGGCTGTAGGAAATAGCTCGCTATTTGAAACAAAATTAAGGTCTTTTTTACCCGTAAACGGATTTGTTGTACAAGAAATTATTAGTAAAAATAAGACACACGAGATAATTATTACACTTTTATTCATAAGGCAGTTTATGTTAAATTTCGTTCAAAATTACTAAATTCATTCCATATGCAATTCAAAAATAAAGCTAATATAATTCTAAATTTAACATAATACATTTAACAATTTTAGCGATATAAATTAACCATTTGGGTTAAAACATTATTAATAACTTCAATATCAATATCTTCTTCAGGGTTTATTAATAGTATTTTCATTCTGGCACGTTTTTCAGTCAAAAGATTATCATGAATAACTCTACCTCCTTCTACGATACCTATATAAGGTAAACCATGTTTTTTATGTATCCACAGGTAACAACACATTTTACCATTATAAAGATAAAAAGGCATACCATATTTTAATTCTTCTGTAATAGCTTTGTCAAAATTAATAATGTAATCTCTTAAAAACAGTAAACATCCCTTTATTGGTTCTTCTTTAGTGAGAAAATAATTATCTATAGATCTCATAAATTATCTAGGTTAAAATATAGTTAATACGCTCAAAAATAAGAAAAAACCAGTAACTTCAATTTTAATTAAACGAATACAATGTCAAAGAAAAATAAAACAAAGCGACAATCTACAGAAATCCCTAAACCAATTATAGTTAGTGGTAAAATTTTGCAAACGTTATCTCCTACAATAGCGGCTAAATATGCTATGAAACTTTTTGTTACTCCCATGAAATTTAAACTCCCAAAAAGAGAAGAAGCTATGGAGCGCGAAAGTAAACAGGAATATCTAGAAATACCTTCATTAAACAAGAAAATAAGAGTATATCATTTAGGGGAAAGTGCTAAAAAAGTACTATTAGTACATGGCTGGAGTGGACGAGGTACGCAACTCTGGTCTATAGCAGGTGCATTATTAAAAAGTGGCTGTAGTACTATTAGCTTTGATGCACCTGCACATGGAAAATCGACAGGTAAAACCAGTGATATGACTGAGTTTATTGCTAGTATACATGAGCTAGATAAAAAATATGGTCCATTTGAATATGCAATTGGACACTCTTTAGGAGCTATGGCTTTACTAAATGCTATAAAGCAAGGACTTAAAGTAAAAAAAGCAGTTACTATTGGGAGTGGTGATATCATAGAAGATATTATGAATGATTTTACAAATAAGTTGGGCATGAATATTGCAACTTCCAAAATAATGATACAGCTATTCGAAAAAAAATTCGATACGACTATTAATAGTTATTCTGCCTATATAGCAGCTAAAGAGGTAAATATACCAGCAATCATTATTCATGATAAAAATGATAATGATGTACCTGTTACTGCAGCCCATCATATACATAAGAATTTGAAGAATTCAGAATTAATAATAACCGAAGGACTTGGGCATCGCAAAATTCTTGGTGATGATAAAGTAATTCATGAAATAATAAAATTTTTGCAGCTATGAAAAAAGTATTGATATTAGTTATCCTATTTTCCTTAACAGCTTGCCAAGGACAGGAAAATAAAAAAAAAATAAAACAGGAAGTGAAGCCCATAACTAAAAAAAATGATATGGCAAAAAACAGAAATTTTGAAGTTTATAAAACGGATGCTGAATGGCAAGCAGAATTAACTCCTGAGCAGTATGATATTTTACGGAATAAAGCTACCGAACGACCACATACAGGTGAGTATAATAATTTTTTTGAAAATGGAGTTTACGTTTGTGCTGCATGTGGTAATCCGCTATTCAAATCAGATACAAAATTTGACTCACATTGCGGATGGCCTTCCTTTGATCAAGCTATAAAAGGAGCGGTAGTATATGAACATGATAAAAGTTATGGAATGAATCGTACTGAGGTAATGTGTGCAAAATGTGGAAGTCATTTAGGTCATGTCTTTGATGATGGACCTAAAGAAACTACAGGCGAACGTTTTTGTACAAACTCTATATCTATTAAATTTATACCTGCCAAAACTAAAAAATAAGGAAATCCATATGAAAAGCTACACTATCGAAAAAACAGAAACTGAATGGAAAGAACAATTAGGTACTGAGCGCTATAAAGTATTACGTCAAAAAGGAACAGAACTTCCACATTCAGGTGAATATAACTTACATTTTGAAAAAGGAACTTATACTTGTGGCGCTTGTAATGAACCACTCTTTACCAGCGATT